>JAVBLO010000113.1:0-33821 GCA_031553415.1 Bacteroidales bacterium | reverse complement strand
CTTTGGTGAAGTAATGAATCAAACCATCTATGCATTTATTTCTGACGGTGGTGTTCAGGAAGAAATATCTCAAGGAGGAGGACGTATTGCGGGACACTTGGGTTTGAATAATCTGGTCATGTTTTATGATTCTAACGGCATCCAGCTTTCAACCGAAACATCAGCCGTAACATCGGAAAATGTTGCCCAAAAATACGAAGCCTGGGGATGGAAAGTTATTTCAATTAACGGTAATGATGTAAATGAAATCCGTAAAGCTTTAAGTGAAGCAAAGGCCGAAAGAGAAAAACCGACACTCATTATCGGTAAAACCACAATGGGTAAAGGGGCTTTGACTGCTGACGGAGCTTCGTATGAAAATAAGTGCGCCACTCATGGTATGCCATTGGGAGAAGCGGGAGCTTGTTATGCAAGTTCAATCAAAAATTTGGGAGGAAATCCTGAAAATCCGTTTTGCATTTTCCCTGAAGTTGAAGAGTTATATGCAAACCGTAAAGAAGAATTAAAGCAAATTGTCAAACAAAGAAAAGAGGAAAAGGCTCGTTGGGCAAAAGAGAATTCCGAATTAGCCGAAAAACTCGATAAATGGTTTGCAGGAGAAATACCTTCTGTAGCCTGGGATAAAATCGAGCAAAAACCGAATCAGGCAACTCGGGCTGCTTCGGCAACGGTTCTCTCTGTATTGGCTGAACAAGTTGAAAATATGATTGTTTCTTCGGCAGACCTCTCCAATTCGGACAAAACAGATGGATTTCTGAAAAAGACCAAAGCTTTTGCCAAAGGAGATTTCAGCGGAGCGTTTTTACAGGCAGGTGTTTGTGAATTAACCATGGCTTGTTTATCTGTCGGAATGGCTTTACATGGTGGTGTAATTCCTGCCTGTGCAACTTTCTTTGTATTCTCGGATTATATGAAACCTGCCATTCGTATGGCTGCATTAATGGAGCTTCCCGTGATTTTTATCTGGACGCATGATGCCTTCCGTGTCGGTGAAGACGGTCCTACGCATGAACCCGTAGAACAAGAAGCTCAAATACGTTTAATGGAGAAACTGAAAAACCATAAAGGTAAAAATTCCATGTTGGTTCTTCGTCCTTCCGATGTACAGGAAACTACTATTTCCTGGAAGTTGGCATTGGAAAACAAACATACACCTACAGGATTAATATTCTCTCGTCAAAACATTCAGGACTTACCTGCGAAGAATTCTCGTTTTGAAGAAGCACAACAAGCGGCTAAAGGCGGATACATCGTACAATGCGACGGTAATCCCGACATTGTTTTGTTAGCTTCAGGTTCGGAAGTTGCCACATTAATTGAGGGAGCTGAATTATTGAGAAAAGACGATATAAAAGTTCGGATTGTTTCTGTTCCTTCTGAAGGATTATTCCGTTCTCAAAGTAAAGATTATCAGAGTTCCGTTATTCCTCAAAATGCTAAAGTTTTCGGATTGACTGCAGGTTTACCCGTTACTTTACAAGGTTTGGTCGGTTGTAACGGAGAAGTATTCGGCATGGAATCTTTCGGTTTTTCTGCTCCTTACAAGGTATTGGACGAAAAACTCGGATTTACGGGAAAGAATGTATATAAACAAGTAGTTGATTTTCTTCAAAAATAACAGAGAGAAATGATAAAATAAGGTGTTAGTGTTAATTCTGCCCTGTCCAAAATAAAAAAACTACGAGTACTAAGCCCGTAGTTTTTTTATTAAGAATTTTGTCTCATTCAAAACTTTCATTGTTCAAGGCGTTTTTTTAAGGGGTGGCACTGTACTTGGAACCTGAATAAGTTCAGCATTTTTCAATTGCTCTGAAGTGATTGTTTTTATAGCATCATCTATGGATTTTCTTTCCTTGGGCTTATTATTTGATTGAGGTAATTTATCCCTTTTCGAAGTAATATATGGATTTGAGTAAATAGAACGTATTTCCATATCTTTAATGTAATTATACAATTCAGGGGTCCATTTATAGATATTTTGTTGATTTCGAAGTTTTATAAATTCTTCATCTGTTATTAAATTCATGAAAACTATTGTTATGTAATAATCTTTCAAAGGATTGCATTTGTTCCCCATCTGTACAATTCCCAAAGAAACTGATGCGACTCCGCCTTTTTCACTTGAGTGCATATGGTCAATTCGCGACCATTCGATGACTGAAATGATTGGTAACTCTAACTCCTGTAAAACATTTCCTATAGTTTTATTTATATATTGATTACTTCGCGTTGTATAATTATATTCCAAATAAGCTAAAGTATCATTGTTAAATGACTGTAGTGTTTTAAAAGGAGCTTGACTTTCTTGTGCCTCTATTTCAGTAATAAGCAGAAGCATAACAACTAATAATTTAATTACATTTTTCATATCAGTTATATTTACATAATTATATTCATTATAAGATACCTTTCCTTCGTTAGTCAATGCTTCATTAAAAGATTTATCATTACAAAAAATCACTCAAAACTAAACCCTTGGGTTACTTTGAACTTGACTACCTTTTTGGCTTCAACGGTAATTTTTTCTCCCGTTGAAGGATTTCTTGAAATCCGTTCTTTCATTTCTTTCACATAAAATGTACCGAAGTTTGCAATGGTGATTTTTTCGCCTTTAGCCAATGCTTCCGATGTGCTCTCCAGTATAAGTTCAAAAGCTTGCTGTATACTGCCCTGTGTGATTCTGCCTTTTGCCTTTGCGGCAGCAGCTATTACTAACTCTCTTTTATTCATCCTTACTCAAAATGTATATTTCAAATTAGAGTCTTATAAGTCATTTATCTGTTTAAATTTCGGAACAAGCAATTTCATAATTATCCATCCCAAGAGATAGGCTGAAGCGCAATAAATAAAGAGGATGCCATAACCTGTTTCAATTGAATGTATGCTCTTAAAGTGGTCCAACAGGATACCTGCACTCCAGGATATCAATATGCCTCCTAAAGCACCTGACATACCTCCTATACCTGTAACAGAAGCAATGGCTTTCTTCGGAAACATATCGGAAACGGTTGAAAAAATATTTGCTGACCAAGCCTGATGTCCCGCACAAGCCAAGCCGATTAAAAGTACCGCATACCATGTATTTATTTCTCCGACATATTGTGCGGATAAAACCGTTAACGGGAAAAGTGCATATATGAACATCGACATCATTCTTGCCGAATAAATCGATTTTTTCCTGTTGTTTACAAAGTATTTGGGTAACCATCCTCCGAAAACACTGCCGATGGTTGATATTGAATAGACCACTGCCAACGCCCATGGCCAACTGATGATGCCATCCGTGTCGCCTGCAGCTAATTTTCTTGTGTTTTCACCTTCCAGAAATGAAGGCAACCAAAACATATAAAACCACCATACAGGGTCAGATATGAATTTTCCGAAGAAGAAGGACCATGTTTGTCTGTACGTTAATAGTTTCAACCAAGATGTTTTTTCTTCAGGCTTTTGCTCACTTTTTTCGGGTGTTTCATCTTTATCTGAATGAATGTAGTCGTATTCAGGTTGTTTAAGTGTTCCTTCATTTAGTTTTTCTTGCGGTGATTTATAAATTCTCCACCAAAAGAAAAGCCAAATCAAACCGACAACTCCCGTGAGTATAAAAGCCCATTCCCATCCCCATTTGACTCCAATCCAGGGAACACATAACGGGGCAACAATGGCCCCGATATTTGCACCCGAATTATATATGCCTGTTGCTAATGCACGTTCTTTTTTGGGAAACCATTCTGCAATTGCTTTGTTTGCCGCAGGAAAATTACCAGCTTCCGTTACTCCCAAAAAAGCTCTGGCTCCCGCAAACGTAAATTTGTTGTGAGCAAAACCATGTAATATGGCTGCAATACTCCAACCTAAAAGCGATAGGAAATATCCTTTCTTTGTGCCGACTTTATCTATTAGTCGGCCTATTCCCAACATACCTAAAGCGTATGCCAACTGAAAACATATTACGATATGAGAATAGTCTTTTTCCGACCAAGACATTTCTTGTTCAAGGGTAGTTTTCAATAGCCCTAAAACGTTTCTGTCTAAATAATTAATGGTTGTAGCGAAGAATATGAGTGTACAGATAGTCCATCGATAGTTACCGATTTTTTCATTTATATCTTTGAGTTCATTCATCTTTTTAATTTTGACTTGTTATTACAAAGATTCCGTAAAAAATAAAGGGTTCGATTTACGGACCCTTTATTTCAAATTTTAATTTAATAACCTAAATACAATCAATTTACCATCATTTTTTTATTATTCACGATGTAAATACCTTTTGAAAGACCGTTCAAAGCCTCTTCTTTTGCAACATTCTTCTTGATTAATTTTCCGTTGATGTCGTAAACATTTACAAATGCAGGTAATTCGTCAACAGATATATTTTTTATTGAAGAGGGCACTGAGCTTTTAAGTGCATAAACATCGGTGACTCCCAATGAAAATGCAACACCTGTAGCAGCCCAGACCTTAATTCCCGTTAATTTTTTAGATGGCAGTTGTGTATTTTCCAAAGAGAAAGTAACCGTTCCGCTACCTGTAGGTTTAACAATCGTATACTCATCGGCATCGGTTGTTGTTGCAGTTCCGTCGGCACTTACGAACTGAAAACGTATAATTAATTCAGTTCCTTCATTTGCAGCAGGATAAGCAAGGTCCAATTGAATGCCTTTAAACTCACTCAAATCCATATAAGTAGTTGCGGAAGTTGTGTTGGGACCAACAATTTGTTGTTTGCTTCCTCCGCTTATTGTTGCTGTACTTTTTACAGCTGCTTTTGCAATTGTTCCGTTAGTACTGTAATCAAGTTGACTGAATAAAGTACCGTTTATAATATCAGTACAATAGATATTTGATAATGTAACCGTTCCGCTTGTCAATTGAACGGCAAAATAACAAGGAAGAGTTGCACCCATATCCTTGCCTTCAGTGATTAAGGTAGGAATATCTTTATCAAATGCTCTGGAACCACTTAATGTACTTGCAGGTTTAAAAGTAACGCGAGCATTACTCAACGATTGATTATTCAAAGAATAGGTAACCCCGTTGCCTGCTGACTGATTGTATGTGAAATAAACATTTTGAAAAGGAGTGAAGTTATTGATATCATCAAAACGAACAGTTCCTATAGCTTCGGCATCAATTAATGAGAAAGTAACACTACCATCACCGTTATCGGTTGCATTAATGTTTGTAAGAGTTGTGTTTGACACTGAAATATAAGTTTTTCCTGCAAAAGCGGAAAAAGCGGCAAACATCATGGCTGAAATCAGTAATAAATTTTTCATAAACTTTCTTTTTTTACTTATTAATGAATTTATTTAAGGCAATTAATCAGATAAAGAGCCTTGGAAACTAACACAAGACTCTTTACCGTATCAAAGGATAATTAATATACAGCTACTTTTTTCTTGTTTACTATATAAATTCCTTTTGCAAGTCCTTGCAATGCTTGCTCATAAGGGACATTTGATTTCAATATTTGTCCGCTGATATTGTAAACATTTACAAATGCAGGTATTTCATCAACATTGGGTTGTTGAATGCTTGTGGGGGTGCCATTTTCAAATACATAAATATTATCTATGCTGAGTGCGAAAGCAACACCTGTAGCAGCCCATGCTTTAATACCTGTTAATTTTTTAGACGGTAATTGAGCATCTTTCAACGAAAAACTAACTGTTCCGCTTCCTGTAGGCTTCACAAGTGTATAAGCATCAGAATCACCTGTTACTCCCGTACCGTCAGCATTCACAAATTGAAAACGAATGGTAATTTCGGTTCCTTCATTTGCAGCAGGATAATATATATCAAATTGGAGTTCCTCATAAGCGGCCAAATCAACATAAGTGGTGGCTGAAGTAGTATTGGGACCTGCAATTTGTTGTTTACCTGTGCCGCTGATGGTAGCTGAAGTTTTTACACTTGTTTTTCCGCCGCTCGAATAATCCAAAGAGCTTAGTAAAATACCATCTGTAGGAGGTAATGAAGAACAATAAACATTCGAAATTGTTACTGTTCCGCTTGTAATTTGAATCGCAAAATAAGAATCGTTCATTGCTTTACCTGCAGCAGATAAAGCGACAACATCAAAAAAACTGGAACCTGTTAAAGTAGAAGCAGGCTTGTAAGTTGCACGAGCATTGCTTAAATATTGGTTATTCAATGAATAAGTTACAGCATTACCTACAGTTTGTGTGTAAGAAAAAGATACACTTTGGTAAGGAGTAAAATCCGAGATGTCATTGAATCGAACAGAACCTGAGGCTCCCGCATCTATTAGTGAATAAGTCACACTGCCGTC
Organism: Bacteroidales bacterium; assembly: GCA_031553415.1. GTDB lineage: Bacteria > Bacteroidota > Bacteroidia > Bacteroidales > Azobacteroidaceae > JAIRVZ01. Next base: position 27,529 of record JAVBLO010000113.1, on the reverse strand, counting down.
AGCATTTGTTACCGCATTGACGTTTGTCAAATTAGTGTTGGAAAGCGTAATGTATGTTCTTCCTGCAAAAGCGGAAAAACTCAACATCAATGTTGCAATAATGAGGAAAAGATTTCTCATGATTTGTTTTTTTTAATTGTTTAACTTCAAATACTTAATTGTAATTTATTATTTCTTGAGTGTAATACTCTTGATATTAAGAGTGTTGCCTTTTTGTTTTCCTCCGAATACAATAGATTCGATTTCGGGATATGATGACAGCTTTAATGAAAACGAGGTAGAACCATCACTAAATCCTTTTACTTTTCCTGATGAAACGGGGTAACCTTTTTTGCTTCCTCCTTCAAACTTTACCAGTATATTGATATCTTCTTTTACCAGTGGTTCATTTAATTCCACTTCCATTACATTCAGTTTGTTTAATTCCTCGATATCAAAACTTTCAAATGTCAAATTACGGTTGTTGTTTCCTGTATATACGATGTTGGCGGAATATCCCAATACTCTTGTCCAATCATCCGTAGGACCTATAGCCAAAGTAGTAGCTTCGGTGGTTCCGTCATCTTTAATCAAATAGAAAGATTTCAATTTTACGGTAGCAGGTTTTGCTTCTTTTTTCAAGCGAAGCGCCAATCTCTGTAAAGTCACGGCTCCGTTGAGTTTAGAAAAATCGGAAAATTTGTATTCAAATACCTTTTCGCCTTTTTTAAAGTCAGAAAAAGTTTCGCCCAAACTGTTTTTTCCGTCATCCAATCCTCTTATAAATAATTGGATATCGGAAGGAATTTCTTCTTCAAACTCAATTTTAAATCCTTTGTACCCTGCCAAAGTAAGAGGGTCGGAAATAAATGAGTAGATTTTTTCTCCAACATTAACAGTAACTTCATGCGGAGTATTACTTTTGATTGACCAACCTAGTCCCGTTGCTTCTCTGAAACTGATTGGACGAGATGTGTCTTTTTTATCCTGGGCCATTACCCCGACAGAAAAGAATAAAGCAACTAATGAAACAGTAAGAAAATTTTTCATGACATTTATTTTAAAGTAGAATAATAATAACTTTTTGATTCTGTTTGAATTGTACCGACAAAAATACTGTACATTATATTCATGACAGAAGAATCATGTTTCTTGTACATTAATGAATGTAACATCGGAATTAAACAATGTTACATTTAGATTTCTAATTGTTCCATGAATTATCTAATATACTGAATTACAATAAAATGATGTATTAATATTTTGAATAATTTTATTAAAGGAGTGATTTTGTGAATGCTTGCAAAATATAATTTTTCCGTATAAAAAAAACTACGAGATTCAGTCCCGTAGTTTTTTATAATTCAATTAAATAGATGATGTCACTATTCGTTTATCAGAGACTAAAACAAATCATTAATAGCTGATTTTGATAGAAATAATACTTTTTGGAGAAATTCCGATTTGAGCAGATTTTTTGTCCGAACTCAAACTAACGGTTTTATCAATCATATTTTCACTTTCGGTTGTTTCTGTTCTCGTACAACTTTTAACGATAAACGGTAATTCAATATCGGCTTCCGTAATATTGTTATCTGTATCGTTGATAATAACCAATGTTATTTCATTTTGAGAATTGTATGCCGTAACATACAAGTTGTCGTTATCTTTAACGCTAACTCCAATCCGTTGTTTCCCTGTAGCATGTTTTGCAAAATGAGACATGACATAACCTCTTTGCATTACATTGCCGTTTGTTGTACCTTTATCTCCGTCACCCAACATGCTGTAAGAGCGTTTGAGATACCACCAAACATAGGTATTGAAGTCTGCAGACATGCAATTATGCAGCTCTTTCGCAAAGACAAGTGCGGCATCCCACCCTAACCCGTCCTGATTAGGGCCTTCTTTATTAAGAAGGTGTTCCGTCATCCAAACTTCTTTTCCTTTCTGCTTTGCCAAAGGATAGGCTGAAAGTCCGCCGCCGTAAATATGACCTCCCGCAATATGAAAATTATTAACGGCTATAGGGTCATTCAGTAATTGGTCTGTGTAAGTGCGTTTGAAATTGAATGATTCAGAAGCCATGATTTTTATGTCAGAACCGATTTTTGCAGCGTAGTTTTTTATGAAATTCAAAATTGCTTCGGGAGTCCAGTCGCAACTGTCGTAAGTAACATCGATATCGGGTTCGTTTTGAATGGATATTGCATCGATTCGAACGCCGTTATCCGACATATATTTGACAAATGAAGCAAGATATTCAGCATACTTTTCATAATTTTCGGGCAGCAGATATCCGCCTACCGTACTGTTGTTGCTTTTCATGCTTGCAGGAGGACTCCAGGGAGTTGCCATGATAATTGCACCCAGTGATTGAGCTTTTTTTGCGATGGCCAGGTCTCTGTTCCAACGATTCTTATCCGTATAAACCATCAATCGAAGGATATTGTAACCCAATCCGCCTTCTGCGTACATTTTCACAATATCTTGTTCGGTAAGAGCGGGAACACTCCATAATGTTACATTGCACATTCCACCGAATCCAATAACTTGTTGATATTTTGTTTCGGTATCTATCACAATGGAAATTCCACTTTCCTTCTCTTGTGTGATTGTAATTTTATCTTGCTTCTTTGTATTGACATCTGTCACAAAAATATCCTGACTGCGTTTTTCGGAATTCGGATTCATCGAATATGAAAAAGTAACTTTGGTCGTACGATTAGGAAAATCCACATTACCTCCTTCAGTTACAGAAAGGTTACTGATAAAACCGTTTTCATCAGTGGTTATTTTCCAATTCGAATACGACCATTCAACCGTAATTGCAGCTGTTCCCGATTGAGATGATACGGTCATTTCTTTTTCGGAAAAACGACAATATCCATCACCTCCGACAGCGTCTTCATTACCTTTGCTGCATCCGAAGTTTAGTATGCTTGTCGTGATGAGTAATATTAGATGAAGAGTTCTCATATATTGCAATATGGATTGATAATTGTAATAAGGAAATTCAATTTAAGAAGATGTCTAAAAATCATCACTACTCTGTTTATTCAACTTAAAAACTATAGGAAGCGTCCATAGCACAGCTACAGGTTTACCATCTATCATACCTGGAGTCCACTTAGGCATTGATTTCACAACTCTTACCGCTTCGGCATCGCATTCGTATGAAAGACTTTTCTGTACAGATACATTTGATATTTTTCCGGATTCTGAAACTACGAAAGTAACGATAACACGACCTTCCACATTGTCTCTTATTGCAGCCGATGGATACCTTATGCTAGTACTCAAGTATCTTATTAATTCACCATTACCTCCTTTAAATTCAGGTATTTTATGTATTTCAGTTGCTTTGTATTCTTTTCGTATGGAATCTGTTTTACAACCGTTATCCTGAGCATTTATGCAGAATACAATTAAAAATAAAAAGATAATAAATGTTGTTCCTTTTTTCATTTCTGATGTCTAACTATAGTTTCTAATTTTAATAGGAATAAACAGAGTAATGATATTATTTATACTCCGCTGAAGGCACTGAATCCGCCGTCAACAGGTAATACAACACCTGTTATAAAGCCTGCGGCTTCACTACATAGGAATTGAACGGCTCCATTCAGTTCGGCGATATCTCCGAATCTTCCCATTGGCGTTTTGGCCAATACCTTTTGACTTCTTTCGGTTAATGAACCGTCGGGATTGATAAGTACGGCACGATTCTGGTCTCCGATGAAGAATCCAGGGGCAATAGCATTTACTCGTATGCCTTCTCCGTATTTCAGAGCCATTTCGGTCGCCAACCATTGCGTAAAGTTGCTGACGGCTGTCTTAGCTGCCGAATACCCAGGAACACGTGTTATTGCGGAATAAGCAGCCATCGATGAAACATTGATAATGCATCCCGATTTTTGTTCTGCCATAATTTTACCGAATACCATGGAAGGATAAACCGTTCCGTTTAAGTTCAGATTTGTAACTTTTTCCCATTCGGGAATCGGCATGTCGAAGAAAGATTGGTCGGGAGCCAATGTTCCCCCTGGCGTATTTCCTCCCGCGATATTTAAAAGAATATCAATGCGGCCCCATTGTTGGATAATTTGTTCGCCTACTTTTTTCAGGCTTTCGATATCAAGTACATTTCCGACAATACCGATGGCTTCTCCGCCGTTAGCCGTTAATTCTTTAATGCGAACATCCAATTGTTCTTGCCTGATATCCAAGGCAACTACTTTAGCACCCGATTCGATAAAACTTTTGGCGATGCTTCCGCCTAATACTCCACCTGCCCCTGTTATGACAGCTACTTTTCCTTTTATGCTGAATTGTTCGTTCATATGAATTATTATTAATTGAGAATGTTATTATCTATTTCGTTTCTAACTGTAGCCATCACTCCATCCATTTGCGCCAATGCGAACATCCGACCGAGGAATGAATATCCTGCATTATACCCTTTATCCTTGTCGTCAAGCATTAACCGTCCGTGGTCTACACGCATGGGTAAGGAGGGATTCGTTTTTTCGAATATTCTTACCAGTTCGATTAAATGTCCTCGACCTTCCAAATGGTCGGCTTCAATGAAGTTACCGTCAGGAAAAACTTCTGTACTTCTTAAGTGTACAAAATGAGTTCTTGATGCAAACTTTTCTGCCAATTCGGGAACATCATTTTGAATTCCCGCGCTGAGTGAGCCTGCACAAAATGTCAATCCGTTATGAGGATTGTCCACCGCATTTAAAAACCAGTCGATATCTTGTGCATTGGTAACGATACGCGGTAATCCCAATACCTGACGTGGAGGGTCATCAGGGTGCACACACATGTTTATTCCGTTTTCATCACATACAGGCATAATGCTTGAAAGGAAATATCGCATATTTTCTCTTAAAGTATCTTTATCAATACCAGCATATAAATCAAGCAATTTTTTAAAAAGAGCAACGGGATTTTTATCTCCTTCCCGAATATTACCGTTTACGAATCCTTGAGTCTTGACAATAACCGTATCTATCAATTGCTGTTTTTCTTCTTCGGTAATGGTTTTGTCCAATTTGTACACATCTTCCAAAACGTCTACCGAATAATCGTTTTCCGCTCCTTCACGTTTTAAAATCATACAGTCGAAATAGGCGAAACGCACATTGTCGTAATACAGAGAAGAAGTACCATCGGCCCAAGGATGTTCCAAATCGGTACGAATCCAATCGATTACAGGCATAAAGTTGTAACAAACGGTTTTTACTCCTGCTTTACCCAAATTTGTCAGACTGATTTTATAATTTTCAATTAATCTTTCACGGTCGGAACCTCCGTACTTAATCGCTTCACTTACGGGAAGACTTTCAACTACAGACCATTTCAATCCTGCATCTTCGATATATTTTTTCAAATCGAGTATTGCTTCCATTGTCCATACTTCACCGTTGGGTATGTCATGTAAAGCTGTTACTATACCTTCCACTCCGATTTGACGGAGCATAGACAAGGTTATCTTGTCCTTTTTACCAAACCATCTCCACGTTTTTTCCATTAACTTAATTCTTTAATATTTTTGATGTTCTTATTGTTATTTTATTCTATTTGGAAACAATAATCTTCGATGTTTTTACCGAACTGTCAGACATGATATCTTTCACAATATAAATTCCATTCGGGCAATTCATCAAATTGCTTATTTTTATTCCGTTCAAATTATAATATTCTGTTGAAATAATTTCGGCAGAGGAACCTGTCACGGGCTTAATTCCTGTTGGAGGTGTTTTTTGCAAACAGATATTGTCAAAGTTTATACTGTAACTTCCTGTTTTATTGGCTTTAAACATGATAATATTGCTTCCTGCGGTCAGATTAACAGTTTGACTATTGATTCCCCAAACTTCACTATCAGATGTTTTACTAAATGAAGGTGTCCCTACTTTCGTTCCGTTCACATATAAATCCACCGAATTTACGTTTCCGCCTGAAGCATTATACCTTGTTTGAAGTTGATAACTTCCGTCTTCAGTAACATTGACCGTAGTTCTGATACTTGCGGCAGAGTTGGTCCCGAATGCAAGATATCCCATCGCTGTATAATCGACAAGGGCAGTTCTATCAACTCCCGAAATGCTTTTATACTCAAAATTTTCGGCTTCATATTGTCGTACTCCCGTATATACAGGCGGTTTCTGCGGAGCTGTTATTGAAGCAACAGGATAATCCGTTAATTTTCCGACTGTATAATTTCCTGAACAATTGATGGTTATATCAATCGGTCCGTTATGTTTTACCGACAATGTGAATCTGCCTGTAACTTCATCCCAATTTTCAGATGTACTGTAACTGTTACGGTCGCCTCTATACGTTTTATTGCAAGTGGGTTTGTTCTTGCATCCGATTACAGTGATTATGTCTTCTCTGGTACCGTAAATACTTTCGGTACAAAAATTATTCAGATATATCTGTATTTTATCTGTCGTTTCATTGATTACTGCCATGGAAAACGGAGAATGGGATAAATGCAGACTGTCACAAGTGTTATATTTTAATTTCAAAGTACCTTCCGCTTTCTGCGTTTTATCCATGTACGGATTATAGGTAACCCAACTGTTGTTTATCCTTCCCGCATAAATATCGCCTTTATATTCTTCGGGAAACAAATTGTTAAATTCGTTGACTTTGCTTTGTATACTCGGCCAAACAGAAGAATAATTGTTTTTCCTTACGACTTTTTCAAAACCGCCTGTTTCGTAGTCTCCGACTTTAAATATGGCGGGAATAGTAGGATATCTGCCTGTTTTCTTAAACCAGACATTATTTGTATCCCATTCTCCGTCCATCGCATATAAACCTGTGAAAAGAGACTCTTCCGTACTGTAACGATTTCTGTCACCACCTGTCGCAGCATCATTAACAAAGGCAACTTTTGTCCGTTTGATGACTTCTTCTCTGCTTGGAATACGGATGGTTCCATCTAATATTTTACGGAAAATATCAATATTTATGTTGGTAAATGAAGGGTGTCTGCTCCAAGATTTTGAAGTGAAACCATCTGATGTGGTATACGGGTTCCCCTTTACTATTGCTATTTTCCATGTCAGTTCGGGTCCGTCAAAGACAGTCTGTCCCGTTAACATGGTATGTTCTATTACAGGTATACCGCCTGAAGCTTCTGCAAAAGGCCCCCAAGTTTCCTCCGACCAACCGCATTGGTCAAAGCGTATTCCGTAATTTCCCGCGTGTTTGGAAAGAAATGCTCCCAAACTGGTACTTTCAATGTCATAAAATCCTCTGGTTGTGGTATATTTTTCGCAAGCGATAAAATTCTCCATGTATGTTTTTGTTGCATTCGCAAATTCCGAATCGCTTTTCAACATTGCCAATGCATTACAACCAGGAGCTGCCATTGTCAGCGTATAGCTTACCACCAAATAACCACCGTATTCGTCAGCGAGTTTCAGTAATTTTGTAAACATGTTGAGTCTATCGGGTAAAAACACATAATCGGCATTAAACCCCCAACTCTGCTCGCAAAAATTCCATCCCAAAAAATTCGGATAATTGGCATAAAAATATTCGTAGACTTCCATAGAAGTGTCGGAAAAGTTATTTGGTCCCCCGCTGCTTGGTTGGATAACAGCCCACATGCCATTTTCGGCACAGGTTCTTAACCACGATTCCGCTATGGTAAAAGGGTATTTATCTTTCACAAAAGATGAAACGGATAACGAGATATTCATTATTACATACGGACGAATATCTTCGGGAATCAGGTCTATACACTTTTGAGGGTCAGGCCAAGCCCATGTATCGATATGTACCAAATAAGCAGGACTTTGCGGCGTAATCGGTCGACGCAAATTATCGGCTGCACTTGCGTTGATATTAGACGAAAGCAATACAACGACGAATAATAGTATCAAGTAAATATTTTTATTCGCTTTTTTTGATATGGTTGTGCATTTAAATCTCATGGATAATCGTTTTAATTGTGATGTTTCATATCCAGTTTAATCAACTTAAGTTCATCCAAATTATGAATCGGACGCTCAATGTCGTAGGGTATCGGTTTTCCCGAGTAAGTTTGGAAGTAAAGCAAACATGCATCTTTCCACCAAACCGCATCTTTTGCCTGTATTTTCAATTTTGTTTGAACTTCGGTAAATCTTTGGTTGTCAACATAAGATTCCATTCTGTCCCAAACTTTTTGATATTCCCTTACTTGTTGAACTCCTGTGTCATATTTGCTACATAATTCATCCCACAATGTGCGTCCGTCCTTCATTTTATAATCCCATGGAACGTGATGAAACCATAAAATCAAGTTTTCGGGACAAGTCTCGATGTTTCCGTAGATATTATTCAAAGGAGGAAAATATTGAGAAACGGCATTACTGCCCGTTATCGTTCGGTCAAATCCAATGCCAATAGAATCGGCATTGTGATAATACCAAGGCATCCAGTCGGGACGCGCACCGTTAATATTACACCATGGCTCGGGACCGTAATGATGTCCGAAAGCAAAAATATGATGTAATCCCAAAGGCATCATGTAATCAACTGCTGTTTCACGGGAAGAAAGCATCATTTCCTTGATGGGTTGAACAAAGTCTTCATTGGAAGTAAACGTCATCTTTATCCATTCATCGGCAATCTGTTCCGAAGACAGTTCCGAATTCCATGCGAGTCTTCCAAAAGCATACCAATTGGCTTGAGCAAAATGATGCCCGCACCAATTCGCATCTTTCCCGATATTGGCCACTGCCGAAATTGCAGTCAACTTTTGAGTGCGCAATGTTCCGTTCGTAATTTTGGCAACCGTGGAACCTTCTCCGTCGGAATAGGTATCGCTGTCCAATGTTTCTTTGAAAAGCGGCGCCAGATAAACCAATTGATTTGAAAATCCGAGATATTCTTGTGTTATTTGAAATTCAACCATTTCAGGTGTTTTTCTCAACGCACCAAACAGAGGATTAAACGGTTCTCTCGGCTGAAAATCGATAGGTCCGTTTTTTATTTGAATAATGACATTATCTCTGAACTGTCCGTCCAGAGGAACAAACTCGGTATATGCCTGCTTGGCTCTGTCTTCATTACTCGGATTGTATACAAAAGCTCTCCACATAACAATTCCGTTGTGGGGTTTCAATGCATCTGCCATCATATTGGCTCCATCTGCATGAGTATGTCCGTAATCCTGGGGACCAGGTTGTCCTTCAGAATTTGCTTTTACCAAAAATCCGCCGAAATCGGGAATCAGTTTATAAATGTCATTGGTTTTATTTTTCCACCACTTGATAACATCAGGATTTAAAGGGTCGGAATTTTGCAACCCACCCAATACTTTAGGCGAGGAAAAGTTTACCGATAAATATACTTTTATGCCATAGGGTCTGAAAACGTCGGCTAAAGCTTTTACTTTTATCAGATAATCATCCGATAGAATTTTAGGCGTTGCATTTACATTATTCAATACCACTGCGTTTATACCGATTGAGGCATTGGCGCGAGCATATGCTTCGTATCGGGGGAAAAGGGTTTTCGGTAAATTTTCCCATTCCCAAATGGAATATCCCGCATAGCCCCGCTCAATTGTTCCATTTAAATTATCCCAATGATTCAGAATGCGCATATCATACATCGGTTTTTCTTCCAGGTTCAAAATGGAAATATCCGCATTGGTTTGTTGCAACCGCAATAAATGATAAACACCATATAACAAACCTGCTTCACAAGACGATGAAACGGTAATCTGCTGTTTGTCTCCCACGATTTTATACCCGTCTTTCAAATCGGCCAGTTTTTTATCCAAGACCAAATGAACAGGTTGTCCTACCCAATGACTTTTTAACTCATTGAAGGCTACTGCCGATGTTTTGCCGTTTGACTTTTTGTCTAATGTAATATCGGTATTAGTATTTGATTCTTGAAATCGAAGCCACAAACGGCTACCGTCTTCCGCATTTACAGAAGAGATAATTGCCGACAGAATCGAGCATAATATCAATACTTTTTTTACCATGATTAATGATTTCCTCCGTCAATTGTTTTAATCGTTCCGTCTTCGTTATATTCCAACTCGACAACTTTTAAACTGCGCAACCAGGTTTTACCTCCCGAAGGCACGCAATCGTGATGAAAAAGATACCATTTGCCTTTGTATTCAACAATGGCATGGTGTGTTGTCCAACCCACTACAGGAGTTAAAATGACTCCTTTATAAGTAAACGGCCCGTAAGGATTGTCTCCGATGGCATAACACAATTTATGTGTATCTCCTGTTGAATACGAGAAATAATATTCCCCGTTGTATTTATGCAGCCAGGAAGCCTCGAAAAAACGGCGTTCAGTATTTCCCTGAGTAAGTGGCTTGCCGTTTTCGTCGAGAATTACCAAATCGCGAGGTTCTTCGGCAAATTCAAGCATATCATTGCTCAATAAAGCTACTTTGGCACAAATTGACGGTTCGTTGTTTGCAGGGAAAACAGCAGATTCCAATGCTTTATTATTGCGATATCGTTGCAGTTGTCCGCCCCAGATACCACCGAAGTACATATAGTATTTCCCGTTTTCTTCAAATACGGCAGGGTCTATGCTGTAACTTCCTTGCATCGGATTTTTTTCGGGAATAAATGGCCCGTATGGTTTATCACTGACAGCAACACCGATACGGAAAATATCATTCTTGTCTTTTAACGGGAAATACATATAGTACTTTCCGTTTTTGAATGCTACATCACAATCCCATAGTTGACGGCCTGACCAAGGAATATCGGCCACTTTAAGGACTACTCCGTGGTCGGTTACTACTCCGTCGATATCTTCCATGGAGAATACATGATAGTCATTCATGTCAAAATGGTCTCCGTTATCATTTTCGGGAATTCCGCTTTCTCTGTCATGAGAAGGATAAATGTATAATTTACCTTCAAAAACATGCACTGCAGGGTCGGCCATATAGTCGTTCGGGACTAAATATCTTGCTTTTTTCATGTTGAATATCTTTTTATTTTTTAGTCAATTTTGAATCTGCATCAGCCATTTTTATGATTTCACACACAATCGGTTTAGCATTGTAATTTCTGTCAAACAACAACGGATAATCGGTTCTTCCGTGCATGGGCCAATTATTTCTCCATGAATTTTTGTCGCTGATTCCCCATACTGTTACTCTGGAGATTTGGTCTTTATGTTTCAGAAATAATTTGAAGAAATCGGCGTATCTGTCTTGCAGTTCTTTGGCCTTCTCTGCAGGTAGTCCGTCTGCATAAGGATTCATCTCTTTTTGGTACTCGTAATTCAAAGAAACTTCGGCTCCTACATTATTTTTAGGAGTAGGTAAAACGGTTATGTCCAATTCCGTAATCATCACTTTAACGCCAAGCGCAGCATAAGCCTCAATGCTTTTTTCGAACTCTTCAATTTCGGGATAGTTCATGCCCAAATGACCTTGCATACCGATTGCAGTAATTTTTACTCCTTGTTCCTGCAATTTTTTTATCATCCTGACAACTCCCTCTCTTTTTGCGGGATTAGCCATGGAATAATCATTGTAGTACAATTCCGCCTCGGGGTCGGCTGCGTGTGCAAATTCAAATGCTAATTTGAGATAATCTTCTCCGATAATTTGATAGAACTTGCTTTGTCTTAACGAACCGTCATCCAATACAGCCTCGTTTACAACATCCCAACCATTAACACGACCTTTATAACGAGAAACCACTGTTGTGATATGATTCTTCATTCGTTCAATCAAGACTTCTTTGGAAATGTCTCGTCCTGTTTCTTTATCCTTAAAAAACCATGCGGGAGCCTGAGAATGCCAAATTAACGTATGTCCTATGATTTGCATGTTGTTTTCTTCTCCGAATTCCACAAATTTATCGGCATCTTTAAAATTAAATTTTCCTTCTCTCGGTTGGAGAACTTCGCTTTTCATGCAATTTTCGGCAACAATAGAGTTAAATTGTTGTTTAACAACTCTGACAGCTGCCGTATCTTTTCCCCATATTTGGTCGGTATTAAGTGCTGTACCGATGCAAAATTTACCTTTTAATGCCTCTTTCAACGTTATATCGCTCTTTTTGCCTTTGGCTTGAACATGCATAACGGATGTCAGCATTATTGCAGATAAAATTGTAATTATCAAATATTTTGTTTTCATGTCAATATCTGTTTTTAGTTTTGTTCTTTATTTCTTCTTTCATCCAGTTCTGTTTGTACCTGAATGTTATATTTTTTCGTTATCGGATAGAAGAACAGCGCAATGACTCCTACGAAAAAGGTACACGCGGGAACGATACTTGCAGTCAATTTAATTCCAGTAACGGCATCATTACTTTGTATGGCATTTGCAACAAACCCGAATGAATCGATAATGCCTCCGCAAACTGCACCTCCGATACCTAATCCTGCTTTCAGGGCAAATACAATTCCCGCAAAAACAAACCCTGTTGCCCTGCGGTGATTTACCCATTCCGAATGGTCGGCTACATCACCCATCATGGCCCAAAGCAAAGGAATGGTTGGCGCATAGGCCAAGCTTTTAAGAATATTCAGTGTAAATATCATACTGATATTGTCTGTCGGAACTACATAAAATAATCCCGTAAACAAAGCTGTAAGGGCTAAACAAATAATGAAAACATTCCGTTTTCCGAAAATATTGGCAAGAAATTGGGACAAAAAAATCACACCTACCAATGTTACCAATTGACCGACCATATTGAACAAACTGAATCCTACGGCAAAAACATGACTGTTATCGGATGCTATTAATCCGAAAGCGTTTAATAAAGAATACCAAGCGCCAGTATTGTTTGCATCATTTACCAATCCGACATTGCTCAGAAAGTTGAAAAGGGCATCTTTATCAACAACATAATTGAAGTAGTATGACATACTGCTTCCCCACATGGCAAGGGTCGTGAACAGGAAAAGCGTAAGCACAAACATTGCTTTCCAAGGTCGGCTGCCGATAATATCTTTAAAATCCTGTTTTACGGAAGTCTTTTGTCCTTTAGGGGGAGTAATTCTTTCTTTGGTTGTAAAAAATGTGATAATTAATAAAACAAAAGCTACAATCGCAAACAATGTGATAGTCAAACCCCATCCTTTAGAATCGTTGCCTTGTCCGAATTTTGCGACCAGAGGCAATGTCAATCCTTGAACTATAAATGTTGCAATCGTAGCTGTTACAAATCGGATAGAGGACAAACTTGTACGTTCTTTAATATTAGATGTCATTACTCCGCCTAATGACGAATACGGAGTATTATTGAAGGAATAAATTGACATCAACAAGGTATAAGTTACTCCTGCATATATAATTTTTCCGCGTTCCGTAAAGTCGGGAGTTAAAAATGCCAATACAAAAAAGACGGAGAAAGGTAATGCCGTCCACAAAATCCAAGGGCGATATTTTCCCCAACGAGTGTTTGTACGGTCGGCAAGAATACCAGCCAACGGGTCGACAAATGCGTCAAAGACGCGCGCAAACAATAATATCATTCCTGCTGCAGTTGCTTTTATACCGAAAACATCGGTATAAAAGAACAACTGGAACATCATCATCATTTGGAAAACCAGGTTTGCCGAACCGTCGCCCAAACTATAGCATACTTTTTCTTTAAAAGGAACCTTTTGAGTTATAGTTGTATTTTTCATGGGTATCTTATTTTAAAGATTATTGCTCTGTCAAAGGACTTTCAGGCGCACCCATATAGCTGGATTTCAGCCCGCCCAAATCAACCATTATTTTTTGAAAAACGATGCCTGGTTCCAACACTCTGATACGAATGGTATGAACTCCCGCTTTATCGATATTATGAGAGGTTGATGTTTCAATAATTCTTTTTGCCTGCCAGGGTCCCAATTGTCCTTTGTAATCTCCGTTTATGTTGACGATTTCTTCTTTTTTACCATCGATGGAGATTGCATATCTCAATCCTTTAGTATTGAAATTCAGGGTCGGAGAAGTAAGTATAACTATTTTGGCTTTTCCTGTTGATTTTACATCAATCTTATATTCCAAATATGTATCCTTGTCAGGAGTTTCGGTTACAGGCATGGTAGTAACACCCGATTTTGTTTTGCCCAAATCAGGAATAACAGTCCAGCTAATTTTGGAACCGTTGTTCGATTTTGCAAAATTTTCGGCTTCAATGGAAACATAGCCGTTTGTTTCCGCAAAGATTTTTTCTTTTACTTCCGTTGCTGCCGAAATATATTTCACACGAGGCATCACACTGCTTGAGGGATTGTTCCAACTTGTATAACCGATACGTACCTGGTCCATCATGTGAGGCCATTTTCCGTTGGCAATATCTTTATTGTAATGAACAGTCAATATTGAGTCCCGCTTGAAACATTCTTTTACTTTATCAGCCCAGTAATTTGCTTCAGGATTGCTTTTAACAGCCAACTTTCTGTTTTTAGCTACGGCAAAGTACATTTCATATAAATTGGAACATGCATTGATGGGAAACAGAACCAACTCATCAAAAGCATCTTTATAGTTGTCGGGTATCAAATAATATAAACGCATGGCATCGAGAGCCAAACTCTTATAGTCGTTTACTACGGTCTCAAACTCATCGTAATTGTCGTAACTGAATGTTTTTTCATCCAATAATTCAGGAGTTACCCTGTAATTGTATTTAGTGTATGTATTGATTAACCGAGCAGCTTCTTTGGCATATTTTTCTCCGAATTGTTGTTCGCACCATTTTTCGGTGTGTTGCAACAGATTGTTGGCATTGAATTGATTCGGATTCCAGGCCATTTCCAGGAAAAAGCTGATGGGGTATTCCATCGGTTTCAAGTCTCCGACATTCACAATCCAGATTTTATCCACACCATATTGGTAAGTCAGGTTCATTTGTTCCCAAATGCGTTGTATTTGGCTTACATTAACCCATTTGGAATTTCTGGGACCTCCGACATAGTCGAAGTGATAATACATGCCATATCCACCTGCACGTTTTTTCGCATTTAAATCGGGAAGCTTACGAACATTCCCCCAGTTATCGTCGCAGAGAAGCAATGTTATATCATCGGGAACACGCATTCCTTTGTCATAATAATCTTGCACTTCTTTATATAAAGCCCAAACTTGCGGCACTTCTTCGGGTTTCTTTCCCGTAACCTTGGAAATAATATTACGCTGGTCTTTAACAATTCGTTCCAGTAAATCGATATTACTGCCTTCTTCCATCGGTTTATCACCGTCTCCGCGCATTCCTACCGTAACTATCGTCTCCCAATTTTTGGAACGCTCGATACCCATTTCCCAGAATTTCTTCAACCCGTTTTCATTTTCATAGTAATTCCAACTTCCTGTTCCATATCGTTTCCAATCTTGTTGAGCAAGATTCATCGGTTCATGGTGGGAAGTACTCATTACAATTCCGAATTCATCCGCCAACGGACCGTTCAATTTATCATCGTCGTAAAAAGCATTGCTCCACATGGCAGGCCAAAGGAAGTTTCCTTTTAACCGCAGGATTAACTCAAATACTTTTTCGTAGAATTGATGATTGTAGCCTCCGAATGTTGATTTGCTCCATCCTGTTAAAGCAGGAGCTTCATCGTTCAAAAATATACCCCTGTATTTTACTGCAGGTTCGCCGTCGGTATATGTTCCCGATTTTACATAAAGTTCTTTTTGTGATACAACAGGGACATCAGCCCAATAGTACCAGGGAGAAACGCCTATTTGAGCGGATAATTCATAAATACCGTAAATGGTACCGCGTTTATCGCTTCCTGCGATGACTAAAGCGGATTGAACTCCTTGTGTCGGATTTTCGATTGTTTGAATGATAAACTTTTCGTTTTTTCCGACAATGTCGTTTTTATTAATTTTGTTGTCTTTTATTAATTGGTCTATAATTGCGGATTTTCCGACAGTACCGATAATAATGGAAAACTTATTTTTGCCTGATTGGGGAACATTACCCGTAACCATACGAAAGTCTTCCTTCAGCGTATTTACGGCTCTGAGTACCCCCGAAAAATCCGTTTCTTCGGCATAAACCGAAACAGGTTTTCCTTGAGTAATTAAAGGAAAGTATGATTGATTACTTTGTGTTGTTACAAATTGTTCTGCAGCGGAAATGCCCGCTATATTTACTATCCAGAAACAAATTAAATATAGTTTTACCTTTTTCATGTCGTTACTTTTTCAAACACGAAGACACTTGAACCTAAAGCAAAAGCGCTGTGTCTTCGTGTTTTATAAGTTATTAATTTATCTTTAGTTAGATGCGGGAGTCGTTGTCGGAACAAGACGTACATTCGCCACATACAGTTGGAAATTGGTGATGGCTGAAGGCGTATGACCGTCTTCATTTTCATCCCAATTGAAGAATCCAAACAATTGTTCGTAATTGTTATTGGTTATCGTAGTGATATAATCGCCCAATGTACCTAATGATAATCCCGTGAAACTATTGAAAGGTACGGTTATAGTCACCCATCCGTTATCGAATGCATAGGCTTTGCTGGTTGTCCATGGAGCAATATTATATATGTAGGCTCCATTCTTACCTTTACCGTTTTTATTCATACGAAGGGCTATGTCTCCCGATTTCCAAGATTGATTCATATATAAATCAAACTGGATTGCAAGATGTGTTAATGAAGTACCTGAGGTTATATCTCCTCCCGAATTATTGATTACATTTTGAAATCCTGTTTTTGCCCAAAATTTGAAATGTCCCAATTGTGTATTGTTGTCGGGAGCTACAGGAACATTACTCGGAGTTGTCGGAATTGCCAATATGTAGTCGGGATTACTCTGTAAACCCGTAGCTGCAGCAATTTCGGTTGCATTGGAATATATTTTGACATTACTGCTTCCTCCGACACTCATGACATCTTCCGTAAATGTTTTAATGAAAACGCCTTTATTGTAAAACATGTATGCGGGAGAATAAACATTGTCTCCGTAACAAACGACACGAACAGCTCCCTGAGCACCTGCTCCATCGGGTACTTGTACTTTTATACGAGTGCTGTTTACAATGCTGAAGTTTGTTGCTTTTACTTCTCCTCCCGTTGACGGGAAATAAACTTCGGTAGTCGGGGTCAGATTGCTGCCATCGAGATAAATGTAATCGCCGACTTTAGGCATGGTGTAAGAAACACTCTTAATCGTCGGAATTTTATTTTTATCCTTAAATATAAAGTCTTTATAAACGGCACTTCCGTGGTCTGTTACTACTTGTATGGTGTTTCTTACCGATTCATCTTCCACTACATCAGCTGTAGGAACCGTAGAAGGAATCTGAAAGGTAATGTAGTTGTCCGTTATAAACGTTGGAGTAAAAGGAGCAACTACTCCATTGCAGTAAATAGTTTGCAAACCGTTAAAGCCGCTTCCTTCCAAACGCACCCAAAGTCCCGTAAAACTGGATGTTATCTGATGTGTGTCTACATCCACCTGATTGGTCCATACACTGTTTATTTGAACAGCTTCATCTTCATCTTCGCATGATACCAAGAATAAAGGAAGAATGAATAATATCCCGAACAGGAACTTTATCTTTTTTATATTAAATGATTTCATCATGATGTTTTGCATTAAAAGTTATAACTAACAGGTTCTTTATTCAACTGCGGATTTTTATCCGATTCGGTTTGCGGATAAGGGAATGCCCAAACGTTGTCTTTTGCATCGGTGGAATGAACATAAGTAGCGCTACCCATGTCATGAACCGCCGTTTGAGGTATAATTCCTGCAGAACGAGGTGAGTTACTGAATCCTCCCGTTGTCGGATATTTCGGAGGATTGTATGTATATGCATACCAAATGTAATTGGTCATTTCGGTTTCCGCGTCTTCATCTTTCAATTTGTTGTTCAGATATTTAAGCGCCCAATCCATATCATAGAATGAACGACGTACAATATCCTGCCAAAAGAGCGATTCATAAAAGAATTCCATTCTGCGTTCTTTGAAAAGGTCATTTCGGGTTACACTTGTAAAAGCCGTATAATCTGTCGGGTTCAAATAAAAAGCCCGTTGGTGTACTTTATTGAACCGTTCCAAAGCCAATGCATCCGAAGTTGAATTGGCCGTTCCCAGGCAAGCTTCGGTATACATTAAATATATTTCCGCCATACGCAACATGGGAGCAACCAAACCTGTATTACCGTTAATGGCAATTCCACCCGTATCTTCATTACTACCAACAACAAATTTCTTCAGATTACATTTTTCTTTGGTAGGAGTATAGCTTCCTGCCGCAGATTGTGTTGCCAAATAATCATAGTTTTGTCCCGCAACAAATATATTTCCGCGTGTACGAGATAATCCTTTATCCAAAGAATACAAATGAACCAAATCATAAGATGCATAAATACTTCCGCCCCAAGCATTCAAACCACCTGTAAGAGTAGTGCTGCTACCCAGATTGTCTTGAAGAGAATTTCCCAATCCGTAAGTGGTTACTGCAGGGATAAATTGTAACCCGAAAAGCGTTTCTTTATTGTTATTATGCTGAACCTTAAAAAGGTCTTCATAGTCTTCCATAAGACCGTATTGAGTACCTTTTGTAATTACATCATCCGTGAGTCCCTTTGCTAATGTGAAATATTTTTGAGCCAGTTCCGTATTGCTGCCTACTTCATTACGAGTAAGGTACTCGGTAGAGAAGTGATTACCCATGGCAAAGTTTGCAGCTGTAATGCAAACACGAGCCAACATACCTTTTGCGGTGTGTTGAGTTACACGACCTGCCTGGTCGGTAGTCGGTAAGTATTGCGAAGCATAAGTCAAATCATTGATTGCATATTGTATTACATCCTCAAATCTGTTGGGATGAGTCAATGTATTCAATACATAATCATTCGGATTATCGATAATGGGCACATCATGCCAAAGCATTGCCAAGTACCAGTAAGCAGTCGCTCGCATGAATCGTGCTTCTCCTTCACATGCATCTACTTTAGTCGGGTCCATTAATTCACGGGCACCCGGAGCATAATCATTAACAATGTAATCAGATTGTGTGATAACATTATACAAAGCATCCCATAAATTACCCAAACTCGCCATTCCTCCTGTTTCGGCAAACATGGCCAGTGTTAAATAAGTACTGCTGGTACCATCCGCGTCAATATTATTTGCACGACCTTCGATGACTTGTCTGCTGCTTGAATTAAAGTCAAACCAGGGATTTGTGTAAAGATATGCGGTAGCGCCCCGTAAATCTCCATATGTTTTGACACCTCCCTGATTTTGTGTGTCGGATTCCGTGTGCAGGAAGTCATCACAACCCGTAAAAACGGCAAGGGTCAGTAATCCGAATAAACCGAAAATTATATTTTTCTTTTTCATAAAATAATCTGATTAAAATGTTAAATCAAGTCCGAATGTGTAAATACGGGGAGAAGGAATTCTTCCTGTGTCGACACCGTACATCAACATGCTTTGTCCCGAATAGGAATATTGTCCTTGAGTAGAACCCACTTCAGGGTCGTAACCTGTGTACTTCGTAAATGTGTATACATTTTGAAGATTGGCATAAAAACGAAGGCTCTCGATTTTGAGTTTGGCTGTATATCTTTTTGGAACCGTATAACCCAAAGAAATATTCTGAATACGCAGGAATGAAGCATCTTCGACAAAACGGCTGCTGACTGCAGAGTTAGTGTTCGGGTCAACTCCACCCATTCTTACTTGGGAATCATCGGCTCCGGGTAAAACATATATATTCCAAATATCTTTATTGCTTGAATTTCCGTCAACATAGCCTAATCTGCAATAATCGGCTGTACGGGAATGTACATTTCCGCTTGAGTTTGGATTATCGATGCGGCGTCTCAACCAGTTAAATGCTTTATTACCTACAGAACCGTATAGAAATACCGTTAAATCAAAATCTCTATATCTGAATGAGTTATTAATTCCGAATGTGAAATCGGGCAACGGACTGCCAATATAAGTGCGGTCAGCATCGGTAATGATACCGTCGCCGTCAACATCTTCGTAAAGTAAATCTCCTATGTAGGAGTAAGAAGCCAAATTATTTGCCGTGTTATTGATAACCGCGCCTTTTTTATAGCTTCTTGTGGCAGTTGTTACGGTACTTGTACCATCTCCGTTATCTTTAAGGAAATCTTCAGCCGAATTAATTCTTCCGATTACGTTAAACCCATAGAATTGACTGATGGGATGTCCGACTGCTGTTCTGGTAATAGTAGAAGTTTCCGAACCCAATGCGTATGTTTTATCAATAAAGGCAGTTTGTGTATTCATTTCGGTAATTTCATTTTGGTTCAAACTGAAAGTAATTCCTGTTTTCCAATTGAATTTACGATTTTGAATATTTACCGTATTTAATGTGAACTCAAATCCTTTATTTTGAAGGGAACCGATATTATACCACGGAGCATCTGCAGAACCTTGCCCGTCAGTACCTACGTAACCGGGCAATGCCAATTGCATTAAAAGATTATTGGTGTTTTTAACATAAGCATCCACTATAAATTCAATTCGGTTATCGAGAAAGTTCATGTCGATACCTGCATTCCAGGAACGGGTTGTTTCCCAAGTTAAATTCGGATTAGGGATGTTTCCTGTTTTTAATCCGACACCCCAGGGAGATTGAATACTTGTCAGGTTACTGATGTATGCATATTGGGCAACGTTGGAATTTCCGACCTCCCCGTAGCTCAAACGAAACTTCAGATTATTCATCACATCTTTCAAAGGCTTAAAGAATGATTCTTCCGATGCTCTCCATGCAATAGCGGCAGATGGGAAAGTTCCCCATTGCTCTCCTTCGGCAAAATTGGAAGAACCGTCGTGACGAATTGTTCCCGTGAATAAATATTTGTCTTTATAGCTGTAGAAAGCTCTTCCGAATATGGATGAGAATCTTCTTTCATATCCGTATCCGCTGTTAGTAGCGTAATTAGCATCACCCGCATCCAGACCTTGTAATGAATCCGAACCGCCCAAACGTTGTCCGTTTAAATAATCCCTTTTGTTGGATGTAACTTCTTGCCCTATCATGGCAGTTACTTTGTGTACTTTATTGAAAGTCTTGTCGAAATTCAACATGTTTTTCCATCCCCAATACAAAGTGTAGGTTTTATCATGTCTGTTGGTAGCATAGGCGTTGGTGGAAGAACCGAATTGGTATGAGGGCAAAAAATAGATATAGTTGTCTATTGCAGCATCTCCCGTAAATTCAGTGCGAAAATTAATCCATTTGTATTTGGTCGGTTTGAATGTCAGGAAAAGATTTCCCCTGGTACCGAATTTCTCATTATCTCGGGTTGTTAATTCAGCAATCGCCAACGGATTGGTAAAATCTTTCAAATTACTGTCAAAAGAGGAATCGGGACCTCCGAACGAACCGTCCGCATTATAAACAGGAACTTGCGGAGATTGATACAATGCATTGGGAATGATATTCCAACCCGCTATTCCCGACTCTTGATTCGTATAACTTGAATTAATGGTTGCACCCATTTTTACCCATTCACGAGCTTGTATTTCTGTTGCAATACGTAAAGTTGCCCTGTCAAAACCTGAAGAAACGGTAATACCTTCTTGTTTCATATATCCTCCCGAGACAGAGTAATTAGCAACTTTATTTCCTCCGCGAACTGATAAATTATAACTCTGCATGGGTGCATTTCGGAATATAGCATCCTGCCAATTTGTACCATTGCCCAACGTTTCGGGATTGCTGAAAGCATCTTTTCGGTTTGTAAGGTATCCGAAAGCTGTTTGCAAATCATTGTAATGAACGGCGTATTGTTGCAAATTCATCATGTCGATTTGGGTCGCAGGTTCCTGAATTCCGTAATATGCATTGAAGTTGATTTTGGGAATTCCTTCTTTACCTTTTTTCATGGTAATAATGATTACACCGTTAGCACCCTGAGCTCCGTATATGGCTGTTGCCGAAGCATCTTTCAGCACTTCGACGCTTTCGATATCTGCAGGATTGATGTTTGAAATGGCATTGCTGGTATTTGAACCTGTTTCTCCGTTTATTATCATCCCGTCAACTACATAAATAGGTTCGTTGGTACTGTTGATGGAATTGATACCGCGAATTAAAATGGAAGTACTTCCACCGGGGATTCCCGAGTTTTGAGCTACTTGCATTCCCGCTATACGCCCTTGCAATACCTGGTCTATTGTAGTTGCAACAGATTTCTCGACAGCATCGGCTCCGATTGAAGAAACAGCTCCCGTAAAATCACTACGTTTCATTGTTCCGTATCCGACAACCACCACTTCATCCAATTTTTTAGTGTCTTCGGAAAGTACGACATCAATTGTTGTGCGGTTGTTAATAAGGGCTTTTGATGTAACAAAGCCGAGATAAGAAAAAATTAAGTTGCCTTTCGGGGAGGCTTTAATTGTATATTTCCCTTCATGGTCTGTAATAGTTCCCAGGTTGGTACCTTCCACAGCGACAGATACTCCAATGAGAGGTTCATCATTACTGTCTTTCACTGTTCCTTGTACTGATATGGTTTGGGCTGCTGCCAATAAAGGAATCAGAAAAAACATTAAACTTAGCGTAATTCGCCTGAATAAAATGAATTTGTTTTTCATGAATTAAATATTAAGTTATTTACAAGATATTATCTAAAATTTATACTTACTTCTTACCATGATATTATACAATACATAATAAATGCTACAAAACAGTTTTCGGATACAAAGCTAAAATGTTTAAAACGTTTAAAGAAGAAAACGTGTTTCTTTGCTATTATTGAATGTATCAGAGGTGTTTGTTTTTGTTTCATTCGCATTTCTCCATGTTTCATATTTAACCTGAGGCTGTGTGTGTAACAAAAAAAAAGCATAATTTTGTTTTTAGAATTAATTTATTCTAATATTGCAGTTTATTAAATTGACTTATAAATGGTTACCATGAAGAATCATCTTTTATTATCAGTTTTATTGTCTTTCCTCTGCTTTTGTGATGTACTTGCACAAAATAGCCGATTATATGGTTCGGGTGAATATGGGGCAGGAGAAATGTCATGTAACTTAATAAACAGTATATGCCAAGACTCTCGCGGATTTATCTGGATTGGCACCGAATACGGGTTAAATAAGTTCGACGGAATTGCTTTCACTCAATATCTTCATAATGAAAAGGACACAACATCTCTGTTGGGAAATAATGTTCGCAAATTAAAACTTGAAAATGACAACTCTCTTTGGATAGGTTGCAGTAACGGGTTACAAAATTACAATACCGAAAAAGATATTTTCAGAAACGTTCATTTTCCCGAAACCGGAAGGCCTCATGTTACGGATGTTCAAAGACTCTCTTCGGGAGAACTTTGGATAACTACTTCGGGAAGAGGATTGTATAAATTAAAAAAAGATTCATGGGATGCCGAGCCTGTCGAAGAAGTGAATCGATTATTGGATAGACGTTTTTTTAATTGTATTTTTGAAGATACTCAGGGAAATATCTGGATTGGAACCAATGATAAAGGCTTGGTTCGTATAAATCCGAAAACGAAGGAAACATATATCTTTCATGCTCCCGAAATTCCCGATAATACCGTAAATGATATCATTGAAGATGGTTTGGGACAAATATTTGTCAGTACGGCTACTTCAATAATAATATTTGACAAAAATTCCGCAAAGTTCATTCCGATACCTTATACGGGAACCGATTATTTATCCATTCGAAATATGGCGCTCAGTCGAAAAGGAGGTATTTATGTAGGTACTGACGGACAAGGCTTGAAATATGTTGATGTCATAACGAAAAAAATGAACCCTGTTGAAGACGGACATACTTCATTTAATTTTAATATTGCCAGAATCCACGCTTTAATGGAAGACAGAGATATGAACCTGTGGTTGGGATGTTTTCAAAAAGGCATTTTAATGATGCCAAATGAACCTACACAATTTAGTTTTTGGGGATTTTCGGGCAGAGAGTATAAATTGGGTGGCGCCGTTACTTCCATTTGTAAAGACTATCGAGGCAATATTTGGTGCAGTATTGATAATGAAGGTATCTTTCAGTTTAATGAAAACGGGAAAGTAATCAAACACTTAATGCAACCTCAAGCCACAGTTAAGATATTTGAAGATAGTGAGCACACTATATGGGTCAGTTCGTTTGACAAAGGTTTGACAAAATTGAACGGAAATACAGGACAAATTGAAGTCGTAGCGGTTCCAAATAAAGGTTATATTAAAACAATAGCCGAAGATAAAAACAAAAATCTTTATTTGTCTACTTTCGGGACAGGGTTTATACGGTATAATTTACTCGATAATAAATGGGAAGAAATTGAATTGCAGAACAGAGATTCCCAGAGAGGTGTATTGCCTAATCGTTGGATAAATTCTATTATGTGTGATTCCAAAGGGTTAGTATGGCTGGGACATTATAAGGGTGTCAGTGTTTATGACCCAAAACAAGACCGCTTCCTGAATTCAACTTTTGAAGATTCTATTTCGCAACAAATATGTCTTTCTTTAATGGAAGACCGTTTGGGAAATGTTTGGGTCGGAACTTACAACGGACTGTTTCGGGTTGATGCCAAAACAAAAAGAATAAAAAACTATACCACGGAAAACGGACTTTCCAACAATGTAATTTGCGGACTGGTTGAAGATAAAGATGGGGATATATGGTGCAGTACATTTCGTGGAATCAATCAAATAAAAATAAAAGAAAACAGAATTATCAACTATTATACGGGGAACGGTTTGGTAGACAAGATATATAACCGTGGTGTATATTTTCACGATAAAGAAGATATCATATATTTTGGCGGAAACAGCGGTATTACATTGTTTTCTCCTCAAAATATTACCATCGGAAATTATGAGCATCAGATATTGATTACGAATTTATACATCCATAATCAACAGGTTAATGCAAATACGCTTTCGGGAAGAAAGCCTGTTTTTACAGGCAGTTTATCTTATTCGGAAAAATTCAGGTTTTCTTATGAAGACAATACATTCATGATTGAGTTTTCAACCATGGATTTCAGAAATCCCGAAAATATTCATTACGAATACAGATTAAAAGAGCTGAGCAATGATTGGAGTGCTACACAGCCTGGAGTAAACAGAATTACCTATAATCACTTGTCTCCGGGGAATTACACGTTAGAAGTAAGAGCATGCAAATACGGTTCATACTCTCCCGTAAAACAAATAAAGCTGTCCATTTCTCCTCCCTGGTACAGAAGTTTCTGGGCCAATGTTATTTATGGTTTATTACTTGTCGGAATCGCTGTACTCATCATTTATTTGATTCGGAAAAAGCGTAAGGAAATTGTCAGTGAAGCAAAACTTCGATTTTTTATTGATATTTCTCACGAGATTCGCTCTCCGATGACACTTATCATCAGTCCGCTTGAAAAATTAATGAAAGGTAATCATGATGAACAAACTATGAGAACCTTGGAAGGAATGCATCGTAATGCCAAACGTATTCTCGGACTGATAAATCAATTGCTTGATATCAGAAAAATAGATAAAGGTCAAATGCAGATTAAATGTAACGAAACGGATATGGTTCGTTTTATTGAAGAAATATTTGAAGTTTTTGATGACCAAGCAAAGAGAAGAAATATCAAGTTTATATTTGAGCATCATATGGATGTGCTGCCTGTTTGGATAGACCGTAATAATTTCGATAAAGTGTTGATGAATTTATTGTCCAATGCATTTAAATATACACCCGATAAAGGAGAGATTACCATATTGTTGACTTCGGGTATCGGTGAAGGAAACTGGGGCCCACTTCGACATTTTGCCGAGATTAGAATTATTGACAGTGGAATAGGTATTGATGAAGATAAAATCGAAAAAGTATTTGCGAGATTTTACCAAGCCCAAACAGAATTGACATTTGGTTCCATGGGTTCCGGAATCGGGTTAAATCTTTCCCGAACGCTGGTTGAATTACATCAGGGAACAATCAGTGCATCTAACAGAAAAGATGCAAAAGGCAGTTGCTTTACCATTCGCATTCCACTGGGAAAAGACCACCTTAAAAAAGAAAACCTGGCAAAAAATGAACCTGCTTCCCGATTAATATTGCAAAGTGAATCATTTAATCAATCGAAAGAACCCGCTAAAAGGACTGTTAAAAGCAGAACAAACTATAAAATATTGATAGTTGATGATGAAGAGGAAATCAGGGAATATCTGAAAGAAGAATTGCAAGATACTTATAAAATAATTACTGCTCGTGATGGTAATGAAGCTTTGCAAATGGCACTCTCCCAAATTCCCGATTTGATTATTTCGGATGTGGTAATGCCTGAAATGGATGGATTCACTTTTGTGAAAAAATTGAAAAGTAACAGTAATGTAAGCCACATACCTGTGATTATATTGTCTTCCAAAGCCGAACATGAAGACCGCATGCAAGGCCTTGATAAGGGTGCAGATGCCTATCTGACTAAACCGTTTAATACCGAAGAACTATCAGTGATGGTTGGTAATTTAATCAATACCAGACGAGTGCTGAAAGGGAAATTCTCGGGAGCGCAAGACCAAGAAGATAAAGTAAAGTCCGTAGATTTTAAATCGAGTAACGAGATTTTAATGGACCGCATCATGACTATCATCAATGATAATATGAGTAATCCCGAGTTGAATGTTGAGATGCTGGTATCAAAAGTCGGGCTCAGTCGGGTTCAATTACACCGAAAATTGAAAGAATTAACTGGAATTCCTGCCAGTGATTTTATTCGCAATATCAGATTGAAACAGGCAGCGGAATTATTGAGGGAAAAGAAGATGAATGTTTCTCAGGTTGCCTATGCAGTCGGGTTTACCAATCAAACACATTTTTCTACGGCTTTCAAGAAGTTTTTCGGGATATCTCCGACGGAATATATTGCTCAAGCAGAATGAAAGGTATTCTTTCATTTTGCTTGATTTGAAACATTTTTTTAGTTTTACTTATTTCCGAAATCTGCGGGAATTTCTCCCCATGTTTCATTATTCCAATGGATAACTTGAATCTTGTTGATTTCTGTTGCCATTATTTTCAGGAAAACTTCGGCTTTTTTCAATTCAGGATTTCTTTTCTTTGAAGCAGTTTTCTTATTTGTGAACCAGGTAAGAGCGGTGATGCTATCTGTATAGATAATTTTGGGATGATAATCGTTTTCGATAATGTATTTTGTGGCAGCTATTACACCGAGAAATTCGCCGATGTTCACAGTTTGCCCACCAAGGTCCCTGTAAAAGATTTGTTCTACTGTTTTCAAATCAATGCCTCTGAAAAGAGTACGCCCATTCTTTTCAGAGTGGGCGCAATCGGTAGTAATACCTTCTGTGGGACGGTTCATTTCGATACTCCTTTTTGAATCGGTTGAACATAAAATCCGTCCCTTTCCATTTGTTGCAACAATGATGAGGCTTCTTTTTTGAATGATTCAATTACGCTTTCTTTGTCTTCAATGTCGTTCCGTGATTGCAGAATTTCAATTACTCCGTCTAAAGTTCGACTGGAAGAAGACTTTCCGTCTTTGGGGTCAAAATAAACGGTTTTGTTTCCAAAAGTAATATCAATTCTGTAAAT
>JAVBLO010000098.1:0-6369 GCA_031553415.1 Bacteroidales bacterium | reverse complement strand
TTCGCCATCCACAGTAAGACGGCACATCAAAGGCAGGTTGCCATTGGGCTTCTCGCTGCCTTTCTTTACATAAAATAAGACCTTGAATGTTGACCTCATAACTCAATGTTTTTTCTGGTTACAAAATTAGTTATCATTGAGCTACCGGACGGTATACAAAATTACGCAATACGCTGAATAATAACTTTGTAGCAAAGAATCTGCTCCATTATTCAAGTAACGGGATAGTAACGCGTCTCCTGCGCCGTTCTGCCGAAATACGGTTTTCAGCCCATAGCCATACAAAGCAAAACAGAGCGTAACGAACGCTTTATCAGCTAATTCGCTACACTCTGCATAATTCCGCTTTTTTTGTTAGAAGTTTATTTTATGTTTTTGGAAATTTAACCGATAATCCCATTTGCTAAAACTTAAAATTATAGGTAATCGAAGGTACTATACTGAATAAATAAGTCATTTCGGCCGATGGGGGATTACCATCTTCCTGATTATAACTGATCATCCATGCATTTTTCCGTCCATAAGCATTGTAAATAGAGAAATTCCATTCACTTTTCCATTTTTTCTTTGAGTTTGGGTTCGGAATGTAATTGAGCGAAAGATCGAGCCGGTCATAATTCGGCATCCGGTATTTATTCCTCCCCGAATTTGAATAAATAGGGAAATATTCGCCTTCTATTTCAAACCGGCCTGTCGGATAAGTTGTCGGATTTCCCGTTGCAAATACCCAGCTGGCAGAAACATTGAGTTTGGGAGATATTTCATAATTCAATACAATATTGAATGCATGCGTTTTGTCGTAAGGAGCAAGATATGTTTTACCGCTGTTGATTTCAGGAATTGTACGTTCAGAACGGGAAAGCGTGTAATTTGCAAAACCTGTGAGTTTCCCGGTGTTTTTCTTTACCATCAACTCCATTCCATAAGCTTTTCCTTTTCCTGTACGGACTTCCCCTTCAAGGTATTTGTTTAGTATAAGATCCGCATGGTCAGCAAAGTCGATTACATCTTTCAAATCTTTATAGTAAAATTCAGCTGATGTTTCGAACATATTATTCTTGAAATTCCGGAAATATCCTACCGAAAACATATCTACTTGCTGGGGCTTCACATTGCGACTTGCCGAAAACCAAACATCCATAGGTGAACCTGATGACGAGTTGTTTGCTAATTGCAGGAACTGTGTGTTATGTGCATAATTGACTTTAACCGATGAATTGTCATTGAGTTTGTAAACCAATCCTATCCGGGGGTCAAGAGCATTATATGTATTGTAGATTTTTCCTGAGCCATACCTGACAGAATCTTGTACTTCATAGTTTGCATCATAACTATAGACTGTTCCGGGACCCATATTCTGGAAAATAGACCAGCGTAATCCGTACTTTACAGTTAGTGCATCAGTTATTTTCTGTTCATTGGATAAATAAAGGCTGCTTTCGAGGGCATAAGTATTTTCCACACCATAATCCTGAGTCATCATCGGAGATGCAACAATCCCGGGATTCATGCGATGCCATGTTGAAGTCAAGCCATAATTCAGGTTGAATGTCTTGTTGAGCGGTTGAGAAAAATCGGCCCGGAGCATCAAATCAAATATACTGGCTTTCCAGCTCATTTCAGATCCTTCGATATGAGTTGCCAATCCGTAATCGTAATTCGTAGCATTCAGACTGAATTTGCTGTAAAGTTTATCAGAAAAAATATGTGACCAGGTAAGCGATGCTGCACCATTTCCATAATTGAAATCACCCGGTTCGGCTCCGAATTTATCTTTACCATAATAAGCATTTAACGACAAACGATCGCGGGCGGAAAACCGGTGGGTAATTTTGGCATTCAAATCGTAGAAATAAATTACAGCGCTGTTAATCGATTCATCATTCGAAAGTTTCAGGAATAAATCGGCATAGCTACGACGCCCGGAAACCAGCCACGAAGTATTTTCCCCGATAGGGCCTTCTAACATCAACCGGCTGGAAATCAACCCTAATCCCCCGGAACCGGAAAATGCTTCCGGCATATTTTCTTTCGTTTGTACATCTAGTAAGGAAGAAAGGCGTCCGCCATGTTTAATCGGAATATCTCCTTTATAAAGTTCTAATCCGCTGATGACATCATTATTGAAAACCGAAAAAAATCCCATCATGTGTGAAGGATTGTAAACCGTAGTATTATCTAACAAAATCAGGTTTTGGTCGGGCGAACCGCCACGAACACTGAATCCGGAACCTCCTTCGGAAGTCGCCTGTACGCCGGGCAATAATTGAATGGCTTTAATCACATCCACTTCTCCCATTAGCGCCGGCATTTTTTTGATTGTTGTTATGCTGAGTTTCTCAACTCCCATACTGACACCCGACACATTTTCATCACTTTTTTTCCCGGAAACAATAACTTCATGCAATGAAATTGTATCGTTGAGACTACTGGTATAGGGGGCCTCTTGTATTGTACTTTTTTGAGAAAAAGCAGGAATACAAAAAAAGCAGAATAAAAAGATCGCAGATAAATACCTTATTTTAGAAAACATGAATTGCCTGTTATTATTTTTTCTTTAAGAAACGGCAAAAGTAGGTATTTATTTAGGAAAGCCTGATAAAATGTTCCTTTTATAATCTAAAAATACTTAAATCCACGTTTTGGAGCGTCTCCAGTTTTCCCACATCAATTATTTGTGTGTCTTTTTGTTGAAAAGCCTGAATTTTTGAACTATTGGCGATGGAAAGGTAAAAATCTATAATGGAAAATCTTTCCGGACAGTCTTTCATCAAAGGAAATATTTCGGGAGAAATAACATGAATTCCGTTGAAAGCTAACTGATTATATTTTTCCGGATTAAAAGTAATGTTTTGAGGCTTGGTTTCACCAGTTTGCCGGTTATACCAGCCATAAAGTTTGTTATCATTATCAAATAATAAGTAACGGCTTGTTTGCCTTGAACTTACAAAAATAGTGGATAAAGGTTTTGACTGAAGATGATAAGCATGCATTTGTTTCAAATCTATATCCGAAAGGATATCGACATTATAAACAAAAAAAGGTTCGTTGTCATCGAAAAACCAGGATGCTTTTTTAAGACCGCCACCGGTATCTAACAATAAATTTCTTTCGTCGGAAAATTCAATCCGGATGTCGAAATCACTCCGGGAATGGATAAAATCAATGATTTGTTCGGCAAAATGGTGTATATTGATGATAATTTCATTTACACCGGCAGACTTTAATTTTAAAACAGCATGTTCTAACAAAAGCTTACCGCCTACGGGAACCAATGCTTTGGGCATGGTTTCCGTAAGCGGTTTGAGCCGGGTACCTAATCCTGCTGCGAAGATTAGCGCTTTCATTTATTTATAATCTTCGGGAGTGATATCTAAAGAAGTAATTTTATTTCCGTCTTTATCTAAATAAGTATACCTGAAAGTCGCATTCAATTTAAGAATAGCTTTCATTTCGTTATCAGCAGTATTTTTAATCATGCTAATCATTTGAGGTTTCTGGGCTTCCATCATGGAAACGACCTGATCTTTATTTTCAGCAAGGCTTTCTGCTGTCACATTTACCAAAGTATATGAATATTCTATGATGCCTTTTCCCGGATGTGAAATACTGTCCAAACGCATTTCGCTGTTCATACTTACAGGACATTGTTTGTTTCCTTCAACAACCATTTTGTCGATTAATTTGTCAATAGCGGCTCCACAACTTGACAACATGCTGATAGAAACGATTAAACTCAAAGCGATAGCAACGCTTGACAACATTTTTTTTGTGCTCATAATAAAAATATTAAAATTAGAATAATAGTTTTTTTAATTCCCCAATGTGTATATCAAAAGAATTTTTTGCAAATATAACGTTTATTTAATCTTTCATGAATTTTCAAAGCAAATACTTTGTTCCCTGTGTATTACTGTTGTTTTAATATTGTATTTTTTAACGATATACTCATATAAATGTTGTGCAGAATAAACCGAGCGATGTTGTCCTCCCGTGCAGCCAAATGAAAACATCAGGTTCGTGAATCCCCGTTCGATGTATCGTTTAATGTGTTTATCTGCCAACTTATATATTTCCTCAAGGAAGACAAGTATTTCTCCGTCTTTTTCAAGAAAATCAATAACAGGTTGGTCTAATCCTGTGAGTTGCTTGTATTCATCATATTTTCCAGGATTATGGATGGCGCGGCAATCGAAGACATAACCACCTCCGTTACCGGAAGTATCTTCTGGAATTCCTTTTTTGTAGGAGAAGCTGTAGACGATTATGGCGAGACGTTCGGCATGGTCTCTGACTACGTCGCGGTTTGAAGCAAGTCTTTGACTTGCATATTTAGAAAGCAGAGCTTTGTTTTTAACACGACGAAAGCAGAGCCTTCGCCGAGCCAGGGGGAGGAAATCGCTTGTTAATTTATCTAACAATCTTTGCAAATACCTAATCTCCGGAAAATCATCTTTGAGCAACTCTTTCAGATTCTTCAATGCAAAAGGAATGCTTTCAATGAAATGGGCTTTTTTCTCGATATATCCCCTGAAACCATAAGCACCCAACACTTGCAAAGTTCTGAAAAGGACAAAATACCGCAATTGTTTTTTGAAATTAATCTTGTCAATATGAGGTTGATATTTGCCAGAAGCCTCCAAATAAATATCTAATAATTCATTTCTCAATTCACCGGGAAAATTAGCTTTGGCCTGCCACAAGAAAGATGCTACATCATAATATACCGGACCTTTTCTTCCTCCCTGGAAATCAATAAAATAAGGATTCCCATTAAAAATCATGACATTGCGTGACTGGAAGTCACGGTAAAGGAATGTATCAGTTTGGTTTTGCAATAATATGTTTGCAAAATTTTCAAAATCATTTTCCAACAAATTTTCCTGGAATTCAACACCCGACATTTTCAGGAAATAATATTTGAAATAATTCAAATCCCATAAAACGGTCCGGTTGTCGAAAGCCGGTTGTGGATAACATACTGAAAAATCCAGATCCTCTGCCCCTTTGAATTGAATGTCGGGAAGCAAAGCGATGGTTTTCTTCAATAATTCTTTTTCTTTATCAGAAAAGATACCGATTCTCCTGCCTTCAGAAATTGCATCAAATAAACTGTAATCTCCCAAATCTTCCTGTAAATAAAATATGCTGTTATCAGATTTTAACACGACCTTTGGAACAGGTAAATTTTGTTTACAAAAATGATTCGATAAAGATATAAAAGCCTTATTTTCTTCTAAAGAAGTTCCTTCAACACCAATCAGGGAAATATCCGGATTTGACATCCGGGAGTATTTACGATTGGAGCCTGAACCTGTAAGCGGAGTAATCGTTTCAGGAAATTTTCCTGTATATTGTTTAAATAAATTTTTCAGTTCGTCCATTACTCAGGTTTACATTGAAGTTTTTGTTTTCAGGTATTCAATCCTGCTTTTCGCTTTTTGAATTTCCTTTTTCAAGCGTTCTACATCGCTAAGGACAGTCGCCAATTCATTGATCTCAACCACAGCATTTTTGTCATTGGCAGCAATCTGGAATGAATAAGTCTTACTACCTCCCAGATATTCCGCTTTCAGTTTTTCATTGCAATGGTCGCAAATAAATTGAATAACGTCCCCATCTTTTGCTTTTTTGTAAGTAACGATTTCGGTGGTGGCGCCTAAATCTTTGAACGAATAATTCAATCCGCCATCCCGTGGAATATTTTCTGTTTCGGTATATTGGCCGTCAGGAGTAGAAACTTTAAGCTGACTGTGATTGATAGGGTTAGCTCCATAATATACGCTTGCCAGATACATTTCACCATGCTCATTCACACCGCAACGGATGTAAGATTTTTGTACATTGTTCTCAATTTTCTGCTGTTTGCTGGTATATTTCCCGACTTCGTCATAGTCAGCATCTTTTTCAAACACAAAGCTTTTCTTCAGGGAATCGGCTTTAGCCTGATACACGATCAGCATACTATCGCAATAACTCAAGTTACGAGTTTGTTCATCCAGTTCAACTTTGCGCATCAACTGCAATGCATCTTTTTGTACAACAGCTTCTTTTGGAAAAGTTGTTTTTAAACTATCAAGATATCGTTTGGCTGTTGCATATTCATGCGATTCGTAATAAGTTTGGGCTTCTTTCAATAAATTTTCAGCCTGTTTAGAATCATTATTACAAGATACAATCGCCAAAGTGAAAATACAGAGATAAAGATATTTTTTCATTATGATATTTTTATTTCAAATGGGGCCCTACTCGAACTATCTACCCCCAACCCCTAAAGGGGAGCCGGGCAGTGATTAATTATAGTTAACTACGGTCTTTCACGCGCTAAAGTCCCCTTTAGGGGATTTAGGGGTAAATAGTTCAAATCGT
>JAVBLO010000105.1:0-6292 GCA_031553415.1 Bacteroidales bacterium | reverse complement strand
TCGCATCCCAGGCGATAAAACAGGACTATAAACCAGATATTGTAGGCGCTTTCAATAGTGTCGACACAGAATGATTCGTATTCATACTGAAAATTCATGACAGGAATCTTATTCTTTCAACCATTTATAGGAGAAAGATACCTTATTTTTCAGACAGGATTTACATGTTTTTGTTTTACTAAAAGTAAAATTTATCCTGTTAATCTTGTAAATCCTGTCTAAATAAGAAATATTTACTTGCAAAAATCAATCCTTCATAAGGTTGTAACACAATATTTGTTTCAATAAATGAATGGGATTCACGATGTGTTGAAAATAAAACTTTTGTGAGCAGAAGCGCATATAACGCATTCTCCTTTTTTGAAAAATTATCTGTGGATGGAATAGATTCCAGAACAAAGAAACAGTCCGCTGAAGATAAGTATTTTTATTTGTTCCATCAATATTACCCCCAATCGTAGTCGTCGAATTCTTCTTCGTCGTAACCCGATTCATCATCAGAATCATCTTCAGGAACATCATAATCGAAATCATCATCTTCGACTTCGAGTTTAATTTCCATCGGACGATGGACAATGCTTTCCAAATCATGGAAATCCTGGTTGTTTAATTCTTTCCACAACAAGTCTTTCAGTTGTGTGATATTAAATTGTGTGATAGAAGAAAAGAATACATGGGGAATACCTTCGGGCAAATCTTCAGACAAAGCTTCCATTAATTCTTCATCCAGCATATCAGATTTGCTGATAGCAAGTATTTTCTTTTTATCGACCAATTCGGGATTATACTTAATCAATTCGTTCAGCAATATTTCGTATTCCTTTTTGATATCATCGGCATCGGCCGGAACCAAAAAGAGCAATAACGAATTGCGTTCAATATGTCTCAAAAATCTAAGACCTAAACCTTTTCCTTCACTTGCACCTTCTATAATTCCGGGAATATCAGCCATAACAAATGACTGACTATCACGATAACTCACAATTCCCAGATTCGGTTCAAGAGTTGTAAACGGATAATTGGCAATTTTAGGTTTAGCTGCCGAAACTACTGATAGCAAAGTTGATTTCCCGGCATTGGGAAAACCTACCAATCCGACATCGGCCAGCAATTTCAATTGAAGGATGATTTTACGTTCCTGGAAAGGTTCACCGGGTTGTGCATAACGCGGAGCCTGGTTAGTAGCAGTTTTGAAGTGATTATTTCCCAGACCGCCTTTTCCACCTTGTAATAAAATAACTTCTTGTCCATGCTGAGTGACATCGCAGATAAATCCTCCGGTTTCTCCGTCAAAGACAACAGTGCCACATGGAACTTCAATAATTTTGTCCTCGCCATCTTTACCATGGCAAAGCTTTCCGGTTCCGCCTTCTCCATGCCCGGCCAAAATATGACGGGCAAACTTTAAGTGAAGCAATGTCCAGAAATTCCGGTTACCACGCAAAATAACATGACCTCCACGACCGCCGTCGCCGCCATCGGGACCGCCACGGGGAATGTATTTCTCCCTCCGGAAATGGGAAGAACCTCTCCCACCCTTTCCCGAACGGCAATATATTTTTACGTAATCAACAAAATTAGATTCAGACACGGCTTAATAAATTAAAAATGAAAAATGAAAAATGAAAAATGATTGTCGTCTAATAGGAATTGACTTTTAATTTTTCATTTTTAATTTTTCATTTATTTTATGATTCTATCAAGGGACTGGCAAATGCGCTCGAAGATATCTTCAACGCTGCCTGTGCCTTTGATGTTAATATTTTTTCCCTGTTTTTTATAAAAATCTTTGAGAGGTTCTGTCTGGCAATGATATACTTTCAAACGAGCCTGGACTGTTTCGAGGTTATCATCTTTTCTTCCGGTTTGTTCTCCTCTCTTCAAAATCCTCTCAACCAAGACACCTTCTTCAACTTCAAGATTCAAAGCAGCCAGGATGCTGGTTCCTCTTTCTTTCAACAACTTATCCAAAGCTTCACCTTGCTGCATTGTGCGGGGAAATCCATCAAAGATGTATCCTTTTTCATTTTGGGTTTTATCAAGGATCTCTGCCAACATTTGGATAGTTAAGTCATCAGGAACCAACTGACCTTTTGAAATGTACTTTTCAGCAATAATTCCTAATTCTGTTTTGTTTTCAATCTCTTCCCGCAAAATTTCTCCTGTAGAAATATGATATAAACCATATTTTTTGATAATCAAATCGCTTTGAGTGCCCTTACCTGAACCGGGAGCGCCAAAAATAACTACATTAAACATTTTTCTTTACTTTATATATATCTCTCAAATTTCTTCCGAATCCGTTATAATCCAACCCGTACCCGACAATAAAATCATTGGGTATTTCCATTGCCACATAATCTGCTTTTACGTTGGCCTGCAAGGCTTCCGGTTTAAACAACAATGTTGCAATACGCAATGACGCCGGTTGCTTCAACAATATGGTTTGTTCCAGGTATTGCATGGTGTGGCCTGTATCAATAATATCTTCAAGAATTATAACATGCCGGTCTTTAACATTTTCAACCAATCCTTCCACTTCCTTAATTTTACCGGAAGATGTTGTTCCCTGATATGATTTTAAACGGATAAACGTAATTTCACACGGAAAATCAAAATGTTTCATCAAATCCGATGCAAACATAAAGGCTCCGTTCAGGACACAAACAAACAGTGGATTTTTATCATGCAGATCACTACAAATTTGTTTGGAAATCCTATCAACAGACTCCAAAATAACTTTTTCCTCTATAAAAAGCCTGAATTGTTTGTCTTTAATTTGTATAGCAGACCTATTGTTCAACAGATATGTTTTAATTAAGCGCGCAAAATTACAAAAATAAGCGGAGTATTTTTTCAATCTGAAATCTTTTTTCTTCAAAATTGTTGATAAATTTATTTTTTAGTTCAAGTTTTGCAATAATTGGTTAATTTTGCAAGAAAGTTGTTTTGATTTTTTTCAGACAGGATTTCCAAGATTTACAGGAATAAAAATACAGGAAAAAGCCTGTAAATCTTGGAAATCCTGTCTGAAAAAAATAATCATGTAATAAAAATAAAAATGAAGCTATTTTCAACAAGCCAGATAAAAGAATTGGATACTTATACTATCCAACATGAATCCATACAATCCATAGAATTAATGGAACGTGCAGCGCAAGCTTTTGTGGATGCTTTTTGTTTGAGATTTCCTGATTTAAACCGGACTGTTGTGTTTGCTGGTCCCGGAAACAACGGAGGTGATGCATTAGCCATCGCCCGTATGCTATACCAAAAAGATTATCCGGTTGAAGTTTATCTGTTTAACCCTAAAGGAGAACTTTCTACCGATTGTCAAACCAATAAAAAACGTTTATTGATGTTACCTCAAATGAGGATTTCGGAGATAAAGGATTCTTTTGTTCCCCCTGAATTAGGAAAAAATGATATTATAATAGATGGCCTTTTTGGT
This sequence comes from Bacteroidales bacterium, assembly GCA_031553415.1. Classification (GTDB taxonomy): domain Bacteria; phylum Bacteroidota; class Bacteroidia; order Bacteroidales; family Azobacteroidaceae; genus JAIRVZ01. The sequence goes on along the minus strand of JAVBLO010000105.1, from coordinate 2,841 downwards.
TCCGGATTAAATAAACCTCTTGAAGGTGGATTCGCATCCGTGGTGAAATATATCAATTCATCATCCGGCACAATTGTTTCTATTGATATTCCTTCCGGTTTATTCGGAGAAGATAATTCCGAAAACACCAAAGAGACTATTATTACAGCCGATTATACCTATACTTTCCAATTTCCGAAATTATCTTTTTTGTTTCCTGAAAATGAAAATTTTGTAGGGAAAGTAGAAATATTAGACATTGGTATACTCCAGGAAGGAATCAATGAAGTTGCGACTCCATTTCACCTGATTCAGAAAAATCATGTAAGCGAATTATTAAAATGCCGCTCCCGTTTTGCCCACAAAGGCAATTTCGGGCATGCACTGCTTATTGCCGGAAGCCTGGGGAAAATGGGCGCCGCCGTATTGTCTGCGAAAGCCTGTTTGCGTTCAGGAGCCGGTTTATTAACAGTTCATATACCTCAATCGGGCAATGCAATCATGCAGTCGTCTTTACCGGAAGCGATGACAAGCATTGATGATAACAACTTAACATTCAGCATGGTGCCGGATTTAAATTTGTATAATGCAGTTGCGGTGGGCCCAGGCATCACTACCAACGAAATAACTACCGGCGCTTTTATTGATTTACTCCGCCAATCAGAGAAGCCATTGATACTTGATGCCGATGCTTTGAACATTATTGCCAAAGATTCGTTACTTTTGGAATTAATTCCTCAAAACAGCATCCTGACCCCTCATCCCAAAGAATTCGACCGCATGGCAGGGACTTCGGCTTCATCTTATGAAAGATTACAAAAAGCCATGGAATTTGCCGTATCTTCCAAAATATATATTATCCTGAAAGGAAGATATACAGCTATTTGTACACCGGAAGGTGAATGCTGGTTTAATACTACCGGGAATCCGGGCATGGCCACTGCCGGAAGCGGGGATGTATTAACCGGAATTTTGTCAGGATTACTGGCACAATCATATACACCTATGGAAGTGGCTGTCCTTGGTATTTATCTGCACGGCTTGGCCGGTGATATCGCCTTGGAAGATAATTCGGAAGAAAGTTTACTATCTGGTGATATTATCCGCTATTTAGGTATGGCTTTCAACGAAATCAGACTCTGAAAATATCCAAACTGTTTTATTTTTTCAAATATTTACCTTAGTTTTGTGGCATATATTGAACACACATTAAATTTACAATATGAAGAAAGTATCAGTATTCGTAACAGGTATATTGCTCTTATCAACTACTTTATCAGTCGCCCAGACAAAAGTCGTTAAAAGAAGCGCCGCCAAAAGTAATAATTATGGTGTTAACTACTTCCTGCCTAAATCAATGTTGGAAGTACAGGTAAATGTTTCAAAAGTAAATGAAAAAGCCGGACCTTATTACAAATATGCAGAAAAGTATTTAGGTATAACAAACGCTATCATAGAAGACAAAGCATATTATGAACTTAATAATGTTGAGGTTTTCTCAAAAGGCATACCGGACAAAGAAAAATCTTTCTTAGTTGAACTGAAATCAGGCACAACCGCTCCTTTCGTGTATCTGACGGAAAGTGGCTTGATTTGTACTATTAATGCGGAATATACTCCTGAAAATAATAATGCCGTGATTACAGAAAAACCGGTAGTTTCTTCCGGTTCCAAATTATCTCCCGAATCCATGTTTACAGAAGAGTACCTGCAAGCCGGCTCAACGGCTAAAATGGCTGAAATTGCTGCCAAACAAATCTATAAAATCAGGGAAAGCCGCATGGATATTTTAACTGGAAATTCTGATAATGCTCCCCGCGACGGCGCCGCCATGAAACTCGTGCTGGAACAATTGGAAAACCAGGAAAAAGCTTTGGTTGAATTATTTACAGGAACTTCCAACCGTACATCTAAAACTACTTCTTTCGAAATAGAACCACAAGATAATATCGAAAAAGAAGTTATTTTCAGGTTTTCAAAATATCTGGGAGTTGTCGGCAATGAAGATTTATCCGGCCAACCGGTTTACATGAACCTGAAAAAAGTTGACTCTGTTGATTTGGATGCCGCTAATGACAAGAAAAAAGAAAAATCTCCTGACAAAGGCGTTATCTATAATATTCCGGGTCAAGGCGCTGTTGAAATTTATTATGGAGTGAACCAAATTTATAAAGGAGTAATTGATATTACCCAATTCGGGACAATACAGGTATTAGCCAATCCCATTTTTGAAGATAAAAAAGCTCCCGTGAAAGTTTATTTCTATCCGGAAACCGGAGGGGTTAAGAGGATAATACAATAAAATTTATGACACTATAGTGGCACCCCCCGCGCTTCCTTAGTAGCGAAGGCATCGCTTCTAAGGAAGCGATGCCTTCGCTACTAAGGAAGCGTGACGGTCACCTCCTTGAAGCGAAGCCGTCACCTCCTTGAAGCGAAGCCGTCGCCTCCTTGAAGCGAGGGCGTCACCTCCTTGAAGCGGCAGTTGTTTGATATACTCGTCTGAAAACACGTCTAAAAACATACTTCATAATTAAACGCCAATCTTATTAATTTAAGAAATACGAATTTAATTAAATATCATTTTTTAAATAACTGGTTTTCAGCTATTTAAAAAATGACGAATACGAATTTAAATTTCCCGTTTTAATATCTGTTTCGTTTATTTGAGTTAACTTGCCTGTAAATTAACTTAAATCAGTTAATATTTAATATTCATTTTTAATTTTTTTACTTTATGAAAACAACAATTCTTAAAACGCTTTGTGCTGCGTTTATTTTAGCACATGTGATGTCAGTGTCTGCACAAGAAACTCCTCAAACACCTCAAAAAGAAAAGAAATCGGTAGAAGAAGTAGCCGC
>JAVBLO010000059.1:0-13021 GCA_031553415.1 Bacteroidales bacterium | reverse complement strand
TAACAAAAAACTCAGCAACAATGAATAGACTGATATTATTAGTAGAGAGCCGTATACGCGGAGACGTGTACGTACGGTTCGGGGGCGAGCATCCGAAAACCCACCGTAGTAATACGGCAGGGCGTTGGATGCTTAGCCTACTAAACTTCACCACGGCCTATGATTTTACAAATAGTGCAGGAAATGTATACGTACAACGGTTATGGGAAAGATGGTATCAATACCTGAATGATTGTAACCAAGTACTTGAGTTAACGAAAAATTATAACGATTCAAAAGCTGATGTGTATAATGCGCAGGCTCGTTATTTTCGCGCATATTATCATTTCGATTTGGTTAATATTTTCGGAGAAACAGTAAAACGCGATCATGTGCCTTCTCAAAGTGAATATAATATTCCTAAAAGTACGGTTGAGGACCTTTATACTTTGATAATTGAAGATTTGGAATATGCTATTAAATATTTACCTACCCGTTCCGAATGGGGAACTGATAATCTGGGTCGCGTAACAAACGGAACAGCCAAAGGTCTTTTGGCAAAAGTATATTTGTATAGGCAGGATAATGAAAATGCATATAAGTATGCAAATCAAGTTGTAAATATTGACAACGAATATCGTTTAGATCCAAATTATCGTAATATTTTTGCTCCGGACAATACTTATTCAGTGGAAAATATGATGCCGGGACATTATATTTATCAGAACATTCCGGGTCGTGCTCGTAACCCTTATATTGAACTTCAAGGAATTCCTGGATCAGGATTAGGCAGCTGCACCTTTGTTCCTTCTGATGATTTTGTAAATTCTTATGAATCGGGAGACCCACGAAAAACTGCAACTATTTTTGAAAAAGGAGAAACAATAGAAGGGTGGACTTCAGAAATTAAATGGACTGAAGGATTTCAATATGCTAACAAGAAAGTCATTTTCCCGGCTACAGCCTGGCCTAATAATGATTACTTTAGCCAAGAGTTGAATCTTCAATTTCTTAGATTTGCAGATGTATTGTTGATGTATGCCGAAACTGCTAATGAATTAGGAGAAACGGATGAAGCATTAACTGCTTTGGAGAAAATCCGTTTTCGTGCCCGTGGAAACAAAACGTATGCAGAGGCTGGTGTATTACCTGTAATTACAGAGACTGATAAAGCTACTTTACGTGAGCTTATTTGGAATGAACGCCGTATAGAATTGGCTTTTGAAGGAAATCGTTGGTTCGATTTAGTTCGTTATGAAAAAGTAGTTCCCGGTTATACAACAGCAGTTTTGAAAAATGTAGGAAAAACAAATTTTGTATATAATAAGTACAGTAAGTTCCCTATCCCTTCTGCTTGTATATCAAGTTCAAATGGCGTATTGGAACAAAATCCCGAATGGAAATAATTCCATAATTTTTGAGAGAGATTAAGAGGAGAGGTTGACTCGAAGTAGTCAATACTTATAAAATTCCATCCAATTTATTCTTCAAAAAAGACTGAATTGGATGGTAATATTCTGAAAATTTAAGCAGGTAAACAATTATTTGTAAAATTCTAATTGAGTCATGAAAAAATACTTTGTTTGTAATTTAGTACTCCTTTTATCTCTCTTCTCTGCTTTCGCAGAAGAGAATATTTCAATCAAAAGTCCTGATGGAAATCTACAAGTTAATTTATTCTTAAAAGATGGATCGGTAACTTATCGGGTAAACTATAAAAATAAGATTTTTTTGGAAGATTCTCCCTTGGGGTTAATAACCAATGAAAGTGATTTCAGTAAAGAATTGGTATTAGTTGAAAGTAAAGAAAATCAAATTGATAAAACCTATACTGAGAACCGAATAAAAAAATCATCAGTACATTATAGGGCAAATGAAATCATGTGTACTTATGAAAACCCTAAAAAACAAAAAATAAGTATGATATTAAGGGTTTCCGACAATGATATTGCATTCAAATATGTATTGCCTCAAACAGGAAAGGCTGCCCGATGTATTATTGAAAAAGAATTAAGTGGATTTAAATTTCCTTCATTCACAACGACATTTCTCACACCACAAGCAACTCCGATGATCGGTTGGGAAAAGACAAAACCGAGCTACGAAGAAGAATATGTTCCTGATGAACCGATTGGCACTCCTTCAAAATACGGCGTAGGATATACATTCCCTTGCTTATTTCATGTTGGAAATAGTGGATGGGTATTGGTTTCCGAAACAGGAGTCAGTAGCCTGTATTGTGGTTCCAAATTGAGTGAAGGTACAAAAGAAGGTTTGTATACCATTGCATTTCCGGAACCTGGAGAAAATAATGGAATCGGATTAGCCAATCCTGCAATTTCTTTACCGGGAGAAACTCCTTGGCGAACAATTACTGTCGGAGATAATTTAAAGCCGATTGTTGAAACGACTATTTCGTTTGATGTGGTTGAACCTTTGTACAAAGCCTCAAAAAAATATGAGTTTGGTCGTTCAACCTGGAGTTGGATAATGTGGCAAGATGGCAGTATTAACTATAATGACCAAAAGACATATATAGATCTTTCTGCTGCATTAAATTATGAATTTGTATTGGTTGATAATTGGTGGGATACCAGAATTGGCCGAGATAAAATAGAAGAATTGGCAACGTATGCGAAATCGAAAAACGTAGGAATTTGCTTGTGGTATAATTCAAATGGTTTTTGGAATGATGCGCCTCAAGGTCCAAAAAATTGTATGAATACCTCAATTGCACGCAAAAAAGAAATGTCTTGGATGCAAAAAATCGGTATAAAGGGGATTAAAGTTGACTTTTTCGGAGGAGATAAACAGGAAACCCTGAAATTGTATGAAGATATTTTGTCAGATGCAAACGATTATGGATTAGTCGTAATTTTTCATGGATGCACATTGCCTCGTGGATGGGAACGCATGTATCCGAATTTTGTAGGAAGTGAAGCAGTTCTGGCTTCTGAGAACTTGATTTTCGCACAACATGCTAATGATACAGAGGCTTACAATGCATGTTTGCACCCATTCATTCGAAATACTGTTGCTTCAATGGACTTTGGTCCTGTCTTGTTGAATAAGTGTCACAATCGCAATAATAATGGGGGGACAATCCGTAAAACAACAGAAACTTTCCAATTGGCAACGGCAATATTATTCCAGACTCCAGTTCAGAATTTTGCGATAGCACCGAATAACCTTACGGAATATCCTTCTTTTGTTATTGATTTTATGAAAAGTATTCCTACCACTTGGGATGAAACTGTATTTATCGATGGTTATCCGGGGCAATATGTCGTATTGGCTCGTCGAAGTGGCGATAAATGGTATGTTGCAGGAATTAATGCCGGAAAAGAAGAAAAGAAAATAAAGGTAAAACTTCCCATGCTTAGTGGAGAGAAAGTTGCTATTTATTCCGATAATAAAAAAGACCGTACTCCTCAATTCGGAGAAGTTAATGTCAATAAAAATAGCGAAATAACATTGACTATTCAGCCTGAAGGCGGAGTGATAATCAAATAAATACGAAAATGAAAAACATGAATTTATTAAAATTACTGTCAATCTTATTATTACTAAGTATTTCTTTCTTTGCCGGAGCGCAAGAACGTAAAGATAAAAAAGACTATCCGATTCAACCGGTATCTTTTGTCGATGTGAAATTCACTGATAATTTCTGGGCTCCTCGTATCAAAATAAACGAACAAGTAACTATCCCGATTGCGTTAAAGCATTGTTATACTACCGGACGTGTAGACAATTTTAAAAAAGCAGGCGGTTTAATGCCCGGATATTTTGCTACAGATTTAACTTTCGATGATACGGACATTTATAAGATCATTGAAGGAATGGCATATTCTATCCAAACTTATCCAAATGCAGAACTGAATCAACAAATGGACACGTTGATTTTTTATATAGGAAAGGCCCAGGAAAAAGATGGTTATTTATTTACAGCCCGAACGGCTGCAGAACCCGGGAAGATGCATAACTGGGTTGGAGAGAAACGTTGGGAAAAGGATCCTGATCTCAGTCATGAATTATACAATGCCGGACATTTGTATGAGGCGGCAGTTGCTCATTATGAAGCTACCGGAAAACGTTCCTTGTTGGATATTGCGATTAAGAATGCCGACTTGTTGGTAAATGATTTTTTAATTGGTGGATTAAAATACGAACCGGGACATCAGATTGTTGAAATGGGATTAGTAAAAATGTATCGGGCAACCGGTAAAAAAGAATACCTTGATTTGGCAAAATATTTCCTTGATTTGAAAGGCAATGGAGTCCGTGTAGATTATTGTCAAACCCATAAACCCGTTGTTGAGCAGGATGAGGCTGTAGGTCATGCAGTTCGTGCCGTTTATATGTATTCCGGTATGGCTGATGTTGCAGCTTTAACCGATAATAAAGAATACCTAAATGCTATTGATAAAATATGGGATAATGTTGTTGAGAAGAAATATTATATAACCGGCGGAATAGGAGCCAGAGGGCATGGAGAAGCGTTTGGAGATAACTATGAATTACCAAATATGGCGGCCTATTGTGAAACTTGTGCCGCTATCGGAAATATATATTGGAATCATCGTTTGTTCTTATTGCATGGAGAATCCAAATATTATGATGTAATCGAAAGAACGTTGTATAATGGATTGATTTCAGGAGTAAGCCTATCCGGTGATCATTTCTTTTATCCCAATCCTTTGGAATCGGAAGGTCAACACGCTCGCAGCGAATGGTTTGGTTGCGCTTGTTGTCCAAGTAATATCTGCCGTTTCATGCCATCCATTCCCGGATATGTGTATGCACATAAAGATGAACAAATATATGTGAACTTGTTTGTAAAAAGTGAAGTCGATATTGATTTGCAGAAAAATAAAGTACATATCTCCCAATCATCAAATTATCCATGGGATGGTAACATTATCTGATTGTGATCGAATACCAGTTTTCCGACTGCATCAATATCAACCCATTCGGCGTTATGCTCTTTTTTTAATCTTTCATCATAAGATTCCATGTTAATTAAGGCATAGTAAGCAATTGAAATAACACGTTCACCAGTATCTCGACCGATATGTCCGTATGTTCCAACTTGTTCCATGAACACACCGGTAATTCCTGTGTATTCCAACAATACTCGTGATGCAGTATCGTCAACGCTTTCTTCCGGATCAACAAAACCACCCATCAAAGATTTTTCTCCTATTAAAGGTTCAAATTTCCTTTTGAATAATAAAACATTCAATTTATTTTCTTTGAATCCGAGAATAATACAGTCGACGGAAACTAATATTTTTTTCTGATTGTGATAAAACTGAGGCATAAAGATGAAATTGTCAGCAAAATACAGGTATGTATTTATAAGTGATATGGATTTAAAAATCAGGGACGAAGGTACGGTATTTTATGAATTTGGCAAATGAACAACAAAAAATTATATTTATGTGTTAAAAAAGAGACTGTCTTACACTGTGAAGCAAAACAGTCTCATCTCATCTATTTACCAAATCGTTTTTTCGAACAGATATACATATTGACAATCGCTTTATACACAGACATAAAACCAACCGTAAGGTTTCCTTTGAAGGATTTCTTACGGCTGGTTTTTATTTTTAGTTTGCCTGATTCTGTTCGCTATTAATGATTGCTATCTCAATTCAGAGTATCCTTTGCAATAAGCCTGATTTCACCACTTAGGGCATCTTTAAGCACAGCTTTGATGAACTCCTGAGCATCAATGGAAAAAACAGTTGTCTGCTTTTCCTGTTCGTGAGCATATTTTACTTCTTTGATTTTTATTGGCCCCCAACGGGGTGTATCCACATAAGCATCCTGAAAGTAAAAGGTATGATCCAAACCTGACGGAAGGTTGCGCTCTAATTCATCAAACGTAGCGATTACTTTTTCTTTTTCATCCCGAATGTTAGCATTCGGGATTGTTTCCAATGGTATATGTGTAGCATTAGTCCATATGATACTCGGTTTTCTCTGTGGCCAGCGAAGACTGCTCAGATTGTCGAGAGAATTCCTGTATTGCGAAAAGTCAATATTATTCGCTTTTGCCCATTCTTCATCAACTAAAAATAAGCGATGTCGTTTGGCAATATGTAAGTTAAGCTCTGTTTCTCCTATAATACCTTCCCCTCTATTGGGAATTCTTAACTCTTTCAGACTTATACCATAATAAGATGCGTAGCCTTTTGCTCCTTTTTGGTAACCTACTTTTGTCACCATAATGCCAACAACATTATTTAGATCAACCAGAAGGCCGTAAAAATCCCTGACCTTGCCGATTGGAACTGCTTTATTGTAGTTTTTACACTCAATGGCAACCTTGTGTTTAACTCCGGCTATTTCATATTCCCAATAAACATCAATTTGATGTGCTTGCCCCGATTTTCCGACAAGCTTGACATTATGCTTAACATCTGTCGTTTTGACGACATCAACATCGACCAACCCTTGATAAATCTCTTGAGCAAATTTTTCATATTCGATATCTTTATTCATACTCAATATAATGTACTACAAAGATAAAACAAAAACATATCCTAAGCTGAATCGCATCCAAACAAATAAAAATTTGCTTTTCAGCACAGGAGCCAAACAAATAGACAGTTAATTGAAGTAATAGTATTATTGATTCATATTTTTACTGTTTGAAAAATTTAAGAATAAGAAAGTAAGCATATTTGTTTACCTTTCGTATCTTTGTAAAAAAAATTCCTATTATTAATCGTATTGACATATTAAAAGGCATTCATCCCGGGAAAATTATTTAAAGGGATTTGAATAAAAAGCATTTGACACACAGAGCTTTGGCAAAAACAATCGGAGTTCCCTATCAAACCATTAATGTTATTATTTCCGGTAGAAGGAATATTACATTGGAAACGGCTTTGAATATTGAAAAAACGCTTGGTTATGAAGAGGGGTTTTTACTCATTTTGCAAGACTTTCATAATATTTCTGTTTATAAAGAGCAGAAGTCCAAAGAAAAATATAGTCATGCTCCCAACATAAGGAAATCTCTTTTTTGGGATTCCGATTTCAATAAAATAGATTGGGAAAGATATAAAAAAGCTGTTATCAACAGGGTTTGGGAGAGAGGCAATCAAAGTGAAATGGAAGAAATTGCCCGTTTTTATAATATTAAAATTGCAGATGTTGGTAGTTACATATCAACATCAAATTACCCCAATATTCCCAAACATGATATATAGACGACATATTTTCTGATAGATACATTGATTTCAACTTCCGGAAATATATGAGCATAATAGAAACAATTCAAAAACGACGTTCCGTTCGCACATACACAGGCGAGCCATTGCGAGATGAGCATATTGCTCAAATCGAACAATATATCGGTCAACTGAAAGCTCCTTTTGGTGCGAAAGCGCGAATAGAGTTGATACGTGTAAACTCCAGTGAGGAATCCGTAAATTTAGGCACTTATGGATGGATTAAAGGAGCCTGCGAATATTTGGCGTTGATTTATGAAGATACTCCTTTTGCCGAAACAGGGGCAGCATATATGTTTGAGCAAGTCGTCTTGTTTTGTACGAATTTGGACTTGGGAACCTGCTGGCTTGGAGGTGCATTTAGCCGCAGTGATTTCAAAAAGCAACTACAGCTACAGCCCAATGAAAAATTAAGAATCGTATCACCTGTCGGTTATGCCGCCGATAAGAAGCGATTTTTGGAGAAATATATTGTCAGGGCTGATAAAAATCATGTATCCCGCAAACCATTCGGAGAGCTTTTCTTTGAGAATGATTTCAATAATACATTGACGGAAAATGCGGCAGGGGCTTTTTTAACACCTCTCGAGATGGTTCGTTTGGCTCCTTCGGCAAACAACAAACAGGAATGGCGTGTGTTACTCGAAGACAAGGCGCTACACTTTTACAAAAAACCATATCCCATGTTTGACGCCATCGATATGGGAATAGCTCTCTGTCATTTTGAACTTAGCTGCAAGGAACTTGGTATTGCCGGCAATTTTGAGCAATTAAAAGATTATTTGCCTGATGACAAGATAGAATATGTTATTTCGTGGATTAAATAACAGGCAAACAAACACAAAACAATGTGTTCACGAATGACAGAAATGCACTGCTGCCAACAGCCTTCCATGCCTGCATTTTAGGGTTACAACATATATAAGTATTAAACTTTGTGTACCTTTGCACAAATGAAAATAGCAATAACAGGTACTCACAGGGTTGGGAAAACCACATTAGCTGAAAAGCTGTATGATACCTTCCTTGATTACGAATATTACCCCGAGCCCTATTTTGAATTGGAAGAGGTGGGATACATCTTTCCTGAAATACCGACAGTCGATGATTACCTGGCGCAACTTGAATACTCCATAAAGCAAATAGCCAAAAGTGGGAATAACGCTATTTTTGATAGATGCCCTGTTGATTTGTTCGCATACATTCAGGTTTCCGCTGAATCGCTGAATCTTCAATCAATATTCGGTAAGGTTCAGAATGCAATGGATGAAATTGACCTTCTTGTATTCGTTCCCATTGAAGAACCTGAAATAATTTCGTGTTCCGAATCCGAATTACCGGAACTCAGGTATCAGGTAAACGATATTCTTCGCGACCTTATCAGTGATTTTGATATAGAAACAATAGAGGTCAGGGTAAGTCTATCTGAACGCCTGAAGCAAATTCAAAATAAAATACAACAGATAAAGTTGTAACTACATTTGCCTCCCTTATCTCTGTTCTTTCTTCTTCTTTTTTTGCTGGTGTCTGGTTGTTTCATTGTCTGATAATGGATTGAGATATGAAAGTAAGAAGACAACAATGTAGTTCGTCAAACTCCAATCTGTTAGTAGGCTTATTATTCAATTTTTTTGCGATTTTTCCCTTAAATTGTTTCCTGTTTAGGAAACAATTTTTACTTTTGTAATAAAATAAAAATTATGAATGTTCAAATCAATAACATAGGAGCGTTAATACGTGACGAAAGAATCCGTCGTAGTTTGACACAAGAGGAACTTGGTGCAAAAGTTGGTGTTGGCAAAGCTCAAATATCGAAAATAGAGAGCGGTAAGGGCTTGACAATAAAAACAGTAACCAAGGTGTTAGATGCATTAGACTTGTCTGCCACGATTAGATTAACGAATTCTCAACCAATAGATAAGCGTGTTATTGGATACGTGGTCGCTTGCATTAATATATTTGCAAAATCATATAATTTGAATGTACGTGAAGCCAGCAACTATTTAAACAGATATAAAGGGTTGGATTTTCTTACCAACCATTATGAAGCAGAACATTTATTATCTTTGGAAGATAGTGTACAGGATTTAGCACGGGTTTGTTATAATCAGGGAGGAGGTATTATATGAAACTATTTTATGGCTCCAATACGGATATTACTGCCATCGATTTTTCCATGTGCAAGCCGTATAAAGATTTCGGGCGTGGATTTTATCTTACAGAGATTAAACAACAGGCAACTTTGATGGCAAATCGTACAGCATCCATTTATGGCGGGAGTCCTGTTGTAACTATTTTTGACTTTGACGAATTCGCATTTAATGATGAAACTCTATCAATAAAACATTTCAACGAACCTAATGAAGAATGGGCTTTGTTTGTTATGAATAACCGGAGCAGGACTAAAGAGCATCCTGTACATAAATACGACATAGTTATTGGGCCGGTGGCTGATGATACCATTGCTACACTTTTTCGTAATTTTGATGATGGAATTATTGATTTGCCAACTTTAGTAAATGGGCTCAAGTATAAAAAGATTTCGTCTCAGTATTTTTTTCATTCGCAGAAGGCTGCAGCATATCTTAAGATTTTATGAACAAAAAATTACAATACCTTATAGAGGGCATTACTAAAGATATCATTGTCTACCTTATGGAAGATAATGGCATAGATATGCCAACTGCAATCAACATATTTCATAATTCCGAAACTTTTGAAAAACTTTCGGATGAAGACACCGGATTATACATTGAAAGTTCTGCTTATGTTTATGAAATTTTGAAATCGGAGTTGAAAATGGGGAAGATCGTGTGAGATTAGTAATAAAGAGAAAATATTTTTACAGAAATAATTAGTAATTTTTCGAATAGATAATTGACAAAACAGTATCATCTATTCGTATTTATACTTTATGTTCGAGTTTTTGCACTCTAATAGTGCAAAAATTAAATAAAAATACACTTTTATAGTGCATTTTTATTACTTTTGCAAAAAACACAATATCATGGACAAGTTATTCGAATATTCCAATAAGCTGATAAAAGAGACTGATACGGCATTTTTCCGATATATGTATGATGAAATAAATTGGAAAAGCAGGATGATAGGACTTATTGGCCCGAGAGGTGTTGGTAAAACAACCTTAGTGCTCCAATATATCAAGCAAAATTTGAATTCTGCTGAAACGCTCTATGTAACAGCAGAAGATTTCTATTTTGTAGATAACAGGTTTACTGACTTAGCCGATATTTTTGTTAAACAGGGAGGCAAATATCTGTTTATAGATGAAATTCATAAATATAAGGATTGGGCAAAGGAATTAAAATTAATCTATGATTATCATAAAGATTTGAATGTTGTATTCACTGGTTCTTCGGTTTTGGATATAAAAAAAGGGGCTTCCGATTTAAGCCGTAGAGCTGTAGTATACAACATGCAGGGTTTATCTTTTCGTGAATATTTGAGGTTATTTCATAATGTTTCGGTAAAAACCTATTCATTAGAAGACATATTACAACACAAAGTTGAGTTGCCTGACTTACAGCATCCATTACCTCTTTTTTCGGATTATTTGAAAAGGGGATATTATCCTTTTGCATTAGAAGAAGATTTTGAATTGCGTTTGGGACAGATAATAAACCAAACATTAGAAAATGATATTCCTATGTATGCAGATATGAATGTAGCGACAGGAAGAAAACTAAAGCAACTACTTGCAATTATATCTAAAAGTGCTCCATTTAAACCGAATATGAGTAAAATAGCTGAAATGTTGTCTGCCAGTCGCAATAATATTTCGGACTATTGCTTATATATTGAAGAAGCAGGAATGATATCCCAATTAAGGGATGATACAGGAGGTATAAGAGGATTAGGCAAAGTCGATAAAATATATTTGGACAATACCAATCTTATTTATAGCCTTGCTGAAGATACTTCCAATATCGGAAATATCCGTGAAACATTCTTCTTAAACCAAATACGAGTTAAGAATGATGTACTTGCATCTTCTGTTGCCGATTTTTTAATTGAAGACAAAACATTTGAGGTTGGAGGCAAAAACAAAGGGCAAAAACAAATCAAGAATGTTGAAAACGGATATATTGTAAAGGATGATATCGAAAACGGATATTTGAATGTTATTCCGTTGTGGCAATTTGGAATGACATATTGATAAGTAGTATAATCAGCTGGCAGAAATGATAAATTTTGAATAAAGACTGTTTATTCCCATATAATTAATTACTTTTGAAATCATAAAAAAAGAAATGAAATTGTTCTATAATATTTTACAATTGACTGATAATCAGCAAATAAATATTTTCACTTTGCTCCAAATTTGTTTTCGAATACATAATTAATTATAATACAGCGATTTACAACTTCAAAAAACAGATATACTCTTATCTAAGCTTTTATAATGACAATATGCTGACTAATAAAAACATACATTTTGCATCGGAAAGTAACCTGTCATAATCAAACAAATAGAAAAGATATATAAAGCATTGTAAACTTATGATTTACAGTGCTTTTTTATTTGAATAAACTTTTGGTTGTTTGGTTTTATTATATGGTCTTTTATATTATTTTTGTATCATAATTGTATCAGACGAGTGTAATTGTCTTTTTTGTATCATAAATTGAAATAGAAAATCAACAATTGCAACATACTGCAACAAATAGAAAATCAACGTTTGCAACGTGTTGCAACATAGTGCAACGTAATGCACCAAAAATTGATAATATGAAGGCAAAACATAGCATCAAGAAAGTATGTGAATATTGTAACATCGAATTTGAAGCAAGCAAATCGACTACACGTTATTGTTCTCATAAATGCAATAGTAGGGCTTTGAAAGATGTTAAACGAAATGAGGTCATTCAGCTCACGGAGAAACTGACAAAACAAAAAAAGGTTGAAAGAGTAGGCAGGGATGTTTCTAATCAAGAATATTTAAGTATTTCAGAGGCTGCAATACTTATGGGTGTTAGTAGGTGGACAATCTACCGTTATGTAGTGGATGGTAAAGATGCTGGATGGGATAATGAGTATTTGTTGATAAATCCTAACAAATTAAGATGCGTTTGCCCTGCCTCTATCATTGCTTCGAATACAAAAATCGAGTAAAAATTTTACCTTTGCAGCGAAATTCTAAAATTCAACTATTTACGCATGAAAGATTTTAATATCGGCACCTTCTCTGTAGATGAGATTGTCAGGAACCTGGTCGATTCGGGAATTCATTTCGGAGGGAGGTTGGTTACCTGTATCATCGTTTACTGGATAGGACGAAAATTAATTAAATTTATCAATAAACTGGTAAAACGGTTTTTTGACAAAAAAGAATATGATCCATCCGTAGAATCTTTTCTGATGAGTTTAATCAGCATAGCCCTGACTGCAGCACTCATCATCATGATAGTCAATATTCTGGGTGTAAACAACAGTTCATTCGTCGCTTTATTAGCTTCCGCCGGAGTTGCTGTCGGGATGGCGATGAGCGGTACTCTACAAAATTTCGCGGGCGGAGTAATGATTTTACTTTTCAAACCCTATAAAGTAGGAGATTATATCGAAGCCCAGGGACAGGCAGGAACAGTAAAAGAAATCCTGATATTCAATACCGTTTTGACGACACCGGATAACCGGACTATTTTCATCCCTAACGGAGGACTTTCGACCGGCATCATTATGAACTACTCCAATCAGGTGAATCGCAGAATTGAATGGGTCATCGGGATTGCATATGGAGAAGACTATGACAGAGCCAAAAATAAAGTAGAAGAACTTATAG
>JAVBLO010000031.1:0-6099 GCA_031553415.1 Bacteroidales bacterium | reverse complement strand
ACATCAAAGAAGAACTCCAATTAGGAGTGTTCAGTGGAATCAGTCCCATTTGTATAGAACAGGATTTTGCCGCTAATCTTTTTTTGTTCAATTTGCAGAGTATCATTGAAAAGCAATGTGAGCCATACACTCAAAAAGTCAGTAGTAACAGAAAATATCAGAATTTGTTTAAATTTTCGGCAAAGCATTATAGTAGGAAAAAATAGTACTTCCTATTTTTCATAATCGAAAGGGTATATATCCGATTTGACATGCTCCCTTTTGATGATATTATACACTTGAGCAATAACTTCCGGATGCTGTTCCGCTACATTATTCAATTCTTCAGAATCGTTTTTTATATCATATAATTCAATAGGAGCTTCAGGATTTTTATTAACATCCAATTGAATAGCTTTCCAATCACCCATACGTACAGCGATTCTGCCACCTTTTTCTTTGAATTCCCAATACAAGAAATCATGTTTTTTCTGGTTACCGGTTTTTCCTGATAAAGTTGGAAGCATGGAAATACCATCAGTGTTTTCAGGGCATTTTACATTGGCTAAATCTGCAAAAGTCGGCATGATATCCCAAAAAGCAGAAACTAAATCAGATTTTGTTCCTGCTTGTACTTTCCCTTTCCAGCGTACAATCATAGGTACCCGAATACCTCCATCCGAGACGTCCCTTTTATATCCCCTGAAAATGCTGTTACTATCGAAAAAATCAGGATCAGCGCCTCCTTCCTGATGAGGGCCGTTATCGCTTGTAAATATGATTATCGTATTGTCATCTATGTTAAGTTCTTTCAACAATTCCAGGATATCCCCCACATATTTGTCTATGCGTGCTACCATGGCCGCAAAAGTTGCGCGGGGAGCGCTTTGGGAGCTGTAAGCAGAAATGTTGAAATTTGGAGAACCATAATCTGCACCATCTTGGCGGGCAATGTAAGGAGTTTCTTCAAAGAGGCCTTTGTATTGAGCCAGTATCTCATCATCAGGAACAATTAACTCGGCATGTGGCTGAACTAACGGGATAAAGGCAAAGAATGGTTTGTCTTTATTTGTTCGTATGAATTTCAGTGCTTCCTCATGAATCATGTCGGGAGCATAAGTTACTTTTTTTTTCAGGTCATTTTCTTTTAAGATTACTTTTTGATTGTTATGCCATATATATTGTGGATAATACCTGTGTGCCTGGCGCTGACAGTTATATCCCCAAAATTCATCGAATCCCTGTTTGTTTGGGTCTCCTTCCGAACCGGGTATCCCTAATCCCCATTTTCCGAATGCTCCGGTAATATAATTGGCATCTTTCAATAATTTGGCAATAGTGTATGTATTTGCAGTCAAAGGGAATTGTCCATCCATATTCTCTCCCAGTTCTTTGTTACCTCGTATATAAGTGTGTCCGGTATGCTGGCCTGTCATCAACGAAGACCTTGAAGGCGCAGAAACTGTACAACCGGCATAATGTTGGGTAAACATCATTCCTTCCGAAGCCAACCGGTCAACATTGGGAGTTGAGAATTTTTGCTGTCCATAGCATCCTAAATCTCCATATCCTAAATCATCAGCTAAAATATAGACAATGTTAGGCGCTTTTTTATCTTCGACTTTTCCTGTACAAGTGCTGCTTAATAGAGCTAAAGCGCCAGTGGCAAATATATTAAAAGATTTCATGTCTAATTAGTTAGTGTATAATGTTTGGAGTTTGTATGTTTACCCTTCTCCATACACCCTATCCAACGCTTCAAATTCCCCTCTCAAAAGCACCAATTCTTCTCTGACAATTTTTAAACGGTGTACGATTTCTTCGGTATTGATTACAGTTTCCTTATTTTCTTTCAATTTTTGTTTGGCGCCGGCCAAAGTAAGACCTTTTTCCTTTACTAAATAATGCACCAGGCGGATGGCTTCAATATCTTCTTCCCGATATTGACGGGTACCTTTCGCAGTTTTTGAAGGTTTGATAGTATCAAACTCCTTTTCCCAATATCGGAGTGTGGGCTCGGTAACTCCAAACATATCAGCCACTTCTCCAATGGAGTAAAATATTTTTTTCGGTTTAAAAGACTTCAAAGCCATTTGAATTAAAAATGAAAAATTAAAAATGAAAAATTGGCTGACGCATATTTTTTAATTTCTCATTTTTAATTTTTAATTATTACTTAGTCCATTACTTGTCCATGATTTTCTGCTATCTGAATCATCCTGTCGTATTCTTCGGGAGTTAAATCCAGGTAATAATATTTGGCAGGATTATCATGTACGCCATTCACAATCACTTCATAGTGGCAGTGCGGGCCGGTTGATTTACCTGTGTTTCCGAGTTTGGCAATTGTTTCACCTCTGGTTACTTTTTGCCCGACTCTTACCTGCAATTTATCACAATGTCCATATAGGGTTTTAAAACCATAACCATGATTGACAACCACACAATTTCCATAGCCGGAATACCATTCAGCAAGTTCAACGGTTCCGTCTCCGGTTGCATAAATATCTGTACCAAGTTTAGCAGTGAAGTCCATTCCTTCGTGGAATTTAGGATAGCCATAAACCGGGTCAATACGCATACCATAGCCGGAAGCAATCCGTGTTAAATCCTTATTGGCAACCGGTTGGATGGCAGGAATACATTTAGCCCTGTCTTTCTGATTCGCAATCATATCCGCCAATTCATCATAAGAAAGAGACTGTACATATAATTGCTTGGACATAATATCCATTTTCTGTGTTGTTGAAATAACCAAATCAGAATTAGGCATGTTCATCAGTTTTTCATACCGGTTAGTGCCGCCATAACCTGGTTTCCGTATAGAACTTGGAATCGGTTCGGCATGGAAAATTGCACGATAGAGATTATCATCACGTTGTTGCAAATCATTCAATACCTTTTGATTATCATTCATCCGGCGGGAAAGTATTTCATATTGAGATTGTAACAGCCTGTTTTCTTTTTTCAACTGTTGCTCGCCGGGAGAATCGAAATAATACAATGCAAAAGCAAACACTCCCGCACCAACAATGATACCCACAAGCAAATGCCTGAAAACAATCCACAAACGTTGCTTCCATGAGGGATAAGCGCGTTCGTAGCTCAGCGTTTGAGGATTATAAAAGTAATAAGCTTTACGCATGAAGTAGTTTTTGTTTCTTACTTTTTAAAGTTAGTGTGCAGCAAAAGTAATTTATTTGGTGTACTTTTGCAAACATTTTGGAAATAAAGGGAGTTAAACGAAGTTACAGGAAGTTAGACGAAGTTACAGGGCTATATGTCATACTTCATACTCTTAGATAGCTTTTTAATTCTTAATTCTTAATTCTTAATTCTTAATTTCAAACATGACTGCTAAAGAAATCCGCCAATCGTTTAAAGATTTTTTTGAATCAAAAGCCCATAAAATTGTTCCGTCTGCACCTATGGTAATTAAAGGTGATCCTACGCTGATGTTTACGAATGCGGGTATGAATCAATTCAAAGATATTATTTTAGGAAATGTACCTGTTAAGTATCCGCGTGTGGCCGATTCACAAAAATGTCTTCGTGTAAGCGGAAAACATAACGACCTGGAAGAAGTGGGACATGATACTTATCACCACACCATGTTTGAGATGCTGGGAAACTGGTCGTTCGGAGATTATTTCAAAAAAGAAGCTATCGAATGGGCTTGGGAATATCTGACGGAAGTATTGAAATTGGATAAGAACCGGTTGTATGTTACCGTTTTTGAAGGCAGTCCGCAAGAAGGATTGAGTCGCGACGACGAAGCTGCCGGATATTGGGAACAATATCTTTCAAAAGACCGCATCATTAATGGAAATAAAAAGGACAATTTCTGGGAAATGGGAGATGCGGGACCTTGCGGACCTTGTTCGGAAATCCATATAGATATCCGGTCTGACGAAGAACGTGCAAAAATATCGGGTGCAAGTTTAGTAAATAAAGATCCGGATGTAATTGAAATCTGGAATTTGGTTTTCATGCAGTTCAATCGCAAAGCTGATGGTTCACTCGAAGGACTTCCAGCCAAAGTAATCGATACAGGTATGGGATTTGAGCGCCTCTGTATGGCTATCCAAGATAAAAAATCCAATTACGATACTGATGTTTTCCAACCAATTATACAAGCCATAGGTAAAATTTCAGATAATGTTTATGGGAAAGATATGAGGAAAGACATCGCTATGCGCGTGATTGCCGACCATATCCGTACTATTTCATTTTCGATTACCGACGGACAATTGCCTTCTAATGCCAAAGCAGGTTATGTGATTCGCCGTATCCTCCGCCGTGCCGTTCGTTATGGATATACTTTCCTTGGTCAGAAGCAGGCTTTCATGCATAAATTGATTTCATCTTTAATTGATACTATGGGAGATGCTTATCCTGAATTAATTTCCCAACAGACTTTGATTGAAAAAGTAATCAAAGAAGAAGAAGACTCTTTCCTGCGTACATTGGAAACCGGTATCAAGCTGTTGGATAAAGTAATGGAGGATGCAAAGAGTAAAAATAAAAATATCATTGATGGAATAAATGCTTTTACGTTATATGATACTTATGGCTTCCCGCTTGACTTAACAGAACTGATTCTTCGTGAACATAATATGGAAGTCAATATAGCCGGATTTGATTCGGAAATGCAAAAGCAAAAAGATCGCGCCCGCAATGCCGCCGTGATTGAGACTGGGGATTGGGTGACTGTCCGTGGAGGAGAACCCGAATTTGTAGGATATGACACAACCCAATGTGAGGCTCAAATCCTGCGTTATCGTCAAGTGAAACAAAAAAATCAGGAGTTTTACCAAATTGTTCTCGACCGTACTCCGTTTTATGCAGAAATGGGGGGGCAAGTCGGCGATTGCGGAATCCTGAAAAGCGAACAAAATATTGTTGTAGAAATTTTTGATACCAAAAGGGAAAATAACTTAGCAGTACATCTGGTAAAAACATTGCCTTCAGATGTAACAGAAACATTTATTGCACAGGTTGATGAAAACAAGCGCCGGGCAACAGAATGTAATCACACAGCAACTCACTTGCTGCATGAAGCTTTGCGTGAAGTTTTGGGAACACATGTCGAACAAAAAGGTTCGTATGTTTCTCCGGAATCACTTCGTTTCGACTTTTCTCATTTTCAAAAAGTAACTGATGAAGAAATACGTGAAGTAGAAAAACTGGTAACAGCTAAAATCCGTGAAAATATTTCTATAGATGAAAGCCGCCATGTTCCAATTACTGAAGCTAAAGCAATGGGAGCGATGGCCCTTTTTGGTGAAAAATATGGGGATGATGTACGCGTGGTTCGTTTCGGTTCTTCAGTCGAACTTTGCGGGGGCACACATATATCTTCAACAGGCCGTATCGGAAGTTTCCGGATTGTCGGAGAAAGTTCTATTGCTGCTGGCGTTCGCCGTATTGAAGCCATTACTGCTGAAAATTGTGAAAGATTCTTCTATGCTCAACAGGACTTGATTCGTGAAGTGCGTTCCATGTTTAATAATACGCCGAATTTAATGCAGGCCTTACAAAAATTCATCGAAGAAAACACCGAATTGAAAAAGCAGGCAGAAGAGTATGTAAAAGAAAAGATTGTTTTGCTTAAAAAATCAATTATCGAAAATAAAAAAGAGATTAACGGCATCAATGTTTTTATTGTCAGGGGATTCTTCCCTGCAGAAGTTATCAAGGATTTGGCATTCCAGTTGCGTGGAGAATTTTCCGAAAAAATGTATTTTATAGCAGCAACAGAAAGTGAAGGTAAACCTATGTTAACGGTAATGATTAGCGATGATTTGGTTTCCCAAGGGATGAATGCCGGGCAAATTGTCCATGAAGCAGCCAAGAAAATTCAAGGCGGCGGCGGCGGCCAACCTCACTTTGCTACAGCCGGTGGAAAAGATGTTAATGGTTTGGCGGTTGCGTTAGACGAAATCATCTCCAAAATATAATCTTCCAAAACAACGTTTTTTAGTGACATGTAAAAAATAAGTTGGTTCTTTAATCCGGTCTAATCAAGTAATTCCATTTGGGGATTTTGTCATCAAATGTGATTTGATTATTCAGCGTTATTTTAAATTGGTTATCTACCGGCCTTTTGATTTGATATTC
>JAVBLO010000134.1:0-8020 GCA_031553415.1 Bacteroidales bacterium | reverse complement strand
TAAAATGAGACAATTATTGATTGTGCCTCGAGCACGTTATAAAGGTAAGAAAATCATGGACTCGATCTGGTGATGAGAGAACCAATCAACCCATTTTTATGCGTCTGTGTGGTTATCTGAAAATTATCATGTAAATTTGTGTATCACTCCGAAAATACGGATTGGAAGCCAAAATCGGGGTAACCTAACCCAAAAGATATGCGCAAGATACAAAAACTTTCCGACTTACACCCTACGATTGGCTTTACCGAGTTTGATATTTTTACGAGTTACCACCAAAGTTTTTTGGAGAGTGAACTAGGTAAGATTCATGGCCTGTTCCCTTTTGAAGAACTTTCAAAATCGCTGGGATTGAAAGAATGTTCACTTGGTCGTTCTTCCTACTTTCCACCACAAGGCAAGATTACCCTTATGTTGCTTAAATCCTACACCTCGCTCTCAGATAAAGATTTAATCGCCCAACTCAATGCCAATATCCATTACCAACTTTTCTGCGGAGTTCGTATCAACCCATTGAACCCGCTTACCAATTTTAAGATTGTGAGTGAAATCCGGTGTGAGATCGGTAGTAAGCTGGAAATAGATTCTCTTCAGCAGATACTAGCTTCCCATTGGAAGCCATATATGGAGAATTTTACCGTGTTGATGACCGATGCGACCTGCTATGAAAGTGCCATTCGCTTCCCAACTGACGTAAAGATATTATGGGAAGGGGTTGATTGGGTTTATCATCAGTTGAAAGTGATTGTCAAGTCCCTCAGGGGTAGGATGCCTAGAACCAAGTATGACAAACAAAACCTGAAGTATCATGTTTACTCAAAGAAACGCAAACGAACTGTAAGTGAAACCCGTGTATTGAAGCGCAGTTTGTTGCACCTGTTGGGTAAACTGATTGCCTTGCTGGAAGAAACAATCGACAATAACCGCTCCCGTTTACAGATGTCTTCAAGGTTTTATAAACGACTTTCTGTTATCCGCAAAGTGCTATCACAACAAAGCACCCGATTCAAGGGAGGAGAAGTCAAAGGATTGATTGTAAGTATAGATAAGGATTATATCCGTCCCATTGTCAGGGGAAAGGAGACTAGACGGGTGGAGTTTGGAGTCAAAGTCAATACCGTACAGGTGGATGGCATCAATTTTATAGAGCACCTGAGTTTTGATGCCTTCAATGAAGGTATACGTATTCCACAGTGTATCAATAAACAGCAAATCCTCTTCCGCAAACAGGTGACCCATTTAGCTGCAGATAGAATCTACGCTACTAACTAAAACTGAAAATATTGTTCAAAAAGAGCAATCACCACTTCTTTCGTTCGCAAGGGACGTGCTTCAAAGGATGAAGTTCAGGCACAACAAATGAGAACTCTTTTGAACAAGGAACACTCTACCCGGTTGGAAGGTAGTTTTGGTACAGAAAAACAACATTACTCACTCGATAAAGTCAAAGCACGGACCAAACAGACCGAAATCCTCTGGATATTTTTCGGTATACATACAGCTAACGCTGTCAGGATGATACCAAAGATTGAGCGGGCACTACAAAAACAAACAGCTTAGGAAACTGGACTCGAACACCAAAAAACAAGCCAATCTCATCGGTTGGTCGAAATACTTGTGTCCAAAAAACAGAAAAAAAAACAAAATGGGGAGAAGCTAAGTGGCGTGTAAAAAATAAAATGGTAACTTTGTTCAAATTGTATAGAGCGCTTTTATGATAACCGAAGACGAAATCAGATATTATAAGCAATTGGACGAACGACAGCAACGTCTGTTTTTAGGGATGAAAGCCAAGCAGCTTGGTCGCAGTGGCGTTCGTTTAGCGAGCGAAGCCTTTGGCGCAGATCCCAAAACGGTTCGTAAAGGCAAGGAAGAACTTTCTTCGCTTCCCGAAGTTCCCCTCAGGCGTGTACGTAAAGCCGGCGGCGGAGCTAAAAAAAACTAACATTGCATCCCGAATGGTTGGAATCCTTTGACAAAATCCTGGATGGGCAAACAGCCGGATTACCACAAGACGAAAATGTAAAATGGACTCATTTAAGTTTTGCTCAAATAGTAGTCTCATTTAAGCAAAGAGGTCTGAATGTCAGTCGTTACCAAGTTGGTCAAATGCTGCGGTTACGTGGATACAAGAAGCGCAAATTAGTAAAAATGAATGACTTGTCCCAAGTGGAACAGCGTAACGAACAGTTTGAAAAAATCAATCTTTATAGGAAACAATTTACAGATATGAACTTTCCCATCCTGAGTATTGACACGAAAAAGAAGGAAATGCTCGGTAATTTCTATCGTCCCGGTAGTTGCTGGTCGCGGGATATGCGACGGGTAAACGACCATGATTTTTCGAGTTTTTCCGATGGACAAATCATTCCACATGGCATATATGATATAAATACGAATACCGGGTATATCACCTTGGGAACCAGCAAGGACACATCTGAATTTGTCTGCGATAATCTTCTGCGGGTTTGGACACAGTATCTACAATACCGCTATGCACATGCTCACACCTTGATGATACTTTGTGATGGAGGTGGTTCCAACGCCTGCTCACATTACATTGTAAAGCAGGATTTATGCAAATTGTCCAACTTGCTGAACATGAATATATTGATGGTACATTATCCGCCTTATTGTTCAAAATATAATCCTATTGAACATCGTTGTTTTTCGCAGATTACCCGAACCTGGCAAGGGGTGCCTTTTTATAATATCCAATGTGTCAAAGAACTTACTGATAAAACATCAACGTCTACCGGGCTCACTGTTTCCTCTTTTATAAATACAAAAGAATATCAAATCAAAAGGCCGGTAGATAACCAATTTAAAATAACGCTGAATAATCAAATCACATTTGATGACAAAATCCCCAAATGGAATTACTTGATTAGACCGGATTAAAAAACCAACTTATTTTTTACATGTCACTAAAGATAAAAATCAATCAAAAAAGGAAAGACGGGGATGGTAAAACGAAAAACTGCCGAAAGATTTTTTATCCTCGACAGTTTGTATAGTATTTACTGAATATCCCTAATTGACAAAAAAACGGGTAAGTGATTATACCTACCCGTTAATTATCTGTGATTTATTAATAGCGATTTCTATTATATCCGCCACCGCCACGGTTGAAATCTCCACCGCCACGATTAAATCCACCCCTATCATTTCTTTCTGTCCTGGGACGGGCAACATTAACACTGATTGTTTTGCCCTCGAAATCAGTTTCGTTGAGTTTTTCAATTGCTTTCTGTGCTTCCGCATCATCCGGCATTTCTACAAAACCAAATCCACGAGAACGTCCTGTTTCCCTGTCCATGATAACGTTAGCGGAAGTTACTTCTCCGTATTCTGCGAATAATTGTTGTAAGCTATCTACATCTGTGCTGTAGCTTAAATTCGAAACATAAATGTTCATTTTTTTCTTTGTTATTAATGTAAATAATTATTGTGTCCTATTTTGCAAGAACGATTTTTACGGCATTCATGCCTTTTTCTCCTCGTTCTAACTCAAATGTAACCATATTTCCTTCGGCAATGTTTGCCGGAGCGTTGCTGACATGGAAGAAATATTTTTCAAAGCCAGAAAGATTTTTGATAAAACCATAACCTTTATCCAGGTTGAAATGTTCCACACGGCCTTTCAAGGCTTCTTCTTCCACCTCTTCTTCTTTGGGAGTAGAAACCGCTATATTATCCAAATCCACTTCCTGTTTTTTATTAGGGTCGGGCGGTGTATCGGTGATTACTCCATTCTCATCCACGTATGCAATCATATCCTCAAATGATTTGCTACCATCAGCTTTACGCTCTTCTTTGCGCTGTTGCTTTTCCTTCCTTTTCTGTTCTTTTTTCTTTTCTAACTCTCTTTTGTTAAATGAAATTGCCATTTAGTGCTTTTATATTTAATTTATTAATTTGTCACTGAATTTATATAGCTGCAACAGGTAGTCTTTTTCCTGTCAACTTCTGAATATCTTTCAATATTACCCGTTCGTCCTGAGCACAGAATGTTAAGGCTGTGCCCATATTTCCTGCTCTTCCCGTACGCCCAATACGATGGACGTAAGTCTCTGCAATATCCGGTAAGTCGTAATTTATAACCAATTCCAATTGGTCGATATCTATTCCTCTGGCTGCAATATCTGTGGCAATCAGGGCCTGTATTTCATGTGATTTGAAATCGGATAAAGCCTTCTGTCTCGCATTCTGCGACTTATTTCCATGAATAGCTGCGCTTCCTATTCCGGCTTTACTAAGAATTCGTGCTATTCTATCTGCTCCGTGCTTTGTCCGGGAGAATATTAATACAGGTTTCTCTTTGTCTTTCTTAAGTAAGCTTATGAGCAAATCTTTCTTCTCAGGTTTCTCTACGAAGTAGATATATTGCTCTATTGTATCTATTATGGATGATGCAGGTGTGACTTCGACTTTAACCGGATTACACAAAATGGACTTCGCAAGATTTGCTATTGCCGGAGGCATAGTTGCTGAAAAGAACAACGTTTGTTTCTGCTTCGGCAACATCGGCAACAGGCGTTTGATATCGTGTATAAAACCCATATCAAGCATCCTGTCGGCTTCATCTAAAATAAAGTGGCGGATATGGGAAAGCCTGATGTGTTTTTGTGCTATCAGGTCAAGCAGGCGTCCGGGAGTAGCTATCAGGATATCAACTCCTTTTTTCAATTTATCAACCTGGGGATTTTGATTTACACCTCCGAAAATCACGGTATGGCGTAAATCTGTATATTGGGCATAATCACTGAAACATTCGTCAATTTGTATCGCTAGCTCACGGGTCGGAGTCAGTATCAATGCTTTTATCTCACGTTTTTGTCCTTTAGGTTCCGGTTGATTCAATTTCTGTATAATAGGTATCGCAAAGGCAGCAGTTTTTCCTGTTCCTGTTTGCGCTATTCCCAATACATCCCGTCCATTGAGTGCGACAGGTATCGCCTGTTCCTGTATAGGAGTAGGCATTTCATATTCTTTATTTGTTAGAGCTTTCAATATCGGCTCAATAATATTTAGTTCTTTAAATGTCATGTTATAATATTAAAAATAATAGCAATCGTTTTGCATCAATTGATCGCTTGAACTATAGTCTTTTCTGTTTTTTCAAAAATCTCAGCAAAAGACATTTCCTTCACCGGTAGGAGATCATGGATTATAAATTCAATTTTATTCCCTATACCTAAAGGAAAAGAGCCCCACTTTGTCATTTTCCATGAGTTATTGATTGTGACAGGAACTACACAAGCAGAGGGCGCATATTTACAGAGTATTTTCAATCCATTTTCAGCAAAAGGTCCCGGCTTACCGGTCTTGCTTCTCGTCCCTTCCGGAAATATAACTGTTGCACGCCTGTTAGTCTCTATATATTGTGCCATTTCCTTTATGGCAGATAAAGACTGTTTCGGGTCTTTCCTGTCAATGAGAACCGAACCTCCATGATTCAAATTGTAAGAAATACTTGGAATCCCTTTACCCAGTTCTATTTTACTGATAAATTTCGGATGCACTTTTCGCATAAACCAACCAATGGTCGTAATATCATACAAGCTCTGGTGATTGGCCGCAATAATTAAAGGAACTCCTTTGGGTAATTTATCCAGGTTCTTTATTTTGTATCTTGTGCCCAAAACATACGTGTTGGCAACCAAAAAGAAACACAATGCATCTACGCCTTTTTTATGAGCCTCATAGCCAAACAGATTGAAACACAACCATTGTACAAGATGAAAGATGACTAAAGTACTTCCAAACAACAAGTAATAAATGACGGAAAGGGGATATGCTATTAATTTCTGCATGAATTATCTTTCAAGATTTGCACTGAGAAATTCAGCTTTTAGCCTGGAAATCACTTCTTTTACACTTGATATTTTTTCAGACAGATGGACATTAATACCTGTAAAAGCATAACCTTTTTTCATATTACCTCTCGCAGCCTGATAGAGACACTGGACAATACAATAAGGGCTTTGTGTATAATCGCAGGTTTTTATACAGTGAAATGGGCAAGTTTTAGGTTTTTCCAACCCTTTTTCCACACTCCGGATAAATTCTCCATCAATCGCTCTACCTGGCATGCCAACCGGACTTTGTATGATCTTTACATCCTCCTGTTTAGCATTCACATATATATTTTTAAATGTGTCGGATGCATCACATTCAGTAGTAGTAACAAACATAGTTCCCATTTGTACACCTGAAGCTCCCATCTCAATGAAACGGTGTATATCCTTTCCCGAAGAGATACCTCCTGCCGCAATTACCGGAATGTTTTTTTCATTTTTGTAGGAATTCGCGATATTTACGACTTCGGGTATGAGTCGTTCCAAAGAGTATTGTTCATCATCAAGTTGATCCACTTTGAACCCCAAATGTCCACCTGCTTTCGGCCCTTCTACAACAATGGCATCAGGCAAATAGCCATAATTATTTTTCCACTTGTTGCATATAATCTGGGCTGCCCGCGAAGAAGATACAATCGGGACCAGTTTAGTTTTACTATCATTGGTAAGAAAAGAAGGTAAATCAAAAGGCAGCCCTGCTCCGGCAAAGATAACATCTGCTTTTTCTGCTATTGATGTTTTTACCATGTCGGCATAATTACTCAGCGCAACCATAATATTCACTCCAATTATACCTTTGCTTTTTTCTTTCGCTTTTTGAATTTCTTCTTTTAATCCCGAAATACACTTAGCCAAATAATCTCCTGGAGATGTATTGTAGATTAAGCCTAATCCGGCAGCAGATATAACACCGATGCCTCCCTCATTGGCTACAGCCGAAGCTAATCCCGACAGGGATACACCAACCCCCATCCCTCCTTGAATAACAGGAAGTTTCACTTCCAGATTGCCTATAAAAAATGATTTCATCTAATTTGAAATGTGCCACGACATTGTGCTGGACACCTTCGCGACTGTTAATATTAACAAAAGAAGTTGATTTTGAGGTTGACTTTGACGATGAGAAGGCCGCCTGAAAAAGACGGAACAAAGCATTACTATAAAAGGATTCAATATAAACTCTATTGTTCAAGTCGCAAAGGTACAAAAATAAATTGACTTGTTGTTAAATTTAGAAGAATAGATTTCTGAACTCTATAAACCATAATTTGCTGATTCAACAACTTTACCCTAACTTTGTAACAATTCCAAAATTATAGAGTTAATTTTGAGAAGAACATAAAATTTCATAACGAAAGCGTTTTTAATATTATTCTTGCTTTAGAAAATCGCCAATTTTCAACCACGGGACAAGATTAATAGACAACAAACGCTCGCGTTCTTTCCAGGCATATATGTTTTTAATATATATTCCAAAAGAAGGGCGTGAGGCTGTTGTTTATTTGTTCCGTAGGTGTTTGGCGATACCTCTAAAGCAGATAAGACATTGACAGTTCTCACGCTTTTCTATTTTAAACCAATGTCTTTGAAGAGGGCTGAAAGACATGTTTACTTTTCCGGGTTATGGGCAAGCAGAAAGAAGTTTTTTTACCTGAAAATTTACTGGAAGAATTACGGTCGATTGAAGAATTGTTACTTGACGAATATCTGAATGTCGAAAGTAAATCTTTGAAAAATATCGAAAAATTAAAAGACAGTAATGATGCAGAAGAATGGAATGCCCAAGCATCAAAAACACTGAAAGCTTATGATTTGATTATCAATAGGCTTAAGGAGAAAGAGAAAAAATTAGACGAGCAAATCATTAAGGCATTGGATGAAATTCACGGCTTCTTGTTAAGTAAAGGCTAAAAATAAATTTCTTTTTTTATGAATTTTACATTATCTTTGCACACGTTAATTTAACGCACTATTAATAATTAAAAAACAATGTCGTTTAGTTAAGCTATAACTTCTTCTTATTCATATAATAAACTTTTTTAGTTTTGTGATTTCTGGGATTAGCTCTTCCCGGCCTTATGATTTCGCAGGTTTTCATCATCAGTTCGTCAAAAGCCTTCAAGGCATTTTTGATATCCTTTTTAATGAAGATTCCAACA
>JAVBLO010000003.1:0-55848 GCA_031553415.1 Bacteroidales bacterium | reverse complement strand
AAAGCAAAGCTTTGCTTTTAGATACGACGTAGTTAAAAACTACGCCGAACGCTTACGCCTGATAACGGTTAAGACCAACGGCAATTTAATCCCGTACACCGTGTACCTCGTACCCAAAAATAGCTCAAATAGAGCCCGATTAAAATCTAATAAAGCAAAATTATATATCATTTAAAACATGAATGCAATGGCAAATCTAAACAGGAGGAATTTTCTCCGCCTATCAGTCACTGCAGGAGCAGGCGCTTTGTTGCTCCCGGGCTCTTCTGCATCTGCTGCCGGCAAGTCCCAACAAGAAGAACCGGAAAAAATTCCTACCCGTATTTTAGGTAGAACCGGAGTCGAATTGCCTGTTTTAAGCATGGGGGTAATGCGCGCCGACAATCCGAGCGTGGTTCGTGCTGCATATAATTCCGGAATTTTCCATTTCGATACCGCACATGGTTATCAAAAAGGGAAAAATGAAGAAATGCTGGGTAATTTCTTCAAAGGAAAACCAAGAGAATCTTTCTTTATGGCTACAAAAGGAAAAGCAGATTATCCTTATACGGAAACATTCGAAAAAGAATATACCGAATTGCTTGAAACAAGCCTCAGTCGCTTGCAAATGGAACATGTAGACCTTTTTTATGCCCATGCCATTAAAGACAAAGAGGAAATACTGGATGAAAGGATGATTAATCTGCTTAAAAAATTCAAAGCAGAAGGAAAAACCCGTTTTTTGGGATTTTCGACTCATGCCAATAATCCGGAATTAATTGATGCCGCCATTGAAGCCGGAATCTATGATGTTATCCTTTTGAGTTACAATTTCAAATTGAGGAACCTTACCGAAACCAATGAAGCTATTGAACGTGGAGTTAAAGCCGGAATCGGTTTTGTTGCCATGAAAAGTATGACCGGAGGTGTGGAGGATGCCGGAGGTAAAAAGAAAATCAATGCACAGGCCTGTTTGAAATGGGTTTGGGAAAACAAAAACATTACAACTGCTATCCCCGGATTTTCCAATTATGACGAATTGGACGAATGTCTGGCGGCAGCACATGACACTCAATTAACTGACGAAGAAAATAGTTATTTGGCAGAACTTAGGAAGGAAGAAATGCTTTATTGCCAGAATTGCAGAAAATGTGAAGAGCAATGCGTGAATCATTTGCCAATCCCCGATATTATGCGGGCATATATGTATGCATACGGTTATAAGCAACCATCTCTCTCGAAGGAAACTTTATTGGAATTGGATTTTGCACAAAATGCGTGTGCTTCATGTGGAACTTGTAGAGTAAATTGTCCTTCGCAATTCAATATCGCACAAAAAATTGCCGCAATAACTCCGGTACTTCAAATGCCCGATGAATTTTTAGCATAACCCCTAAATCCCCTAAAGGGGACTTTGGTGTGTGAAATGTTCCATTGTGTAAAAATAAAAAAAATATGAATTTTAGAAATAAGAAATACTTATGCTCCTTAAAGTCCCCTTTAGGGGATTTAGGGGTATTTTTATTGATTTCGTTTTTTTCTTTAGGCTTATTACAAGCTCAAACACCACAAGATTTGAAATCTTATCTTCCGCCAGTTTCCGGTTGGGAAATTGCAGAAGAAATTGAAGTTTTTAATCCTCAGAACTTATTTACCCGTATCAATGGGGCTGCTCCTTTATTTATAGAAAATAATTTCCGGGAAATGACTTCCATGGAATATGACCAGGGAGAAGATTTGTATATTACAATACAAGCTTACCGTCATGCCACACCCGAAGATGCCTTCGGGATGTATGCTTCCGAACGTTCTTCCGGTTTGAATTTTTTCGAAATCGGAGGTGAAGCGCAAGGTGACAATCAGAATTTTTACTTCTTCGCAGGTTGTATTTATGTAAAGATGTTTGCCAATGAAAGTTCGGAAAGTATTGGTGAAGCCATGCGTGAGATTGCAAAAGGTTTTGCCGGAAAAATAGACCCGGATGCCGGCTATCCGGCTATTTTTGCTGATTTTCCTCCTGAAGGAAGAATCCCGCGTACGGAATCATATACAACTTCCAATTATATTGGTCATGAATTCCTGAAACATGTATATACATGTAATTACGAAAAAGATGGAAAGGATTTTCAATTGTTTAAAATGAATTGTGAAACTAAAGAAGATGCCGAATCTGTTCTGAACCAATATTTCAAATTTACGAAACAAACAGCTCCTTTTTCTGAAGGCAAGTTGTTGATAAAAGACCGTTATAACGGCAATATTCCCTGTGTTTGGAAAGGACAATATATCATTGGCATTTACAGTGAAGCAGGTGATGAAATTGAGAGTAGTGATGATGTCTTAAATGCCTTTGAACAATGAAAAATTAAAAATGAACAGTGAAAAATAAATCTTACTTTCCATTGTTCATTTTTAATTTTTCATTTTTAATTTATATGAAATTACGTATAGTATTGTTTGTCTGTTTATTTGGATTCTCAAATCAGATATTTGCCCAACTTTTTATTACATCCGACCCTGTTGAGATAACAGCTAAAATAGAGCAATCAGAAAAACCTCTTCCTAATTCAACAACAGTAACTGTTATTGATAGCGCTATTTTGACAAATAGTTATGAATCTGCTATTCTTCCGTTGCTAACAGAATATGTACCAGGACTTTTTGTAACACAACGTGGAGTTACCGGATTCGGATTATCCGGAGGATCTGCCGGAACAGTTAATATCCGGGGAGTCGGTGGAGGCAACAAAGTATTGATGCTTTTCGACGGACAGCCGCAATGGGCGGGAATTTTCGGTCATGGTTTACCCGACACTTATTCTATTTCTGATGCAGAACGTGTAGAAGTGGTGCGCGGCCCTGCTTCCCTTCTTTACGGCTCCGGGGCAATGGGAGGCGCAATTAATATAGTTACCCATAAACCTCAAAAAGAAGGTGTTTATGGGAAAGCACGGGCAATTTATGGCTCTTACAATACCCAAAAATACATGGCTAACGCGGGAGGAAAAGATGAAAAATTCAGCGCTTTTGCATCTATAAACCACGACAGGACAGATGGGCACCGTGATAATGCGGAATTTAATACGACTAACGGTTCCTTAAAAATAGGATACGATTTTTCCAATCATTGGAAAGCTTCTGCCGGAACACTTATTGATTATATCAACAGCCACAATCCGGGGACTATACAGAAACCGATGCTCGATGGTTGGGTAAATGCCTTACGTACCACTTATTCTTTATCTGTCGAAAATAAATATGAAAAAGCATCGGGAGCTTTCCAGGCATTTTACAATTGGGGAAAACATGAAATAAACAATGGACATGGAGCAAATGAACCCGAACAAGTCTTTCTTTTTAATTCAAAAGATTATAGCGCAGGAGGATCTGTTTTTGAAACATTCCGTTTGTTCAAAGACAACTCGGTTACAGCAGGATTGGATTATAAACAGTGGGGAGGCCACGCCTGGAATGATACGATTTTCAATCATCATACCGGCGATATTATAGACAAAAATGTTGATGAATTCGGGATATACCTACTGGCGCAACAAACCATAGCCGGAAAGTTGTCGGTTAATGCAGGAATCAGGCTGGAAATAAATGAATTATATGGCAATGAGTGGGCGCCTCAGTTTGGGACCACATATTCCCTGACAAAAAATACGGATTTTAAAGCATCAGTTTCAAAGGGTTTCAGAAGTCCTAATATCAAAGATTTGTATATGTATCCACAAGCGAATCCGGATTTAGAGCCTGAAAATATGATGAATTATGAAATATCTTATCTGCAACGCCTTTTCAACAATAAATTAAATTGGGAACTAACAGCATTCTACATTGATGGAAAAAATATGATCCAAACCGATATAATTGATGGGAAGCCAAAAAATGTCAATACAGGTTCTTTTACCAACAAAGGCCTTGAACTATCTTTAGGATATAAAATATCTCCAACTCTTAAATTAACAGGTAATTATAGTTTTTTAAATACTGATGTTCCTATACTCGCAGCGCCCAAACACAAAGCTTTTCTGAATGCAGACTGGGCAATAAAACGATTTATATTTTCTCCTGACTTCCAATATGTGGGAGATTTATATACTTCTGTCGCCAAAGACAATCTCATAAAAGAAAATTATGCTCTGTTGAACGCAAAACTGACTTACAAAGCTGCCCGGTGGATTTCGTTATTTGTCAACGGAGAAAATCTGACCAATACATATTATGAAATCAATTATGGTTTCCCAATGCCCGGAATTGTTATTTTGGGTGGTATTGATTTGAATTTTAATTAATTCATACTACATTTGTACCTGACATGATTTTTTCTTGGACAGGATTTACAAGATTAACAGGATTTTATTTCTCAAACAGAACAGAATCCTGTTAATCTTGTAAATCCTGTCCAAGAAAAAGTTAAAACAATATAAATAATTATCATCATGATTAGTGCAAGTATTAAAACTCAAGCTTACGGATTAGCGGATATAAAAGCTTATCTTTTTACAACTCTTTTTGTTGCAGGCAATTTATTATTACCACAATTGTGCCACTTGTTACCCCAGGGAGGATTGGTTTGGTTGCCAATCTATTTTTTCACACTTATTGCAGCCTATAAATACGGCTTGTCTGTTGGCTTATTGACAGCAATACTTTCCCCATTAGCCAATCATTGGTTATTTGGAATGCCTGCCGCAGGAATGCTGCCGATAATTCTGACCAAATCTATTTTATTAGCAGTTGCAGCTTCAATGATATCTAAAAAAACAGGAGTAATTTCCCTTATTTCTCTTTTAATAGTTATTCTTAGTTATCAGTTTATAGGAACTTTGGTAGAATGGGCAATCGTTAAAGACTTTTATGTAGCTATTCAGGATTTCCGTTTGGGTATCCCCGGCATGTTGGTTCAACTTTTCGGAGGCTACATTTTGATCAGATTAATCGCCAATAAATAATAAAAAGAAGTGAACTTCTAACTTCTCATATGAAATCCTTTGAAGAAGTCCTGGAGCATTTTCGCAATATTCAGTTCGAAGAAAAATTCGATTTGATTGTTGCTATTGCAAATGGTGGTATTATTCCTGCTGCCATTCTGAACCAACGGTTAGATTTGGAAGTCCAATTGTTGAAAATTAATTTACGTGACCCAAGTCAAAAACCGAAATATGACTCACCTAAATTAATCGCCCCGGTTAATTTCGGTTTTAAGGATAAAACTATTTTGCTGGTAGAAGATCGTGTCAAAACCGGAAGTACTCTGAATTATGCCAAATCCCTTTTGGAAAAAGAGGCAAAACTCGTAAAAACTTTTGCGGTTAACGGCAATGCCGACTATGCTTTATATAACGAAGACTGTTTTAAATTCCCATGGATAATGTAATAAGTTAAGAATTAAGAGTTGGCTAACGCACGATTTTTACTCTTAATTCTTAACTCTTAATTTTTAATTATGGAACGTCGCGATTTTTTCAAAAAAGGGATTTTAGCCGGAGTAGCTGCTTCGGCATTGAAATTCGACAAGCTGCACGCCTCTTTGGTTAACAACGAAGTAACTGTGGAAAAAGCTCCCGATTTAGTTGCTGTAATGGGAGGAGAACCTGAAGTAATGCTTGATAAAGCGTTGGATGCTTTAGGTGGATTAGGCAATTATATCAAAAAAGGACAAAGTGTTGTTATCAAACCTAATATCGGGTGGGACAGGAAGCCCGAACTGGCAGCAAATACCAATCCGGTTTTGGTCGCCGCTTTGGTAAAAAGATGCTTAGCTGCCGGCGCTTCAAAGGTTATTGTGTTTGACCATACCTGCGACAATTGGCAGAGATGTTATAAATCAAGCGGAATTTCGGAAGCGGTTAAAAATGCAGGAGGAACAATTGTTCCCGGTAATGATGAAAAATATTATAAAGAAGTTTCCTTGCCTGGCGGCTTAAAGTTGAAAAAGGCGAAAATCCATGAAGCCCTGTTAGATGCCGACGTATGGATTAATGTTCCGGTATTGAAAAATCATGGAGGAGCGAAAATGAGTATTTCCATGAAAAATTATATGGGAATTGTATGGGACAGGGAATTTTTCCATGCCAACGATTTACAACAATGTATTGCCGATGTTTGTACCTGGAACAAAAAACCTGTGCTCAATATCATCGACGGTTACCGTGTGATGCGACAAAATGGGCCGCAAGGCAAGAGTGTGAATGATGTTTCCACACTAAAAACATTAATCGTTTCTTCCAATATTGTGGCGGCAGATACGGCTGCCGTACAATTTTTCAACCAGGTAGAAAAAATGCCATTAGCCAACGTTGGGCATATAGGAAAAGGTGAAGATTTGAAATTGGGAACAACCGATTTGAAGAAATTAAATATCAAACGAATAAAAATTTAATGAGCAAACTCAAAACTCTGCGTGTAATTATCGCAACGCTCTTTATTTTATTAATAACTCTCTTCTTTGTCGATTTCAACAGGGTTTTACCACCGGGAATCCATGGATTGTTCCATTTACAATTAGTCCCGGCAATTCTGGCGGGAGCTGTGTTAATTGTGGTTTTCCTGTTATTGCTGACTTTAGTTTTCGGGCGGGTTTATTGTTCCTTTATTTGCCCTGCCGGGATTTTCCAGGATATATTCATCCGTTTTTCAGGACGTGGGAAACTGAAGAAAAATAAACGCAAACGTTGGTTTTCCTACCATAGACCATTCAATATATTACGTTATGCATTGCTGGGAATTGCTACACTTCTGCTCTTGTTCGGAAGCACGCAGATATTGTTATATTTAGACCCATATAGCAATTATGGCCGTATAGCTGATAATATCATCCGTCCTGTAATTATTGGAGGAAATAATTTGTTGGCCGACCGCCTGATGGCTGTGGATAATTATGCATTGTACCACATCAGCATCTACAATATTACCATAACTTCATTGATAGCTTCTATTGCTATATTTCTATTATTCGGAATATTATCAATTTTCAAAGGAAGATTGTTCTGCAATACACTTTGTCCGGTAGGAGGATTATTAAGTTTGTTTTCCCGTTATTCGTTTTTCAGGATTTCGTTCGATAAAGAAGCCTGCAACAATTGCGGATTATGTGAACGGAGTTGTAAGTCCGAATGTATCAACAGTAAAGAACAAACAATCGATGCTTCCCGTTGTGTAAACTGTTTCAACTGCTTATCTTCCTGTAAGAAGAGAAATGCAATTCATTATCGTTTTGCCCCCGTATTCAAGCAACCGGCAACAAACAAAATAAATTCCCAGATTCCGGCAAACAATGAAGTATCCGGATCCCGCCGTTCGTTCCTGGCATTGAGCGGTACTATTTTGGCTACAGCGCCTTTACTTCATGGTTGTATGGGAAAACAAGAAAACGGTTCTAAAGCTATGCCGGTCTTGCCGCCCGGAGCCCGGAACCAGAAACGTTTTTCTGAAAAGTGTACGGCATGTCATTTATGTGTAGCTAAATGTCCAAGTCAGATTATTCGTCCTGCAACATTGGAATATGGTTTGGGATTTTTACTGAAGCCTGAATTAGTGTACGAGCATGGTTATTGTAATTACGAATGCACAATATGCACAGATGTTTGTCCGAATAAGGCATTGGAAAAATTAACCAAAGAAGAAAAAATACAGGCACAATTGGGTATCGCCCATTTTGAAAGGGAACTTTGTGTCGTTTATAAAGATGAAACCGATTGTGGAGCTTGTTCGGAACATTGTCCTACACAAGCAGTAAAAATGGTTCCATACAAAGGTTCTTTACGCATTCCGCATGTAACCCCTGATATTTGTGTGGGTTGTGGCGGATGCGAATATATATGTCCTGTCAGGCCGGGAAGGGCTATTCATGTAGTAGCAAGTGCAGAACAGAAACATGCGAAAAAGCCAGAATACGAAAAAGTTGAAGAAGTAGAAGATATAGATTTCGGATTTTAATGGCTTAATCACTTATTTTCTTCCGAGCCTGAAGAAATAAAAAATGAAAAATTGGCTTACGCCGGATTAATAGTTTCGTGCATAAGCCAATTCTTTATTGTTAATTTTTAATTTCTAAAATTTATACGCCAAATAAAAACACACAATATCCATATCTTCCAAATCGAAAATAAGCGCTTTTTTGTATTCTGCACCTAAGTTAATCTGTCTTGAAATAGGTATTTGAAGACCTGCACCAATATTGACGCCAAAGCCTGAATCTGTATGTCCGTTTGAATCAATATTACTATAATTCAACCCAACAATGGAATAAAGCATTTTGAGCTCAGATGGAAATACATAGTGTAAATCTAAGTTAGCTTCCATTCCGCTATGGTCATTATTTTCAAAATAATAATTGAAACTTGGAGCTATTCTTGTCCATTCGGCAATGTTATACTGAAATCGCGCACCTATACCTGTATTTTCGGTAGTGGTATTATATCCCAGATTCAAACCAATGGATTTTTCTCCTTTTTGAGCAAAAGATGTTGATACAAAGACAATTGCCAACACAAATAAAATAAAAAACTTTTTCATCATTGTAGAGTGTTATAAATTAAAAAAATCAATGTTCTTATCTTATAACATCAATAGCTATAAAAAGTTCAAAAAAATCATTATCTTTGCGCCCACATTTGGGGTGCTCCTTCCATGGGGCTGAGATTATACCCTTTGAACCTGGAGCAGGTAATGCTGCCTAGGGAGAAAAGAAAAACTTTGATTGTGCACGTCAAGTTTCGGTACTTATCTTCAAAAAACCCCTTTTTTATTTATTAATACAAGTGATATTTGTTCACACAGAGGAATCTGTGTGAAGAATAAACACTCAAAATTTCAATTAAATGAAAAAGGTATTTGTTCTCCTGGCAGCAATAACTGCCATTCAGTTTTCTTTTGCTCAAAAGCAAGATTCTATCAAATCTATCCGCATCCAGGAAGTCCAGGTTATTTCGAACAGGGCGACTGAAAAAACGCCTCTCTCCTACTCTAATATTGGAAGGGAAGAAATCGACAAACAAAACTTCGGACAGGATATTCCTTTCCTGATTGCACTGACTCCTTCAGTTGTTGCCACTTCAGATGCTGGAACCGGCATCGGTTATACCGGATTCCGTATACGTGGAACGGATGCTAACCGCATCAACATTACAGCCAATGGAGTACCCATGAATGATGCGGAATCTCAAACCGTATTCTGGGTAAATATGCCCGATTTTGCATCTTCCCTCCAGGATTTGCAAGTACAACGGGGAGTTGGAACTTCCACAAACGGAGCCGGCGCTTTCGGGGCGAGCATCAATATGAAAACCGGAAATATTCCCACCCGGGCGTATGGTGAATTGAATGGTTCTTACGGTTCGTTCAATACATCTAAAGTTACTTTGAAATTGGGTACCGGCATTATCGGCCACCATTTTGCATTCGATGCCCGTCTTTCGGGAATCAATTCCGATGGATATATCGACAGGGCTTCTGCTGATTTGAAGTCTTATTTTTTCCAGGGAACTTATTACAATGAAAAAGATATTCTGAAATTCATTGTTTTCGGTGGGAAAGAGAAGACTTATCATGCCTGGGATGGCGTTCCGCAGGATTTATTGAAAACCGACCGGACTTACAATCCTTGCGGTTATATGGGAACTGACTCATTGGGACGGTCGATGTTTTATGATAACCAAACGGATAATTACATTCAAACCAATTATCAGTTGGCTTATCTGCATATTTTCCGCCCGGAATTGAAACTGAATGCGACACTACATTACACTAAGGGCGATGGTTATTATGAAGAATATAAAACGGGCAGGACATTGAAAGAATATGGCCTGACTCCTTTTATATATAAAGATATGGTAATGGGAAAAGATACCCTCATGAAAAAGAGTGATTTAATCCGGCGCAAAAGTTTAGATAATCATTTTGGAGGAGGTATTTTTTCTTTGGATTATAACAAGGGAAAATGGGATGCTTCGTTAGGCGGAGGTGCTAATTATTACTATTGCGATCATTCCGGACAAGTAATGTGGGTAAAAAATTATGCAGGGGATGCTTATTTCCGTC
Source organism: Bacteroidales bacterium (assembly GCA_031553415.1). Taxonomy (GTDB): domain Bacteria; phylum Bacteroidota; class Bacteroidia; order Bacteroidales; family Azobacteroidaceae; genus JAIRVZ01. The sequence continues at coordinate 45,822 of JAVBLO010000003.1, read as the reverse complement.
CCGAACAGGAATATTACCAAAATGACGGTCAAAAGACAGACGCCAATATTTATGCCCGTGCTAATTATGCGCTTTCTTCCAAATTCAGCCTTTTCGCAGATTTACAATATCGTTATATCAATTACCGGATTAAAGGTAAAAATGATAAATGGGATTGGAATACTTCCGATATGCAGGCTCTGAACATTGATGAAAACTTCAATTTTTTCAATCCTAAATTCGGTCTTTTTTACAATCTCAGTCATCAAAACGAGCTTTTCGCTTCATTTGCCATTGCCAACCGTGAACCAAACCGGAAAAATTATACAGATGCTGAAAAAGGGAAAATGCCTGTTTCGGAACGCTTGTTTGATTATGAATTGGGATATAAATTCAAATCTGCTGTTTTTTCTGCCGGGTTGAATCTTTATTATATGAAATATAAAGACCAATTAATCCTGACCGGAAAAGTCAATGATATCGGAGAACCGTTATCAACCAATATTCCGGATAGTTACCGTACAGGCATCGAACTGACAGCCGGGATAAAACCTCTTCCGTGGATGCGTTGGGATGGAAACCTGACTTTAAGCAAAAACAAAATCAAGGATTATTCCGAATTTGTTACTATATATGATGAAAATTATGATCCGGCCGGGCAGCAGGAAAACTACCTTGGAACGACTGATATTGCTTATTCCCCGAATGTGATTGCCAACAGTTTGTTCACTTTTTCATATAAACAATGGGAAGCCGGATTTCATTCAAACTATGTAGGAAAACAGTATCTCGACAACTCAAGCAGTGATGACCGGAAAATAGATGCTTATTTTGTCAATAATCTCCGGTTGGCTTATACGTTCAAATTGAAAGGAGTTAAATCTGTCAATGCAGGTTTGATGGTTAATAATATTTTCGATGCTGAATATGAAAGCAACGGTTATGTTTATGATGCGTCGTATACCGCTTCGGGTGAACGCCTCAACGATTTAAGATATTTCCCGCAGGCCGGAACCAATGTGTTGGTTAATTTGAATATCAGTTTCTGATGGAAAATCAACATACCAAATATGCCCCTCTACATGCTGGTATCCCATCCGTTTCATCAATGTGAGGTATTGGTCGATTTGCTTTTGGTGGGCAGCATGAGGTTCACCAAATTTATAATCAATTACAATGGCTTCATCATCTTTCACCAGCACTTTATCCGGGCGGCGGGTAACGACTTCTCCTTTTTCTTTCAAAAGAATCGTACATTCATTGTAAGATTGATAATCGCCTGAGAACCAACCGGAATTTCCGGACTTTTCAATGGTGTCTTTAACCAATCCTGCATAGTATGATTTCTCTTCAGGAGCAATTAATCCGTCGAAACACAATTGGGAGACAGCATTTTCAATATCATCTAATGTATTGATGCGGGAGAATAAATCATGCATCAGGTTTCCCCGTTGGATATATTCATTGCGGGCAGCGACGGCCTCATCCTGAGAAATAAATTCACGGGATTTGTTTGATTGTTTGAATATCGCTTTATCCGGATTAAACGGTTCTGATAAAAATGAAACTTCGAAAGTTTCAGGAGTTTGTTTCAATAAATTATCCTGTTTTTTTTCTTCCTTTGATGAAGAAGTTTCCAATATTCCTTTTTCAAACCGGAGAGTATCGGAATTATATCCACCTTTTAATTCAGGGACAATATATTGTAATAAATCGGAAACCGTCCTGACATCTTCAAGTGATTCGAGTTTCTTCTTGTTTCTGGCCAATATCAACAAATTATGTTCGGCACGGGTAAATGCAACATACAACACATTGAGGTTATCCATCCATGATTGCCGGGTTTCTTTTTCATATTCGGGAAAGAAAACCGTGTCATACATTTTCTGGGTATACCTCACCGGCAATAATTCCAAATTGTAAAGATTGTCTTTCGGGCCACACCAGACAATCGGGCTTTTTTCGGGGTATAAATCCCAGTCACAATAAGGCAATAAAACCGTATGGAATTGTAATCCTTTCGATTTATGTATTGTCATTGCGCGGATACCTTCGACAGCCGTACCTGCAGGAACTGATTTGAATTGCAATTCTTCATCCCAAAATTTGAGGAAAGCATAAATATCTGCCGGATAATCTTTCAGATAATTACTGACAGCATCATAAAAAGCAAACATATAACTGCTTTGACCTTCGATTTTTTCCAATTCGAAAGTACGGAACAAATGACCGGTTAGTTCAAACAAAGGCATGCTTTGTTCGGGTAGCCGGAGACGCCAAACGTTTAGATTCGTGGAATCTGTAAGAGGCATTCCTAAAAACGCACATAATTGCGCTTTATGTACCGGATTTTCAGGGTCTGAAATCATCCGTAATGCTTCTATAATAATTTTTACAACAGGAGAAGAACTCAATTGGAAAGCTTCATTCGAAACTACATTCAAATAATTACCCTCCAACAAACCGGGATATTGTTCCTTTTGTGCAGCCAAATATTCGGCAATGGCAATAATACTTTTGTTGGTACGGGTTAAAATACATATTTGTTCAGCCGCAACACCTTGTTTTTTCAAGTGCTGGAGTTGTTGCGGTATCCGTTCCAATACCAAATCATTATATTTCAAATCTTCGATTTTATCAGGAACGAAATCAATGGAAATATATCCTTTTTTGTCTTCTTTATGTGTATGCTGTACTACATTAACCGGAGAATATGCCGATTCGAAAGGAGATTCGTATATATCCTGAAAAAGGGAATAATACTTTTCATTCAGAGCTTTGGCAGCATGGGTAAAAACCTGGTTATTGAAATCAATAATTTCGGTCTCGCTGCGATAATTGAATTCAAGTGTTTTTATTTCTGCCCCCGGCAGTTCATTTTCAATATTATTGAGGATACTCCAATCACCATTTCGCCAACGGTAAATCGACTGTTTCACATCACCCACAATCAAACTGAAATGATTATCGGCAATGATGTTGGAGAGCAGGACTTTGAAATTTTTCCATTGCAAACGCGAAGTATCCTGGAATTCATCAATCATCACATGCCGGATTTCCGCCCCGATTTTTTCGTAAATAAAAGGTGCATCCGAGTCATCAATCATTCGGTTAAGGAACAATGCCGTATCGGCCAGCATAAACCGGTTGTTTTCCGCATTTTGCTGTTCGATTTCATTCGTAATATCCCAAATCAAGCCTAATTGATGAATATTTTTGGTGATCATGCGGGAAGTATTGAACTTCCGCAACATATCGATACTTTGATTCAACGCCGGCATAAAACCGGAAAAAGCTAAAGAAGTTATTTCTTCCCGGTTTTTGCTTTTACTTGCAGCCCATTTTTCAGCATCAACACAACAATCCTGCACTGTTTTGCTGTCCGGATTTGCAGTTGCAAAATCACCATCAGCTAATTTTTTCAGGAAATTAACAACAGTTCCTTTGCGGCTGAAGTCATCCAAAGAAAAATTCCGTTGTTCCATTGTTTGGGAAATTCCGGAATAAGTTGTTTTGAAAAAATCCCTGCAATCTTTTTGGATTTGGGCATGCTGGTTCCAGATTTGCTCAAAAATCTTTGGATTTCCATCTAACTGGCTTTTCAATATGGATTCATGTTCCTGGAAATATTCGTCAAAAATACAACGGCTGAAATTCAGGATTTCCCGGTCAATGCGCCAGTTATTTCCTTCTTCCAAGCGCTCTTCGATGTATGTGGTGAGCCAATCCAGCACCTGAGGTTTTTCATGGGCGCTTTCAATCATTGAGCCAACAGCATCCGAAAGCACCTTGAAACTATTCATTTCGAGGTTGAATTTCGAGCCTTTTCCTAACTCACGGGCTAAGTTCCGCAACACCTTCTGGAAAAAACTATCAATCGTCGTGATGTATAAATGGCTGTAATCATGAAGTATTTCCTGTAAGACAACCAACGCTTTTTTACGGATATCCTCTTCTTTTATGAAATGATTGGATTTTCTCAATTCTTCCTGTAACGATTTCAAGAATCCTTTTGAATCATCGCAATTAAAGGCCAGTCCATAAAGTTCCGCCAGAATACGATCTTTCATTTCACCAGTAGCATCTTTGGTAAAAGTTACGGCAAGGATATGCCGGTGTGCATGATTTGACGGACTGACTAATAGTTCCTTGATATACTCCAAAGCAAGAGTATAGGTTTTTCCGGAGCCCGCCGACGCCTTGTAAATTTTCATTTCAGAATTTCGAACCGTTGGAAAAATTCCCTGAAAAACAACTGGATATCTTCTATAGGTCTTTGAATGGGTTGTACTTCTGTACCTTCACGTGGAGCAATCACCCGTAATCCGGCAGGAATGGTCTGAATAACGATTTCTTTCCCGGAATGCAAAGGTTCTCCGTCAATATGCATGGGGCCGGGCTGGCTCCGGTTGATTATTACTTTTTCCGACCGGAAATGGGTAACCCGGTTATTGTGTTCTATCAATCTTGTGAATAATTGAATAGCAATCGGGCCAACATCTATCGGATTGAGAGGGGCCAGCATAACAATATCCATTTTACCATCGCGGATGTTGGCGTTAGGAGCGATATATGCATTGTTACCATATTGTGAAGCATTGGCGCATGTTACCAGAAAAGCTTTTTCTTCTACAGTTGAGCCGTCATCCAGAGTGATTTTGTAAGTATCCGGTCTGAATTTTATATATTCCGTGATAGCGCTTTTCACATAAGAAATAGGGCCCCTTTTCTTTCCTTCCGAAAAACGTTCGCTGACTATGGCATCAAAACCGACTCCACAGGTGCAGAAAAAAGCATAATCGTTAGCTTTGCAGTAATCAATTGTTATTGTGTTTTGAGTAATAATGGTTTCGATAGCTTTTTTTGTGTCCATTGAAATGCCCAGGTCGCGTGCCAGGCCATTACCTGAACCCAAAGGAATAATTCCCAGCGCCGCCTCACTATGTACCATTGTCCTTGCAATTTCATTCACAGTGCCATCACCTCCGGCAGCAACAATATAATCATAACCACTATCCAATGCCTGTTGAGTCAACCCAGTAGCGTGTCCGGCATATTCGGTTTTGAGCATTTCAACTTCGAACAAATCGGGCGACAACATTTTCTTTATCAAACCTGGAAGTTTACTCTTGGAAGCAGTTCCTGATACCGGATTAATGATAACACACAGTTTCTTTTTCATAAATGGTAAATCTCTTTATGGGACTTATCCTGATATATAATATTTCAAAGCGTCAAAAGTACAATTAATTTCTATTTCTCCCAAACCAAAGCGCTTGCACCCAAAATGGCAGCATCTGCATCTTTGAGTTCCGATAGTTTCAATTGCGTTTTGCCTTTAAAGCCACTCAATGCATTATCATTCATGGATTTTTCTAACGGCTTCATCAGGTAATCACCTGATTTGGCCAATCCGCCAAATAAGATAATTGCTTCCGGACTGGAAAATGTGATGAAATCGGCAAAAGCTTCACCTAATATTTTTCCGGTATATTCAAATATTTCCTTAGCTATTTTATCACCTTTCTCTGCTGCTTCATATACATCTTTAGAGGTAACCGGACGGCCATCTATTCTCCGCAACAGACTATCATCCGATCTGGTTTCAAGGAATTCGCGGGCAGTACGGGCAACTCCGGTTGCCGATGTGTATGTTTCCAAACATCCGCTGCGGCCACAACCACAAGGACGTCCATTATAACGGCGTACAATTACGTGGCCTAATTCTCCTGCAAAACCGGTATGGCCACAAACCAATTGCCCGTTACAAACAATACCGCTTCCGACTCCGGTTCCCAATGTGATAACAATAAAATCTTTCATTCCACGGGCAGCGCCATAAGCCATTTCACCAATTGCAGCCGCATTGGCATCATTGGTCAGGCAACAAAACAAACCGGTCATACCGGACACCATTTTTGCTATAGGAACCACTTTTTGATTGGCCCAGGGAATATTTGCGGCATATTCAATGGTTCCTTCATACATGTTACCATTCGGAACACCCATTCCGATTCCTTTGATATTCTCTCCTAAGCCGGATTCTTCAACCATAGTTTTAATACCTGTACACAACGCTTGTACATAATCTTCTGCAGTTGAATAACTATCTGTTTTGATAGCGCCCTTGTGAAGAATTTCTCCCCTTGCATTCACTATTCCGAAAGCGCTATTAGTGCCTCCCATATCTACTCCGATTACATATTGTTTATCCATGGTATATTACAAAAAAGTTTTCACTCCAAAGGTAATGAAAACTTTTTTACCGAATATCAGGAAAACCTGTATAAAATCGTCAATTAAAATTTATATTGTAAACGCAAAGTAAAAACATTTCTTTTCAGGTCGTTGATGGAAAACACTCTGGTATCAGTGTTGAATGTATATGTATATTCCAAATCTGTTTTTTCATAACTATTCACTTCATAATAAGCTGTAAGCGTGATATTATTATTTGCTTTCCACAAAGCTCCGAAACCGAATGTATTCTGTGCTAAATCGGCAAATCCTGTACCATTTTTTCCTGCTTCATTTCCTGATACTTTTGTATTCGGGTCATACCAATCGTATTTCAACACGGCAGTAAATGGTAATTTTCCAATATCCTGGGTAAGCATTATATATCCTCCTCGAAAATCACGTATATATGTATCATTGAGAGGATTACCCGGGTTCAATTTTACAATTTCAGCCAGGACAACACCTGTATTGGGACTTTTACTTGAAATCCGGTTTCCTGGTTGTTGTCCGGATAAATACTCGGCATGCAACTTTGTTGTTCCGGCAACACTCTTAAAACTGAATTCTCCATCAATTCCGAAATATTCCCTTTTGGCATATTTCCTGAAGTTGGCAGCCGAGTCGTTATTCAAAACAAATGCATCGCCATCCATTGTGTAAACATTTTTACTTCCCTGCAATACGCCACCATTGTAATAAGAAAAACCTATTCCATAACTCATGTTTTTCCCGATATTGCTGGTTGCATAAAGATGGCCGATAAAATCCATCCGGTTATCCATTTCCGGTTTGATTCCATTTCCTGAGAAAAATCCAGCATCCAAATGAAAGAAATTAAGCGGAGATGTTTTCTTTGGTTGCAAATATATGGCAGCGCCTAAATCACGTTCTTCAGGAAAAAGTGTCTGGAAAATCGTGGAACGTTCAGGCGACTCACGGCGCGAAGAAGAATAGCAGATTTCATAACCGAATGTGCGGTCGAAAATTCCTGCACGAAAGGCGTTGCTTTTCAGCCAGGGGTCTTTAATGTTCAGATAAGCATCTTTAACTCCGGCTCCTTTTTCAGTAAGGTCGAGTTGAAAAACACCCGAAGCAATACCTTCTTCATAAGCCAGTTTAATGCGCCCGCGACGGATACCGAAGCGGTTATAACTTTCTTCAAGATTTTCGTTCGGACCACCGACTTTCATATTTGTATTCAATGCTGCATCTTGTTCTGCATATTGATATTGTGTTTGAATATATCCGGAAACTTTAAATTTTTGCAGGGCCTTCACAGCACTTTCGAGGGCTTCGGTTCTTTGTCCCAGTTCTTTCACATCAGTTGTTTCTGTTTCCTGGGATTTTATGTTTAAACTACATAAACAGAAAGTACACAAGGCAATAATTTGTAGTCCGATTTTCATATATGTTATATTATTAAAATTTTGTTACAAAAGTAAGAGGTAAGTATTACTTTTTTGCAACATAATCGTTACAAATATATTAAGGTTTTAAATACAAAAATTTACCAGCCATCAGTTTTATTTCAACCAATGACTGGTAATACAAATTTTCAGCAAATTTAAATTTCAATCATTATTTTAAACGATAAGCCACACCAAATGTCATTGCAGATGAAGTCATATCTATTTTTCCTATTTGTCCTCCAAAATCAGGAGTTGCACTGTAAATATCATAATTCAATGATAGTACAATATACTTTGAGCAATTCCATCTCGCTGAGATTCCACCCCCATAAGCAAAAGCCGAAGGCATTTCTGTCGCCGCCATAGATTTTGCTGATTTGGGAATATTTCCTCCGGCATAACCAATTAAAAGACGAGCATCAAACTGGAATTTGTAGTTATTTACCGGAATAGAGCCCATTGGACCAAACATCATCCCTCCAAGTCCCATCATTTCGTCACTATCATTAGTACCTGCCGGGGCAAAAGATGTCCCAAACCATGTACCAGCAATACCCAGGTTGGGAGAAAACAGATAACCGAAATTGATTAAATTCAGCTGGGCTCCTCCATCTACAGAACCATAATCTCCCATAGCAAAAGCTGGTCCTATAGCTATTCCTATAAATCCTTTTCTTGGATTAACAGCTTCGGTTTCCTGCGAAAAAAGATTGTTCTCGGTAATGAATAAAAGAAAAAAAATGACTGTAAATTTAGTTAGCGCTTTCATCTAAAATTTTTGTTAAGTTAATAAATAGTAATATGATTCAAGGAATCGCAACAAATGTAAGAAATATTTCGATTTCTAAGAGCCTATTTAAATTTATAAAAAAAATCCCGAACAATCATTAAAATCATTCAGGATTTTTTGCAAATAAAAATTTTACTTGTACAGTATAAATTCAGATATTATGATTACACCCAATCATTCTCGAAACGATACCTCACAAACAACTCTATCGCCTGATATTCTGCCATACCCAACTTATCGTAAGTAACAGCAGTGGCTACATTGCGTTCTTCGGCGCGTTGCCAGAATTCGCGCGGGTCGGTTCCCGGGAATAGCGGGCGGTCTTTCTGTGACTGGTGTTTGAAAATCGCCATGCGTTTGATTCGGCTCTCTTCGGGGCTTAACGGAACTGCCATATCTACTTCGGCGACATCCCATTCCTGCCAGGCGCCACGGTACAACCACATGCGACAGTCTTTCACCCAATCTTCATCTTTCAATTGTTTCAATGCTTCCAGAATTGCAATAAAACAAACGCGATGGGTTCCGTGCGGGTCGGATAAATCGCCTGCGGCAAATATTTGATGAGGTTTGATTTCTTTCAATAAATTCACAACAATTTGAACATCTTCCTTGCCAATCGGTTTCTTCTTCACCGTACCGGTTTCATAAAATGGCAGTTCGAGAAAATGAGTATGGCTCTCGGGTATCCCCAGATAACGGCATGCCGATTTGGCTTCTCCCCGCCTGATCGCACCTTTACATTCTGCAATTTTGCGTAAATCAATTTGACCGGGCTTTTTGTTTTCGAAAAAATCAACAGTCTGATGGAATGCTTCATTGGCTTTCTTTTCATCAAAACCATAAAGGGGAGCCACATCACGGATAAAATCGAGGAATCGGGTCACTTCGTCATCAAAGACAGCGATGTTACCGGAAACCTGGTAAGCAACATGTACTTCATGTCCGTGCTCGGATAAACGGGCAAGAGTTCCACCCATAGAAATCACGTCATCATCGGGGTGGGGACTGAAAACGACACAACGTTTCGGATATGGAGTAGCCCGTTCGGGACGGGTAGTATCATCGGCATTGGGTTTTCCTCCCGGCCATCCGGTGATCGTGTGTTGTAAATCGTTGAATACTTTGATATTGATTTTATTGGCAGGACCAAATTGTGACACCAAATCACCGATTCCGTTGTCGTTATAATCTCTTTCAGTTAATTTAAGGATGGGTTTATTTAGTTTTTTACACAACCAAAATACTGCCCGCCGAATCATTTTATCACTCCACTTAACAGTCCCGGTAAGCCATGGAGTTTTCATCCGGGTTAATTCGGCTGAAGAAGCGGTGTCTAAAATAACGCTGACATTGTTGTGGCGTTGAAGGATTGAAGCCGGAACCATTTCCGTGACATCACCTTCCACCATTTTCTTAATAATATTGGCTTTGCCTTCTCCCCATGCCATTACGATGATGTGCTTGGCCTGCATAATGGTACCCAATCCCAATGTAATGCAATAGTTGGGAACATTTTCTTCTCCAAAGAAATTACTTGCAGCTCCCATGCGGGTACTGTAGTCAAGCGTTATCAGGCGGGTACGCGAATTGAACATGGAACCAGGCTCATTGGCTCCGATTTGTCCTCTTCCATCTAAGCTAAGCAATTGTAAATCAATCCCTCCTACTTCTTCTATTTTCTTTTCATATTCTTTGCAAAAAGTTATGATTTCTGTTTTCTTCAAGTTTCCGGGAATCAAATGAATATTTTCCGGAAGAATATCCACATCATTAAACAGATATTCGTACATATACCTGTAATGACTTTGCAATTCAGTTTCTTCCAAAGGATAATATTCATCAATATTGAATGCTATCACATTTTTAAAGCTCAGGTTTTCTTTCTGGTGTATTTCCACCAATTTTTCATATACACCCACAGCAGTAGAGCCTGCAATTAATCCTAACACACAATTTTCACCTTTAAGGGCTTTCTCTTTGATTAACTGGGCAACTCTTTTCGCCACTAAATCAGATGCAATTTCTACTTCATTAAAGATAGAAACCGGTAATTTCTCCCAACGTTTTTCAAAATTATCCATAATTACTAAATAATAAATTTACCACCAAAGAGTATCGTTCTATTTTCCAGTATCAAAATTGAGCGACAATCCGTTTAGAACCACGTTTTGCAAAGATAAAAGTAATTATCCATCCGGGGTTATTGTATTTATTAATATATTATAAATTCTAATCTCATATATTCACTTTTACCTCTTCTATCTCCTCCTTACTCAACCCGGTCAACCGCATGATTAATTCTGTTTCAAGTCCTTCTTTCAAACAATTGCGAACCATTTCAATCGTTTTTTCCCTTTTGCCCGAATCTTTGAGATATTCATGAGATTTTGTGACGTAATAATGATCGGGAGTATCCGGAAGTTTCTCTATGGGTGTCCGGTCTATATCGTCACGGAACTTCTTACCTGCGATAAAATGGACTTTGGTTACTAATTTTTTATGAGCGGTAGCTTCTTCTTTTGTATCACTTCCAATACTTTTGATAGAAGTATAAAAATGACCTAATCCTTGTAATCCTACAGTAAAGCCTAATTTTAAAAACCGGGGAATTGCCTCGAAAAAATAGTCAAGTGCGGCACTGGCTTCCTGTGGAGTAAGGGACTTATTCAGGCACATATCTTTAATCAACGCTTCTCTTCCAATATAACCGATACTTTTTTCGATAAGATAATACTTTGGAGCTTGGTTGAGGTCATGGGGATTGATCCTTTTTTGTACTTTGTAAAATATAGACATAGCAATAAGATGTTAATTTTGGGCGTAAAAGTAAGTGTATTTTTCAATTCGGCAAAGCTTTACCTTCTCTAATAGGGAGTAAAGTTGTTGCAAATGGAGAGCAAAGTTACCGCCTTTAGTAACCCAGCATCTCTCCCTTTAGTAACCCAAGAGTTCCGCCTTTAGTAAGGGAGTATTACTGGGTTACTAAAGGCGGCAACTTTGTCTCTTGGAAATTGCAACTTTGCTCTCTGCTAAACGTAGTGTGTAATATACCACAACAAGAACGGAAGCCGGGCGCATTGCACAGCAGGCTACAGCAAGGGGGGGTAGAACAAAACCATTCACTGAACAGGGATATTTTTAAGGGCGAAAAATGGTTAACAGATGAGGCCTGATTACATTCAACATCCGGTCGAAACCAAGATCATTTGGATGGACACCATCTGTAGTAGCTTCATGATCATGGCCTAACAGACTGCCCCCTTCTATGAAATATAGATTTTCCATGCCTTTATCAATTAATTGTTGATATTCGGTCTTGAAATATTCATTTTGCAACCGGACCCGTTCTTTGATTATTAAATCAAAATTCCCGGATTCCCGGACAATACTTTGAACCATGATAATAGGAATGTCAGGATGACTTTGCCTGTATCATCCATATTTTCTACAATTAGTGTATTACTACATGTTTTGGAAGGTCTTCCTACTCCTGCAAATTCCCATCTTCCATCTCGTTTAATGTACAAATCCAATCCTTTCTGCGTGATTGGCGTCATGTTACTCATGGCCGGCTTATCGGTTACACACCATTTGGCCCTGATTACCTGGCTGTTTGTTTTGAAAGCAATTGCCAATCCGGCTGAGTTGGTAAATAATTCTTTGACAGGAGCCGGCATATCATTATATAAAAGCGTATCTATCCTATGATAGAGAGATTCAGTCGGAGTTGCTTTCCCAACTAATGTAAAGTTTTTTGCATCAGTGTATACGATTTTTTCCTGAGCTGATAATTTAAAACAGCATAATAACCCTGCAAAAATTGCAAGATAAAAAATGTTTGTTCTCATAATATCCTTTTTTTAAGAGGTTGTTCTTTTGGCTTTCCAAACAAATAAAGCCAATACAAAAGATAAGACAGAAGCAACTATCCAAAATATTCCCGCCTGATCGAAGTTATAAGTTTCAACTCCATTGACAGTGGTTTTATTACTCTCTATCAACCAGCCGCTGGCAATATCCTGAAGTCCGGCACCAATGTAACTGGCTATGCCTACAATGCCTAATGCTGCACCACTGGCGTTTCTCGGTACGATATCGACAGCCATTAATCCACCAATGAAACAGATTAAAACACCGATAGCAATTCCGAACAATACCATACTCAGGATATTCAGGTAAATATTACTGCCACAATATAAAAACAGGCATAAAGATACTGTATTTAATATACCGAATATCAGAGCCGGCATATTGCGTTGGCCTTTGAACAATTTATCTGAAAACCACCCTGAAAGTACCGTTCCGAGTATACCCAGCAGGGCATTGATGGAAATAATCTGTGTTGCTGTGGTTAATGAAAATCCTTTGACTTCCTGCAAAAAAAGGACTCCCCATCCATTGACGGCATAACGGCTCACATACATGAAAGCGCTTGATAATGCGAGTATCCATACGAACGGATTTTTCAATACTGCTTTTTGAGTCTTGGAAACGGATTCTTTTTCTACTTTCGGGCTTTCGTTGGATAATATTTCTACCGGAGGCAAACCCTTACTTTCAGGTGTATCATGCAAAAAGAAGATAATTACAATTACTCCAATCAAACCGGCTAAGGAGGAACCAACAAATCCCCATTGCCAGCCGAAATATCCGACTACGAGTCCGACGAACAAGAAAGATAAAAATTCACCCAGGTTATGGCTGGCACTGAAAAAACCGTAAAAAGTTCCTCTTTCTTTTAACGGGAACCAACGGGAAAGGGAAATTATTGCAGGAGCAGCACCCATGGATTGCGACCAACCATTAATTCCCCACATGATGGCAAAGATAATAAAAAATGAAAAGGAGGCAATGCCGACTCCACTGTTTTGGGTAAATCCCAGGATACCAATACTGATATTAGCTAAGGCCGATACAGCTAATCCTGTTGCCATAAACCGTTTGATATTGGAATAATCGGCCATGAATCCGTTGACGAATTTTCCGATAGCATACGCAAACAATAGCACCGAACCGATAATACCCAAATGATGGGCGTCTAATATGCCTGTTTCAATAATGGGCTTTTTGACTACATTGAGTCCTGTGCGGCACACATAATATAAACTGTAACCGATTGTCCCGGATAGGAAGCACGACCAGCGCAGTTTGTTGTAATATTTCTTTTGTTCTTTTTCATCGCCCTGAAAAGTGATTGAAGCGGGCGCACTGATTTTGTAAAATGAAATTATCTTTTTAAACATGAATATATGGCTTAATTGGGAATGGTTATTTATCGATTATAACTATTGTGTTTGCATTCTTCCGCTCTCCGTAAGAGTCGAATATTTTGTTTGCAGCCGGTTTGTTTAATACGCCGTTTTCCGGAGCTGCATTTGACCATAAAGTAGTCGAACGACCACCATCAAGGTTCAAAGCGTCTTTGCAGCCAAGTACTTTGAGCATGTGGGTTAATTCCGGAATGCTCATTCCTTCTGCCTGTTTAGGGAAACGCCCGTCGACTGTGATCAGCAACATGGTTTTGGGATTGATGAAAGCAATGGCGCTGCGCGGGTGTTTCGTTTCAATGAATTTTTTATCCAGAGTTGAAAAATCACATGTTTTCCCTTTGTAAATCATCAAAGGACCGGATGACATAACTTCTCCTTTATTATCTTTGTATGCAAGTTCTATTTCTTTATTCCAGGGAATTAATTTGACTTTCCCCTTTTTGATAACTATGGCTCCCGTAACTCTGTCAAGTTCACTTGCTTTGGTTGTATCTATGACGTTTTTCCCGAATTTGATATAACAAGTCGATTTGAATGTCACATTTTCATCGTAATAAGAACCGTTGATGGCAGCTACCGCATGATTGGCTATGGCAGTTTCACTGGTGATTTGGTTAGGAACAGTTACTGCAATTTTTGTTTTGTAGGCTTTCTTCTTCAGATCAATTACCAGGATATTGACATTTTGAGCGCCACCATATAAGTCGGTGAAGGTTCCATGCTTATGGGTAATGCCTTTGCCCATTGTAGTTTCTTCCCATTGGAAATTTGCGAGTGTGATGGAATCACCGGCTGTTTGCCCTGATACTGTCAGGAAACAAGATAGTAATAATACAAAAGAAATAAGTTTTCTAAACATGGTTGTAATAATTAGATATATTATGATTGGGTATTGTTTTTAATAAAGCAGTTTTAAGATATACTTTACCGGTTGCGTTATATAATTACTTTATACGATTTATTTGCAATTTTTATGATGTATATACCTTTTGAAAGATTAAGTATTGGCAGCCACTCTCCGGCGCTTTGTACTTTACCGGATAATTGTCCGGAAACAGTATATATGGCGATATTTTCCCCGGGAAAAGCTTTTACATATAATATGTGATTAATTACTTTTACAGGATACTCTTCTTGTTGGAGTTTATTTATTTGATTTGTATTGCATTTTTTTGCTACAGGGCCAATTATATTATTTTCTAAACGGCTGTTCCCTATTTGGTCATTAGCAATGATATTTTCAGGAATAGGTATGGCAAAAGACCTGGAAAGAGTTGTTAATTGGTCTGTATTCATGCCGCAGGAAAATGCCGGATTGTTGTCTTTCAAGAGTAAGCATGTTGGAGTATATCCACCATTATCTTTCAATGTATCCAACATGTCCGGGTCAAAAACTTTTCCCGAGATTTCCACACCGGAAGCATTATAAACTTTGTTTCCTACGATAGAATAATATTTGTTGTATGTTCCGTTTAACTCATTTGTTCCTGTATTTCCGGAAACAATGGAGTTTTGTAAGTCTAATGTTCCGTAAGCATTGGTGATATTGATTCCTCCTCCCATGGATGTTGCTTCATTTCCGGATATGGTGGAACTGATGAGATATGTTTTCGCAGGACTTGCTGAGGTTCCGTATATCGTCATTCCGCCACCGTAACCGATGGCTTCATTGCCATAAACGGTACAATTCACCCAGTAATTTTCGGAACCTTCCCTCAAGTAACAACCTCCTACATTACTGCCTGATTTGTTCCCGCTGAAAGTAGAGTTGAAGATATATGACTTAGAGGTTTGTATTTGCATGCCGGCTGCGATTCCTGTTGTTGCAACATTGGAAGAAACATTCGAATCAACCATTCTGATAATTGAATTTCCGGTTGTAAGAATGCCTCCTGTATTTCCGTTGCCGATGTTTTGTTCAATTGAACAACGATTGAAAGATACATCCGATCTATTTGCAATATAAATCCCTGCAGCTGTTGTCGCTGTATTGTTTGAAATTTCACAATCTGTCAATTCAACAGTTGCACCAGATATATTCATTCCGCCTCCTTGCGTGCGGTAATATTCTTTGCCATTGGAAGTAACTTTGGTTGAGGCGCCTGTGGCTGATCCATTGATGATTTTCAATGCTTTCAATGTTACTTTTTCTCTGTAAACAGAAGGAGCGGTAATGACAACTGTGTGGTACACATGGGTTGTTTCCCCGGTGGCGTTTGCCGTAAACGGGGTGTGTATTGCCAACAGGTAAAAGATATATGGGATTATGTATTTGTTTATTTGTTTCATATTTCAATCCTTTTAATTTATTGTTTGGAAATGATCAATAATCCATTCGCTACCGTACGTTCTGTTCCGTCGGAAGGTTGATTTCTTATTTCGAAACGGTTGGGAGAAAAAGTATCTGTATTGCGGATGAAGAAAGTAGTGGAACCTCCTCCGTCTAAATTAATGGCATTGTATGCTCCTAATGCTTGCATACATTTGGACAATTCGGAAAATTTCATACCGTTGGAATACCTTTCATTCCTCCCGTCAACAGCCAGGATATATATATTAAGTCCATCGGAAGAAACTCCTATACAGGTTCTCGGATCAGAGATCGTAGCTGCATTGTTTATGATTGATCCGTTTTTCACCAACCAGGCGCGACCTCCTACCGCGTCTTTGAGAGTACTTTTGACATCATTGTATACATCTTGTCCGGCTATCAAAGCCTTTTTATCTTTTGTTATGGCGAAATAGGTGTTTTCGGTTGAATAAAAAGATTCTTTGATTTTAATCCCGTCTTTATAAAGAATTCCTTGGGGTTCTCCGGTTGTCAAATCAAAGAAATCACCATTGATACCTCCTCTGACTTTATGCCCGGATTGGTCTTTGTATGTGGCTTGTTCGGTCATTTTTTGTCTGGCAAAAGCAAGCTGGTTACCGGGAGTCGAAACTTCCATGTTAATATCGGGATCAGATAAGTCTACCTCGAAAACAAAGACTTTCATGGGTAAACCTTGTGTGGATGTGTATGCTATTTCCGTTGCTTTCGCTCCTTGTGCCACATTATATGAATAAGAAGATGTAATGCTGCTTATAAAATCTGTTCCGGTTAAAAGTTTTTCTTCTGTTGTAGATTGGTAAGAAATATCTCCGTCTAAAACAGTTGAATATAATTCAGGATCAGATATGGCTCCGGTAGTCGCATTGGCAGGGTATCCGCCGATTAATGTGATGTTTTTTGATATTTCGAAAGTCCGGTCTTTTTTGTCCGATTCACTTCCTCCCGTAATACATTTTGAAGGTCTGTAAACTCCGGCTGCTATATGGATAGTGTCTTTGCTTACAGCCAAGGAAAGAGCTTTGTCTAAAGTGACAGATGATTCCCATGATAATCCGTTTCCTGTTATTAATCCTGTTGTTTTTACATAATAATTGACGGATGTATAATCCGGCGCTTTATCTATATTGGGAATGGTATAAGTTTGCTGGGCCGCTTCCAAACGATAATAAAAAGCAACGCTGAAATTATACAATGGATAGGGTTTGTCGTATATGATTCCCGACGCATTGCGGGGTTCGTATGATGGGCGCAAAGTTGTTTCGGAAGCATCATGTTCGTAAACATATCGGTTATCAACTTTTTTATCCAGATCCAAATAGTTGAAATAAGCGGAGTATGTGTCGCTGTCTCTCAAATTACCATGGCCTCTGACATTTGCATTGTATCCTGCATATACAATTTCTGTAGTTCCTGATAGGGTAGTGGAACAGGAAACAAAAACGGAATCACCCTTAACCGATATTCCTGAAATGGTTTTTCTGGTATTGTTGTCGTACACTTCAAAACCGTAATCCGCAATTTTTTCCATAGTTAATTCGTCTAATACCAATGGCGGAACGGGGACATGGAATGTTATCTTCAGGGTTTTCCCGTCCTGTTCACGGGATATTTCTTTAGGTTGGAGCGGTTTGAAATCTTCTCCTTGTATGACTGTTTTGTAATAAACTTTGGCCAGCATTTCTCCGAACCAACGGTATCCGTTTGGGTCCAGGTGACCGCCACGGTCTGTCATCGGATATACGGGACCTGCGCAAATAATATCTTTATGTTCGTTTGACGCTTCCAAGTGCGCCATTCCAATGGTCAATTCTTTTCCGCGTGTATATTGTACCCCGGCCTGGTAGGTGATAAATAGTGGCTTGTCTGATTGTTTGTATGCGGAAATAACGTCCGATTGCATGTTGTCTTTCATCCTCAGCAATAGTGCTTTGTATTCATCTTTATCGGATGTCGGCGTGCTTCCGGGAGTTAATCCCGAGCCGGTTCCGGTATAATTGTATTCTCCTTGCATCCAAACCAAAGCAGGACAATGAATGCTGTTGCTTGTTTGGAAAGCATATTTCAATGTATTTGAAAAATAGTTGTACAAGGTTGAAGTTTGTGATTCTTTGGATAATTCTTCTATGGTTTTACCGCTTGTGCCTGCTGATGAGGCAATAAATTTATATTGGCCTGCAGTTTTCAGTTGCAAATGATTAGCCATTCCGAAAAGAGGGCATTCTGCAATGGCTTGCGAAGCTCTTGTTTTGGGTTGTGATTGTGTAGACGCAGCGATATTTCCTTTTAAAGGATTGAATGCATTGAAAACGGTGTTTCCGTAGTTAATCCAGATTTGGTTTCCTATCATGTAGTTCCCGGTAGTATTTTCTGTCGAAATAACCGGATAGGATTGATGCCCGACGGATAAACTTTGTCCATAAATAATCAGGTGCTGGTATTCTTGTCCTGCAGAAATAAGAGGAAAGCTGATCATGAAAGATACCAGTAGAAAAAAGGATGCCAGAGTGCTTTTCATTTTGTAAATTGTATATTTTTCAGCCACGAATTACACGAAATTCGCTAAAAATTTGAGAATTTATGTTTATTTCGAACTTGTTACGATCTTCGGAAATTAGTTCATATCGGGTTCTATTCGAATGTTTTTGCTAGTTGCGCCTGGCGGGCGCTTCCTATGTAAGCAGTAGCCCATGGCTACTGTTTATGGCAGATATGCTCACCACCCCAGCCTGCAGCGCAGGCATCTTAGGAGCTTCCTATGGAGGCCGGGATACAGACATGGCCTCTCAAACGCAGCAGGCACGGCCTGCTGCTTACATAGGAAGCACCCGTCGGGTGCAAAAACAGCTCAAACCGGTTACTAACAAAGCCAAAATAAAATCATGATAGCTTCTTCGAGTAATTCGTGGCAAAGCCAATTATTAAAATTTTACTTTAAAAGCTTGATTGTTGATCTTTATGATATACAATCCTTCAGCCAAACCGGATATTCCGGTAAGATTACCTGTTGCTTTTTGATTGTAAACAATTTGTCCGGAAACAGAATATACAGAAATATTTTCTCCCGGAGTAGTTTCTATACATAGTGTACCATTATCCGGATACATATTTCTGCCGATGGAAATAACCGGGATAGCACTGGTGTTGTTTCCTTTCAAAACAGCGCCCATAGTTTGTGTTCCCGAACGGTTGTTTCCTATCTGATCGAAAGTAATTACGGAGCTTGGTATCGCAGGAGTGAAACTTTCTGCCAAAGCCATTAGTTGTGCGGATGACATGCCGTAAGTTTTTCCCGGATTGTTGTCTCCTGTAAGAAGGCAGGTTTGAGTTTTACCGCCATTATCAGCAAGAGTTTCCAACATGATCGTAGCATCGAAAGATTCGTCTGCGATTTCTTCTCCGTCGGCATCATATACCAAATCTCCGATAATAGTGTTTGATTTACTATATGTCAGATTGCTATTGGTTTCCGGCTGTGTATTTCCGGATACGATACTGTTGTAAACCTTGACAGTGTTATTGGTATTCGTAGAGTGCATGAAGATTCCTCCTGCATGAGTGGTTCCATTGGCAGTATTATTAGTAATGGTTGTACTGATAATATTTAATGTTGTGGCGGCTGCATCCGTCGAATTGACACCGATAGCGCCGCAGTTTCCCCCTGATGTATTTCCGTAAATCGTGCAGTTCACCAAATATCCGTTACTTCCTTCTCTGAAATAAGCTCCTGCATAATTTGAAGTTGCAGTGTTATTATTGATGGTGGAATTATGGATATAGAAATTTGCATTGGTATTATAAATATATAAACCTGCGGCTATCCCGGTAGCGTTGTTATTTGAAATAGTTGAATCGTATATGTAAAGAGTAGAACTTGTATTCCAAATACCGGCGCAATTTCCGGTAGCGCTGTTTTCTTTGATCGTACAATTTTTGAAAGTAATGTTAGCACCGGAAAAAGCGTATACACCGGCTCCATTGGATGCTTTGTTGTCGGTAATAATACAGTTAGTTACATCGACTGTAGATTTTGCGACTATAATCCCTCCTCCGTAATTGCGTGGATAGTCTCCATTGTTGGTTGTAGCAGAGGAAACAGATGCTGTTGCATCTGTTTTTTTGATGGTCAATCCTTGTAAGCTCACTTTTTTACCACTTTCAACAGGTGCAGTTATTGCAACGACATGATATGCTGAATAAGAGGCATTTAAATCTCCGCTTAAAACAGTCGGGTTTGCGATATGATCAGCTACAGCTCCTGTTGTTGCATTTTCAGGGTAACCTCCGATTAAAGAAATATTGTACTTGATTTCAAATGTTTTTTCTTTGAGAGAGCCGGCATTGCCTGTAATCATCACCGTTGGCAAGTATGTTCCTGCCGCAATATGGATAACATCTCCGGCTGTTGTAGCTTTCATCAAAGCATCGTCCAGTGTAGTTGCCGTTTCCCAGGAGGAACCATCTCCGGTTCCTCCTGTTTTTACATAGTAATTTGCGGAGAATGCATTCATTGAAAATGCACTTAATGCCAAACTTGCTAAAAATAAAATCCCTTTTTTCATGATTTTTTTATTTAATATTGTTTTGTAAGGCAGTAGGCCATGCCTACTGCCCTACATAGGAAGCATCCAACGGGTGTTTGTTGGATTTATAGCCTGACTTTATAAGATTGTTCGTCTATTTTTACAATATATAATCCGTTAGCCAATCCGGTAATTTCGGTGAGATTGCCTGTCGCTTTTAAACTTTTAACCGGTTGTCCGGATATGGAATAAACTGTTACATTTTCTCCGGAAACGGTTTTAATATAGAGAATTCCATTATTTGTGTATAATATGTTTTTTGATTGAGTAACAGAAGGAATGGAGCTTCCGATATCATTTTTTTTCAACACGGCTCCTATTGTTGTTGCAGAACTTCGACTGTTTCCTATTTGGTCGTTAGTGATTATATCGGTAGGAATTGCAGGGGTAAATGTTCCTGCTAAAGTCGTTAATTGTGTAGAAGTCATACCATAAGTATAAGCAGGATTGCCACTCCCTTTGAGAAGACAAGTCTGAGTTTTTCCTCCGTTGTCGGCTAAAATATCCAACATGGTTGAAGCATCGAAAGATACATCTGCGATTTCTTCTCCGGCAGCATCATACACTTTGTCAGAGATGATTGAGTAAAGCTTGGAATGAGTACCCCCGGCTCCGGGTCCAATATCTTTGGCATTAGAGTTTCCTGATATAATACTATTATTGATTGTTGTTGTAAATAAACCTGTTCCTGAAATTGATCCATTAATACCACCGGCCAATGAACCTGTATTATTTGTAATTGTAGAATTAATAATGTTTGTTATTACGTTTTTATCTGTATTGCCAAGAAAAGCTATACCGCCAACTCCTGCAGAAGCATGATTAGATGTGTTTCCATAAATTGTACAATTTACAAAATATCCTTCAGCACCATCTCTAATATATGCCCCTGCTACTTGTTGTGTAGCTGTATTATTATTAATGGTAGTGTTATAAATATAAAACTTTGCATTAGAATTGTAGATATATAAGCCTGCTGCTGTTCCTGTACAGCTATTATTTGAAATATTTGAGTCATACATGTAAACAGAAGAGCTTGTAACCCAGATACCACCTCCATTTCCATTGGTGGCGCTGTTCCCTTTAATACTACATCTTCTGAAGGTAATATTATTGTTGGTATTGGCATATACTCCTCCTGCATGAACTGATTGATTATCTGAAATAATGCAATCTGTCAACTCTATGGTTGATTGTGCAACTGTAATTCCTCCTCCGTATCCGGCTGCTGCATTTGCTGTATTATTTTTGATGTTACATTTGTTTAAAGTAATATTGGCATTGGAAAAAGCATATACACCGGCAGCAAATTGAGCCAAATTATCAGAAATAATGCAATCTGTTAGCTCTACAGTTGATTTTGCTACTATAATTCCTCCCCCATAATTGCGGGGATATGCTATTCCATTGCCGGTAGTAGCAGAGGATGTAGATGCGGTTGCATCTGTTTTTTTGATGGTTAATCCTTGTAACCTGACTTTTTTGCCACTTTCAACAGGTGCAGTTATGGTAACTACATGGTATGCAGAATAAGAAGTTGTCAATTCTCCGCTTAAAACAGTCGGGTTTACAGCATGATCGGCTACAGCTCCTGTTGTTGCATTCTCAGGGTAACCTCCAATTAAAGAAATATTATATTTGATTTCAAATGTTTTTTCTCTGAGAGAGCCTGCATTACCTGTAATCAAAACTGTCGGAACATAAGTTCCTGCGGCAATATGGATAACATCGCCGGCTGTTGTCGCACTTGCTAAAGCGCCATCCAAGGTAGTAGCTGTTTCCCAGGAACTTCCGTCACCGGTTCCTGTTGTTTTTACGTAATAATCTGCAGCAGAGATATTCAGGCTGAATAAGCTCAATGCCATACCAACTGATAGTAAAATTCTTCTTTTCATAACTTTGTAATTTTATTGAGTGAATAATGTTATTTATGGTAATTGCATCAATTGTTGCAATATTTTCGGAATGTCCGTATTGTCGATTCTTCCTTTGAAAAAGTCAGAGCCGGTACCTATTGCATACACCGGTACCGGAGCAGCCGAGTGCGATTTGGTTGTCCAACCGACTTCGCAATGGGCGGCAAGGATTTCTATAGCCAACACGGCCAAAGAATCGTCTTTAGAATAAAGCGATTCCACATCTTTCACATCTTTGTTGATAAATGTTTGGTTGAAGCAGTCTTTCAATGATTGTTCTTCCTGTGGAGTCAGCTTAATGGTTTCCCCGAATCCGAGGTTTTCGCGCAGCAATTCGGAAATATTTTCCCAAGTTGCTTTATTTGTTGATTCTTTTCTCATTTTTTTGATGGAAGAAGAGAGGATACTCAATGAAACCTTTTGGTTCTTTAGCAATTGTATGTACAGGTTTGTATAAGTTGTCCCCAACGCCAATCCTCCGGTTTCGTGATCGGCAGTGACGATAATCAGGGTTTCATCGGGATGTTGCAGGTAGAAGTCGTATGCAAGCTTTACATTGTCGGCTAAATCGGTTACTTCATGTACAACGGCTCCTGCATCATGAGCATGGGCGGTTTTGTCGATTAAACCCCCTTCGATCATCATAATGAATTTTTGTTCAGGACGGTAGAGGAAGCGAATGGCTTCCGAAGTGAAGTCTGCCAATGCCATATCACCTATTTTCCTGTCTATAGCCAAAGGCAAAATGAAATTGGAATTGATTTTTTCCGGTATCATTACCTTTTTAGTTGTTGCAACAGGAGCGTTATTTGTGATTCCTTTTTGAATGTAATATCCTTTGGATTCCAATAGCTTATAGAGGTTTGGGTCCGCAGGGTTTTTCTTATTGTCGGGAGTTTTGAAACCTGCTCCTCCAAAGAAAGTGATGCCCGAATTGGCAGCATCCGTACCGATTTTATAATACATACTTCTTCCGGATTCATGAGCATAAAAAGCAGCAGGTGTTGCATCATCAATACTTGCCGAACTGATAACTCCTGTCAGCCAACCGTTATCTTTTGCCTTAATGATGATTGAAGTTAAAGGTCTGCCAAGAGTGTCTTCTCCCACAACGTTGTTGTTGGTTTTTTCTCCTGATGCTAACGCTGTACCTGCTGCCGAAGAATCTGTAATGTAATGAGAGGCAGAATAGGTGGAAACTTGTCCTGCAACCGGAAATTCTGTGAACGTGAGATTGCTCTTCATGTTCCTGATATCCGGAGTTTGGTAAAATAAAGCTGTTTCAATATGATTAAAACCCATTCCATCTCCTATGAAGTAGAAAATATATTTAGGATTTTGTGCTTTGATTGAAACAAAAAACAAGCAAAAGAGTGCCATAATTACACCCCTGAAAGTCATTTTATACATAATGTTAGTTGGAAAGTTTCACGGATTCCACAGATTCCACAGATTTGGTGAAAGAATCTGTGAAATCTGTGGAAATCTGCACAAGTTTATTATTTGATTACTGCTCCTATACAGGTAGTACCGTTACGATTCTTTCCTGTTTGGTCGAAAGTGATTACGGAAACCGGAATTTCCGGGCTGTAAGTGCCTGACTTATCCCCTAATTGGGAAGCTGTCATTCCGTAGGTAACGGCAGGGTTATTATCTCCTGCCAAAGCGCATGTTTTAGTATGCCCTCCATTATCAGCCAAAGGTGATAACATGGTAGATACATCAAAAGCCGGAGCTGCCGCCACTTCATTTCCATTGACATCATACGTTTTATTTGTTACAATGCTATATGACGTATTCGCAGTTCCCGCATTGGAAAGGTCGTTATCCGTAGTTGCCGTATTGCCGGCTACAATAGAGTTGATCAGGTTGAGCGTGCTATTTGCCTGTACGCGGATTCCTCCTCCCGTCCTTGCGCTATTACCTGTAACAGTACTACTGATAATGTCTAATTTTCCTCCTCCGTGCAGGTTGATGCCTCCCCCGTCGGCAGAAGCGGCAGGAACGGAATTTCCATAAACCGTGCAATTAACCATCACTCCAACAGATCCGGCGCGACCGTAATATCCGGCGCAATGCGCTCCGGAGGTGTTGTTGTTAATAGTCGTATTATACATATATGTAGTGGTCAATTCGGATGCGGAAGCATTGAATGCATATATACCTGCCGCGACACCTGTGCTTGTGGAATTGCTCGATATATTGCAATTATACAGGAATACAGTGGATTTATCATTCCATAATGCTCCTCCGTTACTGGTTGTCGTGTTATTAACAATATTACATTTATTGAAGGTGGCGGTAGAAGATTCTATGACATATACTCCTGCGACATAAGCCAGGCTGCTGTTGTTCGATATTTCACAATCTTCGAATTCGGCGACAGCTCTTCCGATTATCACACCACCGGCATAATTGCGCTGGTATCTGATGCTGTTAATGGTAACATAACTGCTTGTGGCATCGGCTTGTCCGTCTCTGATTGTGAGACCTAGTATTTTTACTTTCTTATTTTCTTCTATCGGAGCAGTAATACATAATGTATGATATGATTTGCCACCGCTTACATTACCGCTCAATATGGTTGGATTCGCTTTGAAATCTGTTTCCGCACCTGTTGTTGCATTGGCAGGATATCCTCCTATAAGGGCAATATTTTTCTTAATTTCGAAAGTTTTATCTTTCTCGTCAGTGGTTTTACCTCCGGTAATTACTTTGGTTGGCACATAAGTTCCTGCAGCAACATTGATTATGTCACCACTCACAGCTAACGACAATGCATTGTCCAAAGTAGTCGCCTTTTCCCAAGAGAGTCCGTCATTATCGCCGCTTCCTAATGTTTTCACATAATAGATAGTTTGTATTTCCGGAGGCAGTTCTCCTATTTCCTGATTGATAATGATTTCTTGTTGAGCATCTTCTGTAATCCAGGCAATCAGCTTACCTGAGCGGGTTTCAAGGGTTTCGTTTTTTTCCACTTTAACAGTGAAAGCGCCGTCTCCCATTCCATAGCCATTTTCAATTGAGATCCAGCTTACGTTGCTTTTTACCCGCCAAGGCAGGTTGGATTGCACTGTGATATCGTATAAACCTCCTGTTTTGGGAACCTCAATTTCGTTTGTATTAAGGCTTAAATCCGGATCTTTGGGTGTGAAAGCCCCTATCTCGTCTTCTTTACAGGAAGAAAATGTGACAATCACACTACATAAGATAAGGAACAAGAGATATATATTTTTTTTCGAATGTTTCATAAGGCAATTTATTTAGAGTTTTAGAAACTTATTTTTATTTTCCGATAATCAATAGCCCGTTTGCGACTTCCCTTTCTTTTCCACCCCCATCAGAAGGCCAATTTTTTATTTGAAACCGGTTGGGAGTAAAGCCGGGTGTATTCCTGACAAAGAAAGTAGTGGATCCTCCACCATCCAGATTAACAGCATTATAAGCGCCTAAAGCTTTCATACACTTGCCTAATTCGCTATAATTCATGCCATTGGAATACCAGAAATTACGACCGTCAACAGCCATTATATATATTGTTAATCCATCTTCGGAAACACCGATACAGGTGCGTGGGTCGACAGCAGCATCAGTTTCATTGTAAGGTAACCCGTTTTTCACAAGCCATACGCGACCTCCCAATGCTTCCCGGAACGTGGCCTTAATGTCGTTATATACATCTTGTCCTGCTACAAGCGCTTTTTTATCTTTAGTTATGGCAAAATATGTATTTACCGAACTGGCAAAAGTGGTTTTGATAGCAACACCGTCTTTGTAAAGGATTCCTTGCGGAGTCCCGATTGAAGCGCCGGAGGTAGTGAAAAAGTCACCATTGATTCCACCCCATACTTTATGACCTTCCGAATCTTCATAACCGGCTTGTTCTGTCATAGGTTGAACTGTGAACGCAGGTTTATTGTTTGGAGTCGAAACTTCTATACTTACATTGGGGTTTGTCAAATCTACTTCGAAGACGAACATCTTCATTGCTAATCCCGTGGTCATAGATAAATAGGCCAATTCTGTAGCTACTGCTCCGTCTGTGATCTTATAGGTTGTATCTATATATATATCGGCAATTAAATCTGTTCCGTTGACAAGCTTTTCACCTACAGCAGATTTCGGTATAGGCTTGTATTCAAAAGCCGGCACTTCTTCTTTTTCACAGGAGGTAAATACAATTCCTGATAAAATAATTATCCGGAGATATAAAAACTTTATATTTTTCATATTTAATTCTTAATTTTTAATTCTCATTCTAATATCCGGGGTTGGGTGTCAGGTTTTTGTTTACTTGGAGTTCTTTTCCCGGAATAGGTAAAAGTAACTGGTAATCCATAATGCCCAATTGCTCTTTGGCTTTTCCTGTCCTCACCAAGTCGTGGTACATGAAATTTTCTCCCAGAAATTCTTTTTTTCTTTCCAATAATATGGCATTGATATAATCATTATCGGTAGCAGGATATATTTCATCTAATCCACGGAATTTACGCAGTTCATTCAACCGGTTTACTCCGTTGATACGTCCCTGGGCTTCCGCGCTGACCAGGTACATTTCCGCAATACGGGAAACAATTACAGGATCGGTGCCTGTTTGTCCGCTCGGATATTTATTGATACAGTCCAAACCTCCTACATTGTCTAAAGAGATGGCTTTGCGTTTATCTCCGTTTTCATACATGCTAATCACTTCCGGCGCAGGCAGATAAGCTCTTTGTCCTTTGTTGGGATGTGAATAATTATAGAATAAATCGCTGATGTTGATGGATGATTCCATCATCAGGTTTTCAAATGAGAAAATGATTTCTGTATTTTGCTGTTTACGGAATATTTTTTCGAAAGAGTCTAATTTATACGTTCCTAAATTGATGAGGCTCTCGGCTAATGTAGCAGCTTCCGTCTTTTTTCCCTGACTGAGCATTACTCTTGCTTTCAAAGCTGTCGCCGCATTTTTGGAAACATAATAGTAATCGGATGAATTTTCCAATAAAGAAATTGCGATATCCAAATCATCTTCTATAAATTTCCAGACTTCTTCTACCGGATCACGTGGCACTTGGGCAATTGAGTTTCTGCGAATAATGGGTACATCTCCCCAACGGGTTACCAAACAGAAGTAAATGTATGCCCGGAAATAATGCGCTTCGCCTTTTGTTTTATTTCTCAATGCGGTATGGGAAAAATTATCGGTGTTAATGATAAGATTGTTCACATTGTTGAGCGCTTCGAAGTATCCTTTCCAACCTTCGAAAATGAAAGAGTTCAGAGGACTTAAAGTTGAATTAATCAAATCTTTAGGATTTCCTGAGGCAGTTGCTAATGCTCCTCCGAGAATATCGAACATGATAAATGAACGTGTACCCGGATCATTCTGTACACTATTATACATTCCTATTCTCAAAGCAGGGAGGTCTTTTTCCGTTACTCCTTCGGGAGAAATTGCGGCATGCGGATATAAGTTTAGTTCATCTGCACACGAGGTGAATATCAACATGGCGAACAATATCCCGGAAATATATTTTATCATAATCTTAATTTGTTAAAGGTTAAAAACTAATGTTGGCTCCAAAACTGAATGTCCGGGGCTGTGGAACTGACAATTCATCAACTCCGAAAAAGCGGGGATCCAAGTTTGAACTTACTTCCGGGTCCCATCCCGAATAATTCGTCAACAAAAAGAGGTTATCCGCTTGAAAATAAAGTCTCAGATTCTTCATGTAAATCTTTGAAAGTACTTTCGGGGAAAAATTATATGCAAAAGTCAATGTCCTTAACCGGATAAACGAGCCATCTTCCAGAAAACGATTAGAGTTTTTGGTGTTGTTTACATCTCCATTAATGGCACGCGGATATTTATTGGTTGTTCCCGGACCGGTCCAGCGGTTTTCAATTTGTTCCGTAATAGCAGCCATTGAATAACCGGTACGTCCTAATACATTGGCTTTCCATTGGGAGTAAGTGTCGTTTCCATACATATAAGTGAAGAATATATCCAACTGGAATCCGTTGTATTTGAACGAATTGTTCCATCCGCCAAAGAAATCAGGATTGGAAGATCCCATTATTTGACGGTCGGTGTCATTGATAAGACCATTGTTGTCTGCATCATACCATTTCACATCTCCGGCACGCACATTATTATTATCATATAATGATTGAGGAACTTCTCCGTCATATTGGTAGATACCTTCCATTTTGAACAGATAGAAGGAGCCTAATTCTTTACCCACTTGTAAAGCTCTGTTCCCTCCGATTGAAATAAGATCATTGTTTCCGAGCAAGGAAGTAATTTCATTTTTATTGGCGGAAATATTGAATTGGGAGATCCAATCAACTTGCCCTAATTTGAAATGTGTGTTGAGCGTAAATTCTACTCCTTTATTTCTCATAGATCCGATGTTGTTAATGATTGCGTCGGTTCCGCTTGTTGCCGGTACCGGCATATCATAAAGCAAGTTGTTGGTGTTTTTAAGGTAAAAGTCAAGCATCATGTTGATCTTCCCTTTTAGCAATCCCAAATCAATTCCGGCATCATATTGGCCTGCTTTTTCCCAAGTCAGTCTACTGTTCCCAAATTCTGAAACGGCTATACCACTTTGTTCTTTATAATTGTTTCCACCGGACATCTGGGCTTGCCAGGCGTAGTTCGAAATACTCGCCTGATTTCCGGTTTTACCGTAGCTTAGACGAAATTTCAAATCGGTATTGCTGTTTTTCAGGAACTCTTCTTCCGAAATATTCCATCCCATAGAAAGAGAAGGAAACCATCCCCAACGGGTTTCCGGGGCAAATTTGGATGAACCATCCGTACGTAAGGTACCGGTTAATATGTATTTGTCAAAGTAAGAAAGGGTCGCCCTTCCGAAGTATGATTCCATCGCGAATTCGGAAATGTTTCCGGATTTAGCATCCACACCGGCTGTAGCAGATATGACATCGAAAGAAGGAGATGGAAGGCCGCTGCCGTCGATCATAGTTGTCCGGTACGATTGTTTTTGAAATGAATGTCCCAGCATGGCAGACACGCTCAAGTTATTGAACTTGTCATTATATGTAAATATATTGTCAGATAGGATGTTGTTGAGAAACCTTGTGTATTCTACTATTCTTCCTTTACCTAAACCATAAGGATGTTTTGCATTATAATATTTGTAGTCATATACATAAGCCATATCTGTATCAAAAGAATACTTCCATGAAAATTTGCCGAGTTTCAACAAAGTATAAAAATCTCCCAGGTACCGGAAATTATCGATATAAGCGGTTTGTTCGTTCAAAATTTGTACAGGGTTGTGCCTCAAGACTTCGGTGCTTGCCTGATAATATTCTCCGTTAGGTTTATAAGGACGGTCGAAAGGCCGTTGTTCGATGGCTCTGGCTATGATGGTGGATCCGATTGACGCTCCTGGTACCTGATGATTTTTAATGTAGTTTCCACTGATATTTGCCCCAACCTCAAGCCATGAGGTAAAGTCATGGCTCACTTTGGCTTTCAGGTTTATTTTGTTGATTTCATTTGTTTTAATAACGCCTTCCTGATCTGTATAATTGGCTCCTATGTAATATTTGGTTTTAGCATTTCCTCCCGAAACACCTAAGTCCACATTGTAAAAATAGCCGGTCTGAGTAATAAAATCCATCCAATCGGTGGTTTCGGAATCATGAAAAGGGTTTGAAATATGGATTTTATAAGCTCCGTCGCCTATTTTATATCCGTATTGTTTGTTATAATTGTCAATACCTTCATTGTATTGTTCAATGTAAGTATCAGTGTCGATTAGTTTGATTTTTCCAACATTGGCGAATTTGGAAAATCCGGTATTTAAATTGAGTTTGATTTCTGATTTACCTTCTTTCCCTGATTTGGTTGTGATGATTACAACACCGTTGGTTGCCCTAGAACCATAGATGGCAGCAGATGCGGCATCTTTCAATACTTCTATGGATTCTATGTCGGTAAGGTTCAAAGCCGCCAGCGAACTCATCTGTTCTCCAAATGAGAACATGGCTGTGTTGTTGTTCATAATCGGAATTCCATCAACAACATATAATGGTTCATTCCCTGCGCTTAGAGAAGATGCTCCCCGGATACTCATCCTTTCTCCACTACCTAAATTACCAGAACTGGTTGAAACGGTAACTCCTGCTACGCGCCCATCAAGTAATTGACTCGGACTTGTAACATTACGCATGGTAGTTTCATCCAGCTTCATTTTGCTGACGGCGCTTGTTACTAATGAACGACGTTGGGTTCCATATCCAATTACGACGACTTCGTCTATCATTTTAGAATCTTCCAGCAGAGCAACCGTGTAGTTTGCCGCTTTTCCTACATAAATTTCTTTATTGAGAAAACCAACATACGACACAACAAGAGTGGCATCGGGCGCTACATCTAAAGTAAACCGCCCCTCTATGTCTGAAATTGTTCCACTGGTTGTCCCCTTTACCTGTATACTGGCGCCAATAATAGACTCTCCTTTATCGTCAGTCACAATACCTGTTATTTTCTTTTTGGGCTCGGGAGAAGAAGATTGAATTTTTTGTTTGTCAATCGCAGTCAATACGATTTGTTTGTTGCTTTCGATTTTGTATTTGATATTGGTATCCTGGAAGACTTTCTTCAGTACAGATTCAATACTTTCGTTTTTAGAATTTATACTGATTGTTTTATTCAGATCAAGGAAGTCATCGCTATAGAAAAAACTGTATCCGGTGTTTTTTTCTATTTCCAGCATCACTTGTTTGATTTTTTGCTTGTTTGCAGAAATGGTAATTTGAGCAAATAAAGATGTGTGGAAACCCATTATCACTAAGCAAAACAGCAAGCGAATAAAAAGTGTTTTTGTCTTATTCATTTAATCGATGTTTTAGTGGTATTTTTAAGTCTGCAAGTGTTTTTATCAAGTTTTTTCATATCTTTGCTGATGTGAAAGGGATACAGAACAGGCTGTTGACGACAATTTAGTCTTCAAAATGCAAACTACCTATTGTGTAACCTGATTCTCATAAACGGGATAATGCTCCAACATTATTCCGTTTTTTTTGTGCGTAGTTTATGATGTGTTCATGGTATTGTTACATTTTAATTATGTTTTTTATATAAATGCTTTTCATTGAGATTTTCCCTGATTACAATCGTGGAATCTTCGATAGAATAAAGTATGGGCGACACAAAAGAAACCAATTGTAGTACGCTTTCCAAGTTGTTGTTCTTGACTTTTCCGGAAAAGTGGATTTTCTTTAACTCATCCGAGGCAAAGACTATTTTTGTATTATACATTCTTTCTAATGTTTTGGCGATTTCTTCTAATGTTTCCTTTTCGAAAGCCAGTTCGTTATTTCTCCATGAACCACTTCTTTCAGCATCCATCAAAGTCGTTTTAGAGAATGAATGTATCTGTTTGTTAAATACTAATTTTTCATTGGGTTGAAGGATACTGGATTCTTTCTCGTCACTTACCATTACACTCCCTTCTATCAAAGTAGTAATGATTTGATTGTCTTCGGGATAAGCTTTTACATTGAAAGAAGTCCCCAGCGCTTCGACAGTTATTCCGTCAACTATAACTTTGAAGGGACGCTTTTTATCTTTGCTGACTTCGAAGAAAGCTTCACCTTCCAGATGAACTACACGGTCTTTTTTGTTATATGAATTACCGTATGACAGAGAACCGGCCGAATTGAGCCAAACTTGTGTGCCGTCTGGTAAAGTCATATTGGCTTTTTGTCCCATTTCCACATTGACATACATGTTGTTGGAATCTCCTTGCGAACGGGATTCTACATAGAAATAAGCCAATCCGGCCATAAGTACCGGAATGAGAATGGCGGCTGCTATGTGGGAATATTTTTTCCACCAAGATTCTCGAACAGGAAGTGGTTGCGTTTGTATTTCACTTTCCAAACGTGCCCATATCCGTTTTTCAATTTCAGTGTCGGCATGAAAATCTGCATCATTCCATTTTTCTTTGTATAGGTCGGAAAAAATACGCAAAGTTTCCGGTTGATTGAAAAGTTCTATCAAACGTTCGGTTTCCTCCATGTTAGCTTGCTTTTGGAGAAATTTTTCTAATAATATGACAAATTCGTTTTTCATACCTCTTTATATTGTTTATACGTGAAGATGAAATTTTCCTTACAAGGACTATGGCATTTAACAACAATTAACAATACTCACATTGATAGCGCCCAGTAGAAATAGCTATAAGGAAAGAAGATATATCATAGTGATATGGTTTTTCAGTTTTCCACGGACAAATTCTAAAGAACGGCGGATTTGAGTTTCCACTGTTTTTTCCGAAATAAAGAGTTGTTCGGCTATTTCTTTATTGCTTAACTCGCCTTTCAAACTCAGGAGAAAGATTTTTCGTCTGGCTTCAGGCAGTTTGTTGATAAGTTCCATGATAAGTTCTTCCAGGGAACTGGCTTCCAGGTTTTCTTCCGGAGAAAAGTCTTCTTCAGAAATATTCATTTTGATATGCTCCTCATACCGGTAAGCCAGTAACATTTTTTCTGTTTGGCGATATACCATGTTCCTGGCCGTTTTGAAGAGATATGATTCGAAGTTTTTTTGTGGATCGATGTTTTCGCGGTGTTCCCAAATAGAAAGGAAAATAGCTTGTGTTACATCTTCGGCGAGGTTTTTATCATACAAAGTAGATAATACAAAGTTATATACCTTTGCATTGCATTTTTTGAAGATAGTTTCAAAAGCTTTTGTACTACCTTGTTTTAAACTGGTTAATGTGAGTATGTCAATGTTAGTGGCGCTCAAGCATCTACTTTTTTTATATAAATACAAACTTACATAAAAAAAAGTAGAAATTATTAAGTGAGCGCATAAAATGGAAATTAATCTTTATTTATTCAACAATAATTTCATCTAAAAACAACCATGCTTTATGGCCGCCACCTTGTTCAACGCAAATTGTTGATTATAAGGTTCAAAAATACGACTCCATTCTTAACAGGAATTGCATTAACAGTCATTACTTTATCTCCCAATAAAACCGGGGTTTGGGTTGTAGCATTGGTTCCATCAGTTGTTAATATCTGCCAACTCTTGCATTTCTCTCATTTGGTTAGCCCAATACAGTTCTTCCAGGCTAGCTATCAATGCACTTTCGTCTTCCGAAAGCTGATGCATCAGATATTTTACAATCAATTGGTTTTCTATATTAATATTCTCTTCCATCATAAAAATTCAACCTTTTCCATTTATTAAGACGTTTGAAACATATATAACTACTCCTGAATATAATTGTGTTATAAAACATATTTTCCACATAACATTTTCTTCACAATCATGTAATTTCCATGCAACATAATCGCACGTACTTTGCTACCGAAATTAAAGATTAATTATTGGTATGGCAAAAAAAATCATTTTTTTAACAGGTCTGTTTTTTATTTTTATAGTAAATGCGATAAGTAATAACGGCAAAATAGAAGGTACAATCATTGACAAAAACACCAAAGAAACCATTATCGGAGCAAGTATTTCAATTGAACAAATCAACAAAGGAACGACTACTGATTCAGACGGAAAATATTCTATTCCTAATATTCCATCCGGTACTTATAAAATCAAAGTCACTTACCTTTCGTATAAGACGGTAGAATTAAATGATTTAAAAATCAACGACAATCAAACGACTTCTTTAGATATTGCAATGGAAGAATCTGCCATGGCGCTCAACGAAGTAGTTGTAACAACTACCCGGCGGACAAATTCGGAAATCGCCATGCTGACTGCCCAAAAAACAGCGCTAACCGTAGTCAGCGGCGTTTCATCGCAACAAATTTTAAAGACACAAGACCGTGATGCTTCGGAAGTTATCAAACGGATTCCCGGAATTTCCATTATAGATGACAAATTCGTTATCGCCCGCGGATTGGCGCAACGTTACAATGGCGTGTGGATTAACAACAGTGGCGTTCCAAGCTCGGAGGCTGATGCCCGTTCGTTTTCATTCGATATTATACCCAGTTCACAAATCGAGAACATCATGATTGTGAAATCGCCTTCGCCCGAACTTCCCGTCGACTTTTCCGGAGGATTTATCAAAGTGGAAACTAAAAGCATGCCTTCCGAAAATTCGTTCCAGGTGAATTATGGTATGAATTACAATGCAAAAACAACTTTCAAAGATTTCAAATACAGTGACGGAAGCAATACTGACTGTTTAGGTTTCGACAACGGCTTCCGGTCTTTGAATGATATTGTTCCCACAAGGATGAACAACAACAATTCCGTTCAGGTGGATGCAGTTACCAAAGGCGGTTTCAACAACGATTGGAACGTTTATACTAAGGACGCCATGCCAGACCAGCGATTTTCAATGGTTTTGAACCGCCGTTTTGACACAGAACCGGGTAAGCAATTCGGTTTGATTGCCGCCCTCAATTATACAAATGCTTTCAGAACATATCTGGATGTCGAAAATTCCCGTTTCGGAGTATACAATTCCCGCGACGATAAGCCGACTTACCTTTATAAATATAATGATAACATTTATTCAAATGATGTCAAACTGGGAGGTATGTTGAACCTGACATTCTTAGCTAATGCAAATCATAAACTGGAATTCCGCAATATGATTAACCAGATTGGCAAAGACCGTTACACGGAACGCAACGGATACCAATACATCAGCGGATATTACCAGCAGGAAAAAACGGAATATCTTTATTCGAGTCGCCTGGCTTATTCAACACAATTAGCCGGCAACCACACATTTTCACTTAAAGACAAACTGAACTGGACACTTGGTTTTTCATACGCCGATAAAAACCAGCCCGACCGCCGCATTATTGAACGTGAAGAAAACGGTTATCCCGATGATGTTCATTATGGTCAGATGATGGTAGACCAGAATGAAATGTTCCGCGATTTCATTAAACTCAACGAGTATATTTATTCCTTCACTACGAATTATGATCGTGATTTTGACTTCGGTTCGTTCAAACCAACATTAAAAACCGGAGCGTACGCCCAATATCGTGACCGTAAATATACTACCCGTGATTTTTATTATCGTTGGAAAAACGAAGTGTTCCCTTCTGATTTTCCCTATTGGAGTCCTGTAAAGCAGATTCTCGTCCCTGAAAATTATGGTTCGGATAAATTATATATCTATGAAGATACCGATAACCGGAACAGTTATATGGGAAATGACCTTCAATTGGCCGGATATCTGGCATTCAATATTCCATTGAACAAATTCAATATTTACACCGGAGCACGGTTGGAATACAGTGATATGACTTTGACAAATTATACTAAAATCTACGATTTCGACAAAAGTTCGACCGATTACAGCGGATTAGATGTGTTCCCCTCAATCAATGCCACTTACAATATCAACAAAGAAAACCTGTTGCGTTTGGCTTATGGAACTTCCATCAACCGGCAGGAATTCCGCGAAGTATCTTATTCTTCTTATTATGATTTCGAATTATTCAGCCGGATTAAAGGGAATCCGGACCTTAAACCGGCACATATACAAAATCTCGATTTCAGGTATGAATTATATCCTTCTCCATCGGAAGTAGTTTCTTTAGCCGTATTCTACAAGCATTTCAAAAATCCTATTGAATGGACTTATATTGATGCCGGAGGAAGCTACACTTATACTTTCGAAAATGCCCAATCGGCTAATAATTATGGAATCGAATTAGATATTAAGAAAAGCCTCGATTTTATAGGATTAAATAATTTTTCCCTCTCTTTCAATGGTTCCCTGATTGACAGTAAAGTCAAATTCGGAGAAGACAGCAAAGAACACGACCGGCCGATGCAGGGACAATCACCCTACCTTGTAAATGCCGGATTATTCTATCAAAACGATAAACTTCAATTGAATGTCGGATTCCTTTACAATATCATTGGAAAAAGAATCGTAGGTATCGGCCAAAAGGACGGTGGCGAACAAACTTCAATCGATAATGATGTTCCGGATTTAGATGAAATGCCCCGTAATGTACTGGATTTCACCTTGAGCAAAAAATTTGGGAAAAGAGTGGAAGTAAGCGCCGCTATCAAAGATATTCTGGCCCAGGATATGGTGTTCAAACAGTTTCCGAAATTCCATGACCCGGATACCGGAGAATTGGTTGAACGGGAACAAACTGCCAAACGGATTACTCCGGGACAGAATGTAAGTATCAGTGTAAAGGTTAATTTTTAATTTATATAGTTATGAATTTAGTAAAAAAGTTTTATTTGTTAGTGTCATTTATCTGCGCCGCAGTTATTTTTACCGGCTGTAATGACGATGATGAGCCCGCTGTAGTAAACCCTACCCTTTCCAAAACTCAATTAACCATTGGGCCGGGAGCTTCTCAGGAAATAACCATTGGCGGCGGAACGGCCCCATATAGCGCAGTCAGTTCAGCTCCTGCTGTAGCGACTGTTTCTGTCGAAGGTTCTATCCTGACTGTAAATGCAATCGCTGTAGGTAATGCAACTATTGAAGTTATGACTGTTGATAATGGAAAAGCAACCCTTACCGTAAATGTAACTCAATTATCATTATCAGCAAGCATTCTGAACTTGGACATTGAAAAATCAGGAAGCGTAACCGTTAGTGGCGGAACAGCTCCTTACACAGTAACAAGTTCGGCAAGTACAAACGAATTAACTGTTTCTGTTAGTGAATCTACAGTAACTGTTACCTCGACTAAAGCTGAAGGTGTAGCCAATGTTACCATTAAATCTTCCGAAGGTTTCGACGCAGTTCTTCCTGTAAGAGTTTCTTCATCTGCCGAACAAATTCTTTTTGGTGATGGGAATATAATAGGTAATGGTAATCAGGATTTTTATATCACCAAAAGCCATACTTTAATGAAAGGTACTTATAACATGAAAGGTTGGGTTTACATAGGAAGTAAAACTTCAACCGGAAATTCATTCACAATTCCGGCAGGTACAATTATCAAAGGTGACAAAGAAACCAAAGCTGCAATTATCGTACAAAGAGGCAATCAGATATTTGCTCAGGGAACAGCAAACGAACCTATCGTATTTACATCAGAGCAACCCAAAGGGCAACGCAAGCCGGGCGATTGGGGAGGTATTATTCTTTGTGGCCGCGCTAAAAACAATGCAGGAGAGATGACTATTGAAGGTGGTCCGGATGCTTTGCATGGCGGTGACAATGACAACGACAATTCCGGAATATTGAGTTATGTACGTTGCGAATTCGCCGGTTATCCATTCCAGGCAGATCAGGAAATCAATGGTATTACTTTCGGATCGGTAGGTAAAGGCACCCAAATAGACCACTTGCAGGTATCTTATTCTAATGATGATTCTTTCGAATGGTTCGGTGGTTCTGTAAACTGTAAGTATCTGGTGGCATACCACGGTTGGGATGACGATTTCGATACCGACAACGGTTTCTCCGGAAAAATGCAATTCCTTTTGGGAGTTCGTAATCCGAAAATTGCCGATACTTCGCTTTCAAACGGTTTTGAGTCAGATAACAATGCCAACGGGACAACTGCTACTCCTAACACCGCTTGTGTGTTCAGTAATGTAACATTAGTTGGACCAATCGGTCAGGCTTCCGATTTTGCCAATACAAGTGAATATATTACCGGAGGTAGCTATAATCCTCAGAATGGTTCAAAGACAGGAACATTCCACGCAGCCATGCAAATTCGTCGTCATTCTAATTTAAGTTGCTTTAATTCCATAGCAATTGGTTATCCGGTCGGTTTGTTGTTAGACAACCAAAAAGGAGATACACAGGGCGCTGCAACCGCCGGCAACCTGAAACTGAAAAACCTTTACTTCGCAGGAATGACAGTACTTGGTTCGGATGTAAACAAAACCTGGAAAGATGCTTATTCAACAGACGGAACAAATATGGATGAAAGTAAAGAATCATTTTCGCATACATTTTTCGTGTCGCAAGGAAACCAGTATTTGAATACAATTGCCGGATTAGGCCTGAAACAACCCAACAGCATGATTACCAATCCTAACTGGGGACCAACAACCGGTAGCCCGTTAACAGGAAAATCAGGTTTGTTCACAGATGCATTATTATCATCAGGTTTCGACCAGGTTAATTACATTGGCGCCTTCAAAAGCGATTCGGATGCCGACAACTGGCTGAAGGGATGGATTAACTTCGATCCGCAGAATACTGACTATTGATTCAGGTCCAATTTGCGGTAAAACTCTTCCTCATAAACCTTTCCGACCGGAATGCGTTCGTTGGCAACAATGATCACATTCCGTTCGATGCTTTTAATCTTATCCAATGCAACAATATAAGATTTATGTACCCGCTGGAAATTTCCGGCGGGTAATTGTTTTTCTATTTGTGCAAACGATTGTAGTGTCATGATTTTTGATTCATTGGTTACAATTCGTAAATAGGCTCCCATACCTTCAACATAAAGAATGTCTTCAAAATCGATTCGCTCCATGCGATATTCGGTCTTTACAAACATATAATCTTTGGAGTGTACAACAGATAACTCCGATTGCACTTTATCAATTGCTTTTAGGAAACGCTCAAAAGAATAAGGTTTCAACAGGTAATCCGACACATCATGTTCGAATCCATGAATCGCATATTCGCTATATGCAGAGACAATAATAATTTTCGGGTATGTCCTGATAGATTTCAGAAATTGTAATCCGTTGAATTGTTCCATCTGGATATCCAAGAATACTAGTTCTACCGGATTTGTTTGCATAAAAGTAATAGCATCAAGTCCATTGTCGAATGATTGCAAATGGTTAAGTAAAGGAACACGACGGATAAATCCTTCCAGTTTTTGTACAGCCAACGGAGCGTCTTCAACAATAATGCAATTAATCATGTGTCTGAATCATTAATGAAACACAAAATAAATCATTTTTTTCTTCTATCTGCAAAGAATAATGCTCCGGATATAAGATTTCGAGCCGGCGTTTTACGGTTTCCAGACCGATTCCACTTGAAGAATCCTTTGAAAGCGCCTTGCTTTTATCCGCCTGATTAATTGCTTCAAAATATATTTTGCCGGCATCCAAGCGAAAATGAATCCGGATAGCATATTTTGCATCTTTATTTGTACAATGTTTGAACGCATTTTCTATAAATGAGATAAA
Source organism: Bacteroidales bacterium (assembly GCA_031553415.1). GTDB lineage: Bacteria > Bacteroidota > Bacteroidia > Bacteroidales > Azobacteroidaceae > JAIRVZ01. The sequence goes on along the minus strand of JAVBLO010000003.1, from coordinate 6,190 downwards.
CAACATCGGGGCTACTTCGATATTATCAGGATTGCCTGACATGGAATATTCCACTAAGTCGGGATTGGCATATTGTAATTGTTGCAGATGTAAATAATTATCAATATAATCCAGCTCTTTTTTTAACGGAACCTTGCTTGCATTTGTTTCATAAATCATATATCTCATCATATCCGAAAGCTCTATAATAGAGGCTGACGCATGGTCAGGATTTCTTTTAATCAGGCTGTCTATATTATTCAATGTGTTAAAAAGGAAATGCGGGTTGATCTGGTTTTTCAATAAAGTAAGCTCGCTTTGCAGGTTTTGTTTTTCCAGTTCCCGGGTTCGCTTTTGTTTATTGAACCAATTATATCCAAGATAGAGCAAAATACCATAAGAAGAATTGACTATAAAAATCAATACAGAATAAACGGCGTAAATCAGTTTTTCATCTCCAAATCCCATGATAGTATGCATACGTGGAACTCCTATCATTGGAGGTAAAGTGATTGCCAATCCATATAAAAGAAAGAACCAGATAATATGTAACTTATTCTTGGTACAAAGTGCTGTCAGGAAAAAAGAAACGACGAAAACAATCAGGCTGAAAAATCTCAGTATAACACTATAAACCATAAACTCACCCGAAAAGATACGCATAGCTAATAATTCAGCGACAGTACTGAAACTGAAAACAATTCCTGCTGTTCCCAGAAATATCCAAATATTTAATCTGTTTCTCATTATAGTTCTTTTTATATATTAAACATACACAAAATAAGAACTTCCGGATGATTTAATAACGATAAATTTAATCAACGAATGATTTTTATGCATGAAATCGCAAATTCCTCAGGTGGCTTTTTAATTGAAAATAGAGATTACAAAGTTAAGGAATGATACGGAATTACAAACTTTTCATAATAATTCTATGTGTTCTATGCGCCTATGTGGTTAAAAATTACTTACTTTGCAGCCACAAATTCAGTAAAAAAACTATGGCACAGCAAGAAGATGTTTTTAAGAAATTAGTATCTCATTGTAAAGAATATGGATTCGTTTTCCCTTCATCGGAAATATATGATGGCTTGGGAGCCGTTTATGACTACGGACAGAATGGTGTTGAATTGAAAAACAATATCAAAAAATATTGGTGGGATAGCATGACATTATTAAATGAAAATGTAGTTGGTATTGATTCCGCTATTTTCATGCACCCGACCATCTGGAAAGCTTCCGGTCACGTAGATGCATTCAACGATCCGTTAATCGACAATAAAGATTCCAAAAAACGTTACCGTGCTGATGTTTTAATCGAAGAACAAATTGCTAAATTCGAAGATAAAATTAACAAGGAAGTTGAAAAAGCCGAAAAGAAATTTGGAGAAACTTTCAACAAAGAGCAGTTCCTGAGCACCAATCCCCGTGTATTGGAAAACCAGGCAAAGAAAGACGAGTTGCACACTCGTTTTGCCAAAGCGTTGAACGACAACAATCTGGATGATTTGCGCCAGATTATTCTGGATTACGAAATTGTTTGCCCTGTTTCCGGAACACGTAACTGGACGGAAGTGCGCCAGTTCAACCTGATGTTCTCTACTGAGATGGGTTCGACTGCCGATGGCGCCATGAAGATTTATTTACGTCCGGAAACTGCACAGGGAATATTTGTAAACTTCCTGAATGTACAAAAAAGCGGACGCATGAAAATTCCTTTCGGAATTGCACAAATAGGGAAAGCTTTCCGGAACGAAATCGTTGCCCGCCAATTCATATTCCGCATGCGCGAATTCGAACAAATGGAAATGCAATTTTTCGTTCGCCCGGGAGAAGAACTCGAATGGTTTGCCAAATGGAAAGAAACCCGTTTGAAATGGCATAAAGCATTGGGCATGGGCGATGAAATGTATCGTTATCACGATCATGAAAAATTAGCTCACTATGCGAATGCTGCTACCGACATTGAATTCCGTATGCCATTCGGATTTAAAGAAGTGGAAGGAATCCATTCCCGCACAGATTTCGACTTAAGCAGCCACGAAAAATATTCGGGTAAGAAAATCCAATATTTCGATACCGAATTAAATCAGTCATATGTGCCTTATGTAATCGAAACATCTATCGGAGTTGACCGGATGTTCCTGAGCATTATGGCCGGCGCTTATTGTGAAGAGGTTTTACCGGATGGTGAAACCCGCGTATTATTAAAATTACCTCCCGCTTTAGCTCCTGTAAAATTAGCTGTATTACCTTTGGTAAAAAAAGATGGGTTGCCCGAAATGGCGCGTAAAATAATGGATGAGCTGAAATTTGAATTCAATTGTCAATACGATGAAAAAGATACTGTTGGCAAACGATATCGTCGTCAGGATGCAATAGGAACTCCCTATTGCGTAACTATTGATTACGATAGTTTGAATGATAATTGCGTAACTATCCGTTACCGCGATACAATGGAACAAGAACGTGTGGCAATTAAAGACTTACGCAATATTATCGCAGATAAAGTTAGCACCAAGAATTTATTAAAGAAAATAGTAAACGAATAGACAATGAAGAAATCGTTAATTGTTATTATTGTATTAGCAGCAATTGTTGCTATCGTTTTTTTCTGGTATACAGGAGTGTACAATAAAATTGTGACTGCTGATGAAGCTGTTACCGCCCAATGGGGAAATGTTGAAAATCAGTATCAACGCCGTTCTGATTTGATTCCCAATTTGGTTGCTACCGTAAAGGGTTATGCCACACACGAACAAAGCACCCTGGAAGGAGTTATAGAAGCCCGTGCTAAAGCAACCCAGGTAACTGTAGATCCGACTAATATCACTCCCGAAGCATTAGCTCAATACCAATCTGCTCAAAGCGGAGTAAGTTCGGCATTGTCCCGTTTGCTGGTAAGTGTGGAAGCCTATCCCGACCTGAAAGCGAATCAAAACTTTTTGGATCTGCAAACCCAATTGGAAGGGACAGAAAACAGGATTTCAACAGAACGCATGCGTTTCAATGAAGCAGCTAATATATTCAATATATTAATCCGCAGGTTTCCTAACAACATAGTTGCAAACATGTCTGGGTTCTCCGCTAAACCGTATTTCAAAGCAGAAGAAGGTGCAGATAAAGCACCCAAAGTCGAGTTTTAATTTATAACATTGAAAATGAAGAAAATATCTTATTTATTATTAGTTCTCTTATTTTCAGCTGCATTTCAATCATGTAGTGATGATGATGAAAATGCTTATGCTGAGTGGCAACAAGAAAATGAAGAATATATCAACGATATAAAAGATGATCCGGCATATCTTCAGGCAAGTGTTCCTCAAGGTCCCGGAACTGTTTATTATCAAATAGATCCGTTGAAAAGTGGCAATGGAACATTTCCTATTTACACAAGCAAAGTGAAAGTCCGTTACAAAGGTTCATTGATTGATGGCACTGTTTTTGATGATGCAAGCGACCGCACTGTTGAACTTAGTGTAAATGGAGTAGTAAGCGGTTTTGCTGTTGCGCTTCAGAATATGCAGGTAGGTGAAAAATGGACGGTTTATATTCCCTGGCAATTAGGCTATGGTTCTTCTGGTACTAGCTCTGGTACTATTCCTCCTTATTCTACATTAATTTTTGAAATTGAATTGATGGAAATCAGCCAATATTAATATAATGGAGAATTGAGAATGATTTAGTGTAAATTTCATTCTTAATTCTCCATTTTCAATTCTCCATTCTATTTTATTTTTCCGGAGCAATCATTTTATATACAAACCCGGCAATAGCAGCGCCAACAATCGGAGCTACGATGAACAACCAAAGTTGAGGAAGTGCACATGTATTTTCAGAGAAAATAGCCTGGCTGATTGAACGGGCAGGATTTACTGAAGTATTTGTTACAGGAATACTAATAAGGTGAATCAAAGTCAGAGTCAAACCGATAGCAACACCTGCAAAACCTTTAGGAGCACGCCCGTCGGTAGAACCTAAAATCACAATCAGGAATATGAATGTAAGAACTGCTTCAATAACAAAAGCCCCTGCAGCATTTGTTTGAAGATAATTGGCAGCACCATTAAAAAACTCACCATAACCATTAGCAGCAAAAGTACCAAGAGGTAATCCGCATGATTTTAACATGAAAGCAAGCACAGAAGCAGCAATAATACCACCCAATACCTGAGCTATAATATAAACACCCAAATCTTTTCCTGACATTCTACCGGCAACAAAAGCGCCAACAGAAACTGCAGGATTAAGATGAGCTCCTGATACATGACCGATTCCATAAGCCATTGCCACAACAGTCAACCCGAATGCAATTGCAACGCCTAAAAAACCAACTGCGTGTCCTGCCAATATAGCAGTACCACAACCACCTAACACCAGAAAAAAAGTACCGACTAATTCAGCCGCAAATTTGTTCCCAATTTTCATACTTGTAAATTTAGAATGATTAATAATTAATGTGTGAAATGTGTATATCGGTTGCAAAGTAAATAATTATATTTTAAAATTGTAATACGAAAAGGCAAAAAATCTACTACTATGTTATTTTGAATCTTTTTAAACTAACCCTTAAAAAATGTTTTTTTCGTAGATTCTTTTTGAAATCGACAGTTATTGACTTATTTTTGTCGTGGTTTATAAACTATAATTAAAAATTTTACAGACATGGCTTACGTAATTTCTGAAGACTGTATTGCTTGTGGAACTTGTATCGACGAATGTCCTGTGAGTGCAATCTCCGAAGGCGACATATACAAGATCGATCCTGACACTTGTACTGATTGTGGTACATGTGCGGATGTATGTCCTACAGAAGCAATCCATCCGGCATAATATCAACCGGTAACAGTAAAAATTGAGGAGGGTTTTCCGTTTGGGAAACCCTCTTTTGTTTTTATACAAAAAGAATTTCCTGTTTTTTCTTACCTTAAAAGGAATATTTTCAATAAAAATATCCGTAATTCCAAATTTCAATTCAAATTTTGCCCTCTTCCTTAACCTTTCCCCTTATTTTTGTTTTTTTCAATGGAACAAAAATGTGTCCATTTTATTTTCAGGTTTATGAAAACAACTGTAAAATTTAAATTCCGGGAATCGACTAGGAAGGAAGCAAAGTTTTCAATAGATACAGGGAGATTGATGAAGAAATGAAAAAAGAGTTAGTAAACTTATTGGGTTAATGGATTTAATTCATATATTTGCATTAACGTAACCGGAATTACAGTAACCGCGGTTACGATAATTTCAAAACATACAAAAAATGAAATTCTACGATAGAATATCTGAAATAGCTACTTTGCAAAATATTGAGCAGGCTTCATCTGAAGCAGCGCAAATGACAATGATGATTGGACGTAGACGTATCGGCAAAACCACATTGCTAAAAAATGCTTTTACAGCTACACCTTTTCTGTATTTTTTTATAGCAAAGAAAAATGAAGTGCTATTGTGTGATGAGTTTTCTCAGGAAATTAACGAAAAATTGGGTATTCCTATTGGTAGTTACTCTAGTTTTTCAGAATTATTCAAAGCAGTCATGCAATTGTCGCAACGGATGAATTTCACTTTGGTTATTGACGAGTTTCAGGAATTTCGCCATATCAATCCTTCAGTATTCAGCGATATGCAGAATATTTGGGACTCCACAAAAGACAACAGTAAAATCAATCTTATACTTTGTGGTTCCATCTACTCTATGATGAAACGTATTTTCGAGAGTTCCAAAGAGCCACTTTTTGGCAGGGCAACGGCCCGGATGATAGTCAAAACCTTTGATATCAATACAATTAAAGAAATATTGTCAGACTACAACCCCAATTATACCAATGAAGATTTATTGGCTTTTTACATGATAACCGGGGGGGTGGCTAAATATATTGAACAATTAGTTAATAAAAAGGCATTTACTAAAAAGACGATTCTCAACACCTTGTTCACCGAAGGGTCATTCTTTCTGGATGAAGGTCGCGATGTGCTGATTGACGAATTCGGCAAGGATTATGGGAATTATTTTTCTATCCTTTCATTGATTGCTTCATCCAAAACCGATAGAGGGCAGATTGAAAGCATTCTTAATATGGATATTGGTGGCTACCTTGACCGATTGGAAAAAGAATACAACATCATTAAACGCAACCGTCCTTTCGGAGCTAAGGAAGGCAGCCGTTCCAATAAGTACAAAATTGAAGATAACTTTTTGAATTTCTGGTTC
>JAVBLO010000066.1:0-19906 GCA_031553415.1 Bacteroidales bacterium | reverse complement strand
TGAGGTATAGCCTCAACCAACTGGGGATCAAAGTTGCTACCTTTAGTAACCAAGCATCTCTTCCTTTAGTAACCAAAGAGTGCTGCCTTTAGTAACCCAGGGTATCTACCTTTATAAAGGCGGTAACTTTACCCCTTGGGAATGAATGCATCATCTCCTTGAAGTGAGGGTAGCGCCTCCTAATGGCTTCTTTATAAATTGCCACTTCAAATAAAGTAACTCTCAGACTATGCGGAAACACTTCTTAAAAAATATTTTCAACAAAATTTAAACAGGCTCTTAGTTATAGTTAAAAAAAAACTGCCAGACAAAACTATTTTAAACTTTTTCCGACAAAAAACATCTAAGTTAAAAATTAAGGCAAAAAGATTGTTCAATTTTAAAAAACAGAAATTATGAAAGCATTAGTGAAAAAAAGTATCATTTTTATGTTGGTATCATTATTTGTAGTTAGTATCTCAGCACAAGAACAAGGTAAAAGGCAAAAAATGACGGCTGAAGAAAGAGCTACCAAGCAAACCGAAATGATGACCAAACAATTAACTCTGACGGCAGACCAACAAACTAAGATTCAGGCAATCAACCTGAAATATGCTCAACAAATGGATGCCAACATGCAAAAAGCAAAAGAAAATGAAGTGAAAGACAGGGAAGCTATGAAGGCCCAGATGAAAACTCAAATGGATGCTAAAGATGCAGAAATGAAGCAAGTATTGACTTCTGACCAATACAAACAATGGGAAGAAAAAAAACAAGAAATGAAAGGAAAAATGGATAAAAAAATGAATGGGAAAAAGCATGATCGTGAAAAGGTTAAATAATATATAATACCCCATTATCTGCATTCTTTTTTTTATCTTTGTGTTGAGAAGTGTCCTTTCAAAACAAGGGCGCTTCTCAAAATAAAAAATAAATCTAATGTTTAACACACTAAAAATGAATAAAATGAAAACGGTCAAATGGTGCTCTTTTTTATCAGTGCTTTTTTTGACATTTTCTGTATTTGCTCAAAACAGTGCTTTTGACGATGATATTTACTATTCTTCAAAAAAAGAAATAAAAAAGACTGCGGCTCAGCAAGTTGCCCCAACTTCGGTAACAGCAGAAATTGCCGGAGCCAGAGATGTTGATGAATATAATCGCAGATATAGTGGGGAATATGCTTACGATGAAGAAATAACATCAAAAGATTCAATCATTGAAATAGTTAATGATGGCGAATATGCTCAACGTGTTGTAAAATTTCATGATCCTGCCAAGATTACAATTGTCGGTACAGATAATGTTAATATCTACACCAATAGTGATGGGAGTTATGTAATTGATTTCCAGGAACCTCAACAACAAGCGTCTATCAACTTCAATGTTGGCTTCGGATATGGTTATCCATATTACGGATATTATAACAGCTATTATCCGTGGTATGATCCATGGTATAATCCCTATTGGTATGGCTGGTATAATCCATGGTATTATAGCAGTTGGTATTCTCCATGGTATAGTCCATACTATTATGGTTATGGATGCTACAGCCCATGTTATTGGGGAGGTGGAAGATATTATTCCGCAGGCTATTATCCTTATTCAGGAAGGGCTTCGCATTATGGATATTCCGGAACTGAAAGGGGAGGTCGTTATGCCTCAGGAAGCGCGTCAAGCAGACGACCATCAGCTGATGGCTATGGTTCACGCTCATCCAGAGCCACAGACGACAGGTATGGCACATCTTCACGCTCATCACGTACATCAACTTATGATGAAACAACACGCTCATCCCGTGCAGGTTCTGATGATGCAGTAAGAAGTACAAGCAGACGTTCAACTTCAGATTCATATGGAACAAGTAGTACAGGCAGTACACGTTCAAGTTCTGGAGGAACATCTACGCGTACCCGAACTTACAGTTCAGAATCTGTTACCACACCACCTTCTTCCACAAGAAGTTCATCAAGCACTCCTGATTACAGTAGTAGAAGGAGTAGCGGCAGTGATTATAATTCAGGCTCAAGCAGTCGCTCGTCATCTTCATCTTCTACTCCATCCTATAGTGGTAGCAGCAGCCGGTCATCTTCCGGCAGTTCCGGTTCTTATTCCGGTGGAGGTGGAAGCAGCAGGAGTTCTTCCGGAGGTGGAAGTTATAGCGGCGGAGGTGGCGGTGGAGGACGTTCTTCCCGCAGATAAGAGAACATAAATCTTTAACTGGTTGAATTTTATGAATAAATATATTTTGTTTGTTGCAATACTTTTTATTGCATCATTACACACATATGGTCAAGGGGAAATGGATGCATTCAAATTATCCCGCAACGATCAAATGGGGACCGCACGTGGTATTTCAATGGGAGGAGCTTTCGGAGCTCTGGGAGCGGAAGTTACAGGAGTTGCACAAAACCCGGCAGGAATCGGGGTTTACCGTTCTTCCGAAATTGTGGCAACTATGGACTTCATGTCTAATAATATTGAGACCAACACCGAAGGATTCAAATCTGAGACAAGCAAATTTAAATTCGCTTTCGATAACGTGGCTTATATGGGATATATGCCTTTGTCGGATAATACTTTCAAGTCTTTCAATTTTGGATTTTCTTATAACAGGTTGAAAAATTTCGACAGAAATTATTCTATGAAAGGGAGCAATTTAACAAGATCTCTTACTGATTATATCGCTGTAATATCTAATTCATATTCTAACCGAGAATTAGGAATTAGAGATAACTATGATCCTTACAATCTTGATGATACAGGGGGAGAAACGCTTCCGTGGTTAGGCATATTGGGCTATAATGCCGGAATTATTAATCCTGTAAGTAATACTGAATATGAAAGCGCTTGGCCTGCCGAAGACCCCAATAATTATATAGTTGATAACATCTTGGATGTATCGGAAAGGGGACACATCGAATCTTATGATTTCTCAATGGGTACTAATATTTCAAATATACTGTATCTTGGACTTACTTTTTCGATAACAGATGTTTATTACAACCTCAATACAAATTATACTGAAGACTTTATTCCGATTCAAGGTCGTGTTACAGGATACTATTTAGAAAATTGGAAAGAAACAACCGGTACAGGGTATCAGGTTTCAGTTGGAGCGATACTTAAACCTGTCGACCAATTACGTTTAGGTGTGGCTTATCATTCTCCAACATGGTATAATTTGCAAGACGCGAGGAATGGATATTTAGATGCACTTTTACCTGATGGAGGTGAACCCTATGGATATGCTCCTGACCGGGAAGAAATTGCATACACGGACTATAAATTACAAACGCCAGGCCGTTGGGTATTAAGCGCTGCCGGAATATTTGGAACAAAAGCTATCTTGAGCATCGATTATGAATATTCGGATTACAGTAAAATGAACTTAAAAAATGACAATGGTTTTGAATATCCCGACAATGATTACATAAAAGAGGATTTCAAAGGAGCAAGCACTTTGAAATCCGGAATTGAATACAGGGTTAATCCTCAATTTTCTATTCGTGCCGGTTACTGTTGGGCGCAAAGTCCGGTGGAAAAAGATTTTAAAAATGGGAAAAGAGAAGCCATGCTTGCACTTAACAGCACAATGCCTCATCTTACATTGGAAGGCGATGCTAACACTTTTTCTTATGGTTTAGGTTACAAGTTTACACCTGACTTCTATATAGATTTGGCATTTTCTTTCAAAGCTCAAACAGATAATTTGTATGCTTTTTCTAATATACCTGAGGCCGGTATCGAATCTATTCCTTCTAAATTCAAGAATAATACTTACAAGGGATTACTTACTTTAGGTTATAAATTCTAGATACGTAAACTTATATAAAACAACTTCAGAAAACGGCCGGGATTGTTCCCCGCCGTTTTTTATTTTAGCAATATACCCTTCTTCCTGACTGTGAAAGCGAATCCGAAATTATGGTCGTCAAAATACTTGCCATAATCAGAACCAATGGAAAATTTCAAATCCAAACCTTCAACTTTCGGCAAATGGTAAGTTAAATCAATTACACCGGAAACACCTTTTTTCTTTTCTGTATAAGGAATATTGTACCGTCCTAATGTTTCAGCATAAGTTAATAAAGCCCTGTATTCTATATCCGGAGAAAAAGAGCCTTCTATCCCTCCGTGGAATGCAAGGATACGGTTACTCATGAATCCCTGGTATCCGTTTGTATTGTATTCCGGACCAAGGAATAAAGGATTACCCCTCGTACGGCCAAAATAAGATTGTCCCTGGACATAAATCGCATTATTGTAATAATCATCCATTCCAAACCCATATTTACTAAGAGATTGATGCGACTCATCCATTGCAATATTGAAATGAATGGGGCCTGATTGATCGCGCATATACATATATTCCAATAAAGCGCCTGTAAGTAATGCTCCTTTTTTAGGGGACTTATATTGTATTCCAAGTAACATATCTTTTGCATTCTGCCATTTCATACCGGAATCATCTTCAAAAAAATGGCTCAGGTAAATACTCAAGATTGACTTATCTTTTGCCCTATAATCAAGTTTTAATAAATAGTTTCCAATACTTGACCCTGAAGCATATAATGCATCTGTTAAAATGGAATTCGATCCCCCTTCTTTTGCAAAGAAAGTATCAATAAAATCATTCCACAAATCACCATTAGCTATGTTATATTCCATTCCATTTTGGTAATAATATCCCGCCCATTGAGCCTGATGATCCAAACCAAAAATAAATTGAAACGGTTGAGCCTTTTCAATATTCCCTATCCTGAAATAGAGCGATTTATGCTGGGAAAGTATACGTGTCATATAATCTTTCCCATAGGGTTTGGCAGTACCCTCGTGATAATCTCCGTCCATAAACCATCCGACAGACATATCTCCCTTAAAATATAGGAAGTCTTTGGTACCTGGAATGGCAAGGAACGAAGGTATACTTATTTTAATTTCCGGTGCAGGCCGTGTATTCTGGGAAAAATCCATATCACCAGTACTCAGATTTTTGTCCAATAAAGAAGTATAATCTTCCTTAGTACCAATATTCAGGCGCAGAAACTGCTTCCAATTCAGTTCGCCATATAACTGCTGAACCCAGGCTGCATTTCTGGAAGTTTGAGGAGTTGATACGGCAACATCCAATCCTAAAGAATAATTCCAATCTTTGGTTATGTGTTGGTTATAAAAAATGCCTCCACGCAGGTAACCATTATTGGCATCCAGAGGGACCATTCCCCAGGTATGGCTTACAATCCAAAAAGGAGTATGCTTACCTGTCGATAATGAACCGAATGCTTCTACCCGATAAGAAAGCTCTTTGCTTTCGTCTTCCCCAGCAAATAAATTCAGGGAGTAAGCAAATATGATAAGGATTAAAAAGCGATATTGATTCATCTTCTTTAATATTTTTTGAATGAGTAAACAATACTATTTTCATCCTTCAGGTTCATTGTGTTATCATTGAAAGTGATTGCAAATGTTTTCTGATAGGAATCCCATCCCGAATATTCCAGGAATTTCATATCAACATTTACCAGGCTACCGGTACTGAGTCCTGTTGTATCCATAGATACCTGTACAGTATTAGCTTCCGGGAAATTGATATATCCGTATGAAATACTTGAACTATCGGATTTCAGAAGAGTTGTAAAGGAAAAAAGGCGTTCATGTTGAAAGCTATAAAATTGAGTTCCAATATCAGTTGATTCGCCTTCCGGATCTGTTATTCTCAATAATTGCCATTGGCCGTTTAATTCTGTCTGATAATAATCGGAGCATGAATACAACAAAAGAAGGCTTGTTATAAAAAACAAGCAAACAAATTTCCGCATGATTGTAATTATGAATTATTGATACTATAACAGAAATCAATGGCTTTTGTTCAATTATATCTTTTACCGGTATAATTTTTTTCTTAATTCCTTGATATCATCCGATATGATATAATCATCGTAGTCCATGATTTTATCAATAATTCCATTGGGAGTCAGTTCTATAACACGGTTACAAACAGTTTGGATAAATTCGTGGTCGTGGCTCGCCATCAGGATATTTCCTTTGAAATTTTTCAATGTATTATTGAATGCCTGTATGGATTCCAAATCTAAATGGTTGGCAGGAGAGTCTAAAATCATACAATTGGCATTTTTCAGCATCATACGGGAAATCATGCAACGCATTTTTTCGCCTCCCGAAAGAACACTTGCTTTTTTCAGGACTTCTTCTCCCGAAAACAACATTTTTCCGAGATAACCTTTCAGGTAAACTTCGTGGGTATCTTCAGAAAATTGTGCCAGCCATTCCACCAGATTCATATCTGTATCGAAAAAAGCAGAATTATCGAGCGGAAGATAAGCTGTAGTAATGGTTTGTCCCCATTCGAAAGAACCTTCATCAGCCTTTATTTCATCATTGATAATCTGGAAAAAGGCAGTCATCGCACGGTGGTCGCGTGAAAGGAATATGACTTTATCGTCTTTTTCTATATTAAAAGATACGCTTTTGAAAAGCGTATCCCCTTCAATACTTGCAGACAAGCCGTTTACTTCCAATATTTTGTTTCCGGTTTCACGGGAAGGAGTAAAAATAATACCCGGATATCTGCGCGAAGATGGTTGAATTTCTTCTATGTTCAGTTTTTCAAGCATTTTTTTGCGGCTGGTCGTTTGTTTCGATTTAGCTACGTTAGCACTGAACCGGCGGATAAATTCTTCCAGCTCCTTTTTCTTTTCTTCGGCTTTCTTATTTTGTTGTTGTTGCTGGCGAAGCGCTAACTGGCTCGATTCGTACCAGAAAGAATAGTTTCCGGAGAAGAGTTTGATGTTTCCGAAATCAATATCAACCGTATGTGTACAAACTGAATCTAAGAAGTGACGGTCGTGAGATACTACCAAAACCGTATTTTCGAATTCCGAAAGATAATTTTCGAGCCACATCACAGTTTCAAGGTCAAGGTCGTTGGTTGGCTCGTCGAGCAATAGATTATCAGGTTTCCCGAATAAAGCCTGAGCCAACAGTACCCGGACTTTCTCATTACCGCTCAAATCTTTTACCATCATATAATGCTTGTCTTCCTTAATACCAAGTCCGCTTAACAAGTTGGCAACATCACTTTCTGCATTCCAGCCTTCCAATTCAGCGAATTTTTCTTCCAATTCCGCAGCGCGCACCCCATCTTCATCGCTGAAATCGGGTTTGGCATACAAGGCATCCTTTTCTTTAGTAATGCTCCAAAGAACAGTATGTCCCTGCAAAACGGCATCCATCACTGTAAATTCATCAAAGGCAAAGTGGTCCTGGCGTAAAACTGAGAGTCTCTCTCCGGGCCCAAAAGATACTTTACCCGAAGTCGGATCCAAATCTCCACTCAAAGCCCTGAGAAAAGTAGATTTTCCCGCTCCATTAGCCCCGATTATACCATAACAATTTCCGGGTGTAAATTTCAAATTCACATCCTGAAATAAAACTCTCTTTCCGAATTGGATACCTAAATTGCTTACTGTGATCATAAAAAAATTGAGATTGAGAATTGAGGATTGAGATTTGGAAATTACACAAAAATAATTCTTAACTCTCAACTCTCAATTTTCAATTGATTAATATAAGGGGTGCAAAGGTACGAATTCTTTGTCAACTATAAAAACTTTTCTCAAAAGCGCCGTATTCTCCTTTGTTGCAAATGACCCGGTTCCAGACTCCGGAAAGGAATCCCAAGCCGTATCCTGACAATTGAATTATGGAAGAAATGATTGATAATAAGCCGATTTTAATACTTTTATTCTGCACAAAAGCATCTATCAATATAATAAGGCAAAAGAAAAAGAAAGGAATCAGACTGTAAACAGAAAAAACTGTTACGAATAAGGTTATTATAAGAAAAATAACAAATCCGGAAGGAAGCAAATGAACCAGTTTCAATGAATCGGGATATTTCTTATAAAGGTTAATTCTGGCAATCCCTGAATTATAAACCTGTTTGAAAAATTTACGGAAATCTGTTCGCCGTTTGTGGTATACATATGCCGTTGGAAATAAGGCTACTTTATAGCCGTCTTTATATATCCTGATACTGAAATCTATATCTTCCCCGAAACGCATTTTAGAAAAACCATTTAACTTCTCATAGACAGTTTTTTTTATTCCCATATTAAAACTGCGGGGATAAAATTTGTCCATTTTTTTCTTTCCACCACGAATCCCCCCGGTAGTAAAGAAAGAGGTCATCGCATAATTAATGGACTTTTGGATTGGAGTAAAAGAATCCAATGCTTTATCAGGACCTCCAAAGGCATCAACCGGATTTTCTTTCAACTCTTTTTTGACTGACGCAATATAGTTTTCAGGTATGATACAATCAGAGTCTAAAATAATCAGATACTCTCCCTGCGCATGTTTTGCTCCGGAATTCCGGGCCTGACCGGGACCTGAATTATTGATGTAGAAATAAGAAAGTGTTAATTTATCCTGATATTTTTCGACAACCGGCTTACAACCTATTTTAGAACCATCTTCAACGATAACCACCTCAAAATCTTTGTCAGTTTGGATAGTCAGACTTTGAAGCAACTCGTCTATTTCGTCAGGACGATTGAAAACCGGGATTATTAATGAAAAATCAACTTGCACCCCTAAATCCCCTAAAGGGGACTTTGGAGAGTGAAAGTTTGTAGTTCTTTGTGGCATATCAGAAAGTTCCTTTTAGGGGATTTAGGGGTTTAGCAAAGCCATGGTATCCGAAGCAATCATAAATTCTTCGTCTGTAGGAATTACAACTACTTTTACTTTGGAATCGGGAGTACTGATAACAGCTTCCACACCGCGAAGCCCATCATTTTTCTTTTCATCCAGTTTGATGCCCATAAATTCCATGCTTTCACAAACATATTTACGTGTTGCAAACTGGTTCTCCCCTACTCCACCTGTAAATACAAGGATATCCAATCCTCCTAAAGCAGCAGCATAAGAACCAATGTATTTTTTGATACGGTAATTGTAAATTTCAAGTGCAAGTATGGCACGTTCATCTTTAGCAGCAACAGCAGCTTCGATTTCACGCATATCGGAAGAAACTCCTGAAACGCCCAAAACTCCGCTGTATTTGTTTACAATTGTAGAAATTGCCTGTGTTCCGATATTTTCTTTTTCCATGATGTAGGAAATTACTCCGGCGTCAATATCTCCGGAACGGGTTCCCATCAATAATCCTTCTACCGGGGTCATACCCATTGAAGTATCGACAGATTTTCCGTCTTTTACAGCTGTAACAGAACCTCCGTTTCCGATGTGAGCAGTAATGATTTTCTGGTCTTCAAATTTAACTCCAAGGAATTCGCAGGCACGGCGGGAAACATAACGGTGACTTGTTCCATGAAAACCATAACGGCGTATGGCATACTTTTCATACAAAGAGTATGGAATACCATACATATATGCATGTGGAGGCATCGTTTGGTGGAACGCAGTATCAAAAACTCCTACCTGAGGCACATCCGGCATCAATTCATTTACTGCATAAATACCATTCAAATTAGGCGGATTATGAAGCGGTGCTAACTCTACGCATTCTTCCATTTTTTTGATAACTTCGTCGGTAATCAATACACTGGAATTGAAAGCTTCTCCCCCATGTACTACACGATGGCCAACAGCATCAATTTCTGATAACGATTTGATACAACCATATTTTTCGCTGGTAATGACACCAAGAATATATTCTATACCTGTTTTATGTTCAAGGATTTCACCTTCGAGGACGACCTTTTGTCCACCAGGCAAGGTTAATTTCAGGAAAGAACCTTTCAGACCGATTTTTTCTATACCACCCTGAGCAAGTTCTGCCCCGGTTTCCATTTCAAACAACTTATATTTGATGGATGAGCTTCCGCAATTCAATACTAATATCTTCATGTTTACTTTTCTTAGAAATTAATAAAATCGGTTAGGTTCAACAGGTTTACCATTTTCATAGATATAGAATCCCTTATTGGAGCCAATACCTAATTGTTTGGAGCGATAAAGACGCCAAAGGATAGGAGACGGTTTGTATTTTTTATCTCCATATTCGTTGAACATGTCTTCCATTAAGACTACTAATTTTTCTATACCGATTATATCCGCCATACGGAAAATACCGATGCGCATGCCATACACTACCTCAAATAAACGGTCGATACTTTCCATAGAAGAAACATTTTCCATCAACATCTGGCAAGCTTCATTCAGGAGAGTTACCATTAAACGAAGGCTTACCAAACCATTGCTTTCGTGTACATCAATGGTTTCGTATTTAATCAGCGTTGCAAAAGCTTTAACTTTATTGTATACTTCTTCTGAAGTATAAATACCTTTTACTATTTCCAATATTTTAGCATCGGGATGGGCCACCGGAAAATGAAGGCTGATACATCTTTCCTTGTATTCAAGACCCGAAGCCAATTCACTGATAATCACCGTAGTTGCATTGGTTGCAATAATGGATTCAGGAGATAATACTCTTTCCAATGATTTAAAGGCTTCTTTACGCAATTGGGTACTGCGTTCTCCTGTCTGGTCATCGTAACGGACACATTCGATTACGAAATCGCAATCTTTCAGGTCTTCGAAGTTCAAGGAACCGGTAATACGTCCCATAATGGTTCGTTTTTCTCCGGGAGTTAACCCCCAGCTTTCGATTTTTGTATCAAGATCTTTCCCGATTTTTTCAATTGCGTAATCGATTTTATCCTGCGAAATTTCGATGAAAGTAACTTCCAAACCTGCGGAAGCAGTTAAGCGAACGATATTCCTTCCATCTTTTCCGCAACCGACCACGCCGATTTTAGAAAATAATGATTTTTTCCTGTCCTTTTTTGAGAGCCCAAAACTCTCTATAGGTTCATAAATAGTTTCTGCCATATAATTTTGTTTTTTATTTCTTCATTGCCTGGTTAGCGGTAATTGCCACCATTTTATATATATCATCTACAGAGCAACCACGGGAAAGGTCATTGACAGGAGCAGCCATTCCTTGTAAAATAGGACCGACAGCTTCCGCATTTCCCAAACGTTGAACTAATTTATAGGAGATATTTCCACATTCCAGATTGGGGAAAACCAAAACATTAGCTTCTCCCGCAATAGCGCTTCCGGGCGCTTTGCTTTTTCCAACAGAAGGAACCAAGGCTGCATCTGCTTGTAATTCTCCGTCGATTTGCAATTCAGGAGCCATTTCTTTGGCTAATTTAATTGCTTCAATTACTTTGTCACATAATTCATGTTTGGCGCTTCCTTTGGTTGAGAAGCTCAACATAGCAATTTTGGGTTCAATTCCAACGATTGCTTTTGTTGTATGCGCTGTGGCTACAGCTATTTCAGCTAATTCTTTTGCATTCGGATTCGGCATTACAGCACAATCTGCAAATACTAAGATACCGTCTTTTCCATATTCTTTTTGAGAGGTGAACATCAAAAATGCCCCTGAAACGACACTGATTCCCGGAGAGGTTTTGATGATTTGCAATGCAGGTCTTAATACATCTCCGGTGGTATTTTTTGCACCTGCTATTTCTCCGTCTGCATCCCCGTTTTTAATCATTAAACAACCTAAATAGAGCGGATCTTCTACTAATTTTTCAGCTTGTTCCAATGTTAACCCTTTATTTTTCCTTAATTCGAAAAGTAAATTGGCATACACCGATTTTTTCTCATTTTTTACAGGATCAATGATGGTCGCTTTATTGATGTTTTTCAATTCATATTTAGCCGCTAAAGATTCGATTTCTGATGGATTCCCGATCAAGATAATATTAGCAACACCATCAGCAATTAGCTGATCGGCGGCTTGAATAGTACGTTCTTCGGTACCTTCCGGAAGAACAATGCGCTGTTTGTTGGCTTTAGCGCGATCAATGATTTCCTGCATTAAGTTCATAAAACGGGGAAAATTAGTAGATTTTTAATTGTAATTTAATATTTGCTGCAAAAATAAGAAAAATTGCAATATAGAGATTGCAATTTTCAATATTTTTTTCAACTTAGAAATAACAATAAAGGAATTGGGAGTAGAGAATGGGGCATAAAATTATAACACTCCCTATTCTCAACTCCCAACTCACTAATAAATATCTTTATAAGATTCCGTTTTCTTTGGCTTCTCTTTCCACATTTCATTTATATACATATCAATTTGTGTGTTTTCCCCTTTCAATATAAAACGTTGAATGAATTCAAGGACTTCCTGCTGGCGTTCATCCATCATAACCGTAGCAACTTCATGGGCGGCGCCTTTGAAAGATAAAAACCAATAAGGGAAATTATTTTTGTATAATTTTCCTGCAATGTGTTTGGAGCCATAAAAACCCAACCTGAAAATTCCGATTTCATTATAGGGAACTACTTTATCAGCATCTCCATGTAACATCATCATAGGGCAAGGACTTTCATTTTTCCATTTTAAATCGCCATCTGTCCTGAAAATGGCTCCGGCAAATGAAATTACTCCTGCATACTGGAAATCAGGAGGCAATCCTGAGGATAGTGGTAGCTTATTCCGGTTTTCATATTCGGTTTGCATCACAGTAATGGCTCCTGCACTCGAACCGGTTATAATGAATTTTAAAGGATCAATTTTCCATTCAGAAGCGTTCTTAAGAGTGAAAGAAGTAGCATCGAACAAATCTGAAACGGCTAAGTTGATAGCATTTTGTAATGGTTTGTAATTGGTTATGCCAATATTTTGCTTCCCTCCGCTTAACCCCAGGCGATAATCAATGGAAATGACTGTCAATCCGTTTTGAGTTAAGTAATTGAAATAGTTGTTGTATCCAGAATTATCCCGTTCACCATTGGTAAATCCACCTCCGAATACAAAAAAGATACAGGGCTGGATTTCTTTAGCGTTTTTGAGCCGGTATTTGTCCAACTTTAATACAGAAGTATCTTTTTCAGCATAGATGAAAGTTGTTTTTTCGATATTATCGGCAAGTTTGATTTCCGGTTTTTCTTGTGCAAATACAGAAAAAAGACAAACTGATAATATTAATAACATGAATATTTTTTTCATTACCTCGAAATTTATTTAACGCCGTGTTCTCAACACATAAGATACTCCAATTGTGCCATAAATATTATACATATCGAAAGATACTCCTGTGAAACTGGAAGGAAATATGGGTGTGAGTCCCCAGGTTAATTGGCCTCTTAATGCTAAATGTTTAGCAAAAGTCCATTCAAAAGCGGCTTGTAATCCGAAATCAAATTTGTTTAGATCATCTGAAAAATCAAAAGTAGCTTCATCAACTTCAGTTGGTTCGCCAATCGGACTTCCTTTTCTGATATAACCATCAGAAGCGGTTCCCGTGAAGCTGGGTTCATAAAGATAAGCCATGTAAAAGCCCAATTGTGTCATCCATTTATCAGATATCCGGTAGGATGCCATGACCGGAAGCGTCATATAAGAATTGCGGATTTTTGTCTCGTTATGACCGGTAAAGTTTCCTATGTAGGGTTCATCTTTCATGGTCATTTCCGTGTGAAGGTTCAATACACTATCTTTAACAGTAAAGCCTTTATGGTCAATTGTGAATTGAGCTGACAATCCCCATTTTTCATTGAACCACCGGGTAGTTTCAAATGCAATGTGAGGTGCAAAAGCCGGAGGGGAATATTTTTCGACTTTCCTCACTTCGGCAGGCATAGGCAACGGAGAAGTCCCTCCGATGTTGTAACCTCCGTTTATCTTGAATTGCCAATAGGGAGCTTCCATTTGAGAGTATGCCTGCAAACTGAACAGTATAGCCAATAATAATATAATTTTATTTTTCATAATCATTCAACAACTTCGTAATGTAATCTGACATCATCAATAAGTAACCGGCTTCCGGGGCGTCCTTCATAATAAGCGCCTCGTTTACTTGATGAAAACACAATTGTTATTTTATATTCATTCTTCAATAACTCTTCTGCGGAAAAAGGTGTGGAATATGAATCGTAATCAAAATTCACCTCGAAATAGACCCATGTAGTTCCACGTTTCAGGTCGGCAGGTTTTACTTCTGCACGGGCAATGACATTTGGTGATGTACTCACATTATCTCCATATAGATACTGTACACTGCTACTTGTCTTGAATATAGTAGAATAAATCGCACAAGTATCTTGTTTCCCGGCAGTAGTGCTTCCGTCAGAATTAATATAATCAGAAGCGCCTTCCTGGTACATATAATTCCCTGTTAACTTTGTAGGCTTACCACTATCGAAAGGTATTCCAAATTGAGTGGATTTCAAAGGGTCAACTAATCCCATCAGGGTATTAAAATCTCCTAAATATAAAGAACCTGCCAAACAAGGAATAAAACGAACGCTTCCAATCTGTCCCGGGCCTTCCATAGTACAGAGTTCTACGGCAGTATTTCCTGTGACACTGGTTAAGGTCGATCTTACAGGGTATTCTCCGGCTGGTTTGTCTTTTTTATTCCACGCAATAGCAGTTCCGTTATTACTTGAAAACCAGACCAATGAACCTTCTTTTGGATTTTCATATTGATAATCTTTACTGAATGTTACCCATGTTTCAAAATTAAAATTTTGAGGCAAATCAGAACTTATAATGGAATATCTTTTCACATATTGTTTGCTTTCTGATGTTACATCAATATAAAACAGGGTATCATTTACGGGTATTTTTTCCACATATTGCCACGTTGCCCCGGGAGTTACAGTAAGACTGACTTTTCCGCTTTCAAAAGATGCCGATTTTTTTGGATAAACAATAATATAGTCATTTTTTATATCATCAGGTGTCACTTTTACCTTTAAATATTCTTCGGGTAAAGAAAACGTAAGGATATCGGCTTCAGGATTCAACGGAGTATCTTGTATACATGCAGTTAATATGACGGGCAATATTAAGATAAAAAACAAATATTTTTTCATATCGGAAAATGTTTAAGTTACAAAAATAAGACTTTTTTCATAAGTAACGAATTATACATATCAAAATTCGTACCTTTGCACCCTCATAAACAACTAAAAGTAAAATATGAATAACATCCGATTCTGGTTTCACAATTCCAGGCCTAAAGCTTTACCCCAAAGTTTATTTCCTGCCATATTAGCGGTTTGTATGGCTTCTGTTTCTGAAAATTTTTCCCTTTACCTTGGTATTTTTGCCATCTTAGGTGTTATGTTCGGTCACTTAAGCATGAACCTGTTTGACGACTATTTTGATTATAAGGTAAAAGGAAGTGAATTCAGGGATAAGATGGCACGTGAAGGCTTCCGGGCAAGAATTGCCAAATGCGATTATCTCACTTCCGGACAAGCTACATTAAAGCAATTGTTAATAGCTTGTATCATTTTCAGTATCATTTCCTTAGTTTTTGCGACAGTCATTTTTATTGAACGTGGAACTGTTATTCTGTATTATGTATTGGCATTGGCCATTTTAGGCATTTCTTATTCAGGAAAACCATTAAAATTATCATACAGGGGATTAGGAGAATTGATGATTGGCTTAATTTTTGGACCACTATTAATGACCGGAGTATATTATTCGGCATGTGGAGCATTCAACTGGGCTGTCGTTTTCATTTCAATTCCGGTAGGTTTATTGGTTGCTGATATTGTATATGTGCATGCCATTATGGATTACGAACCGGACAAAAGAGTCGGGAAAATGACTTTTGCAGTTTTGCTTGGTTCTAAAAAACGAATGTTGGCAGTATTATTATCTATTTTGGTGATTTCTTATTTGTCAATTGTTACAGGAGTAGTTTTAAAATATCTTTCTCCTTATTATTTATTAGTGTTATTAACTGTTCCAATGGCAGTTTCATTATATTACCTGATGCAGGAATTTGTACGCAATCCGCAACGGAAATTTGAACCTAAATTCTGGATGGGACCTATGGGTGATTGGGAAAAAATGAAAGCAATTCAAATCGATTGGTTCATGATTCGTTGGTTTTCGTCACGGAATTTATTGTCATTCTTTTGTTTAATAATTATTGTTGCAACGTTTTTAAGTCGTTTTTTGGGTTAATTTAATATGAAATCATTTATATATCTTCCGTTATGGTTTGTCAAAGCCCGTTTTTTTGGAGTCAAGAAGCCTTTGCAAACAGTATTATTCATTTCGGATAAATGCAACCTGATGTGTAAACATTGTTCGGTTTACAAATTGGATAATCCGAATGTAAAAACTTACGAACAAGTAAAAGAAGAGTTGGAATACTCTTATAAATCAGGTTCCCGTTTTGTCGATTTTGAAGGAGGAGAGCCTACTATCTGGAAAGTTGGTGAACACGATTTAAACAGTTTGATCCGGTTATCCAAGCAAATTGGATTTTATTCGGCTACAATTACAACTAATGCTCAACGCCCTTTTGCTGGAAGCGAAGCTGACTCCATCTGGGTAAGCTTAGACGGGTTGGGAGAATACCATGATAAAATAAGGGGAAAAGGTACTTTTGAAAGGTTGGTTCAGAATATAGAAACTGCGAAACATCCGGAATTGAGTGTCAATATGGTGGTGAATTCTCTGAATTATCCATCAGTTGAAGAAACTATCGAATTTGCCAAAAAGAATCCTCATATCAAATCTATCTCTATTAATTTCCATACGCCTTTTGAGGGAACAGAATACCTGGCTTTGGATTGGGAAACCCGTAAAAAGGTTATTGACCTGGTAATTGAGAAGAAAAAAGCAGGATACCCGATTATGAATTCTGTTTCAGGACTAAAATTGATGAAACATAACCAATTCAAAAAAGAATGTTGGGTAACGAATTTCATCATGTCTGATGGGACACGGCTCGATGAATGCCAGGGAAAAGCAGCAGGGGTATGCGATCAATGTGGTTTCTCTATGGCCGGGGAAATGCGTAGTATTTTCAGCCTGACTCCTGATACCATCTGGGCAGGAATTAAATTGCGTTTGCTGGGTAAATAGTTTATGGGCAAAATAAGGATTCTGCATACTTCCGACTGGCATTTGGGCAAACGCTTGGGACAAAATGAACGTGCCGAAGAACATCAGCTTTTCTTAGATTGGCTGATTAAAACAGTTATTCAGCAAAAAGTTGATTGCATCATTGTTGCCGGGGATATTTTCGATACAGGGAATCCTTCCAATACAGCCTTGAAGTTGTATTATGATTTTCTTTGGCAAGTTAAAAATACTCACTGTAAAAATGTAATTATCATTGGTGGTAATCACGATTCGGCCACAACCCTGAATGCACCCAAAGACTTACTCAAACACCTCAATGTATACGTTACAGGCGGATCTCCTGAAAATCCATCGGAACAAATCATTCCTCTGAAAGATGAAAAAGGGAATATACCGGCAGTTATTTGTGCTGTTCCTTTTTTACGCGACCGGGATATACGACTTTCAGTTGTGGGTGAAACCTCGGAAGAAAGGGAACAACGTATCAGGGAAGGCATTATTAATCATTATCAATCTTTAATTCCTGAGATAAATGAATATAAGGCTCAGGGAATTCCAGTCATTGCTACAGGGCATTTATTTGCTGCAGGAGCAACAGCTTCTCCCGACAGTGAAAAAGAAATCCATGTAGGAAACTTAGGTCAAATAGGAGGAGCGCAATTTCCTGAAGAATTCGATTATATTGCTTTAGGACATTTACATCGCCCACAGCAGGTTAATAAAATGAGCCATATCCGGTATTCCGGGTCCCCGATTGCCTTAAGTTTTTCTGAAAATGAAGACAATAAAGTTGTATTGATTTGTGATTTTGACAAAAGTAAATTATTGGCTGTCGAAGAATTTCCAGTTCCTGCATTCATCCGGTTGATTCGCATTAAAGGTGATTTGGAACAAGTAAAAGCCAAACTGCTTACCATTGAGAATACAGATTCCGATACAGAAGAGGTTGTTTCAGAAGCCTGTCATCCCGGACTTGATCCGGGATCTCCTGAAAAACGAACATCAATTATCAACGGATTGCGGGTCGAGCCCGCAATGACAAAATGCATGATAGAAATTCAGGTTGAAACCGAAAACTTTATTTTCGATTTACAGGAACAACTACAAACATTAATTGAAGATAAGCCTTACATTAAAGAGTTATTCATTAAACAAATACGGGTTCGGGACATTCAAGGCATCAGTGAACAGATTACTGAAAACCTTTCTTTGAAAGATCTCAATCCAATTTCTGTTTTTATCAAAAAATGTGAGTCTGAATTCGGAAACGAAGATTTCGAAGATTTAAAACAGACTTTTAAAGAAGCGTTGGAGTTGATGACTGATTCTCCTGCTTAGTTTCTTCCCTGAAATCTTTCAAAGTTTGTTTAATTTTTTTTGTATTATTTCCGGATTTTTCATGCAATGTTTTTTCAAAATATTCTTTGAATTCTTGTCCTTCTTTTCCTTTTCCGGCATGGTCAAGTGTTGAGCCAACCGAAGCGGAAGTTTTTCCCGGAAAACGATCCCACCATTTATATAATGCAGACAGGAATGTCTTCGGGTTATCGCTTACATATTGGAATTTTCTGAAAAGATATGCTTCGCTGTTTCTATAATTTTCATATTCCAATTTAGCAAATCCATATATACGCTGGCCTGTTTTTCCCAAAATATATATAACCAATATTGCGGCAATAACACATCCTGCAAAAGCATACCAGGTCATACCAAGAATACGAAACGGTGTTTTTACTTGTGCAACTTCTGCCTTAGGTTTCACTGTAGCATCCAGACTGTCTTTTAGCGTTGTCAGAATACCTAAATCAGGATTCTTATCCACGTGAATCCGGAGCGATTGTATTGTCTTTGTTTCAACTTTGGCTGCATAAGGATTCCAGAATGAAAGACCAATTGCAGGAACAGTAAAATCTCCATCCTGTTCCAACAAGTAAGTGATTGTTTGAACACTCCTGCCGTTGGCATCTCCACCTCCACGGGTATCTGTCAATACTGCGTCTTGCGGGTATACGCTGGCCCATTCCAAGTCTTTTTGCAAATCCAATTCAGGGATAAACTGAGGCAATGTACCTTTGGCATCTATGGTAATTGTCCTTTTAATTACATCACCCACTTTGAAATCATGGGACGATGGAGTCCATGTCTCGTGTAAAATCACATTTTTGGCTACAAACCAGTTTCCCATTTTCTTTAATTCTTTTGGGACGTCTTTTACGGTGTAAGCGTGGGGCGTAGTTTTCAAAACGATTTTACGCGATTGAGAACTTCCTTCCGGCGGACTTTGAGCTGTTATTTCAATAGGAGGAACGGTAAATTCTCCAGCTTTATAAGGAAAAACAATATAATAAAACTGGATACCGGGATATTGTTTTCCGCCAACAGTAAACATTCCGGGTTGTGTTTTATCGAAAGGAACTATAAAAGCATTAGGTATCTGTAGATTGCCGAATTCCAACGGAGCCGTAAACCATGTTCTGGTATAAACCGTAATAGTTACATGAAATGGTTGTTGCACATATACCCATTTCCGGTTCAGGTCGACATTGGCAAATACCTGTGCCCGGATTGTTTTTATAGAGCATAATAACAATAACAGGCTAAAAACGAATATTTTATATTTTATTATTGCTTTCATTTTTTATTCAATTAGGGCACGATTTGAGCTATTTTTCGACAGGATTTACGGGATTGAAAGGATAACCACGTAGCGGTTTGATTTTTGTAACCGTGTGGCATCAGCCCACGGTCAATAAATGCCATCCATGCCGTGATGCAATGCGCGTTATAGGCGTAAGCGCTCGGCGTAGTTTTCAACTACGTCGTTGTTCGAAGCAAGCCTCCCGGCTTGCCATTTGCAAAGCAGAGCTTTGCTTTTAGATACGACGTAGTTAAAAACTACGCCGAGCGCTTACGCCAGATAACACTGTATCTCAGAAATCGTGTGTAAGGTTAAAACCCGCGGTTACAAAAATCAAACTGCTACACAGTTATCCTTTCAATCCCGTAAAT
>JAVBLO010000111.1:0-17205 GCA_031553415.1 Bacteroidales bacterium | reverse complement strand
ATTGAAGGCTTTTGATGAACTGATGACGAAAACCTGCGAAAACATAAGACCAGGAAGAGCTAATCCCAGAAATCACAGGCCAAAAAAAGTTTATTATATGAATAAGAAGAAGTTATAGCTTAACTAAACGACATTGATTTTTAATTTTTAATTTTTCATTCAAAAACTGTCCTGTATAAGATTCTTTACAAGCTGCAATTTGTTCGGGAGTCCCGGTGCAAACTAGATAGCCGCCTTTTTCTCCTCCTTCGGGACCAAGATCAATCACATAATCTGCACATTTGATGACATCCATGTTATGCTCGATGATGATAATTGTATGTCCACGGGCTATCAGGGCATTAAAAGCTTTCAGCAATGTTTTGATATCATGAAAATGCAAACCGGTGGTTGGCTCGTCGAAAATAAAAATTGTTGGCTGGCTTTTTTCTTCACTTAGGTGGAATGCTAATTTGACCCGCTGATTTTCTCCACCAGAAAGCGAAAAAGAACTTTGTCCAAGTTTCACATAACCAAGTCCGACTTCGTCGAGGCATTTCAGTTTTTTTACTATCTTTTTTTCTGTATTTCCGGAATGTTCTTCAAAGAAAGCCACAGCCTCACTGATGGTCATTTCCAGAATATCATAGATATTTTTGCCATTGTATTCTACTTCCAGTACTTCCTGTTTGAAACGTTTCCCGTTGCAGGTTTCACATTCCAGCACCACATCAGCCATGAATTGCATCTCAACAGTGATAGTTCCGTCTCCCTTACATTCTTCGCAACGACCACCTTCAACGTTGAATGAAAAATGAGCAGGAGTGAACCCCATTTGTTTTGATAAAGCCTGGTCGGCGAAAAGTTTCCTGATTTCGTCGTATGCTTTGATATAAGTCACCGGATTGGAACGGGAGGAACGTCCTATCGGATTCTGGTCTACAAATTCAATCCCTTTGGCCAAATGAAAATCACCGGAAATGCCTTGCAGTTGTCCGCTGACATCTTTATTGCCTTCGTAATATTTCCTGACAGTTTCGTAGAAAACATCCCTAACCAATGACGATTTTCCCGAACCGCTTACACCTGTGATTACAGTCATAATATTCAAGGGAAATTTGACATTTATACCTTTCAAATTATTCTGGCGGGCGTCTTTTACTTCAATATAATTATTCCAGGGATGCCGTGCTTTCGGTACTTCAATTAGTTCTTCTCCTGTCAGATATTTGACGGTATAACTGTTTGAAGCTTTTTGAAGGTTGGCGACATTTCCCTGGTAAATGACTTTTCCTCCTAATTGTCCGGCTGCCGGACCAATATCAATGATGTAATCTGCTGCCCGGATAATTTCTTCATCATGCTCAACCACAATTACCGTATTTCCTAATGTCTGGAGTTGTCGCAGTACTTTGATTAATAAATCAGTATCCCTTGAGTGCAATCCGATGCTGGGCTCATCCAGGATGTACAATGAACCCACCAAACTGCTTCCTAATGAAGTTGCCAGATTGATGCGCTGACTCTCTCCACCCGAAAGTGTTGAAGAAAGGCGGTTGAGCGTTAAATATCCTAACCCGACATCTACAAGGAATTGTATCCGGGAATTGATTTCAATTAAAAGCCGTTTCGAGACTGCTTTGTCATGTTCATCCAAAGAGAGGTTTTCGAAGAATTTTTTGAGTTCTGTGATAGGTAGTAAAACCAAATCGGCAATTGATTTGTTACTGATTTTTACATACAATGCCTGCGGCTTTAAACGGCTGCCTTTACAGGTTGGGCAGATAGTTTTTCCACGGTAGCGGGCTAACATCACCCTGTATTGTATTTTATAAAGATTTTCTTCTACATGTTTGAAAAAATCATCAATGCCATGTAGTCCCGGTCTTCCCCGCCAGAGCATATCTTTTTCTTCTTCACTTAGTTCTGTATAAGGCTTGTGAATCGGGAATTTATATTTTCCGGCTTTCTCAATGAACCATTGTTTGAATTCTCCCATTTTGTCTCCTTTCCAGCAGGCGACAGCATCTTCATAAACCGAAAGGGATTTGTTGGGAATAACTATATCTTCGTCTATTCCAATTACTTTCCCGAATCCTTCGCATGTGGGGCAAGCTCCTGCCGGGCTGTTGAAATTGAACATCAAGTCGTTAGGTTCTTCGAAAACAATTCCGTCAGCTTCGAATTTGCCCGAAAACTCTCTGGTTATTGTCTTTTTGTCGGTATAAAATTTAATAATAGCATAACCTTCCCCTTCGAAAAAAGCGGTTTGTACGGAGTCTGATAAACGGGAAATGGTTTGGCTGTCGTCAGAACAGGTCAGACGGTCAATCAATAATAATATTTCCTTGCTTTTCAATAATTTATCATTGTTGATAACATCTTCAATAACATAAACCTCTTCTTTGATTTCTACACGGGAATATCCCTCTTTCATCAATATATCCAGTTGTTCTTTCATTCCCCTTCCATTTCTCAAATGAATGGATGTCAATATTGCCAGGCGTGTTCCCTGTGGATATTTGAGCATTTCATCAACAGCATCGCTTACCTGATGTTTTTTTACAACTTCTCCCGAAACAGGTGAAATGGTTTTTCCTACCCGTGCAAATAATAATCGCAGGTAATCATAAATTTCAGTTGATGTCCCTACTGTTGAACGTGGATTGCGGGTATTGACTTTTTGTTCGATCGCAATTGCAGGCGGAATGCCTTTGATGTAATCACATTCGGGTTTGCTCATGCGTCCCAGAAACTGGCGGGCATAAGAAGACAAGCTTTCCACATAACGCCGTTGACCTTCGGCATATAGCGTGTCAAAAGCCAATGATGATTTTCCGGATCCGGATAAACCTGTGATAACAATGAGTTTGTCCCGCGGAATTTCCAGGTCTATATTTTTCAGGTTGTTGACTCTCGCTCCTTTGATGATTATATTTGATTCCATCTTCTGAACTTGCTTCGAAAATTAGGTTGTAATGTTTTTTGATAAAAAGAAGTGCAAAATTACTCAAAATAATCGACAATTAAGGTTCGTCATTCTAAAGTTAAGAAGAGAATTCTATAAAAACAAACTGTATATCTATTGTAATTGTAAATTTTTTAGCAATTAGCAACTGATATACAGTTTATAATTTTATGCGGAAGTTATTCCTTATTTCACAACTTTCAGGAATTGTGAGTTAGTAACGTATTTTGCAAATTCCAGATCGTTGATAGCTTTACTAGCCATTGTCTGATCTTTTGAAATTGCTGTTTGCAAGTTGGAAACAACATCGTTTACATTATTTGTCCTGGCACCTACAATTGCTTTCAGATAAGAAGTTGTAGCATCCGGATTTTGAACGGCATTCAATGTGCTCATGGCTCCGCTGTAGTTTTTTGTCATTATTTGAGCCAAAGCAGCATTGTTGCTTTTTGTTCCTGCCAATAAACTTGCAGCTTTAGTATAATCTCCGCTTTCCAATGCCAACAAACCTAAAGCATTATTCAATTCAGGAACACCTGCAGCATTACCTAAAAATTGTTGTGCGTTTTGTTTGTCTCCTACTCTTAATGCCATCAAAGCATAGTTGTAGTTTAATTCAGGAGATTTGCTTCCGGTTAAGCTTTGAGCTTTGTTGAAGTATTTTTCAGCATCTACAAAGTTTCCTTTTTCATATTCAATAGTTCCCAGATTGTTATATGCACGGTAATCGTTAGGATAAATCTGAGTTACAGTGTTATAGATAGCGGCTTTTGCATCATTAGTGTTAGCCAGGGTAGCAGCGTAAAGTAACTCTTCTACAGAAAGCGCTTTAGGAGAAGAAGTTGCCATTTTGCTGATTTCAGCATCACTCTTACCTATAATTTCAACATTGGCAGTTAGCCTTGAACGTCTTAATTGTGGTAGAATTTCTTCAGCCAATACGGAAAATACAGATGAAATATTTTTGATTTGTTTTTCTCTTTCTTCCGGATCAGAATAAGAAGAAAGTACGCTCAAAATGATGTTTTTATCCTGGATATTTGATTTTTCAACCAATTGTTTGAAACCTTCCCAATCTTGAGCGGTATATCTTGCAGAAACAGGAGCATCTACCTTTGATTTTTTCAACTCATTTTTCAGATATTGATTCGTGTTTTTCTCACGTTGTGCAGCTAATTTCTCATTCAATTCATAACCTCCGTCGGGTGATGCATAAGCAGAAATTTCCACATTTACTTTCTGGTTTGGAGTGATACTTGCACTTTCAACAACACCTTTCCAGTCTGCAACTTCCGATTTTTTCAATTCGGTTGAACGCAATTCTGCTTGTTGAATCAGGAACATAATGTCTGCATCATATTTTTCCTTGATGATGCGTTGGAAAGCATCAGGAGCAATAGCAGGACTTTCAGAGCCTGCATTGGCCAAGGCTGAAGTTGCCAGGATACCGTCTCCGATTTTCATATCAGGAAGAGATACTGTTTTGCTGCCTACTGCTGCTGTGAATGTAAGGTAAAGTTCCGATTTTTCCATTGCAGGAACATAGTTGAAATTGGAAGTCATCGTGACATTAGCTCCGGCTTTTTGAGGAATAACCTGACCGTTTCCGGCAACTTTTTCTCCCTGGTAGTTGTAGCTTGTTCCCCAAGCTTCTCCGCCATTATATCTTAAAACAGGAACAACTGTTACAGTTGCATTTTTGTTGAACCATCCTTCCGGGAAGGTTGCATTAATTGTTACAGGGACTTTTCCTGCCACAACCTCAAGAGGTTGAGGTGTTGCTTTTACATAACTCGAAGCCAGTGGTTTTAACCCTGATGAACAGGCTGAAAACATCGCTACAATTGCCAATACAAATATCGGCATCAAAATCTTTTTGTTCATAAATTTATTGTATTAAGATTGAAATTAATAATCTGCTCACAAAGATATAGTTTATCAATAATTCACGAAGCACAGAGACTGAAAAGATTTGCGAATTTAATACTTATTAAGGAAATGTTAAATCGAGGAGAATTGAGAATTTCATTAGCGCACTTAATATAGTGGTATTTTTCGTATTATTCAATGTATTTTTCAAACGGTTTGGCAAATTTTGTAATCATATAATCTGCTCGTTTCCTGGCTTCCATTGCAAAATGTTCCAAATAAAATTTTGCCCATTGTTCTCGTGTTCCGTTGAAAGTTTGGTCTAAATTGCAAACATGAAATTGTATTTGCATTCCCGCCGCCCAATTTATGTACAAATTGATAGGATTTGTATTGAATAAACAAGCAAAATGTGTGTCTTTGCAAATCAATTTGTCGTTTTCGAGTTTCCAGTCAATTTCAAAATAATTGAATGTAAAGTTGTCGAACTCCTTATTGTTAATCATTTTTACACAAAGTTGAGCCAATTTGTATGCTGAAATGATATTGGGTGGTTGTGCCGACTTTGAGATATTCCGTGTTTTAATGTCGAGCAAATCGTAAAAATTATCTTTGACTACTAAAATATCGGCCGTGTCATTTTGCTTTTCCTCAAAATTTTTTTCGATTCTCCATTTAACTGCTGCCTCTTTTCCACGACCTAAAAGGAATAAAATAGTTGGAGAATTGAACAAGGCTTGTCTGGCCTTAAATCTGATTGCATCAGGATTTTTGCTAAACAAATCGTTCAAGTATTCGTATTGACGAAATGTATTTTCCGGGAATTGTTTTTTTATTTCAGCATAAACATGCTTGTCAAATGGCTCGCCTGCAGCGTGCCCTGACAAAGTTCCTGATAATGGTTTTGGAATGGAAGTCCCTTTTATCGTTTTACATAAATTTTTGTAATCGACAATCATAATTTTGCAATTAGCTGATTTATAGCGTAGTTTATTTCTTTTAAATAATTATTGTCTTTTGTCTCAATGTATTGTTTAGATAAATCGGTAATACTGTTATGCAAAGCAACTTCTTCTTTATTGTTCCAATTTATTACTTTGAAAGGAATACCTGAAATCGGTTTTTCTGAAAATTCTACAATGTTACCTTTTACTATTCCATTGCATTTCAACCATTCAAAAACAGAAGGACTATTCAAATATGCTACAATATATTCCAAACTTTCTTTCGTTTTTGGCTTTCTGAAAATTGCTGTTACATCTTGTGTTGGGTAAATTCCCTCATCAACTAACGAGAAACGAAAATAATTTTTATTAGAAATCCGCTCTTTGCAAGGTACAAAAATTCGCTTTTCTTTTCGGCTGAACAAGTTGAAATTTCGCAAAAATACCCATTCCCAAATGTTAATTTTTCGGTTATATTGATAACGTTTTTCTAACTCATTTTTAAACAACAAGAAATGAGAATAAAAATGTGGATATTTTTCTATCATTTCTTCTTTGGTCAGTCCTTCAGGAATATAAATATATGGTGTTATATTATCAATATAAAACGGATTTAAGTTTTTTGCTTTTACAACTTTGATTATTGCTTGTTTTTCCGTATCATTCAGAGGGTCTCCATTTGCTTGAAACGCTTTGTCTAAACCGCTAACCAAACCATTACCAATGTCGCAAAATTCACCAATAGTATGAAAATCAGACTTGTCCGTTTCTTCGAACAATGGCAATAAACGATTTGCTTGTTTCTTTTGACAACTCTTTTCAAATATTTTCAGTTGATTTTGATCCGTTTCTGATTGCAACAACCACCTTTCATTTGCTTTAAATTGTGGAACATCCAAATATTTGGCATCAGTAAAAATAACTTTCCGTTTAAGTTTATCTAAAGTTTCAATGGTGAGTTTTTGATTTATATGATATTTCGCAACTTTGATTGTGCTTTTTTTCTCTTGACTTTTAATATATTTGAAAATCACAATCGAAACTGTGACTTTATCAAAAATCGGTGTTTCGTTGAAATGATAAATTTCTTCAAAATAACCATTTTGGACCATGTAATTACGCAATGAAACAGAATGCGTTGTATTCATCCAATACTCGGGACAAATAAAAATCAGTTGCCCTTTCTCATTCAGTAATTCAATGGATTTCAGAATGAAAATATACAAGTAATCACAAAGAGAGTTACAATATTTGTTCCACAATGGATTCGTTGCAAGTTCTTGTTTCAACTTGTCTTCTAAATTTTTCCAACGAATATAAGGAGGATTTCCAATGATTAAATCAAACTTTTCATTAATTTTTGCTG
Source organism: Bacteroidales bacterium (assembly GCA_031553415.1). Lineage (GTDB taxonomy): Bacteria > Bacteroidota > Bacteroidia > Bacteroidales > Azobacteroidaceae > JAIRVZ01. The sequence continues at coordinate 10,079 of JAVBLO010000111.1, read as the reverse complement.
TTACAAAACTTTCGTAATGTACATTTGAAAAATTCGTTGCTAAGTCGTTATCAATTTCGTAGGCAGTGACATTTTCAAATCTTTTTTGTTGCAACAAATCAAGAAACACGCCTTCGCCACATGAAGGCTCTAAAACTTTGGAATCACCATTAATATTAGCCAAACCGACCATAAAATCGGCTACAATCTTTGGCGTAAAATATTGTCCAAATTTGTTTTTCTCTTGATTTTTCCTTGCCATTTTCTTTAGCCCTAATTAAAATGCGAAGATACACAATTTTTCAAAAAATGTCAAGTTTTTCTTCTTCACTGTCTAAACGCTGTGCTGCTTGTGTATTGCATCTAACTAACAAGTTTTCAATCACCTTCGGAAAAAATTCATATTCCAGAGCATGCACTTTTCCTGCCACATCATCAGGAGTATCTGTTGGGGAAACTTCACATTTAGCCTGGAATATAATTTGCCCTTCATCATAATTCTCATTGACATAATGAATCGTTATTCCCGATTCTTTTTCTTTGGCTGCCACAACCGCTTCATGCACATGCGAACCATACATCCCTTTCCCGCCGAATTTAGGCAAAAGCGCCGGATGAATATTGATTATCCGGTTGGAATATGCCTGCAATAAATTGGCAGGAACTTTCAAAAGGAATCCTGCCAGAATGATGAAATTGATTTGTTGCTCTTTTAAAAGTTCCAGTACTTTTCCGTTTTCGAAATCATTTTTTCTGAATGTATAGGAAGGAATCCCAAGTTTCCTGGCGCGTTCGTGCACATAAGCATCTTCTTTATTACTTATAATCACCGGAAAACAAATGCCTTCATTATCATGGAAATATCGAATGATATTTTCAGCATTTGAGCCTGAACCTGAAGCCAGAATAGCAACATTTTTCTTCATTTTTTTACATTTTTAATGCACAATATTTGCTGATATGTGCAAGTTTTTCTTAAATTTTTTTCGTATTTCAATAATAATGCTTTCCTTTGCAGTGCAAAAATAGAAACTTATTCTATATATTATTAATTAAAAATTAAAAGTTATGTCTGAAATTGCATCAAGGGTAAAAGCTATCATCGTTGATAAACTTAGCGTAGAAGAATCTGAAGTAACTAACGAAGCAAGCTTTACTAATGACTTGGGAGCAGACTCTCTGGACACTGTTGAGTTGATTATGGAATTTGAAAAAGAATTTGGTATTTCTATTCCGGACGATCAAGCTGAAAAAATCGGCACAGTAGGAGACGCTGTTTCTTATATTGAAGCTAACGCAAAGTAAATCTCTTATTTTAAAACCTTATGGAATTAAAAAGAGTAGTTGTAACGGGTCTGGGAGCCATGACTCCTTTGGGAAATGACGTGAAATCCACATGGAACGCCATGATCGAGGGAAAGAGTGGGGCTGGACCCATTACTTTATTTGATGCATCGAAATTCAAAACTCAATTTGCCTGTGAAGTAAAAGGATTTGATCCTTCCGTATATTTCGATCGTAAAGAGTTAAGGAAATTCGACAGATATTCCCAGTTTGCAGTAGCTTCTGCTAAAGAGGCTGTTGAAGATGCCGGCTTCGATTTGGAAAAGGAAAACTTAGATAAAATCGGAGTTGTTTTTTCTTCAGGAATTGGCGGTATCGGCACATTTGAACAAGAGGTAGGTAATTATTATCTGCATGAAGATATGGGTCCTAAACTCAATCCGTTTTTTATCCCGAAAATGATCAGCGATATTGCTGCCGGTCATATTTCAATGATGTACGGATTCAGAGGGCCAAACTACGGTACAGTTTCGGCTTGTGCCTCGTCTACAAACGGTATGATTTCAGGCTTTGACATGATTCGTTTGGGAAAAGCCAATGCAGTGGTGACTGGAGGTGCTGAAGCTGCAATTACAGTTTCAGGTATCGGCGGGTTCAATGCTTTGACGGCTTTGTCTACAAGAAATGATTCTCCGGAAACAGCTTCCCGTCCGTTCAGCAAAAGCCGTGATGGTTTTGTGATGGGTGAAGGTGGTGTTTGTATCATTTTGGAAGAAATGGAACATGCACTCGCACGTGGAGCTAAAATTTATGCTGAAGTAGCAGGCGGAGGTATGTCGGCTGACGCTTATCACCTTACAGCTTCACATCCTGAAGGATTAGGCGCTATGTTGGTTATGCGTAATGCATTAGCTGATGCAGGAATGGAGCCGGGAGATATTGATTATATCAATGTGCATGGGACTTCTACTCCTGTAGGCGACCCTTCCGAATGTAAAGCAATCAAGGAAGTGTTTGGAGAACATGCTTATGATCTTAACATTAGTTCTACCAAATCAATGACAGGACACATGTTGGGAGCTGCAGGCGCTGTTGAAGGAATGGCTTGTATTTTGTCTGTTTTGAACGACATTGTTCCTCCTACAATTAACTTTACTGAAGGAGACGAAGATCCTGAAATTGATTACAAGCTTAATTATACTTTCAATAAAGCACAAAAACGTAAAGTAGATGCTGCTCTTTCCAATACTTTTGGTTTTGGAGGACACAATGCTTGTTTGATAGTTAAGAAGTTTGTGAAATAAATGGTTAAAATAATATTCAAGAAAATAAGACTCTTTCGGAACAAGAAGAAAGGGTCTTATTTTGCTTTTTATAAAATCTTAGGTTTCTTCCCCGGAAATATCCGCGTTTATGAAGAAGCACTACGGCATAAATCTTCATCTAAAGAAACCGAGTCCGGAAAATATATAAATAATGAACGGTTAGAATTTCTTGGAGATGCTATTCTGGATGCCGTTGTTGCTGATATCGTATTTAAGAAATTCAAAACCAAAAACGAAGGATTTTTAACCAATACCCGTTCTAAAATTGTCCAAAGGGAAACTCTCAACCATATTGCAACAGAACTTGGCCTCGAAAAGGTTATTGTTTCTGCTACGCGGATTAATACTCATAAAAGCCATATACTTGGGAATGCATTAGAAGCGCTTATTGGTGCCATTTATTTGGATAAGGGATATGATCAGACCTATAAATTTATAGATAAGCATATTATAGAACGTTATCTGAATATTGAAAAACTGGCGAAAAAAGAAATTAATTTTAAATCCAAACTCCTTGAATGGTGTCAGAAATACAGGGTGGAATTGGTTTTTGAACTGATTGAAAGTTTTAAAGATGAAGATAGCAATCCGGTATTCCAGACACAAGTAAAACTTAACGGCTTATTGGCTGGAGTTGGTATTGGTAACTCTAAAAAGGCGGCTCAACAGGGTGCTTCTGAAATGGCGTTGAAGAAATTACGGACTGAAGAAGAATTTACTGAAGAAGTAAAAGCAAGAAGCAGGAAAAAAGAACTGGTCTCTTTCCTTCCGGCAATAATTTACCCATGTTTGATTTGCGAAATTATTTTAACGGAGGAATTTATACAGAATTAAAAATTAAACATACTTTTCATTTTTCATTTTTCATTTTTTTTGTTCCTGAATTCACCTCTTTTCTTTAAGAAAAAATATAATGCAACAATGCAACACAAAGTTATTGCAATGGTAGCTCCCCATTGAGCATAAGAAACCTGGGGAAATCTTCCCGGCCAGGAATAAATGGCTATTACAATCAGGTATAGTAATAATGCAGCCGGAACGCCTATATGTCTTTTTATTTTCATATTAATTCGTGTTTATAATGAGTTTCAAAGGTAGTTACTTCTGCTTGAAATCTCAAATAAAATCGATAAATTTGCAAATGCTTCCATATTTATATGGTTTACGTTATACGTCATACATTTTTTCGTGCGTAAGCCAAACATATAACATAAAACGTATAACATAAAACCCTTAAAAATAGATGACAGATAAATTGGTAACGCCCTTTTTGAAATGGGTTGGAGGTAAACGACAAATCATGCCTTCGATAGTTTCCCTTTTGCCTGAAAATATAAAAGAATACAGTTATGTAGAGCCATTCATCGGGGGTGGAGCCGTCTTATTTCATTTACAACCGGAAATTGCTATTATAAATGATTTCAATGCCGAATTAATCAATGTATACGAGGTTATTAAGAACAACCTTGATGAGTTGATTGCCGACTTGAAAAAACATAAAAATGAAGCAGGTTATTTTTATGAAATAAGAAGGTTGGATCGGACAAAAGATTATGGCAATTTAACAAAAGTCCAACGTGCATCAAGGATTATATTTCTGAATAAAACTTGTTTTAACGGACTTTACAGGGTGAATAATGCAGGAGAATTTAATGCTCCTTTTGGTCGGTATAAAAATCCTAATATAGTTAACGAGCGGACATTAAAGGCAGTTAATGAATATTTTAACAATAATAACATAACTTTTTCTTGTCAGGATTATGAGGAAGTATTGAAAAAACTGGATAGAAATTCTTTTGTTTATTTAGATCCACCTTATCATCCTCTTTCTGAAAGTTCTAACTTTACAGGATATGTGCAAGGTGGTTGGGATACGGCTGATCAGGTCAGGCTACGGGAAGCATGCGATGAATTAACGAAAAAAGGAATTAAATTCTTATTGTCGAATTCGGCAGCTCCTTTTATAAAAGAACAGTATAAAAATTATACGATTCAAATAGTCAAAGCGAATAGAGCTATCAATTCAAATGGGGCAGAACGTGGAGAGATTGATGAGCTTTTGATTAAAAATTATGAATAGTTTTGCTTTTAATAGAAATAAGTTTCAATATAAATGAATATAGCCGCTTTAGTTTCAGGAGGAGTTGACAGCTCTGTTGTCGTTCACCAGCTTAAAGAAGCCGGATATGATCCTACTATTTTCTATATCAAAATAGGAATGGAAGATGAGCATGGATACATTGACTGCCCTTCGGAAGAAGATATTGAGATTACCACTTACATTGCGAAGAAGTATGGTTGCCGGATGGAAGTAGTCTCGTTGCACGAAGAGTATTGGGAGAATGTAGTGAACTATACCATCGATGCAGTTAAGCGTGGTTTGACTCCTAATCCGGATATGATGTGTAATAAATTAATCAAATTTGGTTGCTTTGAGCAGAAATGGGGACATGCTTTTGATAAAATAGCTACGGGGCATTATGCGAATACTACTGATATTGATGGAAAGACATGGCTTTCGACTGCTGTTGATAAGGTAAAAGACCAGACTTACTTTTTGGGACAGGTTGATTATTTACAAGTTTCTAAATTGATGTTCCCGATTGGACATCTGCAAAAAAGTGAAGTCCGGGAAATCGCTGCCCGTGAGGGTTTGCCAAGTGCTCAGCGTAAAGATAGCCAGGGCATTTGTTTTCTTGGCAAAATCAATTATAACGATTTTATCAAACGGTACTTGGGAGAACGTCCCGGAAAAATTGTCGAATTTGAAACCGAGAATGTAGTCGGCAAGCACAAAGGTTATTGGTTTCATACCATTGGACAGCGTAAAGGCTTGGGATTGAGTGGAGGCCCCTGGTTTGTGATTAAAAAAGATATCCGCCGAAATATTGTTTATGTTTCTAATGGTTACGATCCTGAAACACAATATGGTAAAGTGGTTAATTTGCAGGGATTCCAGTTTATTACCGAAGATGTTTGGGGAGAATTTGATGATGAAAAAGAAATTGCTTTCAAGATTCGCCATACTCCTGATTTTACATTCGGAAAAATCAAAAGAATAGGAGATTTATATCGAATTGATTCCGAAGACAAGATTCAAGGAATTGCAGCAGGGCAATTCGCTGTAATTTATGATACAAAATGTAATCTTTGCATTGGTAGTGGAATGATTATAGATGATTGAGAATTGAGAGTGGAGAATTGAGAATGTAACTTACACGCGATTTCATTCTCAATTCTCCACTCTCAATTCTCAATTATCTTTTCCCCTTGCAAAAAACGCTTAATGGCAAGTTTCTGCTGGCTTCGTCGGGTAAAAATAATTCGCCGGAGTTTATATCTGAATAATGTAGAAAATAATCTTTCATCAGGTTTTCTGCAATCAGGGAAGAGAATCCCATCGAGTAGAGATTGATGATGCAGAAAGAGTTTTGTTTGTCAGATAATTCAGCACAAGCTTCCATCAATTCGGCGATGCTTTCTTCCAGAATCCATTTTTCGCCTTCAGGGCCTCTTCCGTAAGCCGGCGGGTCCATAATGATTCCCTGGTATATTTTGCCTCTCTTGGCTTCCCTTTTTACAAATTTCAGGGCATCTTCCAATACCCAACGTATATCGCTGAAATTGGACGCTTCCATATTTTCGCGCGACCAGTTCAGTACTTGTTTTACTGAATCGACATGGGTAACATCGGCTCCGGCAGCTTTGGCAGCCAGCGAAGCGCCTCCTGTATAAGCAAATAAGTTTAATACTTTTGACTGAGGGGGCATTTCTGATAAAGTATCATAAATAAAATCCCAGTTGCTTGCTTGTTCCGGAAAAATGCCGACATGTTTGAATGAAGTCAATCCCAACCGGAAACGTAACTTCATCGTTTTGTAATGGTAATTTATAAACCATTGCTGAGGCATGTGTGGCCCTAATATCCATTCTCCACGTTCATTCCCTTCGTTAGAAACGCTTTTGCCTTTTTCTTTTTTGAAATAAGCATCCGTGCGTTTTTCCCATTCTTGATCACTTAAATTTTTTCGCCAGACAGCTTGAGGTTCCGGTCGCCGGAGAACATATTTTCCGAACCGTTCTAATTTTTCGTAATCTCCCGAATCGATGAGTTGATAATCAGGAAAAGCTTGCGGAGAGAGTAATTGCATGGAAATATTCGTTATATTTGACGCAAAATTAATAAAAAACTGTCAATGGCTGCTTTTGAAAAAGGTTTTCTCAAAAATGCCCCTGTTCTCCTGCAAGTATTTACCCTGATTTCAACCGTAATTTTAGGATTGACTGTAGGACAATATTTGTTTGTGGGGTTTGAATATGCGAAGAGTGGATTTGCTTTAGGCGATTTGAAAGAATTTTTGTTATATGCGAACGAAAATGCACAATTGGTTCGCCAAATGTTATTTTTCCAGACTTTATGCGCTTTTTTCTTTCCTGCACTGATTTTATCCCGGTTTTTCAGCGATAACGGCCGTGAATATTTGCATACGGAAAATGGATTCTCCGGTTCAGTGATGTTGCTTACCATACTTGGTATTATTTTTATACTACCATTTTTAAATGCTGTTATTTATTGGACCCAACAAATACCTTATCCTGATTCGTTGAGAACTCAAATTATCAAATGGGAAGAACAGGCGCAACACATAAATGAAATGATATTAACAACCGACAGCTATTTTACATTCCTGATGAATTTGTTGATTGTAGCTGTCCTGGCCGCTGTTGGTGAAGAGTTTATATTCAGGGGAGTGTTGCAGAATATTTTGGGTAAGGCATTTAAAAACCCACATGTGGTTATCTGGACTGTCGGGATTATTTTCAGTTTGATACATTTCCAGTTTTACGGCTTTTTTGCACGGGCTTTTTTGGGAGCATACATGGGTTACTTGCTTTATTATAGTAAAAGCATTTGGGTCCCGGTGCTGGCTCATTTTACGAATAATGCGATTGGCGTCATCGGCTATTACAGTATCAAAAACCCTGAAGTGCTTAAAAAAGTTGATGAAGTGGGAACCGGCTCTACTCTGTGGGTTGCATTCCTTTCATTGGCCTTGTTTTCTATAACTTTTATCCTGCTGATAAGGAAATGTAAATCACAGAACCTTCTTCCGTAATTCGAAGTCGCGTCCCAGGTATTTTTCCCTTACAATAGGATTGGCAGCTAATTCTTCAGCAACGCCCTGGAATAAAACTTTCCCTTCGAAAAGAAGGTATGCCCGGTCGGTGATACTGAGTGTTTCGTGCACATTGTGGTCGGTTATCAGGATACCGATATTTTTATGTTTCAACTTTCCTACGATTTGCTGGATATCTTGCACGGCAATCGGGTCGACACCGGCGAAAGGTTCATCCAACATGATAAATTTGGGGTCAATGGCTAAGCAACGCGCGATTTCGGCGCGGCGGCGTTCCCCTCCTGAAAGTTGATCTCCCAGGTTTTTCCGGACTTTCTGTAATCCGAATTCTGCAATCAGGCTTTCCAGTTTTTCTTTCTGGTAGTCAATCGGCTTTTTTGTCATTTCCAGTACGGAACGTATATTGTCTTCGACCGACATTTTCCGGAAAATAGAAGCTTCCTGCGCCAGGTATCCGATTCCATGTTGTGCTCTTTTATAGACAGGAAATTTGGTGATTTCAATATCATCCAGGAAAATTTTTCCCTCGTTGGGAGTGACAAGTCCTACCGTCATGTAAAAGGTTGTGGTTTTTCCTGCTCCGTTTGGCCCTAATAAACCTACGATTTCACCTTGTTTTACATCGATTGATACGTGGTTTACTACCGTTCTGTTACGGTATTTTTTTATCAAATTTTCTGTGCGGAGAACCATTTGTTCCATGTTTGTTACGAGTTATTTAGGAAAAATTAGCCGATTAAAAGATTTATTTGTTTGCCAAGTCCAAACTCAAAAATCCGGTAAAGAGTTGAGAGCTGTATATCACATCTCCCATTTTCGAGTCGTGAAATGTAACTTTTTTTTGTGCCAATTTTTTCAGCAAGCTGTTCTTGTGTCATATTTGCTTCTTTCCTGGCTTCTTTCAACATCTCACTAATTACAAAATACTGTGCATTTTCTTCAAATTCGTCACGTTTTTCTGTGCCAATTTTTCCGTATTTAATGTCTAATAACTCATCAAAGTTCTTAGTATTTTTGATTTCTTTATTTTTCATTTTTGTTCTTTTTTTGAGTTGAAGTATTCATCTTTTAGTTTCAAAGCCAAATCAATTTCTTTTTTAGGTGTTTTTTGTGTCTTTTTTTGAAATCCGTTGAATAATATCACTAAATTTCCTTTGTCGAAGCAGCAGAATATTCGATAAATATTACTTTCAAATTCAATTCGTATTTCATAAAGACCATCAGTTTCTGTTATGTGGTCAAGAAATTTTTTCGGAACATTTTGAACATTACAGATAATCTTAAAAACATATTCGATTTTCTCTTGAACTTTTTCCGGTTGCTCCAGATAAAAATCAACAAAATATTGTTTGTGAAAAATAATCTGTCTTTGTGCATCCATTCTGCAAAGTTAACTCAAAAGTTATCAATATGCAAATTTTTTGCAATAATTTTGTTCCTTGGAAAATGATATATGGTAAAAGAAGTAGCAAAAAAAACATTACATTTGCAGCTTATAAAACTTTCAATTAATTAAAATGAAAGCATTACGAGATTTTGGGGAATATACCTTGCTGATGTTTCGCGCTATTGCCATACCTGAAAGGTGGAGTGAGTTTTTTAAGCAGACAAGCAAGGAAATTTATAAGTTAGGGGTGGATTCTATCTGGATAGTGGTCTTCATTTCTGTTTTTATTGGCGCCGTAATCACCATGCAGATTTCCATTAACGTTACGTCTCCTCTTGTACCGACCTTTACAACCGGATATGTTACCCGTGAAATTGTTTTGCTCGAATTTTCATCAACAATCATGTGTTTGATACTCGCCGGTAAAGTAGGTTCGAATATCGCTTCGGAAATTGGAACCATGAGGGTTACAGAGCAAATTGACGCTTTGGAGATTATGGGTGTGAATTCAGCTAATTACCTTATCATGCCTAAGTTGGTGGCATTTATGGTTTTTATTCCTGTATTGTCTATATTCAGTATGTTTTTTGGTATTATCGGAGGATATGTTATTGGTTATATATCACCCAATATCATTACGGTTTCTGATTATGAATTAGGTCTTCATTTTTGGTTTTTACCGTTTAATATTGCTTATTCCATTATCAAATCAGTTGTATTCGCCTTTATCATAGCTTCAACTGCTGCCTACTTTGGGTATAATGTGAAAGGTGGTGCCTTGCAGGTAGGTAAGGCAAGTACTAATTCGGTGGTAATGAGCAGTGTGATGATTCTTACATTTGACTTGATTTTAACACAATTGCTTTTAGCGTAACAAAGAAGTGAGAAGTGAGAAGTGAGAAGTTAGAATGAAAGTTCTGCTTCTCACTTCTCACTTCTCACTTCTCACTTCTTAAAGAAATGATT
>JAVBLO010000091.1:0-33633 GCA_031553415.1 Bacteroidales bacterium | reverse complement strand
ATGGAATCTGAAGGAAGGTTGCGGCAAACATCTGGCCTGACGTACAGAAACCGGATATAAGGCTAAAGGATGTGGGTTAGTCTGCAAAACAAGACAAAGCCCAATAACTATCCGGAAACATCCAAAGTAAATCCGGCAGGTATAAGATGGAAAGAATGTATTCTTAACTGGGGAGATCTCACGGACGTGCAGATGTTTTTTTTTAATGAAGCACGGATTAATGATTCATGTAATAATTCAGCAGAGAACATCTAACCCTAAAAAAAACTCCACACCTAACCCAAATGCCGTTTTTTTTTTTTTTCGGGTACTATGTCCTCTGCTGACTTCTCACAGCAAACTTTACTCCGTGCTTCTGAAAAAAAAAAAAACATCCGCACGTCTGTGAGACCTCCCCAGTTAAGAATACATTCTTTCAATCTTATACCTGCCGGATTTACTTTGGATGTTTCCGGATAGTTATAGGGCTTTGTCTTGTATTGCAGACTAACCCACATCCTTTAGCCTTATATCCGGTTTCTGTACGTCAGGCCAGATGTTTGCCGCTACCTTCCTTCGGATTCCACCTCACGGTGGACACCCTTGGCGTTGGCTAAACACTTCCCACTATCTGGGCGTGCGAGGGACTTGCACCCATTAGAATATACCCATGCTGGGCGAACAATTAAAGCCACGAAGCAACATTGTTTCGTGGCTTTAATTTGTACAATCTGTGTATTGTTTAATTATTTTGGTACATTCTCTTTTAGCAGACTACCTCAACACCACTTCAGTATAAAAGAACAAAGCATAAATAGCAAAAAGCATACTATCAAACCTGTCTAAGAAACCACCGTGACCAGGCAAAGCTTTGCCCGAATCTTTCACATTCAGTGTGCGTTTCATCAACGATTCCGTCAGATCACCAAATGTAGCGAATATGACAACCAGAACAGCCAATCCTATCCATTGTATACATTTGATTTCAGGACAAAAATAAACTATTACCAATGAAGCCAGAATTGCAAATACCATTCCTCCAAAAAAACCTTCCCACGATTTTTTAGGGGAAACCCGTTCAAATAACTTCCGTTTGCCAATAGCCATTCCTACAAGGTAAGCGCCGGTATCATTAGCCCAGATAAAGATAAACAGGGACAAAAGAATGAGTGGAGTATACGCTACTTCCTGCCCGGATGGAAGAAACGCCACCCTGTTTAATAATGAAATTGGCAAAACAATATAAATCTGGCCTAAAAAGGAATATGCCAAGTTTTCCAGCGGATTGTCATCTCTCCTATATAATTCCAGGACAAAAACAAGCAGCAGATAGCCAAAATAAGGAAGATAGATGGAAAAGTCCATTCCTTTATAAGTGAATAAAAATGTTGCAATGAAAAAATAAATTCCAGCGCAAACATTAAATATCCTGCAAACATTCACATGCTCTATCGAATCAACAAGTCTGTAAAATTCCCACAAACAAAGGGCAATCACAATTACAAATAAGCCGGCAAAGGCATAAGCACCACCCAGTACTCCTGTAAGCAAAACTGCAACATATATCGCACCTGTTAATGTTCGTATCAGTAAATTTTTCATTGTGGTTCTTCCAGGTTTTTTTTTGCTTCTTCTTTGTTATCAGCTTCCTCTTTCTGGCATTCAGCAGTTTTTTCTTCTGTCAATCCCTGTTGTTCAAGTATTTCCTGGGAACGGGATTTCCATTTGCGTTTACCAAATATCCGCTCCAAATCATCAGAAAATATAACTTCTTTTTCCAGTAATGCTTCCGACAACTGATGATGTCCTTCTGCATTTTCCGTTAATAGCTGTTTGGCACGATTATATTGTTCATTGATAATTCGCTTTACTTCTTCATCTATCAATTTGGCCGTTTCATCGCTATAAGGCTTTGTAAAACCATATTCCTGCCCAGATGAATCATAATAATTCATGTTTGGCAATCGTTCGCTCATTCCAAAATAAACAACCATGGCATAAGCCTGTTTGGTTACACGTTCCAAATCATTCATTGCTCCGGTAGAAATTCGGTGAAGGAATACCTCCTCTGCCGCACGTCCGCCTAAAGTAGCGCACATTTCATCCTGCAATTGCTCATAAGTAGTAATTTGTCGTTCTTCAGGAATATACCATGCTGCGCCTAATGCTTTACCGCGGGGAACGATGGTCACTTTCACCAAAGGATTGGCATGTTCAAGCACCCAACTCAAAGTAGCGTGCCCCGACTCATGTATGGCAATAGAACGGCGTTCTTCGTAAGTAGTGATTTTTGATTTTTTCTCTAAACCTCCTACAATACGGTCAACGGCATTCATAAAATCTTCTTTTTGAACGAATGTCTTGTTATTACGGGCGGCAATCAAAGCAGCTTCATTACAAACGTTCGCAATATCAGCCCCGGAAAATCCGGGAGTCTGGCGGGCCAAAAATTCTGTATCGACTGATTCATCTATTTTAACACCACGCAGATGCACGATAAAAATTTCTTTACGATCATTCAGGTCGGGTAAATCAACATTAATCTGCCGGTCGAAACGTCCTGCACGAAGCAAAGCTTTATCCAAAATGTCGGCACGGTTAGTAGCGGCCAAAACGATAATCCCGCTATTGGAACCAAAGCCATCCATTTCGGTAAGTAACTGGTTCAATGTATTTTCGCGTTCATCATTAGAATTGAAGTTCGGATTACGTCCACGGGCACGCCCGACTGCATCAATTTCATCAATAAATATGATACATGGCGCTTTTTCTTTAGCCTGGCGGAACAAATCCCGGACACGCGAAGCCCCTACCCCGACAAACATCTCCACAAAATCAGAACCTGACAAGGAGAAGAAAGGAACGTCTGCTTCACCGGCAACGGCTTTAGCCAACAATGTTTTCCCGGTTCCCGGAGGACCCACCAATAAAGCTCCTTTAGGAATTTTTCCTCCTAATTCAGTATATCTTCCCGGATTTTTAAGGAAATCAACAACTTCTTCCACTTCCTGTTTTGCTTCTGATAATCCGGCCACATCCTTAAATGTAATTTTTTTAGTCTGAGCTGATTTATCAAAAATTTGAGCACGAGACTTACCAACCCCGAATACACCTCCGCCAGCACCTCCACCCGACATGCGGCGCATAATGATAAACCAAATGACAATAATTAATATGAATGGCCCTATGGAAAGAAGCAAGTCCCAAAGCATATCCCTGCCTTCGTCAAAAGAAACTTTGGCATCAATATTATTCTCTGCAACCGCCTTGTCATAAAAATCAGAAAATTTGTCAGGTGAAGGAATTGTAACCACCACATTGGCGCCCTCATTTGTTTTGGGCTTGAAATAAGATGGGGTTTTGATTGAATCTCTAAAAATTTCAGAAACATATTGGTCTTTAACAGTGGCAACCACAAGGCTTTTCCGGTTGTAAACAACCATTTTGCTAAACTTATTTTCCCGTGTTAATTGCTGGAACTCAGACCATCCCAACTCTTTGCTGTTACCTGACTGATCGTTTGCAAAAAAAATGCCTAGCAGCATTATGACAATCAATATATACAACCAGTTAAGATTGAATTTGAAATTTATTTGCTTATTACCACCCCCGCCTTTCGAATTTTTATTTCCTTGATTCGGTTGTTGCGGTTGCTTGTCTTTATCTTCCATTTATTTATTCCTCATTAAATTCTTTTATTTCGGCATCTGCCCATAAATGCTCCAGGTTATAATAATCCCTTAATTCGGGTAAGAATATATGGACAATAACTGTGCCATAATCCATGGCCACCCATTGTGCTTCCCTCATTCCAACTGCACCCAAAGGTTTTTCTCTTAAATCATCTGAAACTTTATCCCAAACAGAATCGGAAAGTGCAGATACCTGGGTTGGAGATCCCCCTTCACATATAACGAAATATTGACAAATGGAGCCCGGTATACCGGTAAGGTTCATAGTAATTATTTTTCTTCCTTTTTTGTCCTGAAGAGCTTCGACAATTTTTGCAACTAAAATCTCTGTTTCTGTCATTTAATAATTAATTCGTAAATACCTATCAATTAGAAGTGCAAAGATAAATTTTATTTCGATTCAACCAATCAAGTCGAATAGTCTTTTTTATAGACGAATGTACAATATCAAGGAGGCTGTATCAAAAGTGATTAAATAGCATCACACAGATTACACAGATTTATTTTACTTCAGGCAATGTAACATTGTCGAGCAAACCTTTTGCTTTCCCAGCCTTATTTTCGCAAGTTTTACACAACTCGGTAATATTTTTCAACTCACGGGCTTTTGCTACAGTACCATTGAAAATTTCATCTGTACGACTGCTATTTATATGCGGACAATCTTCGTAAATATGATATTTCGTCCCCGATTTTGTCCAATAAACACTATTTCTGCCTGTTAATTCTTCTATTTGGTTTGTTTGTTCTGTATATTCTTCCACCGAAGGCGGGTTGAAATCCGCGCTCGAAATACCGGCTATAACTAAGGCTACAATTGCAATAGCACCTAAAATACCTTTTTGTTTCCCATCTAAATCCTTGTTGGTGAAAATCAAAATTACCAAAGGTAAAAAGGCAATGACTGAAATGATAACTCCAAGTTGGTTTTGCAGGAAAAATTTCACTTTGTCTTGCTTTGAAGCCGGATCCAGGCGATTAGCTTTTTTCCATAGTTGAGAACCGGTGATGACTAAAATCAAATCGGCCACTATAAATACAATCATCCAAACCCAAGTAGTTGTTTCAATGGGTTTCGAGCTTTTTAACAATACAAGTATTGCGCCTACTTCAGCAGCAATTGCCAATATCCACAAAAGGATAGAAAACATACGCAATTGAGTGGCTTTGCCTTTAGCTTCCGCCGTAGGAACAAACGTTGATTTTGTCGGGGTATTTTCGTTCCCACCATCCACTTTCGTAATTTTTTTTGTAGTCATAATTTTAAAAATATTAGTAGTTTACATTATTGATTATTTGCTACTTATACACTATTGTTTGCAAAGGTATACTTTTTTTATTTTTATTTGTATTTTTTGCAAATATAGGTTACTAATTCTACTTTAACAGATTCGAGTTGAGAACGATTATAATCTGTCAAAGTAGAGCTAATCCATCAAAGTAAAATCACAGCAATTTTTTTTTGTTTTTTTCGTTATTATCTTTGTACTCAACTTTTAATCGTTATGCTGGATTTTATCAAAGGGGAGATTATAGAACTCAACCCTGCTTCAGTCGTTCTGGAGGCAGGAGGATTGGGTTATGCCATCAATATTTCACTCAATACATACAGTGCTCTTGCCGAGAAAAAAACGGTCAGGTTGTACGTTTATGAAGCCATCCGGGAAGATGCCCATCTGTTATTCGGCTTTATGGAACAACGCGAACGCAGTCTATTCCTATTATTGATAAGTGTTTCCGGGGTCGGGGCAAACACCGCCCGAATGATATTATCTTCCTTATCTGTGGCAGAATTGGAAGCTGTGATTTCTTCCGGCAACTCCAATGTTTTGAAAACAGTGAAAGGAATCGGGGCAAAAACGGCAGAAAGAATTATCATCGATTTGAAAGATAAAGTCAAGCTGTCGGGAGATAATCTTACCGGGGAAAAAGCCACAACACCAATGAATCAAGCTGCAAATGAGGCTATTTCTGCATTGATGATGTTAGGTTTCAACCAGGCGGCTTCGCAGAAAGTGGTTTCCAAAATCGTTAAGGAAAAACCATTATCCACTGTAGAAGAAGTGATTAAAATGGCATTAAAGATGCTTTGATGAAGAATAAGGGAAAACTCATACTAATATCCATATTACTTGTATCCGGAATATCACTCGGAATATCCACTTTGAATGCAGACCTTTCTGTGTTCAGTTCGAGGATGCCCGAAATGGAACTCAATCCGGAAAATTTTTCTGAGTTACAAGCTCCCGCTGCTAAAAAAGATACGTCAAAAAACAAAGTCGAAACAAAATATCCGGTAACCAAAACAGTCGTAGAAGACTATGAAGATGTAATCCAAAAACACCCGATAGATTTAAGGACTCCCGACAACCTGAAGTCAGAATTCGAATATGATCCATATAGCGATACTTACCTGATGCGCACGAAAATCGGGGATACGGAAGTAGTTACCCCTTTTTCCATGACAAGGGAACAATACCTGAAATATACAATGGACCAGAGTCTTCAGCAATATTTCAAAAAGAAAAATGATGAAGAAATAGCCAACCAAGATAAACAGGAAACTTTTTCGCCCTTCGACATGAAATTCAACCTCGGACCCGCCGAAAAATTATTCGGTCCGGGAGGTGTGCAATTACAAGCCAATGGTACCATCGACCTGAAAGCTGCCATCACACACACCTATACAGGCGACCCGACCCGTTCCGAAATCAACCGGAGCCGGACTGCTTTTGATTTCGACGAACAGATACAAGCCAATATTAAAGCTAAAGTTGGAGATAAGATTAATTTCGACATGAATTACAATACGGAAACAACTTTCGATTTTGATTCTAAAAAACTGAAATTAGCTTATCAGGGAAAAGAAGATGAAGTACTTAAGTTGCTGGAAGCCGGGAACGTAAGCATGACCACATCCAACTCCTTAATCAACGGAGGTGCAGCCCTTTTCGGGATTAAAGCGGAAATGCAGTTCGGCAAATTAAAAGTCGGCGCTATTTTTTCACAACAGGAATCACAATCGAAAACCGTCTCTTCAAAAAAAGGAGTACAAACCACTCCATTTGAAATCACAGCCGATGCATACGACGAAAACCAGCACTTCTTCCTTGCGCAATATTTCAGGGATAACTATAATGACGCCATGGCGACTCTTCCCTATATCAAATCGGGGATTACAATAGACAGGATAGAAGTGTGGATTACCAATACCCGCTCCAATCCCAACGAAGCACGTAACCTGGTGGTTTTTTCGGATTTGGCGGAGCATGACACTATTTATAATAAAACAGGATATGTGAAAGCTAAAGGCTCTTTGAATATCCCATATAATGAGGCCAACACTTTATATGACCAAATTAAAGTTTTACCCGGTGCAAGAGATATCAGTTCTGTCACCCAAACATTCGCAGGAAAATTACAACCGGGTCTTGAGTATGAAAAAGTAGAAAGCGCCCGCAAGTTGAGTGAATCCGAGTACACATTAAATAAACAGTTGGGATATATTTCACTGAAAACCAAGTTATATGCCGATGAAGTTTTGGCTGTGGCTTATGAATATTCTTACCAGGGAAAAACATACCAGGTGGGAGAACTTTCAAAAGATAATTCGGCAAATCCCAACCAATGTATGTATTTGAAATTGTTGAAAGGTACTAGCGGGTCACCTAATGCTCCATATTGGAAATGGATGATGAAGAATATCTATTCTCTGAATACATATTCTTTACAACAGGATAAATTCAAATTGGATGTCCTTTACCAAAACGACACAACAGGAGTTTATCTCAATTATATTTCAGAAGGAGATATTGCCAAACAGCCATTGATTCGTGTGATGAATTTAGACCGGCTGGATTCTAAAAACAATCCCTATCCCGACGGATTTTTCGATTATGTTGAAGGCTACACGGTTTCTTCTCAAACCGGACGTATAATTTTCCCGGTTGTAGAACCTTTTGGGTCTTACCTGAGAAAAAAAATCAACAATGATAAGATTGCTGATCATTATGTATTCCAGGAATTATACGACTCAACATCAACTGTCGCCCGGCAAATTGCTGAGAAAAACAAATTTATCATGCGGGGGGAATACCGTGGTTCGGGTGCATCTTCCGGAGATATCGATTTGGGCGCTTACAATGTAGCCCGCGGATCGGTTCGCGTTACCTCAAACGGCCAGACATTAACGGAAGGAGTCGATTATACCGTTGATTATACTGGAGGAAAAGTCTCTTTAGCTCAACACATTGCCGATTCGGGAGCTCCGGTAAGCGTATCGCTCGAAAACCAGTCTACGTATGGCATGCAACGGAAAACACTAACCGGTTTGAACCTGGAATACCAGTTTACACCGGATTTTAATCTTGGGGCGACCATCATGAACCTGAAGGAAATGCCGATCACCCTGAAAACAAATATGGGGGATGAATCGGTCAATAATACGATTTACGGGTTCAATACCAATTGGAAAAAAGAATCGCAGTGGCTCACCAACATGTTTGATAAACTGCCGTTCCTTGATTTGACAGCCCCTTCCCATATCAACTTCAGTGCGGAATTCGCTCATTTGATACCCGGACATTATGAAAGCGACTATGGTGGGAATTATTCTTATATAGATGATTTTGAGCGGACTAAAATCACTTATGATTTACGTTCCCCGCAATCGTGGTTTTTGTCGAGCACACCGGTTGCATACAAAGCGGATGGTACTACTCTGCGATTTCCAAAGGCCAATGCAGCCAATGATTTGGAATATGGAAACGATAGAGCTCTATTAGCATGGTACTCTATAGACCCAATGTTTACAAGACAACGAAATTCATTGACTCCAACTTACCTGAAGAATGATGTCGAACAACTATCCAATCATTATGTAAGGGAAGTTACAGAAATGGAGTTATTTCCCAATAAAGATTTGGCTTATAACGAACCGGCCATGTTACCAGTTTTTAACCTGGCATATTACCCGAAAGAAAGAGGACCTTACAACTTAGACACAAGTTATAACCCTAACGATGGAACTTTACAAAATCCGGAAAAAAGATGGGGTGGCATTATGCGCAGGATGGATAAAAGCCAGACCGATTTCGAAGCATCCAACATCGAATATATAGAATTCTGGTTGTTAGACCCATTTATTTATAATCCCGACACTAAAGAACAAGGAGAATTGTATATTAATCTGGGTGAAATTTCGGAAGATATCTTGAAAGATGAGAAAAAATTCTTTGAAAATGGTTTACCCGTAAATGGAGATACGGCGGCTATTGAGCGTACGATTTGGGGAAAAGTCCCGAAAAGACCGTCAACTGTTTATGCTTTTGATAGTAACCCGAATAACAGGAAACTGCAAGATGTAGGTTTGAACGGATTAAGCACACAGGAAGAATTTGAATACGTTGATAAGGATGGCAACATGCCTTATAAGAACTTCACAGATGCTTTGGAAACCAGTATAAATCCGGATGTAGTACTAAGAATGAAGCAAGATCCTTTCTCTCCGTTCAGGGACCCTGCCGGCGACAACTTCCACCATTTCAGGGGTTCGGATTATGATGCTGAAAAAGCATCGATCTTATACCGTTACAAGAGATATAACGGCACCGAAGGTAACTCCAGGGCTTCCGAAGATTCTCCGGAGAAATATGATGTTTCTGCTAAAATCACACCTGATGTGGAAGATATCAATCAAGATAATACATTAAATGAAAACGAAAAATATTACGAATACAAAGTCGATATAAGTAAAGAAAAATTAGAGGTAGGGAAAAATTACATTGTAGACAAAAGGACTGCAACCGTGCGCCTTCGCAACGAAACAGATGCAACTGTCAATTGGTATCAGTTCAAAATTCCCGTAAAAGGTGGAAAATCGGTTAATGACATGCGCGATCTTAAAACAGTCCGGTTTATGCGCATGTATATGACTAATTTCGCAGATTCTGTCGTACTCCGTTTCGGAACTTTTGAATTAGTGCGCGGCGGATGGAGAACCTACACACAAAATCTGGCCACACAGGGTTCACAACCTGCCCAAACCGGAACAATCAACATGTCTGTAGTCAATATTGAAGAAAACGGAACCCGCACTCCTGTAAACTATGTACTTCCTCCGGGAGTGAACAGGACCCAGGACCCGGGACAAACCCAGATGCGCCAGGAAAACGAACAGTCCATGTCTCTGAAAATCAAAAACCTTGAACGTGGAGACGCCCGTGCTGTATATCAGACTGCAGGATTAGATACCCGGCAATACAGGCGGTTACAGATGTTTGTCCATGCAGAAGCGCCTATTGATGACGATACCAATTTGCAAAATAATGAGTTGTCGGTATTCTTACGTTTGGGTTCAGATTACAAGAGTAATTATTACGAATACGAAATACCTTTGAAGTTAACTCCTCCGATAACACCTCCGAATTATTACAATACCTATAATAATTCCGACCAGCTGGCTGTATGGCCGGAGGAAAACATGTTCGACTTCCCGTTTGAAGTATTGACCAACCTGAAACTGAAACGGAATAAGGAAAAAAGAAAAGCCGGTTCGAATGTCAACTACTATACTCCTTATACGGAAACTGACCCTGATAAACCTAATAATCAGGTAACCGTTATGGGTAACCCGACCCTGTCTGAAGTAAAAGTCATCATGATCGGGGTGAGGAACAATGGAAAAACAGCTAAGTCGGGAGAAGTTTGGGTAGATGAATTGCGTGTTACTGATTTCAATGAAGACGGAGGATGGGCAGCCAATGCCAACCTGAACGTTGCTGTATCGGATTTAGGGTCAGTTAATTTGGCAGGGCGGATGGAAACTGCAGGATTCGGTAGTCTTGAACAAGGAATCATGGAACGGAGTATGGACGACTTTTACCAGTATAATGTTTCGGCTAATGTTGAACTTGGTAAAGTATTCCCCGAAAAGGCCAAGATTACAATGCCGATGTATTATACCTATTCCGAACAGGTTACAAGTCCCAAATACAATCCGTTGGATCAGGATATTTTATTGAAAGAAGCGTTAGACAATGCCTCAAGCAAGTCCGAAAAAGATTCAATCAAAAGCTTCTCGCAGGATGTAATTACAACCAAAAGCATCAGTTTTAACAATGTAAAAGTCGGCATCAAGAGTAAAAACCCAATGCCTTGGGACCCTGATAATTTCAATATAAGTTACTCTTATGCTGAAAATAACAAGCACGATCCATCTGTTCAATACGAAAAGAATACAGATACCCGCTTGGGATTCGGATATGGATATTCGCCTTTCGTGAAACCTTATGTTCCATTTAAAGATATGAAGAGTAAATCGGGTTCTACGAAACTCCTTCGCGAGTTCAGTTTGAATTATCTCCCGAATAGCTTGACATTCAATTCTGAATTGTCACGTAATTACTATGAAATACAATTGCGCGATTTAAACAACCTGGGTGGCGAGAACGTGATTGAAGCTTCTCATCGTGAAGATTTTTATTGGAATCGTGGCGCATCCATGCAATGGAATCTGACGAAAAACCTGAATATGAGTATACAAACCGGGACTCAGGCTCGTATTGAAACGGCTCACTTACAAGCGAACAAAGATGTGAATTATGATGAATATCAACAATGGAAAGATTCCGTCTGGAAAAGTTTGAAAGATTTAGGAACCCCGTTAGCTTATGCACAAACATTCAACGCTACTTATAATATACCGTTCCGTTCGATTCCTGCATTGGATTTCGTGAGCGCAAGTTTGGGATATAATGCAAGTTACAATTGGGATAAAGGAGCTGAAATTGAAGGAGATAGTATAGAATTAGGCAATATCATCACCAATGAACGCACTTTCTCGATTAACAATGTGAATTTCAATTTATTAAATCTATATAATAAATCGGATTTCCTGAAAAAGACAAACCAGAAATTTACAATGAAACGCCCTACGGCTTCATCTACAACACAAAAGAAAGATACAAAAGCCGATGATAAAAATAAACCGAAAACCTCTCCTGTTAAAAAAGAGCGCAAAAAGTATGAGGGTCAGGTACAATTAAATACCGACTCGGCAACTGTTGTTTCCCACAGGTTAAATAACAAACGTGTGCGTGTAACAGCGCGGGGAGCCGACGGTAAGCTATATGACATTAAATTTAAGGTGGTGGATGTTAATTCCATTAAGATCACCAATAAAGACTCGGCCAGTCTCAACCTGGCAATAACCCAATTGCCTCCACCCGAAGAAAGCCAGTGGTATAAAGTGGCACAGGTAGCAGCACGGGGAGCCATGATGGTTCGATCTGTCGGCTTTACATACAGTTTGCGTGAAGGATTGATGTTGCCCAATTTCATACCCAATATTGGTGATGCATTCGGACAAGGACGCACAGATTACGGCAGTGCACCCGGTTTGGATTTTGCCTTCGGATTTACAGACGAAAGTTATATAGACAAAGCAAAGGCCAAGGGATGGTTAATCGATGATAAAGAAAACAACATCACTCCTGCCATGTTTAACACAACAGAAACATTCACATTCAAAGCCGCATTGGAACCTTTTGTCGGGTTAAAAGTCGACTTGAATGCCAAACGTTCCACTACCGACCGGACGGAGACTTATTTCATGTACGACGGAATGCCCCAGAAACTCAGCGGGATGTTCGATATGACAACCATTGCCATCGGAACATCTTTTGAAAACAGCAATTCTGATAATAATTATTATTCTAAAGCGTTCGAAACATTTTTGAATAACAGGTCTATCATTAAAAGCAGATTGGAAACCTCCTACGACAGGTTGTCTTATCCTGATGCAGGATTCCTTGAAGGTGACAAACAATTCATAGATCAGCCATATAATCCCAACAACGGAGATTTCACCGAGAACTCTGTAGATGTATTAATCCCTGCATTCTTGGCAGCTTATACCAATAAAGACCCGAATAAGATTGCATTGACAGCTTTCCCTTCATTAAAAAGTATTCTACCAAACTGGAAAGTAACTTACGAAGGCTTTATGCAATTGGATTTAATCAACCGGCATTTTAAAAACTTCGTGTTGTCACACGAATACAACTGCCGTTATGTAGTCGGCTCGTATGCTTCCTACAACAGTTGGGTGAGGGCGGAAGATGATTACGGATTTATCCAGGATATCTTAACAAACAATCCGACCCCGTCGTCTCCTTACGATATTTCGGCCGTAAATATCACGGAGGCATTCAGTCCTCTGATTGGATTGAACGCAACTTTCAAAAATAATATGTCTGTGAAAATGGAAGTACGCAATACCCGCAACCTGAACCTGAACGTTTCATCTTACCAGGTTGTGGAATCCAATTCCGACAATTATATTATTGGCATCGGATATAAGCTGACCGAATTCAACAAAGTACTGAAAATGAAAGCAAGAGGAGGAACCGGTTTCAGCAATGACCTGACCATTTCTGCCGATTTCTCTTACCAGCGGATGCTTTCCATGATCCGGAAAATACAAGATGCTTTCACACAAGGAACAAGTGGGGATGCACAAACCACAATCAAGATATCAGCCGATTATAATCTTAGCCGCATGCTTACTGTGCAAGCATTTTACGACAGGGCTATGAGTAGCCCGCTGGTTTCTTCAACAGCCTATCCTTATACCAAATCAAGTTTCGGGTTTAACATTAAAATGAAACTGTCGAGGTAATAAAATCATGTTAAATAACATGTTTTTTACCAAAACTTTACTTCTATCCTTTTTGTTTATTTTATAAAATCAACTTAAATTTTATTTAATAATAGCATTTCTTCCCTGCTGTTTGGAATAGGATTCAAGTTGTGTTTAGTACTAATCTTAAATATTTATAGTCATGAGAACAAAAATTTTAATTCTTTTCTTGGTAGGTTATTTTTCTGTTAGTTTTTCACAACAAATCGGAGATGGAAGGGCAATTACGGCAAATAATTTTAACGTACCACTACTTTCAGGATTTTATCAAACCGAATATCAACAAGATGGATTTCCGGGAAATTCGATATATACATGGAATCATCTACTTGTATTAAGACACAGTAATCCAGCTAATAATTTTCAATTTCAATTGGCAACGAATTATCATGAAAATGACAGAGTATTTTTTAGAAAGATTGGTGTAGACGCGCTAAGTGATAGAAATACTGCTTGGCATGAGTTTGCCACAAGGGGTACGAATACTTTTGTAGGAAACCAAAATATAAACGGAGAAATTAGGGTATTAGGTTCAGGAGATGAAGGAAAGCCTATTATTATCCAAAATAACAGTAAAACTCAAGCAGGCCAAGCGAATCTATGGAAAATATGGAATTTGACTGGAAGTTATGGGAATTCTCTTCAATTTTGGGCTTATGATGTTAATGAATCTGGATGTGTTAATGGTGGGCTTTGCTCAAGCCGTTTAACATTAATGGATAATGGTAATGTAGGGATAGGAACTTCTAATCCTCAAGCTAAGTTAGATGTTGCTGGAGCTATTCGTGCCCGTGAAATAAAAGTCGAAGTCAATGCCGGCGCTGATTTTGTATTCTCTACAGATTATAATTTGAAACCCTTATCAGAAATAGAATCTTTTATTCAAACCAATAATCATTTGCCTGAAATTCCTTCTGAAAAAGTGATGCAGGAGGAAGGATTGAATGTAAATGAGTTTCAGATAAAGTTGCTACAGAAAATTGAGGAATTAACGCTTTATGTAATTGAACAAGAGAAAGCCATCAGAGTTTTGCAACAAAAAAATGAAAATCTAGAACAAATAATAAATAAATAAATTCACTTATGAAAACAACAATTCTAAAAACGCTTTTAATGGCATTTACATTTGCAGCATATAATTTATCTGCACAGACTTTGTTAACTCAAAACATTTCTAATTGGAATACTGTGTATCAATCAGGTTTTTTCGAATCATATCAAGGCTCTAATACACCGGCTACAGACCATTGGTTTTGGGGGCTCAATATAGGACACTCCGGCAATAATGCAAATTCTCGTTACAATGGTCAAATCCTTATTCCCTACAATTCCGAGCCTACAATGTATTTCAGGAGTACCGGTTCTGATGGAACAGGTGTATGGGGAAAGGCGCTTATCGAAAATAGAACTTTAATCATATCTCATCCGGAACCTTTAGCCCACAATAAGAATTCTTATGTTCTATTATCATCTTTAAGTGGCTACACCGCAAATGTTCAATATGGCGATAATATTTTCTATCATAAAAATTTTCTCCTTAGAGGGGAAGATGGGGGTACTTGGTATTCAATGAGATTACACGATGGTATTTCTATTAATAATGCATTTGAAACCCCTGGAGTCAATACTCGCACATGGTGGGATAGGAATCCCAGTCAAGGCTCACAATCATGGGGAGATGGAAGTGTAACGTATTTGACAATAAAAGAAGGTAATGTAGGGATAGGGACTACTACACCAACTCAAAAGCTTGATGTTGCCGGGACTATCCGTGCCCATGAAATAAAAGTTGAAGTCAGTGCCGGCGCTGATTTTGTCTTCTCTCCAGATTATAATTTGAAACCATTATCAGAAATAGAATCTTTTATTCAAACCAATAACCATTTGCCGGAAATTCCTTCTGAGAAAGTGATGCAGGAGGAAGGATTGAATATGAATGAGTTTCAGATAAAGTTGCTACAGAAAATTGAGGAGTTAACACTTTATGTAATTGAACAGAATAAAACAATTGAAAAGCAACAAAAGGCAATCGAATTATTGAATACCCATTTAGAAATTTCTAAATAATCAAGAGGAGAATTGCCTTAACAATATATTTGAATTGAAAATAATAAAAACTACAGCAAAATGAAAAAAGAAATTTTGAATATAATGATATTCCTGTTACATAAAGTAACAGTTGTATCATTTACTCTTCTATTCTTGTGTTGTTATTCTTGTGCTTCACAAAAAAACACAGAACTCTCTCAGGAGCCTATTGTAGGAAAATGGAAGCTTGTTAAAACAGAATCAGGAAGAACTGCACAAGGAATAATAACACGTACCTATTCTGCTGTTGAGGTTATCTTTGAATTTCAATCCGGCAATATTGTGATTGTTCACTGCTTAAGGCAAGACAATGCATGTGCACTATTTGGAAATGGCAGTTATTCATATCAAATTTGGGATAGAGGAGGTAATGATACAAAGATACAAATAGATAATAAATCCTGGTGGTTCAGTATTTCCGAAAAAGAATTAATGCTTAGTCAGGCTCCTGTTGATGGGGGAAGTTATTTTTTCGAAAAGATGTAATGCTTTAATATAAATTAGGTAAAAAATGAAAAAAGGAATTCTATATATAATATTGTTTCTGTTCTGTATCAATGTACATGGACAGAGAAATTGCGGGTCTGAGTTGAATCTTACTAAATTACAACAAACAGACCCTGCAAGATATCAGCGAATCATGGATTTGGAGAATCGGATTCAGAAATTTTTGAGTGAACCTGAGCTTCGCAGTACCTCTCAACCTACAATTTACATTCCGGTTGTAGTGCATATCGTTTATAAAACCAATGACCAAAATATTAGTGATGCACAGGTTCAGTCACAAATCCAGGTATTGAATGAAGATTTTCGCCGTTTAAATGCCGACAAGACAAAAACACCCAGTTCATTTGCAAGCGTTGCAGGAGACGCAAATATTGAATTTGTATTAGCAAAAAAAGATCCGTATGGAAAGAGTTCAACCGGTATTACGCGGACTTTTACTACCCAAAATCAATTTTATCCAAACGATGATGTGAAATTTCGTTCAAGAGGAGGTGAAAATGGGTGGAATCCCTACAGATATTTGAATATATGGGTATGTAACCTTTCCGGTTTAGATGATAAAAAATTATTAGGCTATACTCAGTTTCCAAGCGACCTTTTCACGTCTCCAGAAACGGACGGAGTAGTTATCTGTTACAAATATTTTGGTCGGGATGGAAGTGCGGCAAGTCCGTTTAATAAGGGAAGAACGGCAACTCACGAAGTAGGACATTGGCTTAATTTACGGCACATTTGGGGTGATGATGGTGATACAGGTTGTCACTGCGATGGAAGTGACGAAGTTATTGATACACCTAATCAATCAGTTGCAACAGAAGGCTGTCCTTCATTTCCTAAAACAGATTGCTGCTCCATTTTTAGTCCAGGCATTATGTTTATGAACTATATGGATTATTCGAATGATGAGTGTATGAATATGTTTACTAACGGACAAATAGCACGTATGCGGGCTGTGCTCTATGGAGAAAGAGGTGAAATGTTAGCCTATTCACATTGTCACAACGGCATAAAAGATGACAATGAAACAGGAATAGATTGTGGTGGCAGTTGTACACCATGCGATAAAATTCCTGAAACCTGTAATGATGGTATTCTAAACCAAAATGAAACAGGAATAGACTGTGGTGGAGTATGTCCGCCATGTGGGATAGGAGGCAAACTAAATGACATTCTCACCCAAACACATTGTTTATGTGGTGATTCACCTATTCCAGAAGAAAATACAGCATCCATGTTTTCAGGAGAAAATCTTATAAATTCGGAAGCTGTTAAAGTTGCTTTTGGCCAATATAGTTGCGGTTTTATCGTCAGAGACTATAATAGGTGTGGAAAAGAAGAAACAACAGAAAGATCTGCGCATTTGAATGGTGGAATTTTTTTTGAAGAAGAAGGCGTCCTGTTTACTCCAGATAAATTTTATAAAATCACGTTTAACTATTGGTATAGATCGTATGCTAGTCCACTTCATTTAGGAGGTTATCCAATTGGGTTTAAATTGGCAAATGGATTGACAGATACGGGAATAAAATCTATCTATGAGTATAATTTTGGGAAAGGGAAAACTTATAACTTTGTGTCTCCAGCTCAACATACATTTACACCAAATATACCAAATTCATTTGAAATAGGATATGTTATACAAAAACGATATGGTGTTAGTTGTTATGACCAAAATGGTTATCATATGTATTGTGAAAACTCTTTTACATTTCAACCAGACAATACCTACAAACAATTATTAGTATTTGGTACTGCTCCTGGATTCAATGTTTTAAAAATTGAAGAAATGTGTTTTGATAATTATGTCTTTAATGAACATACTTTTCCTACATCTGATCAGACTCGAGCGTCAAACTCCATACAATTTCAAAATTTCACATACGAGCCTTCAAATTCTGTAGAATTTGTTGCCGGAGATAAAATCATTCTCAGAGACAATGTTAGGATTGCACCTCAAGGTCAAGGTTCTGTACATTTACGCATAGATAAAAATATGTGTCCAAATAATACTTCACCATTGCTTAGAAGTCCAATAGAAACACCATCGATAACTTCAGTAAAAGAGATTCAATTCTCACAATTAGATGAAATAAAAATATATCCTAATCCAACAACAGGAATTGTAAATATTATAGTTTCCGGTAATGAATCACAAATAAAAACAGTAAGTGTATGTGATCTTTCAGGCAAAATATTGGAAAATGAACTTGATTTTAGGGAAAATACGTTGAACTTATCCAATTTGAATAATGGAATATATTTTCTGAAAATTCAAACATCATTGGGAAAGACAATACATAAAGTAATTATTAAAAAATAATCTGATATAAAAGGTGTGATTTGGAAATTTCCAAATCACACCTTTTTCATTAACTTTACCGTTTTTAATTCAATAATTATGTTTCGTAAACTTGTGGCGATAGAGCCTGTAAGCCTGATTCCATCAGCATAAAAAGAATTATACTCCTTTGCAAAGGAAGTTGTTATGTACCCTGACATCCCCGGTGGAGACGATGAAATTGTTGCCCGTATCGGAAATGCAGATGCTGTACTGCTGAGCTATACTTCCCGAATTAATCAATCGGTTTTAGAAAAATGTCCGGATATCAAGTATATTGAGATGTGCTGTTCTTTATATTCTCCCGAGAGTGCCAATGTGGATATTCTTTATGCCAATAAGCTGGGTATTACAGTGACAGGCATACGTGATTATGGAGATGAAGGTGTAGTAGAATATGTGATTAGTGAATTGGTAAGATGTTTTCACGGATTTGATCAAAAACCATGGGAAGGCATGCCTCGAGAAATCACAGGATTGAAAGCCGGTATTGTAGGACTTGGCAAATCTGGAGGAATGATTGCCGATGCATTGAAATTCTTTGGTGCAGACATCACCTATTTTTCCCGGAGCGAAAAGCCAGAGGCACAAGCTAAAGATTATCGTTTTTTACCATTGAAAGAAGTTCTGGCTCAAAGCGAAGTTGTCTGCTGTTGCCTTAATAGAAATACAGTGTTGTTGCATGAATCTGAATTCGAACATTTAGGAAACAAAAAAATATTGTTCAATACCGGCTTATCTCCTGCCTGGGATGAGCCAGCATTTGTTAAATGGTTGGAGGGAGATAATCTTTGCTACTGCGACACAATACCTGCTTTGGGTGGGGAACATCTGCTTAATCACCCGCATGTGCATTGCATGAATGTATCGACAGGCCACACCCGCCAGGCGTTTGACCGCCTGAGCGAGAAAGTATTAGCCAATTTATCGGAATATATCAAAAAACAATAGGCGATACAATATTGATCAGGGTGCTCACAACCGACCAACCGGCAATTTCAGGTGTGGCGCTGTACACATCTACGACAGCGTGCACCTGATCATTTTTTATTTCTACTCTTTGGGTATCACCTGTAAAACCGGGAGTGGATTGCATGGATACCTGCATTTTTTCCGGACCAACAGAAGCCAATGAAGCTGCGACAGAAACATTCAGTCCTGTAGGAAAAATACCAATGGCCTCTCTCGCTGTTCCGGAAAAAACAATCCGTTCTTCTCTTTCCAGAATCGGATCATAAACAACGGATCGTCTCAATGCCCTCACTCCTTTTTCGTTAAAAAACCTGGCAGAGGCATTTCCCATCAGCGTCGCTGTTCTTAGCACATCAAAACCTCCGGTCGCACCCGACGCAATATATACACGTGTACCGTTTGCTTTTGCCGTTTTTATTACCTCATGGTAAAAATTAGTATCTGCCAATGCTCCAATCGATAAAGTTATAATGGAAGTACCATTCTTCAATGTTGGCAAAGCGATTTCTCTCATGCCGGCAGGAGATGCCGATTCAACCAAATAATCAGGTTTCAGTGCCAGAAGACTTTCTAAAGATGCACATGCAGCACAAGACTTGCCTTGTTTTCTCATTTTAGAAGCAATATACTCAGCCTTTGAAGCTGTGCGGGAATAAACACCAACTAAATCATATTCAGGCAATAAACCATTGACAACTGCATCTGCTACTATTTCTGCAAGATACCCACATCCTGCAATTACTAATTTCTTCATGATGGCAAAATAAACTTAAAATATACTTAATTCCACTTAAACGAATTTATACAAGTATTCAAATCGGGCCCTATTTGAATGTTTTTTTTGACAGGATTAACAAGATTTACAGGATTAACCGCTCTGAGGTGAAGATTTCCTAAAATCCTATAAATCCCGTAAATCCTGTCGAAAAATAGCTCAATTCGTGCCCGAATTGAACCTGTTTAATAAAAAGTATAGCCACGAACTTCACAAAAAGACACTAATATAAAAGTGCAAATTCGTGAAATTCGTGGCTAATCTATCTATAACCGGAAATATTAATTATTCTCTTCTTGCTGTCCCGGTTTATTAATTTTCAGGTTGTTACCTTCCTGTTTTGGTCTTTCTTCCCTTTCCGGACGAGGCAACAATACTTTGCGAGAAAGTTTGAATTTACCGGAACGTTGGTCGATATCAACCAATTTAACTTCGATTTTATCACCCTCCTTCAATCCTGCTTCTTCTACAGATTCCAATCGTTTCCAGTCGATTTCGGAAATATGAAGCAAACCGTCTTTTCCGGGAAGGAATTCTACGAAGCAACCATAAGGCATGATAGAACGGACAGTCCCTTCATACACCTCTCCCACTTCGGGAACAGTGACAATTCCTTTGATTTTTTTGGTAGCAGCTTCGATTGATGTTTTATTATTGCCGGCAATTTCCACACGTCCGTAACCATCAATTTCCTCGATAGTAATTGTAGCGCCGGTTTCTTCCTGCATACCTTGAATAATTTTTCCACCAGGACCGATAACAGCACCGATAAATTCTTTCGGGATAATGATAACCTCGATTCTTGGAGCATGCTCTTTGAAATCCTGACGAGGTTCAGAGATAGTTTCCAGAATCTTACCTAAAATATGCATACGGCCTTCTTTCGCCTGGTTCAAAGCTTTTTCAAGGATTTCATAAGAAAGTCCGTCAACCTTGATATCCATTTGAGTGGCAGTGATACCTTTTGCGGTTCCTGTCACCTTGAAGTCCATATCGCCCAAGTGATCTTCATCACCTAAAATATCGGAAAGGACTGCAAAGTTTGTTCCTTTGTTTTCTGAAATCAAACCCATGGCAATACCTGAAACCGGTCTTGTCATAGCCACACCTGCATCCATCAATGCCAGAGTTCCGGCACAGACAGTAGCCATAGAAGACGAACCATTTGATTCCAGGATATCAGAAACAATACGGATTACATAAGGATAACCATCTGGAATCATGCCCTTTAAAGCACGGTGAGCCAAATTTCCATGTCCCACTTCACGACGGCCTACGCCACGTTGCGGTCTGGCTTCCCCTGTTGAAAACGGAGGAAAATTATAGTGTAACATGAAACGTTCTTTGTCGCGGCACAGAACATCATCAACGATTTTTTCGTCTAATTTAGTTCCTAAAGTAACTGTAGATAAAGATTGTGTTTCACCACGGGTAAAAACAGCAGAACCATGAGGTCCCGGCAAATAATCCACTTCCGACCAGATAGGACGGATTTCAGTTGTCTTGCGGCCATCCAGACGGATACCTTCATCCAGGATACAACGGCGCATGGCTTCTTTTTCCACATCGTGATAATATTTACCTATCAATGCAGCTTTTTCAGCCAATTCTTCTTCTGTTAAAGCAGCTTTATATTCTTCTACAACAGCTTTGAAAGCAGCACTGCGTTCCTGTTTGGAAGAACCTGATTTAGCTATTGCATATACTTTATCATAACATTTGGTCCTCACATCTTTGCGAAGCTCTTCATCATTCACCTCATGGCAATATTCACGTTTAACGGTTTTACCAACCATTTCGGTTAATTCCATTTGAGCAGCGCATTGTTTTTTGATTGCTTCGTGGGCAACTTTGATTGCTTCCAGCATTTCAGCTTCCGATACTTCGTTCATTTCGCCCTCTACCATCATAATGTTGTCGATAGTAGCGCCAACCATGATATCCATATCGGCTCTTTCCAACTGGTCGAATGTAGGATTAACAACGAATTGTCCGTCAATTCTCCCTACACGTACTTCAGAAATAGGGCCATTGAAAGGTATATCGGATACAGCAATTGCAGCAGAAGCAGCTAATCCGGCTAAAGCATCCGGCATATCTTTTCCATCAGAAGAAAAAAGTATGATGTTTACAAAAACTTCAGCATGATAATCGTCAGGGAATAAAGGACGAAGCGCGCGGTCAACCAAGCGGCAAGTCAGGATTTCATAATCAGAAGCACGGCCTTCCCTCTTCATGAAACCACCGGGGAAACGTCCGAAAGCAGAAAATTTTTCTTTATATTCAACTTGTAAGGGCATAAAATCAACCCCTGGGTTTGCATCTGCGGCAGCACATACTGTCGCAAGTAAAACTGTATCGCCCATGCGAACAGTCACCGATCCGTCAGCTTGTTTAGCTAACTTTCCGGTTTCGATCGTGATGGTTCTCCCATCTCCCAAATCGATCGTCTTAACAATTGGATTAAGCATAATTTAATCGTTCTAATATATTTTTTCTCTTTTAAAATCGTGCAAAGGTAGTAAATTTCCATCAAATACCATATCTTTGCGGTATTAATAATGTACTATAGTATTATGCAGAAAATACTTTTCTCCCTTAGCCTGATACTGCTTCTCACCTCCTGCGGTAAAAGCAATAAATTCACCATTGAAGGAAATATCAAAAATGCCAATGGAAGTACTTTATACCTGGAGCATGTTGAAGTTTCAAAAACAAATGCCATTGACTCTGTCAAATTAAATGCCAGTGGAAATTTCAGATTCAAAAAAGAGAGGTCTGCTTCTCCCGAATTCTATAAATTAATATTAAGCAAACAATCAATAGACTTAGCCATCGATAGTACTGAAACATTAAAAATACAAGCTGATTCTGCTACATTTTCAAAAAATTACATAGTAGAAGGATCTGAAAATTGTGTGAAAATAAAAGAACTTTCCATTTTACGAGCTAATACAGGCAGTAAATTCCTCCAATTGGAGAAGTCTTACAAAGCAAAAGAAATCAATGATGAAGAATACCAGAAACAGGCCTACCTGGCAATCGACTCTTATAAGGAAGTTGCCAAAAAATACATTGTGACCGAGCCGGCCTCAACTGCAGCTTATTATGCCCTATTGCAAACAATCAGCGGAATGGTGATTTTCGATCCTTATGACAAAGCCGACAACAAGTTTTATGGAGCTGTAGCCACCCAATGGGATTTACACTATCCCAATAGTCCGCTAAGCAAGCAAGTAAAAAATTTAAGTTTGCAAGGCATGAAAGAATTGAGGTCAGATCGTACTTTAGAATATAAAATATCGAAAACAATCGATGTTTTTAACATTGATTTACCTACAGTTTCGGGTTCAAAAGTCAAATTATCGGAAACTGCAAAAGGAAAAATAACCCTGTTGGAGTTTTGCTCTTACCTGGCAGAAGGCTCCCCTGAACACAATATGCTTTTAGCAAAAGCGTATGAAAAATACAAAGGACAAGGATTTCAAATTTACCAGATTTCTTTAGATCCCGATGAACACGCATGGAAAAATGCTGCTATAAATTTGCCGTGGACTTGCGTACGAGATCCTCAATCAGTTTATTCTGAAAATGTAAGACTTTATAATGTAAATACATTGCCTGCCGGATTTATATTAAATAAGGATGGAGAAATCGTTTCCCGAATTGATTCTTATAAGAATCTGGAATCAGACATAGCTAAATATCTTAAATAAAACATAAAAAAATTACATGTTGTAAAGCATATATTTTTTTTTGGACAATCGCAAAATCACTTGTACATTTGCACTGTCTAATATTGAACGTAAAACACAAAATATTGAAAGAGTTCCGGTCTCCAGGCCGGAATTCTTTTTGTTTTTTTAGTGTATTTATATACAGAGTTAAATAAAAAAATAAAAATAACATATAAATTTTATAAAGGAGGATCTTATTATGGCAGTAAGTTACATGACCCAGGAGGGTTATAAAAAATTGCTGGAAGAAGTTAGTATTCTTGAAAATGTAAAAAGGCCGGAAATCTCCAAACAAATAGCTGAAGCCCGCGACAAAGGAGATTTATCGGAAAATGCAGAGTATGACGCCGCCAAAGAAGCCCAAGGCCTTTTGGAAGCTAAGATATCTCAATTAAAAGGACTAATTGCAAGCGCCCGGTTGATCGACGAAAGCCAAATTTCAACCGACAGTGTGCAGATCATGAATAAAGTAACTATCCGGAACACAAAAAACAACCAGTCT
Source organism: Bacteroidales bacterium (assembly GCA_031553415.1). Lineage (GTDB taxonomy): Bacteria > Bacteroidota > Bacteroidia > Bacteroidales > Azobacteroidaceae > JAIRVZ01. The sequence continues at coordinate 9,343 of JAVBLO010000091.1, read as the reverse complement.
ATGATTTATACATTGGTCGCAGAAAGTGAAGCCAACCTGAAAGAAGGAAAAATTGCTGTCAGCACACCAATTGGCCAAGGACTTTTAGGAAAAAAAGTCGGCGATGTAGTTGAAATCAAAGTGCCCTCGGGAATCATGAGTTTTGAAATAATGAACATCTCAATTTAGTTAAGAATTAACTACAATGACTATTTTCAGTAAAATCATAGCCGGTGAAATCCAATCTTACAAAGTTGCAGAAGATGGAAATTTCTATGCATTTCTGGATATAAACCCATTGGTAATCGGACACACATTAGTCGTGCCGAAAAAGGAAGTTGATTACATATTTGACCTGGATGATGAAACATTGTCCGGTATAATGCTTTTTTCTAAAAAAGTAGCTCAAGCCATTCAAAAAGCAATTGCATGTCAAAGAGTAGGTTTGACTGTTATCGGATTGGAAGTGCCGCACGCACACATACATTTAGTACCCATCAATAAAGAATCGGATATTCATTTCGGAAGCCCGAAATTAAAGTTAAGTCAGGAAGTTTTTCAGGAAACAGCAAAATTAATTGCTGAAAATTTTGATTAAAACTTTTCAGTTTATACTTTTAGCCACGAATTGCACGAATTGACACTGTTTTTCTTTTTGATTGGTGTCAATTCGTGCAATTTGTGGCTAAAAGAATGAATTATGCAAAATATGAGTAAAAAAGAAACAATTACAATCTATTGTAAAAACGATCAAAAATATTACGAGTTTGAAGCCGGTACTTCCGTATTGGAAATATATAATCAAATCGACTTCAAAACACCATACCTGCTAACCTGCTGCAAAGTCGACAATAAAAACGAGAACCTGGACTTCAGATGTTACAGGTCTAAAGATATTGAATTTCTTGATATTACAAATCCATCGGGATTGCGCACATATGTCCGTACACTGTGCTTCATCCTTTCAAAAGCGGTAAATGATTGTTTTCCCGGTTCACACATGTACATAGAACATCCATTATCAAAAGGTTATTATTGTGACCTCGAAATCGGAAGAAATGTCACAGACCAGGATATTGATCTGGTAAAAAAGCGCATGTGGGAAATTATCGATGCCAATCATCTAATAGAAGTACACCGGGAACAAACGCCAAAAGTCGTGGAGATATTCCGTGAAGCAGGCAAGGAAGATAAAGCCAGGTTATTCGAAAGTTGTGGACAAGTTTATTCCGTATACCATACATTAGACAATTATCTTGACTTTTATAACGGAGCATTACTACCTTCCACTAAGTACATCTACATGTTCGAATTAACCAAATATTATGATGGTATATTGTTAAGAATTCCTTCCCGTGAAAACCCCCGTGAATTGCAATCATTGATCAAACAAGAGAAAATGATGAACGTTTACAAAGATGAAATCGAATTTCTCCGGGTATGGGGTTTAATGAATGTGGGAGATTTGAACAAGGCGGAAGAAAAAGGTGAGATAGGCCTTTTAATCAAAGTTGCTGAGGCTTTGCAGGAAAAACAAATAGCCAGAATAGCCGCCACAATAGCCCAAAAATACAAGGAAGGCGTCCGTATCGTATTAATTTCAGGTCCTTCGTCATCAGGTAAAACAACTTTTTGTAAGAGATTACAGGTACAAATGATGACCAATAAAATCAATCCGATAGCAATTTCGTTAGATGATTATTATGTGAACCGGGTTGATACACCTTTGGCTCCCAATGGAGATTATGATTTTGAGTCTATATATGCCATCGACCTTAAAACATTCAATGAAGACCTCACTAAATTACTAAACGGTGAAGAGGTTGCATTGCCAACTTACAATTTCGTAACAGGAACCCGTGTATACCGTGGCAATACTATTAAACTGAAAGAAAACACTGTATTGGTAATGGAAGGCATCCATGCGTTGAATCCCGAACTTTTACCTCAGATTGATCAGTCTGCCACCTATAAAATATATGTTTCGGCGCTCACATCTATTTCATTAGACGATCACAACTGGATCCCAACAACCGACAACCGGATGATCCGGCGTATTGTACGGGATTATCAGTTCCGCCAATATTCTGCCAAAGAAACAATTTCCCGTTGGGAAAGCGTACGGGAAGGTGAAGACAAATGGATTTTTCCCTATCAGGAAAATGCAGATGAAATGTTCAACTCTGCGATGCTCTATGAATTGGCGGCTTTGCGCCGTTTTGCAGAACCAATTTTATCGCAGGTGATGCCTTCGGATTCCGAATATTCGGAAGCATACCGGCTACTGAAATTTTTGAGATTTTTTAAATATATAGATATCAATGAATTATCTAGTACGTCTTTATTAAGAGAATTTTTAGGCGGAAGTAGTTTCAGATATTAATAAACTATTATAGTTTTGCATTGTTTTTAAAGGGAAATCAAATGAATTAATCGGAAGTCATCAGGAGTTATCCGGAAGTTATCGGAAACGATAATATAAACTAATTCTGATAAATCCCGAATAACCTCCGATAAATTCCGGTTAAATTCCCAAAAATAGTAATATGATAAAGCAACAACTGAGTCAAAAGTTACAACAAAAGTTATCCCCCATGCAAATCCAACAGATAAAAATGTTGGAGTTAACATCTCTTGAACTCGAAGATAGGATAATTCAGGAACTTGAAGAGAATCCGGCATTGGAAGAGGGAGATGATTATAATACAGAAGACAACGACATTGATCTGCCTGAAAGTGATGATTATGATCCTATGGCAGATTCGAATGAAGACTTGTCATTAGGGGATTATCTGACCGAAGACGATATACCGGATTATAAATTACAGGAAAATAACTATTCAAAAGATGATGATAAAAGGGAATCTATTCCCTATTCCGAAGGAGAATCTTTTCAGGAAAATCTGCTTGAACAATTACATTTAAGAAATTTATCGGAAGATGAACTAAAAATCGGGGAATATTTGGTTGGAAATATTGATGAAGATGGGTATTTACGCCGGGAATTGTCTGCTATTTCCGATGATTTGGCATTCCAATATAGCATGAATGTTTCGATTGAAGAAATTCAGAAGATATTGGATGTCATTAAAGAATTGGATCCTCCGGGAGTTGCCGCTTCCGATTTGCAGGAATGCCTGATCCTGCAATTAAAACGAAAGGAACCGGCTCTGGAACGTGAACGCGCCCTTTGTATCCTCACAGAGTATTTTCAGGAATTCACAAAAAAACATTACGAAAAGATACTCAAGACATTTGAAATTACTGAAGAAGAACTAAAGGACATCATACGTGAAATTACGCTTCTGAATCCGAAACCAGGTAGCGCCTGGGATGCCAGCTTAGATTCAAAAATGGTTCAGATAGTACCCGACTTTGTTGTGGAAGCTATTAATGGAGAATTGGTTTTCAATATGGCTAATCAGAACATACCTGAACTCAGGGTAAGCAGGGAATATGTCGATATGTTTGATGATTACAACAAAAACAAAAAAAATACATCGACAGAACAAAAAGAAGCGCTTATCTTTGTCAAGCAAAAACTTGATTCCGCCCGTTGGTTTATCGATGCGGTAAGGCAAAGGCAAAATACTCTGCGAGGCACCATGCTGGCAATTATTGAATTTCAACGAGATTTTTTCCTCTCCGGAGAAGAATCCGATTTGAAACCAATGATATTAAAAGATGTAGCAGAATTAAGCGGTTACGATATTTCAACTGTTTCGAGAGTAAGTAACAGCAAATATGTACAAACCAATTACGGGACATTCCCGTTGAAATATTTCTTCTCTGAGGGTTTAGTCAATGAAGCCGGAGAAGAAGTTTCTACCCGGGAAGTTAAAGCCATATTAAAAGAAAGCATTGAAGAGGAAGATAAATCCAAGCCTCTCACTGACGATGCGTTGGTGAAAGTATTGAAAGACAAAGGCTATGAAGTAGCACGAAGAACAATCGCTAAATATCGTGAACAATTAGGTATTCCAGTTGCAAGAATGAGAAAAGAAATATAATTTAATTTTAACAAGTATGTTATTTCCTGAAAATTTAAAGTACACAAACGACCACGAATGGATTCGTTTAGAAGGTGATGTAGCCTATGTAGGTATTACAGATTATGCGCAAAGTGAATTAGGTGAAATCGTTTTTGTCGATGTCGATTCTGTTGATGAAACCATAGAACAAGGAGAAGTTTTCGGTTCCATTGAAGCAGTAAAAACCGTTTCGGATTTACTGATGCCTGCATCCGGCGAAGTATTGGAACTCAATGCAGCTTTGGAAGATCAGCCTGAATTAGTAAATAATTCACCATATACTGAAGGCTGGATTATCAAAATCAAATTATCCGATCCTGCACAAGCAGACAAATTAATGTCGGCTGCAGATTATAAAGCATTTATTGGAAAATAATTTAGTGAATAGGGAAATGAGAGTAGGGAGTTGTAATTTCCACTTTCATCTCCCTACTCCCTTTTTCCCACTCCCAAAGCATGAAACCAATTGTAAGTATAATTATGGGAAGTACTTCTGACCTTCCCGTTATGGAAAAAGCAGCGAAGATTTTTGATGAATTCGAAATCCCTTTCGAAATGCATGCATTGTCGGCACATCGTACACCTGCCGAAGTTGAACATTTCGCAAAAAATGCAAAAGAAAGAGGAATTCAGGTCATTATTGCTGCTGCGGGCATGGCAGCTCATTTACCCGGAGTTATCGCATCAATGACAACACTTCCGGTTATTGGCGTCCCCATTGATGCCTCCCTGGATGGTATGGATGCTTTGTTGGCTATCGTACAAATGCCTCCCGGAATTCCAGTTGCAACTGTTGGCATCAACGGAGCCATGAATGCCGGAATTTTAGCCGTACAAATGTTGGCTGTAGGAGATAAAGATTTACAGAAAAAATTATCCAACTACAAGGAAGACCTGAAGAAAAAAATCGTGAAAGCCAATGAAGAGCTTTCTTCCGTAAAATTCAAATATAAAACTAACTAATAGTGAAGAATTGAGAATGAAGGAAACTATTTTCATTCTCAATTCTCAATTCTCCGACACATGAACTACCAACGCCGTAAATCTTCTGTTGTTTCTATCGGAAACACTCCAATGGGTGGAAATTATCCTATTCGTGTTCAATCCATGACCAACACTTCCACCATGGATACGGAAGCATCTGTAGCTCAATGCATCCGCATTATTGATGCAGGCGGGGAATATGTCAGACTTACTGCACAAGGTGTAAGGGAAGCCGAAAACTTACGGAATATAAAAAACGGGTTATTAGCAAAAGGCTATCAGGCTCCTTTGATTGCTGATATTCATTTCAATCCGAAAGCAGCAGAAGCAGCAGCACAGGTTATCGAAAAAGTACGTATTAATCCGGGGAATTTTGTAGACCCGGTCAAAACATTCAAAACATTTGAATATACAGACGAAGAATACCTGACCGAAATAAAAAAAATCAAAGATCGTTTCGTTCCTTTCCTGGATATTTGCAAAGAACGCCATACTGCCATCCGGATCGGAGTGAACCACGGCTCCCTCTCCGACCGCATCATGAGCCGGTATGGAGATACGCCTGAAGGCATGGTAGAATCTTGTTTGGAATTCTTGCGTATTTGTGTTGCCGAAAACTTCCTTAATGTAGTAATCTCTATTAAGGCATCCAACACCTCTGTTATGGTGCGCACAGTGCGTTTACTCGTACAACGCATGGATGCCGAGCAAATGGCATTTCCCCTGCATTTGGGAGTTACGGAAGCCGGTGATGGAGAAGACGGCCGCATCAAATCGGCTGTAGGAATCGGGACCTTATTGTCACAAGGAATAGGAGATACAATCCGGGTTTCGTTGAGCGAAGATCCTGAAAAAGAAATTCCTGTAGCTAAATTATTGGTTGATTATATTACTTCAAGGGAAGGACATACACCAATCAATGAAATTACAGACTCGCATTACAATCCGGTTAATCCGGAAAGAAGAGAAACTTTTCCTATAAAAAATATCGGAGGCAAACAAGTACCTGTTGTGATTTCCGACAGATCAAACACTAATGGTTTAGATGTATCGGAACAATTCATTCCCGATTATATTTATATCGGAAACAGAAAACCTGAAACAGCTAAAGCAAAACATATTCTTGTAGATTATTCATCTTATATCGAACAAGAAAATGTGTGTCCGGTTTTTGACACTACCAATGCCGGAAATATAAAAGTGTGTCCGGCTCCGGTAAAATTCTTCCGGTTACAATATTCTGAGCTTAATCCGGCAATTATTGGTTTATTGAAATCTGATTCTTCTACAGTTATTTTGCTAAACACAAATCATAAGAACGGAGTTGGAGAACAGTTTTCATTCATCATGCGTTTGATGAAAGAAAATATTAAAAATCCGGTAATTTTACAAAGGTCTTATGCCGAATCTAAGTCCGAAAATCTTCAAATTAAATCCGGGGCTGACTTTGGCTTGTTTTTATTAGATATGCTTGTTGATGGAATAATGTTAAGTAATTCCGGCAATATTTCGTCACAGGAAATAGACGCTTATGCTTTTGGCATTTTGCAGGCAAGCGGAAGAAGAATCAGCAAAACAGAATATATTTCATGTCCCAGTTGTGGACGTACATTGTTTGATTTACAATCAACCATCAAAAATATTAAGCAAGCAACATCACACCTCACCGGATTAAAAATCGGAATCATGGGTTGTATTGTTAACGGCCCCGGCGAAATGGCCGATGCAGATTATGGTTATGTAGGCGCAGGCAAAGGAAAGGTATATCTCTATAAAGGAAAAGAATGCATGGAGAAAAATATTTCCGAAGAAGAAGCCGTTGACCATTTGATTGCCCTAATCAAACAACATGGCGATTGGAAGGAGAAATAATGAAAATAAAAGAACGTGCACCATATAACAGAACACTACAAGTTAGTGAAACAGAGATAAACGAACTAAAAAAACGGTTGTTATATCCTTCCGGTTTGCCGGTTCCGGAAAATGAACTTATAGATAAAACTGTTTGCGGAAATTTATTTCAGACCATTGATTTAATTCCAGAAGAATTTGCAGATCTTATCATCATCGACCCTCCATATAACCTCAGCAAAGATTTTGTTGAGATGAAATTCAAAAAGATGAATGATGATTCTTACCTTGATTATCTCCGTTCCTGGTTTCCCAAAGTCGTACAAAAACTAAAATCCAATGGCTCTCTTTATCTTTGTGGAGACTGGAAATGTACTGCTGCCCTTTATACTGTCATGAATGAAAATCTTTCGGTTTGCAACCGTATTACCTGGCAGCGTGAAAAAGGGAAAGGAGCCAAAAGCAACTGGAAAAACAGCATGGAAGATATTTGGTTTGGTGTCAAAAATCCAAAAGAATATTATTTCGATATTGATGCCGTAAAAGTAAGGAGGAAAGTAATTGCTCCCTATAAACAAGACGGCAAGCCAAAAGATTGGGAAGCAACTCCTGAAGGTAATTTCAGGATGACACATCCATCTAATTTTTGGGATGATCTGACAGTTCCCTATTGGTCAATGCCCGAAAACACCGACCACCCGACACAAAAACCCGAAAAACTGATTGCCAAGTTAATACTTGCAAGCTGTCCGCCTGAAGGCATTGTGTTTGACCCCTTTTTTGGTTCCGGAACAAGTTCTGTAGTAGCAAAAAAATTAGGCCGACATTATTGCGGTATTGAAATGAATCCGGAATATTGCTGCTGGGCCGAGAAACGGTTGGAATTAGCGACAACCGAGAAAAGCATACAAGGTTATGAAGATGGCATATTTTGGGAACGGAATAGTAAAATTCCAACCCCTAAATCCCCTAAAGGGGACTTGGTGCGTGATAAACCATAGTTCTATTGGTCTTTGCAGACTCTAAAAGTCCCCTTTAGGGGATTTAGGGGTTGATTTCAATTTCTTCGCCCAAAAACTTAGGCTTTTTACCAACCAAAAAATCCACAAAAACCTTTACCCTGGCAAACCTTTCCCGCGAAGCGACTTTTCTACCATTATAGCCTCCAATATCTTCGGCATTGTAGCCCGTTACAGAAAGATTGTAATGTTGAGCAATATAAATTGCTCTTTCATTATGAAAACGTTGGGAAATAACAGTAAATTTCTTTTGCCCGAATATTTTTTTCACCCGCACAACTGAATCTAAAGTACGGAATCCGGCATAATCTAAATAAATAACGCTGTCAGGTACTCCCAATGCAATCAAATCATCTTTCATTTGTTGAGGTTCATTGTAATGAGTCTTGCTGTTATCGCCGCTGGCAACAATACATTGGATCTTTCCTGCTTTATAAAGTTGTGCAGTAGCTTCCACACGGGTATCAAAAAACGGGTTGGGCGTTCCATTCCTGAGTTCTTTGCTTGTCCCGAGTAATAATCCTACTTTGTTAAAAGGAACATCTTCAATATTATTATATGTAAGATTTTTTGCAACTGCAGTTATCCGGGAATTGGCGAACCAGATAAAACCAAGACACAAAAGGGCTACGAAAGCAATAACAGATATTATATAAATAATTCGGAATAATCGCTTAGATCGCACTGTTAATTATCACAATTTTTTCTGACAGGTTCATACTTTACCATTCTTGAAACAAGATTGTCAAAGATTGTATCCATATGACTTCTCCTGTTGTATCTGTAGTGAAACTCATCAAGATACCCCTGTAAATACTCTTTGGAACAATGATGATGTATGCCTCTTAACCATCCTTGTATGTTCATTATATGCACATGAAGTTCGGGAAAATTACTTCCTTTCTTTGACGGTCTTTGTTCAAGATGAGGATATTCCTTTTTTAGGGGCAGATACCCTTTCCATTCATCGGTAATGATGTGTGCTTCGGGAGAAATATAATCTTTGAAAAATGGTTTGAATTCTTTTCCGGAAGCATGCTCTATTACTTTAGCATAAGCCCTGCCTACACCTCCTTTCTCCAATATCTCTAATGCCACAACAACCAACCGTTTCTTACTGTTCGAACTACGACCGATTTGGCCTTCTTCATATTCACCAACAAGGAACTCGTCCACATGCACCGTGCCTGTAAGTGGATGGCGCATGGAACTACGCATCGCTTGTTGTGCCTTCCATTTAAATTCCCAACAAGTCATCTGACGTAAATCAAACTCATGGGAAAGTTCTAATGACGACATTCCTTTTTTCTTTGTACTCAATTTGAATACAATATGAAATGCCAAATGCAGAGAGAACTTACACTTATCGAACATAGTTCCCGCTGTCGGGCTTTCATCATACTTGCAACGAGTACAACGTCGTGAATAAGGCTTCCGGCCTGCGCAATAATTGGTATGACCACATTTTTTGCACATGTA
>JAVBLO010000028.1:0-60294 GCA_031553415.1 Bacteroidales bacterium | reverse complement strand
CTATCCCACTTTGATGGATTATTACAGTAAATTGCATCGTAAGTAAAGAACCGCCGTATGCCGAACGGCACGTACGGTGGTGTGAGAGGTCGGAAAACGAAAGTAGGAAGAAAACTACTTCGTTTTCCTCCTACTCGATTTTTTGAAAGAATCACTTTCTGATTCCTAATTCTTTGATAATGTTACGATATCTGTTGATATCTTTATCTTTCAGATAATCAAGTAAACGGCGACGTTTACCTACTAACATTCTCAAAGACCTTTCAGTGCTATAATCTTTCTTATTTAACTTGAGATGCTCAGTTAAATGCGAAATACGGTATGAAAACAATGCTATCTGGCCTTCTGTAGAACCAGTATCAGTGTTAGACTTTCCGTACTTTGCGAAGATTTCTTTCTTCTTTTCTGAATCTAAATACATGATTTTATGTAGTTAATTAATAAAATGAGCCGCAAAGGTAATATAAATAATTGAGAATTGAGAATTGAGAATTGAGAATTTTTTACTTTGATGTAAATTTTACTAATCATTCTCCATTCTCAACTCTCCATTCTCAATTTAATCAAGTTTGAGTACTGCTAAAAACGCTTTCTGCGGAACTTCAACATTTCCAACCTGCTTCATCCGTTTTTTTCCTTCTTTTTGTTTTTCCAATAATTTGCGTTTACGAGAAATGTCACCACCATAACACTTGGCGGTAACATCTTTGCGTACGGCTTTGATGGTTTCACGGGCAATAATTTTTGCTCCGATAGCAGCCTGGATAGCAACGTCAAACTGTTGGCGGGGAATCAATTCTTTCAGTTTTTCACACATGCGGCGTCCGAAGTTTACTGCATTGTCGGCATGAGTCAGTGTCGATAAAGCATCGACAGATTCGCCATTCAATAGTATATCTAATTTGACCAATTTCGACGGACGGTAATCGTGCATGTGATAGTCGAAAGATGCATACCCTTTGGATATACTTTTCAGTTTGTCATAAAAATCAATAACGATCTCACCCAGTGGAATATCATAAATAATTTCCACACGGTCGCCTGAAATGTAATCCTGCTTAATCAAAATACCTCTTTTGCCTAAGCAGAGAGTCATAATCGGACCAATATATACTGTGCTTGTAATAACGGATGCCCGGATGTATGGTTCATCTATATGATCAATTAAAGTAATATCTGGTAAACCGGCAGGGTTATGTACTTCCGAACAAATTCCTTTTTTATCATATACCTGATAAGATACGTTCGGAACTGTAGTGATAACATCCATATTGAACTCACGATCCAAACGTTCCTGGATAATTTCCATGTGTAACAATCCAAGGAATCCGCAACGGAATCCGAATCCCAAAGCAACTGACGATTCCGGTTGGAAAGTAAGGGAAGCATCATTCAACTGTAACTTTTCTAAGGAACTTCTGAGATTTTCAAAATCTTCACTGTCAATCGGATATAATCCGGCAAACACCATTGGTTTTACCTCTTCAAACCCTTCAATGGCTTTTTTGCATGGATTCTTTACGTGCGTAATAGTATCTCCAACTTTCACTTCTTTCGAAGTTTTGATACCAGAAATAATGTAACCCACATCTCCGCAGATAACTTCATTTCTTGGAGACATATCTAATTTCAGGATACCTACTTCATCGGCATCATATTCTTTTTCTGTAGCAACGAATTTAACTAAATCACCTTTTTTTATGGAACCATTGAAAATTTTAAAGTAAGCAATAATACCCCTGAATGGATTGAAAACAGAGTCAAAGATCAACGCCTGCAATGGTGCATCCGGATTGCCTTTCGGCGCAGGAACCCGTTCTACGATTGCTTCCAGAATGTCCATTACTCCTTCGCCTGTTTTACCGCTGGCACGGAGTATGCTGTTTCGTGGACAACCTAACAATTCAACTATCTGGTCTTCCACTTCTTCGGGCATGGCACTTGGTAAATCAATTTTATTCAATATGGGGACGATTTCCAAATCGTGTTCGATAGCCATATATAAATTGGAAATGGTCTGAGCTTGAATGCCTTGTGCAGCATCGACAATTAACAAGGCTCCTTCGCAGGCAGCGATTGAACGGGATACTTCATACGAAAAATCGACATGCCCCGGAGTATCAATTAAGTTCAGTATATACTTTTCTCCATTCAGAGTATACTCCATTTGTATAGCATGACTTTTTATGGTAATACCTCGTTCGCGTTCCAAATCCATATTATCCAGGACTTGTGCTTGCAGGTTTTTTCCATCCACGGTTTGGGTATATTCTAACAAGCGGTCGGCCAATGTGCTTTTTCCATGGTCGATATGCGCTATGATACAAAAATTACGGATGTTATTCATCGTTATAAAAGTAGGTAATTTTTATTTTGGAGTGCAAAGATACGCGAATTTATTGGCTAAATATGTATTTCTGATATGTTTTTTATAAATATCTTGTAGGTATATGTTATTGGTATATACATTATATATGGTGAATTGTATGTTTGAATTAATAAGGGTATATACTTTGGTGTATTTTGTGAGTGTATGCTTGGTGTTTAAAAATAGTATATACTGATTGGGATTGAAAAGTATATACTAATTGGAATTGAAAAGTGTATGCTGGGGGAGGAAAAGGTGTGTGTGTTTTTGGAAAATGGGTCTTTTGGGAAATTTAAAGCGATTTTTTTTGAAAATTCCAGGTTTTTTGAGAAAATATAAAGGTGGAATTTGAGATTTTAATGAAATATTGTCACTTTTTACTTAATATGTTGATTTGTAGTGGATTGTTCTGTGAAAAGATGATGTTTTTATAGTATATTTTAAGTATTTTCGGCCGCTTTTCGGCTTAGATTTTGTCAAATTAATAAAATTTAACAAAAAAATAGAGAAAGTATATACTAAAAGTGTATATATTTGCGATGTGGAAATATGAAAAATGGTATATATCTTTGGTGTTTATTAAAAGTATTTCGTTTAAGTATATACTGTGTTTTTATTTGATTTATTTGTGTTGTTGAAAAATTGAAGAGATTAGAATGAATTTTTATGAAGACATTGTCATTGAAGTTAGATGATAGTATTTTTTCTGAGACAGAGGAATTGCTGAATTACGTAAAAATACCAAGGAATCGTTATATAAATGATGCCATTTTGCATTACAATAAATATCAGAAGAAAAATTTTCTTGCAAAGAAATTGGAAAATGAGTCTAATTTAGTGAGAGATGAATCGGTGAGAATATTTTCAGAATTTGAGAAACCTAATGAAGAGCATAGACCAATTTGATATCTGGACTTCTGATATATCTTTCCGGCAAGAGGATGGAACTGGTTCTATATATTTATTGGTTTTGCAAAATTCGATATTGAATGAATTTCATCCTACGGTTATCGTTTGTCCGATAACGACAAACTTAGTTTCCGGGAGTGAGATATTAAGGGTGCGGGTTCCTAAGGGAAGTCTCAGGATAGAAAGAGACTGCGATGTTGTAATTGACCAGATAAGAGTAATAGGAATAGACAGGCTAATAAAAAAGGAGGATAAATTACCTGCAGAATATGTAGCGAAAGTTAAGGATAATATTAAAATTGTAATGGATATGGAGATATGAAAGCAAACGAATTGTATGTTCTTCAAACAGTTGATTCAGGAGTCCTGATTACATTGATAGGTCTTGTGGTTTTGGCTGTCGGGTATGGTTTTTACCGGAGAATGAAAATTAGTGAAAAAAATAAATGAATACACACATCTGAAAACGACCGTTCCAAGAACGGAAACACACACTACTGATAAGGCAAATAGATTAAAGCAAAAAAGAGAAAAGTATGATTAAATTATTTAAGAATGGTTTATCCCGGATTTTACACACACTACATTGACGGGATACATTACACAACACGAGAAGAAAGAAAAGAAAAAAAGAGGGATGATTTTCGCGCTGCACACACTACGCTAATTTTATGCAATGCAGTTAGAAGGGGATGGAAGTTACACACAGAGTAGCTTCCGTCCTAATTTTTAAAAGGAGGTTTAATAATGAAGATAGTAGAAATAATACAAGAAATTGAAAAATTCGCACCGCTTGCTTTGCAGGAGAGTTACGATAATGCGGGTGTGCAAGTGGGAGATGTGAACCAGCAGGTAACAGGTGTTTTGCTTTGTTTGGATGTGACCGAAAGTATTATAGATGAAGCTTGCGACTTGAACTGTAATTTAATTGTAGCTCATCATCCTCTGATATTCAGACCACTGAAATCATTAACCGGGAAAAATTATATTGAAAAAAGTATGATAAAAGCAATCCAAAAGGGAATTGTTATTTATAGTGCACATACAAATCTTGATAATGTAATTAAAGGAGTAAGCTACAAGATGGCTGAAAAAATAAATTTGCAAAACCTTCATATATTAAAACCTTTACCTGATAATTTAGTACAAGCAGGTTCCGGTATTGTTGGAGAATTATATTCTTCCCAAAATGAACTGGATTTTTTATATCATTTGAAAAATGTTTTTCAGTTGCAAGTGTTAAAATATTCTCCTTTGAGGAATAAAGAAATTAAGAAAGTAGCTTTATGCGGTGGGAGTGGGGCATTTCTGATTAATGATGCAATTGCTGCCGGAGCCGACGTTTTTATAACGGGAGAAGCAAAATACAATGACTTTTATGATGTTGAAAAAAATATTTTACTTGTCGTAACCGGACATTATGAATCGGAAGTATGTACAAAAGAAATCTTTTTTGAAATAATTACAAAAAAATTCCCTAACTTTGCCGTTCATTTTTCTAAAAAAGATTCAAATCCTGTAAATTACTTATAATCAAGATATATGGCTAAAGAGAAAGAGAAAAAAGCAGCTGAAAAAGAATTGTCGGTTGAGGAAAAACTCAGTGCTTTGTATAGTCTTCAAACTATTTTGTCGGAGATAGATAAAATCAAAACATTGAGAGGAGAGCTTCCATTAGAAGTACAAGATTTGGAAGATGAAGTGGCCGGTTTACAAACTCGTATCCAGAATTTTCAATTGGATTTGAAAGATTTGGAGGCTGCTATCGGGCAACAAAAAATCAAAATCAAAGATGCGAACGACTTGGTAGCCAAGTACAAAGAGCAACTTGAAAATGTTCGCAACAACCGTGAATTCGACAGTTTGACCAAAGAAGTGGAATTTCAGGGATTGGAAGTTGAATTGGCGGAAAAACGTATCCGTGAATTCACTGCTGAATCCAAACAATTGAATGATGAAATTCAAAAATCCAAAAACCAATTGGAAGAGCGTAAATCAGATTTGGTTTCCAAAAAAGGTGAATTAGACGAAATCATTTCAGAAACAAGAATCCAGGAAGATCAATTGAGGGAAAAAGCTAAAGATATTGAAGCTGCAATAGAGCCTCGTTTATTGACAGCTTTCAAACGTATCAGGAAAAGCGCCCATAATGGTTTGGCTGTTGTTTATATCCAACGCGACGCTTGCGGGGGATGTTTCAATAAAATACCGCCGCAAAGACAATTGGATATCAAGCTTCGCAAAAAAATTATCGTGTGCGAACATTGCGGACGGATTATGATAGACCCGCAACTCGCAGGAGTCGAATAAAAAGGTGTTATCCAAAGTCCAGAAATACATTGAGTCGCAGAATCTGCTAAGTCCCAACTCCCGGCTGATTGTCGGTTTAAGTGGCGGAGCAGATTCTGTTGGTTTATTATATGTTCTCAACCGTTTGGGGTATGAATGTATTGCAGCCCATTGCAATTTTCATTTAAGGGGAGATGAATCATTGAGAGATGAGTTGTTTGCAAAAACTTTTGCAGATTCGTTGGATGTTCCTTTCCGGAAAATTGATTTTGAAACGGAAATGCATGCTTTTAGCTATGGAATCTCAATTGAAATGGCTGCCAGGGATTTGCGTTATGGATGGTTTGAAAAATTAAGGATTGAATTTGATGCAGAAGCAATTCTCGTGGCTCATCATCAAAACGATACTGTTGAAACATTTTTACTGAATCTTATCCGGGGAACAGGAATTCATGGTTTGACAGGTATTAAGCCAAAATCAGAACATATCGTCCGTCCTTTTTTATGTTTGACCCGGGAAGAAATTTTAGAATATATCCTACAGGAGAATCTCTCTTATGTTACAGACAGTTCTAATCTGCAAGACAATTATGCCAGGAATAAAATCCGGCTGAACATTCTTCCGGAAATGCAGCATATTAATCCGTCAGTAGGAGATTCGATACTTAGGGCAATAAGGAATCTGCAGCAAGTCACGATTGTATATGATGCTGATATTAAAACTGCCGGTGAGCAGGTTTATGATAAAGAGAAAGGATGTATTTCCATTCAGGAACTGCAAGCATACATCGAACCGGAAGTTCTTCTTTATGAAATATTAAAGCCATTGGGATTTAATGCCGTAGTAGTTGGAGAAATAATGCAGTCTTTGAATGGTCAGCCTGGAAAAGAATTTCATTCCCAGGAATTCAAGTTGATAAAAGACAGGGATGTCTTGCTGATAGTGCCGAAGCAAAACGCTGAAGAAGAAGATTATTACGAAATAGGAGAAGGTGATTCTGTTGTAATTCACCATCCTATCCGGTTGATGTTGGATTTTGTAGAAAATACTCCGGAGTTTGAAATTATTAAAGATAAAAAAATAGCTTATTTTGATGTTCAACAATTAAAATTTCCATTGGTGCTGAGGAAATGGAAACATGGCGATTGGTTTGTTCCTTTTGGAATGAAAGGTTCCCGGAAGTTAAGTGATTATTTTTCTGATAAAAAATTCAGTAAAATAGATAAGGAGCAAGCATGGCTGCTTTGCAGTGGGGAAAACATTATTTGGATTGCAGGTGAACGGACTGATAATCGTTATCGTGTAAAAAGTACAACAAAGGATATTTGTGTCATTAAAATATTTTAAAAATTAATACGTAAATAAAAAAAACTCCTTATATTTGCAGCATAATACTTCGTATAAGTACAACTCGATACTTTAATTTTTCATGGATTTTTCTTGATTTAATTGTATCTATCTACAAGCAAAGCTTGAGTTGTGTCAATAATTATCATTAAGTTTAAAATAAAAATATACATATAAAATTGATTTATGCAGAAATATAATATTTTGCAATTGAAAGAAATGGCTCATGCCGACCTCGTATCCATGGCAAAAGATTTGGGTCTTAAAAAGGTTGACAAGTTGGAAAAAGATGATTTGGTATATCAGATTTTAGACCAACAGGCCATTGTTGGAGCAGCTAAACAAGCAGCTGCAGAAAAAGAAAATGAAGCCAAACGTGCGGCGGCAGGCAAGGATCAAAAAGCTGCAAATACAAAACCGGCTGAAAAAAAAGCGCCACCTGCTAAAAAAACAGCTCCTGCTCCTGTCGCCAAAACTAAAGAAGAACCAATTAGCCCTGTTCCAGAAAAGAAAGTTGAAAATAAAGAAACAAAAGCCAAACCAGTACAACCAGTACAAAAAGAAACTACCGAAAAAAGTATTCCTGTAAATAATATGAAAGAAATTGTAGTGGAAAAAGAAAAAGCCTCTTTTCCTGAAAATAAAGAAAACAATGGCCAACAACTAGAGAAAAAGAAACGAGCCAGGATTCAACCGGTTGAAGAACAACCGCAAATTGTTATAGCAACTCCTGTAGTTGTTGAACCGCGCCAGGAAATAACACACAATGAATCCGTTAATCAAGTTGAAGAAATAAAGCAAGAAGGAACTTCCCAGCCTCAAAAAATGGTTTTCAGGCACAGTCCATCAGTAAATAGTGTGATGGATCAGGTTCTTTTTTCGAAAAAAGAACCACAACAACATAAGCCTCAGCAAAACCAACAACAAAATGCTCCTGCAGTTCAACAACAAAATACCAACCTGCCTGCAAACACCAACAACAATGCCAACCGTCCTGGTGGAAGCGGAGGAGCCCAACAACAATCAAAAGAAAAAGCTTTTGAATTTGAAGGTATTCTGTCAGGGATAGGAGTGTTGGAAATTATACAGGAGGGTTATGGATTTCTCCGCTCTTCAGATTATAACTACCTTTCGTCAGCTGATGATATATATGTTTCCCAATCCCAGATAAAATTATTCGGATTAAAAACCGGAGACGTTGTAGAAGGTCCGATTCGTCCGCCGAAAGAAGGAGAAAAATTCTTTCCTTTGGTGAAAGTTGATAAAATAAACGGATTGAAACCGGAAGAAGTAAGAGACCGTATCCCTTTCGACCATTTGACTCCGCTTTTTCCAGACGAAAAATTCCGTTTGACGGCAAGTATGAGTCCTAAAGTAAACGATCCGATTTCAGTGCGGGTTGTCGATTTGTTTTCTCCGATAGGAAAAGGACAACGCGGATTGATTGTTGCCCAACCAAAGACAGGTAAGACGATGTTGCTGAAGGATATAGCCAATGCAATTGCCTGGAATAATCCGGAAGTATACATGATTGTGTTGTTAATCGATGAGCGTCCGGAAGAAGTTACAGATATGCAACGCAGTGTGGATGCCGAAGTAATTGCATCAACTTTTGATGAACCGGCAGAACGCCATGTAAAGATAGCTGAAATTGTTTTGAATAAAGCCAAAAGAATGGTCGAATGCGGACATGATGTAGTTATCCTATTGGATTCTATTACCCGCTTGGCCCGTGCATACAATACTGTTCAACCGGCATCGGGAAAAGTTCTTTCCGGAGGTGTGGATGCAAATGCACTTCAAAAACCCAAAAGATTTTTCGGAGCGGCTCGTAATATAGAAAACGGAGGTTCATTGACCATCATTGCAACAGCATTGACCGAAACAGGTTCCAAAATGGATGATGTTATTTTTGAAGAATTCAAGGGAACCGGTAATATGGAATTACAGTTAGATCGCCGCTTATCAAATAAAAGAATATATCCGGCTGTTGATATTATTTCTTCAAGTACCAGGAGGGATGACTTGTTGCAATCGAAAGAGGCAGTCAATCGCTTGTGGATTCTCCGCAAATATCTTTCAGATATGAATAGTTTGGAAGCTATGGAATTTGTGAAAGATCGCCTGGAGAAAACGTACGGTAACGAAGAATTTTTAGCTTCTATGAATGGTTAAAAATAAAAATATGATTTTTTTTCACATTTGGTGAACAAAAAAAATAATTGTATTGTTATAAAGTTGATACTTATGAAGTAATCTTTATAATATTTATAATAATTTTTTTTGTATGAAAAAGAGTATTTTATTTTCGTTGTTAGTAGGAACTATAGCAGTGTTGTCTTCATGTTCAACATCTTCCTACACTTTGTTAAACAGTAATGTTGCCGCGGGTCAGAATGTGAGTGCTTACAAGACATTCAGTATAATGGAATATGATGCTACAAAATTGCCGGCTGCAATTTCCATTTATGATGTTCAGAATATTCAACGTTCTATAGCTAATGAGCTTTCTATCAGAGGATATAAAGAAGATAAAACCGGAAAAGGAGGTTTAGCTGTTATTACAACTTTATATACTAAAGTTGATGTAAGTACAAAAGATGCAATTCCTGATTGGAGCCCAATCAGACCAATGGGACCAACAGCTTCTATGTATTACAGCTACTATGATAATGCTCAAATCATTGATAATATCAGTAAGGATGGTGTGTTAGCAGTTGAATTGGTAGATTCTAAAACAAATCAGTTGGTTTGGTGTGCTGCAGTTAGCTCTGTACTTGATGATGTTCAGAAACAGATTAAAGATTCAGCAGAAATAAATAAAGCTGCCGATAAATTGTTTAGTAAATTCCCGGTGCCGGCTCCTCAAAAGAAATAACAATTTGATTTAGAATAAATTTAGCCACAAATCACACGAAAATGCACTAAAAAGTGAAGGTTCGTGTGATTCGTGGTTAAATTTTTTTATTTTTGTGTCATAATATATTAATGAGTAAAAAATGAAAAAGAAATTATTACTATTAGCCACTTTAATTACTTTCACTGTTTGTATCTATGCACAGCAAGGAGATTTAACAGTTGGAGCCAGAGGTGCATATATAACTAATTATAAAGATTTCCTATTTGGATTGAGAACAGGTTACCATTTGACAGACCCATTGGAAGTAAACTTTTCATTTTTAATGAGTCCTGAGATTAAGTTGGAAGATCCTTCAGATGCCTTGAATGACAGCAAAGTGAAAATGTATACATTCGATTTAAATCTATGCTATTATATTATTATGAACCGTACGTGGGGGATGGGGCCTGCCCTTGGAGGAGAATATGGAATTGTTGATAATCATTTTTATAATGTAAGGAATCCATATACAGAAAATGATAATTATTGGGCTTTTAATGTTGGATGGCAATTAAAATATAATATTACAGAAAACATAAAATTAGATGGCGGTTGGAAATATTCCGCAGCAACCCAGGATATGACTCATCATACATTTTACTTAGGTGTAGGATATACTTTCAACTTGTTTTAGTATTTCAGAATAAATTGGCAGCTATTTCCTATTAAACAACGAAACGATACATAACAGGCAATAGCTGACACAAAAGAATAAACCATTCCTTATAATATTACCATAATTTACGTTTATTCCAATAAGGCTGAACAGCCACTTTTATATTTTTCCCTTGCAGGAAATAATTTTTCTATTATACAACCTCATTTTTTGATGCTATAAACATCTGCGTTTTCTGATGGAAATGCAAGATATGTCGAAGATTGAATCCAAAAACTATCCTTTCCTTAAAAAATTGTTTGCCAAAAAAGAAAAATAATATATCATTTTTTACAAATCATAAGAAATCAATAAACATATTTTTGTTGTGTAAATACTATTTAACTTCAACACAATATCTAATTATAAATGAAAAACATGTTTATGATGCTAGTTTTGTATAAAACTGAAAGAAAGAAAATATTATTTTTTCTTGTGAGTATGATACTTTTTTCTTCTGTTTGTTTCGGACAGGGAATAAAAGTGACAGGTACAATATCAGATGATAGAGGAGATTTGTTGACTGGTGTTAGCATAGTTGTCCGGGGAACTTCACAAGGTACTGTAACTAATCTTAATGGTGAATTTTCACTGGAAATTCCAAATGATACAAGTGTTCTTCAATTCCGGTATGTTGGCTATCGTACACAAAATATTACAGTAGGAAATCGTAAAATACTTGCGGTAGTTATGAGTGAAATGACTGAAGAGCTTGAAGAATTAACAGTAGTTGCTTTTGGTAAACAAAAAAAAGAAAGTGTTGTAAGTTCCATAACTACGATTAAACCTGGTGAATTGAAAGTTCCTTCCAGTAACCTGACTACCTCATTTGCCGGTAAAATGGCTGGTGTGATAGCCTATCAAAGAAGTGGTGAGCCGGGAGCCGACAATGCTGATTTTTTTATCAGAGGTGTTACAACATTTGGTTATAAGAGAGACCCGCTTATTCTAATCGACAGTAATGAATCAACAACAAAGGAGTTATCCCGTTTGCAACCTGATGATATTGCAAGTTTCTCTATTATGAAAGATGCCACAGCTACAGCATTATATGGATCTCGTGGTGCAAATGGTGTAATTCTTGTATCAACTAAATCAGGAGCAGAAGGCCCGGCTAAGATCAATGTACGTTTTGAAGAATCAGTTTCTACTCCAACCAGATTGATAAAGTTGGCAGATCCGGTAACGTACATGAAGTTAAATAATGAAGCCGTACGCACACGTGATCCTCTGGGAACAGTTCCATATTCGCAAAGCAAGATAGACAATACAATTGCCGGCACAAATCCTTATGTGTATCCTGCGAACGATTGGTATAATAATCTTTTTGACGATTTAGCACACAGTGAACGGTTGAATTTCAGCATGAGTGGAGGTGGAAAAATTGCCCGTTATTATTTGGCAGGTCACCTTATAAAAGACGGCGGCGTCCTTAAAGTAGATAAACAAAATAATTTCAATAATAATATCGACCTCACCAGATATATGTTGAGGTCAAACGTAACTATTAATATAACTAAAACAACAGAAGTGATAGCCCGTTTGTCGGGTGCTTTTGATGATTATGTTGGCCCGCTTGACGGAGGTTCTGCGATATATGAAAGAGTCCTGCAAACAAATCCGGTCTTATTTCCTGCCTATTATCCACCGGATAAAGCCAATATAAATACACAACATACCCTGTATGGGAACTATGGTACTGTAGATGCTGAGAATAAACCTCAATACAATAATCCCTATGCCGACATGACAAAAGGATATAAAAATGAAACTACTTCTCAATTGTCTGTGCAATTTGAATTAAAACAAGGTTTGGATTTTTTACTGAAAGGACTTTCTATACGAGGCTTATTTAATACAAGCAGGTATTCAAACTATAATGTTCAGCGTTTTTATAAACCCTTCTACTACAGTGTGAGTTCGTATGACAAACAGACTGATACATACGTTCTTAATGAACTAAATCCTAAAACAGGTACTGAATATTTGGATTATAAAGAAGGAAATAAAGATATAAATTCGACAACTTATTTTGAAACTGCAGCAACTTGGAATAATACTTTTAATAACCTGCATAATGTAGGAGCGCTTCTTGTTTTTACTATGCGTAATGAACTGAGAGGCAATGCCGGCTCACTTCAAAAATCATTGGCTTACCGTAATGTAGGGTTGGCAGGAAGGGTTACGTACGCTTACGACAATCGGTATTTATTTGAAGGCAACTTTGGTTATAATGGTTCTGAAAGATTTTCTCAAAAAGAAAGATACGGTTTTTTTCCATCAGTCGGTCTTGGTTGGATTGTTTCCAATGAGCATTTTTTTAGTGAGCAATTGAAAAAAACTTTGAGCAATTTGAAATTTAAATCCAGCTATGGTTTGGTCGGTAATGATGCCATAGGGGATGAAAATGACCGGTTTTTCTATTTATCGGTAGTCAATATGGATGACCCTAAAAAAGCAAGTAGCTTTGGCACTTATGGCAACAGCACATTAAACGGAATTAGTATTTCCCGTTATGCAAACGATTTAATAACATGGGAAACTGCCAAAAAATTAAATATAGCCGCTGAAATCGGATTGTGGCATAAACTTGACCTTCAACTTGAATGGTTTCAGGAACATCGCTCGAATATTTTACAAACTCGTGGTTCAATACCTACTACTATGGGATTGCAGTCAGAAATCAGGGCGAATGTGGGTGAAGCCAAGAGTAGGGGAGTCGATCTGTCCGCCAACTACAACCATTATATTAAAAGTGACTTTTGGATTACAGGTATGGCGAACTTTACGTATGCTACTAATGAATATACAGTATACGAAGAACCTAACTATCCAGATTCGCCATGGAAGTCAAGGGTTGGATATCCCATCAACCAGCGGTTTGGATATATCGCAGAGCGACTATTTGTGGATGATGAAGAAGTTTATAACTCTCCGGCACAATTCGGATATTATAGAGCCGGCGATATTAAATACAAAGATTTAAATGGAGACGGGAAAATAAATGAACTTGATATGGCTCCGATAGGTTATCCTGAAGTTCCGGAGATAGTGTATGGTTTTGGTTTGTCAAGTGGTTACAAATGGTTTGATTTTTCATTTTTCTTCCAGGGCTCGGCGCGTTCATCATTTTTTATAAATGTTGAACAGACCTCTCCTTTCCTGAACGGACAAAATGCTTTGTTACAAGCATACGCTGACGATCACTGGTCGGAAGATAACAGGAATATTTATGCTCTTTGGCCAAGGTTATCTACCGAGATTGTCGCTAATAATAACAAAGACTCTAATTGGTATATGAGAAATGGTTCATTCTTAAGATTGAAATCAGTAGAGTTAGGATACACATTTTCAAAGAAACTCACTTCCAGGGCACATATCTCTAATTTAAGGCTTTATTTTTCGGGAACCAATTTGCTGACCTTCAGTAATTTTGATACGTGGGATCCGGAAATGGGAAGAGAAGGCTGGAAATATCCTTTACAGAAAGTATTTAATTTTGGTATTCAAGTATCATTTTAATTGTTATCCTTATGAAAAAGTTTAAATATATACAAATAATTTTCTCTTTGTTTTTGATGTATTCTTGTGATTATCTGGATATTGTACCTGATAATGTTGCTACCATTGAATATGCTTTCAGGAACAGGACACAAGCAGAAAAGTTTTTATACACCTGTTATAGTTACCGGCCCGCACCCGGTCATCTTTACACAGATCCGGGCATAATAGGTGCAGGAGAAACTTGTCAAAGATATTCTTATCAAAATGTATGGCCCAATTTTGATCCGGCTAAAATAACAAGAGGTTATCAAAATGCAGCAGAACCATTATTAAATTATTGGGATGGAGAAAAATCCTTATGGATTGGAATCAGGGATTGTAATATTTTTCTTGAAAACATAGATTTAGTAAAAGAACTGACAGATTTTGAGAGAAGAAGATGGATTGGAGAAGTGAAATTTCTGAAAGCATATTATCATTATTTTTTAATGAAGCACTATGGCCCTATACCTATTGTTGATGAAAATTTTCCAATATCGGCCGGTGTTGAAGAGGTAAAAATACATCGTGAACCTATAGATGTAGTGGTAAAATATATCACGGATCTGATGAAAGAAGCCTCCGAAGAATTACCTAATGCCAATCAGGTTATTGAAGGTACTGAAGCCGGACGTG
Source organism: Bacteroidales bacterium (assembly GCA_031553415.1). Classification (GTDB taxonomy): domain Bacteria; phylum Bacteroidota; class Bacteroidia; order Bacteroidales; family Azobacteroidaceae; genus JAIRVZ01. The sequence goes on along the minus strand of JAVBLO010000028.1, from coordinate 45,647 downwards.
TATATAATTTAGTGGCTTTGGCCATGCGTGCTGAAGTGTACATGATGTGGGCCAGTCCTCTCTTTAATGGAAACACCGATTTTGCCAGTATGATTGATAACGGGACTCCGCTTTTCCCTCAACAATATGATGCAAATAAATGGAAAATTGCGGCTGATGCATGCAAAGAAGCCATTGATGCATGTCATGCCCAGGGAAAAGAATTATATGACTTGGTGGATCCTTTAGTAGTTAATCAGCCTAATGTACTTAGATTACAAACAACTCTACGCCAGGCTATATGCGATCGTTGGAATAAAGAATTAATCTGGGGAGCAACTAATTATGATTGCGGCTTATTATCAAAGTATGCAGCACCTCGTTTGGTTAGGTTTGATGCTAATAATCTGAATAGTGTTTGTGCAGAATGGGCGCCTACATTACAAATGGTAGAAAAATTTTATTCATCAAACGGTGTCCCGATTGAAGAAGATAAAGATTGGAAAAGCAACAATTGGTACGATAACCGTTACCGGATAAGAGAAGATGCCTCGGCAAACGATGAAATATTTTATATTAAAGAAGGGCAAAAGACAGTCAATCTACATTTCAACCGTGAACCTCGTTTTTATTCCAGCCTTGGATTTGATAAAGGAATATATTTTGGAAGTGGTTACAATTCTTTTTATACGGATGTAAAATATAGTGATTTTGTAAATATGCGTGTTTCGGGATATCAGGCTGGTAGTGGTTATTCGGCAACAGGCTATTCTGTAAAGAAAATGCATAGCTTTAAAAATTCGCAAACCACAACTCAAGTCAGTACAGAGTTTTATCCTTTCCCTATTTTACGTCTTGCAGATCTTTACCTCTTGTATGCAGAAGCTCTGAATGAGTCGCAAGGACCTGTTGATGAAACTTTTGTTTATTTGGATAAAATCAGGAAACGTGCCGGTCTTAAAGGAGTGAAGGAATCTTGGCAAAACTACTCAACAAATAAGAGTAAACCAGAAAGCCAGGACGGATTACGTGAGATTATACGACAAGAACGTGCTATTGAACTTGCATTCGAAAGTAAAAGGTATTGGGACATGAAGCGTTGGAAGCAAATTGATATATTGAATGAAGCTCCCCGTGGTTGGAGCATCCAGGGAGAAAAAGAAGAAGATTTTTACATACCAACTACTGTCCCCATGTACACCGCTAAATTTACTATAAAAGATTATTTCTGTCCTATTAAGGAAAGTAACTTATTTGTAAATGAGAACCTTATTCAAAATTATGGTTGGTAGGCTTTATAATTAAGAATTAAAAATTAAGAATTAAAATATGAAAAAATACATAATGCTTTTACTGATAGGAATTTTGATATATTCCTGTGAAAAAGATCCCATCGGACAACAGCCGATTCATAACAATAAACCTTCTCCGGTTACCAATGTTGAGGTACAAAATATTCCCGGGGGAGCTATATTGACCTATAAAGTACCCGAAGATAAAGATTTGTTATATATAAAAGCAGTTTACACATTGACTAATGGAGTAAAAAGTGAACAACGCAGTTCTTTATACAACAACTATCTGAAAATAGAGGGATATGGAAGTACGTCTCCACAAGAAGTTGAGGTTGTGGCCGTTGACAGGTATCGAAATGAGTCGGAAGCTGTAAAAACAACCATAGAACCCCTTACTCCTCCGGTTTTGACAATAGGCGAATCACTCGGACTCATTCCTGATTTTGGCGGAGTTCATGCTTATTGGGAAAATTCTATGAAAGCAGAAATCTCTGTCGTATTACTTAAAAAAGATTCTAATGATGAATATGTGCCATTAGAAACATTTTATAGCTCTATGGCTGAAGGAAATGGAACCGCCAGGGGACTTGATCCAATAGAAGGGGAATTTGCAGTTTATATTCAGGACAGATGGGAAAACCGGAGTGAAACAAAATATTTTTCTTTAACACCCATCTTTGAAAGGATGTTTGATAAAGGTAAATTTCAGGCGATTAACCTTACCGGAGATGCCGGATATGTGGCTGGTTGGGAAAAAAATAAAATGTGGGATGGTCAAAAAGGTGAAACATTGGGATATAGTTCACCTGGAGGAACTGGTATTTGGCCTCAATCAGTAACTATTGATTTGGGAGTAACCGCACAAATAAGCCGTATCAGACTTTACCAGCGTACAGGAGCTAATGATGAATATATTTTTGCTGAAGGTAATCCAATGCTTTTCAAAGTATTTGGCTGTCAAACCCTGGATATGTCGGGAGAATGGGGTAATTGGGATTTACTTATGGATTGCGAATCAATCAAACCATCAGGGTTATCGTTTGGAATGAATAGCAATGAAGATGTTACAAGAGCTAAAGAAGGCGAAGATTTTACAAATTCTCCACTCAATCCAAAAGTACGTTATATAAGGATTTTGGTAACACGTACCTGGGCAGGAGGCGATAATTTCCAGATAGCCGAATTGGAGGTATATGGTGATGACAGAAATGAAAGCGAAAAAAAATAACATCTAAATTCTGTAGAATATGAAATTGATATATAAGTATATAATTTTCCTGACGGTAATAGGATTTATGAATTCATGCTCAGACATGAACGAATTAAGTGATAGATTCTTAGATGAAGGAGAAATTGTTTATGCGGCAAAAGTAAGTAATGCTATCGCATACCCGGGAAAAGATAGATTGAAAATAGAATTGTACATTTATTCTCAAAGAGTGGAAAAGGTACGTGTTTATTGGAATAATTATGCTGATTCTGTTGATGTTCAGACTGGTGGCGAAATTGGTGTTTATGAAACAATAGTAAATTTACAGCAAGGAAGTTATTTGTTTCATTTGGTAAGTTTAGACAAATATGGAAACAAGTCATTGCCGGTAGAACTTTCCGGAGAAGTCTTTGGCGAGGATTATGAAGAGAATCTGGTTAATCGCCCTATAAAATCAGCATATATTGATGGAACAACTCTTAATGTGTCGTGGGGTACTCCCCGTTCGGGAACTATCGAAACTGAAATTACATATACAAATAAAAATGATGAAGAGATCACAATTATAGTCCCAAATACTCAAGAACATTCAGAATTTGAAAACTTTGCAAAAGATTTTAAATATAGGACTGTTTACCAGCCAAACGAGTATTGTATTGATAAATTCTATACAAACTATAATTCGGTTGTAGTTGATCAAAGAAAGATAGATAAGAGCACAATTACTGTAACTGCCAGTTCTTTTGAATCCGGATATGCTCCCGGTAATACAATTGATGATAATCCGGCTACATTCTGGCAAAGTAAGAGTAGCGCCAATTATCCGCATTCTATTGCTTATAAACTGGATACCAGGTATGACATTGCAAAAATAGAACTTACAGCCAGTAATATGGCCAACGATTTTACCGAATTTATACTTCAAGGATCTACAAATGGAATAAACTGGAAGGATTATGGTACGTTTAAATTCTTGGATACTAATGAACCACAAGTGTTTTATCCTGATAATATTATGAATGTACGTCACATCCAAATTGTGATGACAAAAGGTACACGTAATTACACTCAATTTGGGGAATTTACTGTTTACGAACAGCTCAGCAATGAATAATTTTTGTTTTCGGGAATAACAATCTCAAATGCATAGAAGAAAAGCATATAAATCGATTTAAATAAAAATAAAATGGAAAAAGTGAAAATCGGCCTGATGGGAGTTGGGTTGAATACATATTGGAGCCAATTTGACGGTCTACTTGATCGGCTGAACAAGTATAGAGCTGTCATAAAAGAGAAAATGGAGACAGATGATGGTGTAGAGGTTGTAGATGCCGGAATGGTAGACGATCAAGATAAAGCTATCTCAGCAGCTTCACTTATGAAAAGGGAAGACGTAGAGCTGTTATTTATCTATGTTTCAACTTACGCTTTATCATCAACAGTATTGACGGTTGTTAATCATTTACACATTCCGGTTATTATGTTAAGTATGCAACCTCTTCCTGCGATAGAATACGACAAATTGAACTCCTTACCTGATAGAGGTCTGATGACAGGAGAATGGTTGGCAAATTGCCAGTCGTGCTCAATTCCTGAATTTGCTTCAGTCTTTAACAGGGCTTCCATAAAATATGATATTATCTCAGGATATCTTAATGATAGCGAAGCCTGGAAAGAAATACATGAATGGATTCAAGCCACAAAAGTTTCGCATGGAATGAAGTATAACCGTATGGGAGTACTTGGTAATTACTATGGAGGAATGGTTGATGTATATTCGGACCTGACATTACAAAGCACTACTTTTGGTACTCATATTGATGTAATTGAAATGTGCGAATTACATGAATTGCGAAAATCTGTAACTCAGGAAGAAATCAAACAAAAAGTAGCAGAATTTGAGTATACTTTTACAGTTGATGAAGCCTGTTCGCCTTATGAAATAGAACGGGCTGCGTGTACTTCAGTTATGCTTGACAAGTTGGTTGAAAAGCATAAACTGGGTTCTATGGCTTATTATTATAATGCTATGGAAGGCAATGGATATGAAAATATTATCACATCTATAATTGCAGGAAATACACTTTTAACAGGAAAAAACATTCCGATAGCAGGAGAATATGAGGTTAAAAATGCGCAGGCAATGAAGATTATGTCACTTTTAGGTGTTGGGGGATGTTTTTCTGAAATTTATGCAATGGATTTTAATGATGATATAGTTATGTTAGGCCATGATGGACCTGCCCATTACATAATTTCCGAAGAAAAAGTAAGATTGGTGCCTTTACCTTTATATCATGGCAAACCGGGCAAAGGTCTATCTATTCAAATGTCTGTAAAACAAGGGCCGGTTACATTATTGTCGATAGTTGAAGGAAATAACGGCTTGTCTTTACTTGCAGCAGAGGGAGAATCTGTCCCGGGACCAATTCTTAACATCGGAAATGTAAACAGCAGGTATAAATTTTCTGTCTCAGCTAAAGAGTTCATAGATAAATGGAGTAAAGCCGGACCTTCACATCACTGTTCCATTGGAATAGGTCATGTGGCTGGTGTCCTTAAAAAATATGCCTCTATCTTAGATATACCTATTACTATTATTTCTTAGTAACAAATTGTCTCTCCTTTCTGTATTGTAAAGGAGGGACACCTTCCTTTTTACGGAAAAATGTAGAGAATTGACTGGTCGATTCAAAATTTAACTTATAAGCTATCTCCGTAATATTCATATCAGTTGTATCCAATAATTCTTTTGAATGCAGATATTTAAGATTAGCTTGATATTGTGCCGGGGATACATCAACATATTGCTTAAACGCCTTTCTGAACCAGGAATAACTGACTCCAAGATCTTTCGCAATCTTTTCCGGTGATATATTATTTTCTATTTCTTGCTTCATAATTGCTCTTGCTTCATTAATTTTATCAATAGCAAAAGAATCAGTGAATTCTGCATTCTTGTTTTTGTAATATACAGAACCAAGCATAAATAATACAATACTTGAGATTATTTGTTGATAGCCGGCTTTCTCTTTTATTGCATAATTGATAATATCATTGTATAATCCAACAATAGAAGAACTGAATCCGATATTGAATACCGGATTTTTAATCGAGAAAAATCCGTTTTCTACCCGTTTGTCGATGTGAATGCCTCTAAAGCCCACCCAATGTTCATACCATCCGGTTTCCTTGTCAGGTTCGTATGTGTGCCATTCGTTAGGAAATAAAAGTATCATCGTCCCGGCTTCAATCCTTTGTCTTTTGATGGAACTGGACTCAAAGGTACCGCCACCTTGGGTTATGTAAATAAGCTGATATTCTTTCAGTATCCGGCCATTATTAGGATTAAATGTATGTGATTGTGGATGTAGTGAACGAGGATAACTAACATTTGGAGGAATTAATTGATAACCAACAGTTGTAACTGCAATTCCCCATGCATCATCATTATTACTAACATTAAAATACTTTACTACACGCCCTTCTGAATCTGTCATCTTATAAATCTCTTTTTTAAGAACTTTCGAATTGTATGGTTTTCTAAAACTTACAAAAAGTATACCAATCTTTTTATAAATTTTTTATAAGTGTAGTTACAAACTTACATAAAAATCTTTGAATTATAAGTAGATAAAATAAAAATGCAACAAATTCTCAGATTGCCTTTAAGTTCTGTCAAAATTAAAAAGTTTTTTATCAAAATCATAACTTTACTTTTTTTTGTGTGCCTTACATTTGTTCATAAATTTTTATCATGAAACAAAAACTATTTAGAATGAAAAAAGTACTACTCCTCTTTTTGTGCATTCTGGCACTATCTAATTTAACAGCTTGGTCTCAAGGTAAAGCTGTGAAAAATTCAGGAACAATTGTAAAAGATTTACGAGTTGAATATCTGAAAAACCCGGTTGGAATTGATGTTGCTGTTCCCAGGTTTAGTTGGAAAATGGAATCAGGCGATCGTGGCACTTTTCAAAAAGCCTATCAAATTACTGTATCAACTGATTTGAATGGTGAGAATGTAATATGGAATTCAGGCAAAGTCGAATCTGATAAATCCATTCAGATTAGATATGGAGGGAATCCATTGGAAGCATCGAAAAGATATTATTGGAGTGTTACAGTAGAAAGTGGAACCGGAGAGTCAATTAAGTCTACAGAAACAGCTTTTTTTGAAACCGGATTACTCAACCACGATTGGAGCGGAGCTAAATGGCTTAAAACAACTACCAGAAAATTAGGCGAGGAACCTGAATTGGTGCTTGAGAACTATTCTATCGAGTTGAAATTCACTATCGAAACCGGAGGTGCCGGACCTCTTTTGTTTGCAAAAGACTACAACAACTTTTTCCTGTGGCAGGTCTATGTAGATTTACAGGAAGGAAGAACTATGTTCCGTCCGCATATGTGGAGGAATGGAGCTCCGGAAATTTTATACCAGATTGATATTACAGATAAAATTAATGTTCAGAAAAGAACTGAATATACCTTGCGTGTAGATGTCGCAGGCAGTGTGGCTACTACATACATTAATAACATCAAGATAGATGAAATGGATCATCCTGATGGCGAGGACTTTAATTATGGGCCTATCGGATTCCGTTCTGCCGGTCCGGAACAAGCCTATTATGACGACATAAAAGTTACGACTATAAAAGATGGAGCAAGTGTTACCGTATTTTCAGAAGATTTTTCAGACCCTGATAATAATAATTTTGCAAGTTCTTCAATTGTAAATGGAAAACTCTATTTGGAACAATCCAAATTTGTTTGGCAAAAAACAAAAACTGAAGCCGACAAAATTAATAAATATACTATTGAAATGGATTTTGCCATTGAAGAGGTAGCTGCCGGTATTATTTTTGGCGCTAAAGATAAAAATAGCTTCTTTATGTGGCAGATAAATATTGAAACTCCGGGAAAAACGCTATTTCGCCCTCACTCCTGGAATTTAGGTTCCGGCACTTGTCTTGAAGAAAAAGATATTACTGGTATTATTAATATCCAGGCAGGAACGACATATAAACTCCGCATAGATGTAAACGGAAACAAAGCGTCGACTTATATCAACAATATCCTTATTGATGACCAACGTTCTAATCCTTTGGGTGGAAATTATGGTTATGGAGCTTTAGGAGTCGGTTTCCGTGCTGACTTAGGACAACTGGGAGATCCAAGGCCAACAGAAAAAGTATATTATGATAATATTGTAGTAAATGCTGTTGTTGACGGAGCCACTGTAAACAAATTCTTCTCTGAAGATTTCTCAAATGCAAATAATTTCAAATTTACATTTGGCTCAATAGTAAACGGACGTTTGTTTATGGAAGGAAAAAGTATGTCTAATTTTTCATGGCAAAAAATAGCATCAGAAAGCAACCTGAAATATGATTTGGAATTAGATATGACTTTGATAAATCATAATGGAGGAATTATTTTCTCTGCAAAAGATAAAGAGCATTTCTACATGTGGGCTATCAATACTCAGAATGAATCGGCTCATCCGATATTGCGGAAGCATTATTATCCCGGCGGTAACCCTGTTTACTGGGATGTTGAAATTACTGCATTTACTAAAGAACAATTATTAAACCATGAACGTCACATAAAGATTTCTATAGAAAAAAATATCGTTAAAACATATATTGATAATGTGCTGATTGATACACATACAGATAATGAAAACGAATTGATGCTGGGTGGTATCGGATTACGTGCTTACCTTGGAAACGGAAGTGAAGAAATTGCTTATTACGACAATATTGTTTTGACCGATCGTAGCAGTGGAACCGCAAATGTAATCATATCGGAAGATTTTGAAAATGGCAGTACCATCTTTGATGGGGTGGAAATGGTGATTGTAAATGGTAATACCAAAGTGAAAATGTATTCTGAATTACAGGAAAAACGGGTTTTCGATAATACTTCAGGAGATGGGATTCCAATGTTCAGGGTAACATTTAATTTGACAAAAACTATTCAATCGGCTAAAATTTATACTTCGGCCTTGGGTGTATACGATGTGTTTATTAATGGAAAACGTGTTGGAACTCCTGCAGGAAATGGTAAATATATATATGACGAATTGAAACCAGGTTGGACTGATTATAGTAAAACTGTATTCTATTCGACCTACGATGTAACCGAACTTCTTCAGCAAGGAGGAAACGCCATGGGCGCTCAGGTTTCATCAGGATGGTGGACCGGAGCTATTGCACACAACAAATACAAAACGCCAATTCCGGGATTTATTGCTAAATTATTGGTAGAATACACCAATGGAACAAGCGAAACGTTTGTAACGGATCCTGAAACATGGACAACTTCAAGTAATGGAGCTTTAAGGGCTGGTGATATTTATGCCGGTGAAAATTACGACGCAAGAAAAGAATCTGCGTGGACAACTTCCAGCTTTGATGCTTCTGATTGGTTTCAAACGACTTTAAATAAAGATTTTGAAGGCCAGATTAAAGCATTTACCGGACCGGCCGTTCAAGTTCGTCCGGAATTGGAACGTACTCCTGTGAAAATTGTAAAATATGAAGGGACTACAAATACGGGAACAACATATGGTAACGTAAATGTAAAAGAAACTTATACTGCTCCGGCTGCTGTTTCTCTAACCAAAGGACAAACAGCAGTGTATGACCTTGGACAAAATATGGCTGGCTGGGTTAAATTCAAAGTAAAAGGAGCCGCCGGAACCAAGATGATTATCCGCTTTGGTGAAATGCTGAATGATAATGGAGATATTGCCCGTGGCAATGACGGTCCCGGAGGTAGCTTATACACTGCTAATTTACTTGGAGCAAAAGCAACACTTTACTATACACTGAAAGGTGATGCCGCCGGAGAAATATTTAGTCCTTCAACTACATATTTTGGATTCAGGTATTGCAGCATTGGAACAACCGGAAATGTTGAAATACAATCATTGACAGGAGACGTTATTGGTGCGGCCGTAGAAGAAGGTTCTTCTTTCACGACAAGCAATAGTGCAGTAAACCAACTTTATCAAAACATACTTTGGGGACAAAGAGGTAACTTCTTAAGTGTTCCGACTAATTGTCCACAACGAAACGAGCGTTTTGGAAGCACAGGCGATTTCCAATTATTCGGATATTCTGCCGCTTACAATGCAGATTTAGCCGCATACTTTCAAAAATGGATGGGTGATTTGCGCGACAGCCAGCATGAATATGGTCCTTATTCCGATTATACACCTCACATTGATGGTGAATGGGGCAATGCAGGCTGGGCAGAAGCCGGATTACTTACACCATGGCTCACTTATCTGATGTATGGAGATATAAGTATGATAGAGGATAACTTTGATTCAATGGAGCTGCACATGGATTTTCTGGAAAATGAAGCCGGAGGTGGATATCAGTACAACGGAGGTGGAATCACCCATGGTGATTGGGGAGCACCTACAGAAGAAACGGTGCCGGAATATGTAAGTGCTTGCTACTATGCTTACGCAGCGCAATTGATGGAGAAAATGTCGAAAGCAATGAGTAAAGCCGCAAATGATACTTATGACAAAAAAGCCAGGAATTATAAAAATTTATTCGACGGTATCAAAAGCGAATTTCAGGAAAGGTTTGTAAATACAGACGGATCTTTGAAGGAAAACACTCAAACAGCTTATCTCCTTGCTCTAAAATTAGGTCTTTTTGCCAATGAATCTGCAAAAACAAAAGCTATTGCTGACTTAAACCAGAAAATAGCAAATAATGGCAATAAGTTAAGTACAGGATATGTGGGAACTGGAATTATTAATCAAACATTAAGTGAAGCCGGCTCAATAAATACTGCTTATAATTTGTTACTGCAACGAAATAATCCTTCATGGTTGTATAGTGTAGATCAGGGAGCAACTACTGTTTGGGAACGTTGGAATGCTTATTCAACAGAAACCGGATTTAATTCGAATGTTGCCACGAATTCATTTAATCATTATGCAAATGGAGCAGTTGCAGAATGGATGTATCGCTATGTAGCCGGAATCAATGCTGATGAGCAAAATCCGGGATTCAAACATGTGGTTATTTCTCCTTCACCTGATTATCGTAAAACAATTCCTTCAGGACAGGAACGAATCACTTCAGCTGCTGCTGTTTACAACTCTTCTTATGGTGCAATTGAAAGTTCCTGGAAAATGGTAGAAGATGATAATGTAGTTTACAATATAACTATCCCGGCGAATACTTCGGCTACTGTTAGTTTTTACACAAAATCAGATGAAGTCGTTGAAGGAACAACACCGGCAGCACAAGCAGAAGGAGTAACTTCTTTTGAACTGAAAGATGGTAAAGTGACAATGACTTTAAATTCAGGAGCTTATACATTTAAAGCCAGACAAGGGGAACCACCTTCTGGTATAAAGGATGTAAAAAGCAATAACAAAGTTGTTGTTTATCCTAATCCTGCAGCGCATACTTTATATGTAGATTTATCTGAAGATATACAAAAAATACAACTACTTAACATTAATGGTATTGTGGTCTACAATCAGGAAAGTGGAAATTCTATTGCTCTTGATGGTTTTGTTCCTGGTATTTATTTCGTGAAAATTTATACATCTGCTGGTGTGGAGACTACAAAGCTCATGAAAAAATAAAATGATTGGCAGGCGTAAGCGTTCGACGTCACATACTACGCCGAACGCTTAAACAATCATCCTTAAATTAAATAAAAATACCATAATGCAAGCTAAATTTTACAAGGTACTTTCTTTTATTATATTATTCATCTTATTTGGCAGTGGATTCCTTTTTGCGCAGCAATCAAGAGAAATGAATTTTGAAAAGCTGAAAAAAGAGTTGAAAGATCCTTCTAAAGAATTTCGTCCGGCTCCCTTATGGGTCTGGAATACGAAAATAACTTACACAGATATTGACCGGATGCTCAAAGAATTGAAAGAGCAGGGCTTTGGAGGTGTTTTTGTTCATCCGCGTCCAGGTTTGATAACAGAATATCTTTCAGATGATTGGTTCGATCTTTTCGAATATAGTATGAAAGTAGGGAAGAAGCTCGGAATGAATACCTGGATATATGATGAAAACTCTTATCCGAGCGGATTTGCCGGGGGACATGTGCCTGCTGAAATGCCTGAATCATATAATCAGGGACAAGGATTAGTCCCACAAAAAACTGATATAATACCGGATAACATAAGCGACTACTTTCTTTGCCTGAAAAAAGAAGGAGAAATTTTTGTTGATATAACTTCTGAAACGGATAAGTATAAAAACATAAAAAATGAATATTATCTGTATAAAAAGACATATCATGGAAAGTCTGCTTGGTATGGAGATTATTCGTATGTAGATTTATTGTATCCCGGAGTTACACAAAAATTTATTGATGTAACAATGCCGGGCTACGAAAAAAAAGCCGGTAAAGCATTCGGGCGTGAAATCAAAGGAGTTTTTACAGATGAACCGAATATTGCAAGTTCAGGGGGAATGAGATGGACGCCCGATTTATTTGATGTTTTTGAAAAAAAATGGGGATATGATTTGAAAAACGTATTGCCGTTGTTAGGCGAAGAAATCGGAAATTGGAAACAAGTGCGTCATAATTATACAGAAACATTAACCCAAATGTTTATCGACCGCTGGGCAAAGCCATGGTTTAATTATTGTGAAAAGAAAAACCTGATTTGGACAGGACACTATTGGGAGCATGGATGGCCCGATATGTCGCATGGAGGCGATAATATGGCGATGTATGCATGGCATCAAATGCCGGGCATAGATATGTTGTTCAATCAATTTAACGATAAACACCCTCAGGCTCAATTTGGAAATATAAGGGCTGTGAAAGAATTGCGAAGTGCAGCAAACCAAATGGGATATGTACGCACTTTGTCTGAAACTTATGGAGGTGGTGGCTGGGATGAAACTTTCGAAGATTTTAAAAGATTGGGTGACTGGGAATATGTATTAGGAGTAAATTTCTTGAACCAGCATTTATCTCATGTAACAATAGTCGGAGCCCGAAAATATGATTACCCACCCGTATTTTCATCTCTTTCTCCGTGGTGGTCGGATTACAAAATACAAAATGATTATTTTGCACGGCTATCGATGTTGTTGAGTCAAGGGCAACAGATGAATGATATTCTTGTTTTGGAATCTACAACAACAGCCTGGTTATATTATTCATATATAAAAGGACATCCCAAAACAATGGATGTAGGTGTTAAATTCCAGGATTTTGTAACTAAGCTCGAAAAAAGCCAGGTTGAATATGATCTCGGTTCTGAGAACATAATAAAAGATCAGGGAAAAGTAAAAAATAATCTGTTTGTTGTTGGAAAAAGTGCTTACAAGAAGGTTGTAATTCCACCTATGACTGAAAATCTGGATGCTTCAACTTTTAAACTATTGCAGCAATTTGTCAATGCGGGTGGTGAATTGATCCTGTTTTCTATTCCGACATTAGTAAATGGAAAAGAAAGTGTAGAATTAAAAGACTTTTTGGTGAAAAATTCTTCTCGTATCAAAGAATATAAGGAAGACCAAATAGAAATGGCAATTACACAATCTTTACAAAGTGATAAAATCAAAATCAACGGTATTGTAGGGAATGACCTTTATCATCATAGAAGAACTTATAATGATGGAGAATTAGTGTTTTTAGTAAATACATCCATGCAGGAATCAGCTAAAGGGAAAATTTCGATTGCCGGGAAAACATTGCTGGAATTGGATGGAATGTCAGGAGATATATTTAAATATCCATCCAAACAAGAAGGTGAATTTGTTGAAGCTGAGTTTGAATTGCCTCCTGCCGGAAGTCTTATATTATTCAGTTCTCCTTCTGAAACAGACAAATATATACTGAGGCCTCAAATGGCAAACAGAAAAATTATTGAAGCCACATCTCAATTACAAATCAAAAGATTACAGGATAATGTCCTTAATGTTGATTTTTGTAATTTATTGATAGATGGCAATGCCATAAAGAATGGGAATGGAGATAAATATTTATACACAGTAGAAGCTTGTATTAATTTATATAAGTATTTCGGCATAAGCAATCCATGGAATTCGGCAATCCAATACAAACAAACTATCGTAGAAAAAGATACATTTCAAACAGGAAATGTACAAGTAATGTATGGTTTTATTGTAACAGGAAATGTTGATAAAAGTAAAATTCGCTTGGTTGCAGAACAGCCGGATATATGGAAAGCAAAAATAAATGGACAAGCAGTTGCGGCTGATTCCCAACAAAAGTGGCTTGATGAACGGTTCGGTGTCTATGAAATAGGTAAATATGTAAAGAATGGAGTAAACGTTGTTGAACTCAGTGTACATCCAATGAGCATTTATGCAGAAATTGCTCCGGTTTATATTTTAGGAGATTTTACAGTAGAACCGGCACCTAAAGGTTGGATAATCAGCGAACCTGTAAACAAAATGAAACCGGGAAGTTGGAAAGATCAAGGCCAGCCGTTTTATTCATGGGATGTAGCATACTCCAAAATTTATAATATTACAGACACATCAGCACGCTATGCTCTTCAGTTGAATAAGTGGAATGGAACGCTTGCCGAAGTATATGTAAATGACAGCAAAGCCGGAATAATTGCCTATAAACCATATAATTTCGATTTATCTCTTTTCCTGAAAATTGGAGATAATAAGATAGAAGTCAGGGTAATCGGAAGCTTGAAAAATTTGTTGGGTCCTCATTACAATAATCCCAAAGGGATTGCCGGTCCCTGGCACTGGAACAGCATACATGTACAGGCTTCTGGAAGTGATTATAGCCTGCTTGATTATGGTTTAATGGAAGATTTCTCAGTTGTTATTTCAAAATAATCTACTATTTTCAATTATATCATTTTATATCAAAAAGCAAAATTATTATGTCAATATTATCTGTTTTTTCTATAAAATGCTCCTTAGTTTTACACTTAATTTATAATTATTATTACTTAATGTATTTAAAATCAATTAAAGCTATTATCATGAAAACAAAATTACATCTATTTACAAAAAGCTTGCTATTGGTTGCAGTTTTCTTATCCTTTTCGAATTTTGCAGCTTTAGCAGGAGATCCTATTAAAAATTATACTGTTGAGTTGGAATGTACAATTACCGGTACTTCTGTCAATCCTATTATTGTTGCTTCAAGTCAGTCTCAATTCTATGCCTGGCGGGTTAGTACGACAGAAGTTTTACCTATATATTGGAGTCCCGGTCATACTTTGCTGCCTTCTCTTTCATTAGCCTCTGTAGGAGTTACCCTTCAGGTAGGTACACCATTTATTTTGCGTGTGGAATTTACGAATGGCAATAGCGCTGTAACTTATATTAATGGTGTTCTGATAGGTACGACAAGTGCTCACGCTGCCATGGATTTCACATACCACCCCAATCTTTTTGGATTTAAAGCTAATGTTCAAGCAGAATTGGGTGTTTATGATAATATTGAAATAAGTACCACACAGAATGGTCCGAAAGAAATATTATATAGTGAAGATTTTTCTGGAACTGAATCCCCGTTCTCTGATGGAATTATTGAGAATGGAAAACTTAAACATACTGCAGGTACAGCATGGTATATAGCGCCTCCCGATCCAAATGCAATAAGAAATTATACCGTTCAGTTGGAGTGTACTATTACTGGTACGGATGTCAATCCCGCTATTGTAGCTTCAAGTCAGACTAAAGCCTATGGTTGGCGAGTTAGTACAACTTCTGTTTTGCCGATTTTTTGGAATGGCGGTCCTGGTGGCTATACCTTGCTTCCTGCTATCGCAATCCCTGCAGGAGTTAACCTTCAGATAGGTACGCCATTTATTTTGCGTGTAGAAATTTCGGGTGGCAATAGTGCTGTAACTTATATTAATGATGTTTTGATAGGCACGACAACTTCTATCCCTGCCATGGATTTCACATACAACCCCGGTCTTTTTGGGTTTATAGCTAATAATGCTGGGGAAGCGGGCACTTTTGATGATATTTTAATCACCAGTTCACAGAGTGGTTCACTTGTTACATTGTATGATCAAAAATTCTCCAAATCTAAAAATCCGTTTTCGGGTGGCTCTATCGTAGGAGGAAAACTTAAGACATCAGCAGGTTGGATATGGCAATTACCGGATACTGGTGAAGAAGAGATTGAAAAATATACCATCGAAATGGATTTTGAAATAGAAAACGCCGGATTCGGACCCATATTCGGAGCAAAAAGTACGACTTCTTTCTTTATGTGGCAGATAGGTTTCGACAACGGAGGAAATACATTATTCCGTCCTCATTATTGGGATGGCGGTGCCGGAAATCTGATTGAAACCAAGGATATTACCGCTACTATTAATATCATACCCGGAACGACCCATACGCTTCGCATAGAAGTGGACGGTGAAAAGGCTTCTACTTATATAGATGATATTCTGATCGACTCTGAACGAGCCAATCCTCTTGGTGGTATTTATGGATACGGAAACATAGGCCTCGGATTCCGTTCAGATTTGGGTTTAACCGGTGCGACAGAAAAGTCATATTGTGATAATATCAAAGTGAGTGCTGAAGTTGAAGGAGTAACTGTAACTGATTATTTTACAGAAGATTTTTCTAATCCATTCTGTTATGCAATAACATCGTCAGACCCATCTGGTTTAGTGAAAAACGGACGGTTGTATTTGGAAGGAGTAAACGGGTCGAGATATTCCTGGCAACAAAAAAATCCTTTTACACTTACTTCTCATTCAGGTACAGGACTAACTTTCTCTGGTAATTGGGATGCTGCGAAATTTGATGAAATACTTACAACTGAGTCGATTGTAAAATCAGGTATAACCAGTATAAATTTGAAAGCGGTAGCTAAATTTACTCCGGCAAACAAACCGGTGGGTTTTAATGATAACTGTCTGATTTATCTTTATAGTGATAGTCCTGTAACAGCAACTAATTTTGTGAAAATTGACGCAGACGGTGGTGCTACGGCAAATAAAATTGAATTGACAGATGGAGTTCCTTTCAATAATAGCGTTGAGTTTAAATCTTCAAATATTACATTCTCCCGCACAGGTTTGACGGCAAATGAATTAAATGCGATTTACCTTCCGTTTGGAATTACAATGCCGGCAGGAATGGATGCCTATTCATTTACTGAAATAGCAGGAACAAAGGCTAAATTTACAAAAGTTGCAAATGGAGCAGCACTTAGTGCTAACACACCTTATTTGTTTAAGCATAATGCTGCTAATTTACAACTTGCTGTTGCTTCCGAAACTACAATTGGTGTAACTGCAGCTCCTCAGGTAAATGCAAACAGTTTTATCGGTACTTATTCCAATGTAACTCCAACGGACGATTATTATACTTGTTCCAATACGACATTCACTAAAGGAAGTGGTAATGCGGTTTCTCCTTTCCAGGCTTATTTGCAAACGAGTCTTGTCTCAGTTCCGGGTGCTCCTGCCAGTTACACAATTGAGCTAGTAGATGATATGACTACTAATATGAATTACAGTACTATAGATAATTTGGTTATTATTCCTGTTACTAATGGTTTCGAAGTGATTGCTGCTCAACCCCAACAACTAAAATTATATAGTATTGATGGACGTTTGGTTCGTTCTATTCAATTAACGGAAGGCACAAACTATGTAAATGGTTTATCATCAGGCTTGTATTTATTGAATAATAAAAAAGTAATAGTGAAGTAATAAAAAATAATTTTTATAATTTGTGAGTAGTGAGGTTTCAGAGAGCAAAGTGAACCTCACTACTCACAAATTATAATATAACTTATGAAAGTACATTATGAAAAAGGTATGTATTGTATTGATGCTTTTTGCCTTTGTTGCTATTCAGGCGCAAATCGGAAGTTATTCAACTTATTTGGATCCCGTAAAAATAGAATTGTCTAAACAGTATCCTGTTAATAGAACCATAAATCTGGTATTTCATGGACATAGCGTTCCTTCCGGATATTTTGTCACACCGGATGTACGCACATTAGAAGCTTATCCGTACTTGACATTGAAGACAGTCAAGGAAAATTTTCCTTATGCGATAGTTAATTCTATAACCACTTCAATAGGAGGGGAAAATGCAGTTTCAGGTGCAGCCAGGTTCGAAAATGATGTCCTGATTTATCGTCCTGATGTGTTATTTATAGACTATGCCTTAAATGACAGATTTATAGGTTTAGCCAGTGCAAAAACTGCATGGAAAAGTATGATTGAGAAAGCTCTTGCCAAAGGCATAAAAGTTATATTATTGACACCAACTCCTGATTTGGGAGAAAACATATTGGATGATAATGCTGTATTAGAACAACACAGCAGGCAGATACGCCAATTAGCCGTAGATTATAACGTAGGACTTGTTGATAGTTATGATGCTTTTAAGAAGATAAAGCAGGGCGGAGGGGATTTGACTGCATACATGAGTCAGGGTAATCACCCTAATGGAGAAGGACATAAAGTTGTAAAAAATCTTATTGCTAAGTATCTTTTAGAACAAACGGATGAGGGCGGTTCCGTAACATTGGTTAATTTCAATGACAATGGACAGCGGGCCATTCGTTTTGATATGAATGACAGGGTAATTGATGCCCATGAAGGAAAAATCTCATATTTTGATGGCGTTTATTATTTATACGGAACCAGCTATGATTGCGGTTTCGAAATAAATGTTCCAGGCTCACCATTTTGTGGATTCAAAGTATATTCTTCACCTGATCTTCTGCATTGGACTGATGAAGGCTTTTTGTTCAATGCTCAAACCGCAGTATGGCAGGAACGTTGTAATGGAAGTACTCATGGCGGTTATCGCCCGCGTGTTGTTTACAATAAAAAGAACAATCAATATGTGCTCTGGATCAATACTTATGACAACAGTCTTGGCTACCGGGTATTGACAAGTTCAAAACCTATTGGACCTTTTACGGAAATATCAGAACCAACATTAGCGTTTAATTCCAGTGCACCTGCCGGTGGATTAAATAATGGAGACCACGATATTTTTGTAGATAGTGATGATATTGCTTATATTGCTTATACAGATGTGCGTGCAGGAGGCAAAATCGTGATAGAGAAGTTAAATGCAGACTATACTTCAGGAACAGGTGAATCTGTCAATGTAACTGCTTCTAAAACAGAGTCTCCGGCTTTAATGAAACGCAATGGTAAATATTATATACTTTACTCTGATCCTGATTGTGTATATTGTGTAGGTTCAGGAACTTCTTACAAGACAGCTACTTCCATTTTGGGTACCTGGTCGGCAGGAACCAGCATTACTGCTAATTCGTGTGGAGGTGAGCCTTCGTTTGTTTCCACAATTGAACTCGAAAATAATACCATTTATCTTTATGGAAGCGACCTGTGGAATGTTGGAGCTAAAAACCAGGCACTGGCCGGTTACTATTGGACACCTCTAAAATTTACTGCAGAAGGGGCTATTTCTCCAATTGATTGTGCAAAAAAAGTAACTCTTCCGATTGAAGAAAAAACAACCACTAAAGTAACTCCTGAAAATCTCGATTGTACTTCCGGAATAGATGGTTTTACTAATTATTGGGATATAAGGGGTAGTTACCAGAGAGGCCAGATATTTGTGGCGACCCGTACGGGAACTCTTTCTGCCGTTTCTTTTGGAACATACAAATTTGCACATCCCGACCAGGGTTTGACAATTGCAATATATGCTACTGCAAATTCTTTACCTACAGGAACTGCATTATTTTCAACTGTTGTGCCTGCAAATTCAATAGGGTGGGCTCCTAATTTTGTTACGGTGAATCCAAATATCCCGGTTGAGGCAGGAGTCCGGTATGCTATAGTTGTAAAAACAACTTCAGCAGCAGCGCAATATGGCATGCTCTACAATGATAAAGCTCCATACGAAGGAGGTGGTGCAATTTATAGTTCCAATGGCGGTGCAACTTTTATACCGGAGGCAAACAGAACCCTGATGTTCCAAACTTTTATAGATTTGGTTACGGCAGAAAATAATACGCTTAAAGCAGGTATTGATATCTATCCAAATCCTGCAAAGCAACAATTAAATATATATATGAATGGTATGAGTGGTTCTTCTGAAGTGAAAATATTCGATAACATGGGAAGAGAGGTCTTATCACAACATGTTTCAGATGCAGGAAATCAGAATGTAACTGTTGATATTTCTTCATTGACCAATGGAATTTACATTGTCAAATTAGATAATAATGGTACAGTTCTGAAAACAACAAAAATGGTTAAACAATAGAGTGCTTATTGGGCTCTAATTGAATGTTTTTGAAGTCGTGCGTCAGCTATCCCCCTTTGGAGGGCAGGGCTGTTAAGTTATTTTAGAAATAGTTTATTATTTGAGTTAATTAACTCAGAAAGTTCTTTGACATTATTAGCGCATAATTCAGTAGCATACTTAATGGAATCATATCCATTTGAGCGGAATATATTGCAAACGATATTCCTTATGACAGATAAATTTTCAGCGGCCATACCTTTGGCAGTTTTGGAATTGTCTTCTTTCATAATGACATCTTTGACCCAATGCAACCGGTTTTCTATCGCCCAATGATTTTGTATGTGCCTGGCGAATTTGTCAGCTTTATTGGAAACTATATTACTTATATAGTAAGCAGTTTCCTGTCTTTGTTGCTTTTTTGTTGTCACATACCTCTCGACCCTAATAAGTCGTTTGAGCCCCACCCAATCGTTGGAAATGCCCTCAAGATTCTTGTAGATAAACACTTTTCTGATTTCTGTTCGTCCCCTGGCTTTTGTTTCATTAACACAGGAGTCTATACAGGAGGAGCTTTGTGATGTATTTATCTGTATTTGTCTCAGTAGCAATTTTTGATTGGCTTTGACTTGTATGACATAGTGATTACCCGTTAAAACAATAACTTCTGTCGTTTTTTTTGACAATGTATGGCATCCAGAGTAAAGACTTCTCCCTTTACATCCAATGTCCGGATGAGTTGTTGTACAGTGGGTATTTCACTCTCTTTTTTATTTTCTATTTTATCGCAACGAAGCACAATGCCTCTTTGTGCAGAAAAAACAGAAACTAAAGAAACAAAGTTCTGGTAAGAACTGAAGCAATCAGATACCGTACTGCCTATCGCTTTTCCATCAA
Organism: Bacteroidales bacterium; assembly: GCA_031553415.1. Lineage (GTDB taxonomy): Bacteria > Bacteroidota > Bacteroidia > Bacteroidales > Azobacteroidaceae > JAIRVZ01. The sequence continues at coordinate 25,038 of JAVBLO010000028.1, read as the reverse complement.
TGGCTTTCGTATCTCCCTTACACATCGGAACATATTGAAGTGCCCACTGATTGAAAGCATCGGAAAGCTTATCAAAATCAATATTCTGGAGGATTTCACGGATAGTGACATAAGTAGGTACTTTATGCAGAAGCAGGAAAGTCTTTCGTAATTCTTTCTCGTTTCTTTTCATAAAGCGACCTATTTCACGATAACCCTGATAACCGCTCATCATGCCCATGATACACATGAATAAGACATCTGGTAAGGGATGACGAAGTCCGTGTTTGGAACGAGGGTCTTCTACACTGGATAACATTTCTGGCAAAGTCATAGCTTTTTTTGCGCTAATATAATCATTTCAAAGAACTAAACAAAATAACTTAACAACCCTGCCTCCAAAGGGGGATAGCTGACGCACAACTTCATTTCAAATTAGCTCAAATCGTTCCCAAATTGAAGTAATATCAAAAATCAGGGTTTGTTCAATGACTTGAATTATAGTAACAAATTTTATTGTGACACTCCAAAAGCTTTTTTATATGAAAGTGTACCAAAATACATTGATTTTCCTTTTTGCTGGTTTGTTTTTCTTTCAAGCAATTTCCATCCACGCAAAAGATGAAGGAAAAAACTCGACTTTAGTCAATTTTACTCCGGATGGCCGGCAAGTAACTCGCTTTGATATGCTGGGGGCGGCTATTGATGCTCATGATGGAGAAATAGTCCTTTTCGATGGCGTATATTACTTATATGGTACCAGTTATGATTGTGGCTACCAGTGGAATACTCCCGGCACTCCGTTTTGCGGTTTCAAAACTTATTCTTCAACCGACCTTGTACATTGGACAGACGAAGGTTTTTTGTTTGATGCTCAAACAGAAATATGGCAAACCCGTTGTGATGGAAGAACATATGGATGTTATCGTCCTCATGTTATTTATAACAAGAAAAACAATCAATATGTGTTGTGGATTAATGTCTACGACAATAGGGTAGGATTCCGTGTATTTACAAGCCCTACACCGGTTGGACCTTTTATGGAAGTCGAAGAGCCGGTATTAGCTGTTAATTCGGATGCTTCTGTTGCAGGATTGAATAATGGTGACCATGATACTTTTGTAGATGATGACGGCAAAGCTTACATTGCTTATACCGATTGGAGAACAGGTGGTACAATAGTTATTGACGAATTGAATGAAGATTATACTTCCGGAACAGGCAAGCATGTTAAAAATATAACTCATGGTGCTACAGAAGCTCCATGTTTATTTAAACGTAAAGATAAATACTACCTCTTTTATTCCGATCCTAATTGTGGTTATTGCACAACCGGGACTTCTTACAAAACAGCAACTTCACCTCTTGGTCCCTGGTCTGAAGGAAATAAAATTACTATTAATTCATGTGGCGGGCAACCTGCGTTTGTTTCTGTTTTCAAACTTGAAAATGATACTGTTTTTCTTTATGGGAGCGACCTGTGGAATAATGGGGCTGCTAATGAAGCATTGGCCAATTATTATTGGGCTCCTTTAGAGTTTACTGCTAAAGGTGATGTTTCTCCTATCGAATGTTTGGGCGAAGTTACTTTACCTGTTGAAGAAGAAACAATCATAATAGAAACACCTGAAAACCTTGATTGTACTTCCGGAATGGATGGGTTTACTTCTTTCAGCGATATAACCAATGTCTATAACAGGGGGCAATCATTTGTAGCAACTCGTACGGGAACTCTTACTGCTATTTCTTATGCCACGTCCAAAAGCGGAAAACCAGAGGCCGGATTGATAATTGAAGTATATAAATCCGATGATAGCTTCTTACTAGAAGGAAATGCATTAAGTTCAGATACTGTACCTGTGGAATCAATAAACTGGGCTCCTGCATTTGTCACTGTAAACCCTGATATTCAGGTTGAAGCAGGTAAACGTTATACTATAATTCTAAAAACAACTTTAAAGGGAGGCTCTTATGGTTTGCAATATAATGATGAGGCGCCGTATCCCGGAGGAGGAGCTATTTATAGTTCGGATGGAGGGAAAAATTTCAGGATAGAGCCAAACAGAACATTAATGTTCCAGACCTTTATAAGTCCAGGTTCCACAAAAAATAAAAATACTGATATAAAATTTCAAGCCTATCCGAATCCGGTAAAACATTGTTTGAATGTTTCATTTGACAAGATAAACGGATGTTCAAAAGTAAAGATATATGACAAAATAGGGCGGGAGGTTCTTACTCAACATATTTCAGATGCAGACAGTCAAAATGTAGCCATTAATATTTCATCATTGATCGGCGGAACTTATGTCGTTAAATTAGATAATGGAACAATTCTAAAAACATTCAAAGTAATAAAACTATGATGTTCAATATTTCATATCAAAAAAGAAAAGTATTTTATCATTTTTCATAACCCGGAACCAAATAATAGATTTATTTTTGCTTTCAGAGAAATGGTAATATAAATTAGTTTTTGAAACCCATTTAAAACAACTTACTTTCAAATGAAAACACCTTTCTTTTTTTTCGGAAAAATGAGAATAATATTACTGTTTTTATCATTTTTGATCTCATTTCAATTATTAGCAGAAAATTATGATAGTAAAATAAATTCTGAAATACCATTACCGGAACCTCCTTCTTTTGTAAAATTAAATCCCATAGCTTATGATAAAGTTAAATTATCATGGCGTGATAATTCGGATAATGAAGATGGTTTCGAAATTCAAAGCACACTTGATGGTGTAAATTACAGGACTATAACTACTGTTCCACCTAATACGTCATATTATATTGATGAAAAGGTAAATCCAAATACACCATATATATACAGGATTTGTGCTATATTGAGTGGACAAAAAACTGCTTATTCAAATTCAAATTCTGCTATAACACCTACGCATGCAGATACTCCGGTTCCTGGTGACGGAAAAATACCCATAAAACCACGTAATTTCAAACTGAATGTTTGTTCTTTTAACCTGATGGAATTGTTTTGGACGGCTGTGACAGATGTATCTGGCTATAAACTGGAACGATATAAAAATGGAGTACTTGATTCAATTTTTACTCTTCAGGCTGATGAAACGAAATTCTACTCGTACGCACTAAGCCCTGAAACTAATTATGAATATAGACTTTATGCCCTGAACGTAGATAAAAAGTCAGAACCAGCAGTTCAAAGTGGAACAACCCCCAAAAGAGAGTGGGTAGAAGAATGGAAAGGATTAAGATTATGGATTAATAATAATGTGCCGGTTGATTTGGCTAAGGTGAAAGAATATTCGGATCGGGTTGCTTTTTATATGCTTCCCGGAGAGAATCCCGATGAAATTAGCAATGTAATTTATGAAGCCTATTCAGAAAACTGGGAATATGTTGCAGATACTTATGGAGACGCATTAAGTGATCCGCGTTTGTATGTAGTATTACTTCCTACAGACGAAGGAGGGGGTGTGGCTTCGATATATGCATATAGCGATCCTGCCGGTAGCTATCGTAATGTAGTATATGTTAAAACGCATAGGAGTAATTTTAAAACAACTACCAAATCAGGTTTTGCGTATGATGTGATGTCGCATGAAATCGGCCATATTGTCGAAGGAGTGGGAGGCGGATATTCAGAATCTATGTTCTATCCGGTTTGGGGAGATAGTAAATGGGCGGAAATATTCCAATATGATATTTTTAAAGGCGTTGGCTCTCCAAGGGCACAAACATGGCATACTACATATATGAATGCAACACAAGGAGATAATTATCCTAATCCGGATAGAGAGAATTATTGGTACAGAGATTTTCTTTATCCTGTGTATGCAAACCATGGGGAAACAGCTGTACTGACTAATTTCTGGAAGTTGATGAAAGAACACTATAAGCATAAAGATGGCTATTTTGTAGGCAACTCAAACAATCCGGGAGGTAGGGGGAATTTAGGAGAAATGATTCATTTTTTCAGTGGTGCGGCCGGTGTTGACGTAAAGTCTTATGCTATGAATGCATTCGGCTGGAATGATCAATATGAGATGTGGCTTCTCAAGGCAAAAGCTGATTATCCGGAAATAAAATATGCTGATTTGGAAGTACCTCAGGAAAGTAAAGTAAGGAAAAATATTTGCCGGAATGGGGGTGTCATTACATCAAACAAAACAAGTCTAAACGATGTGAATAGCTTAATTGATGGAAATTATTCTTCCGTTTATACAGTTGATAAAGGAGATAGTAATGTACCATTGACAATTGTGTATTCAAGTGCCGTACCTGCACTACTTTACAATTACCAGATTGCATTGTTTGATAAAACTGTAATTCCTGCTTCATGGATATTATATGGATCAAATGACAAGAAAAATTGGACTGTTTTAGACGAGCAAGACTCTCCTTCATTTAATAATTCCGGCAGATCATTCATTTCTATTAGCCAAAATGAGAATATATACATTTATTATAAGTTAGAAATTAAATTTTCGGAAGGGAGTCCAATAAAATTCTCGGAAATTGAGTTAGGCTCAATAGAATACCCTACAGCTCCTTGTGATTTAAGAATGACTAAATTAACTGATAGTTCGGTTTATTTAGATTGGATTGGAGCTTTGAATGATGGTTTGGAGTATTATGATGTAGAACGTTCTACAAATGGAATAAATTTTGATAAAATAGCAGAAGTAAGTAAATACGAAATTTCGTATATCGGCAACAATACTGGCTCAGGTAATACTTTTTATTATCGTATAACAGGTAAAAATAAAAATCTGCAAGAAGATGTATCTTCTAATGTTGTTTCAGTTTATTTGGAGGGCACAAGCCTGGATTATATTAAATTATTAGAGTTGAATTTTTATAATGTTGTAAATAATTTACAGAACTATCCGGACAATAGTATTAAAGTTTATTCACTTGAAGGCCGGCTTGTATTTAATGGATATTACGGTAGAAATGATTTGTTGAGTCAATTACAGTCAGAACTGAGCACCGGCATTTATATCGTGTTGATTGATACCGGAGAAAGTAATATAGTTCCGGTCAGAAATAAAATATTTATTAACTAGTCATTATAATAACATGAAAAACAGCAAATCACTTCTATTTATCTTCATTTTAATATTGAGCACATCACAGGAAATCTTTAGTCAAACGCAAAAACATATATCCGACTATGTAAACCCATTAATGGGAACCTCTTCAAAGATTTCATTTTCGAATGGGAATACATATCCAGCAATAGCAATGCCTTGGGGTATGAATTTCTGGACTCCGCAAACCGGAGAAATGGGGCATGGATGGGCTTATACTTATGATGCCGAAAAGATACGCGGATTCAAACAGACCCACCAGCCAAGTCCCTGGATTAATGACTATGGACAATTTTCTATTATGCCCATTACGGGTAAAGTAACTTTTGACCAGAATAAACGGGCCAGTTGGTTTTCGCATAAAGCGGAAGTGGCTAAGCCATACTATTATAGTGTATATCTGGCTGATCATAATGTAACAACGGAAATCGCTCCAACCGAACGTGCAGCAATATTCCGTTTTACTTTCCCGGAAACAGAAAATTCGTATGTCATAGTTGATGCGTTTGATGGTGGTTCTCATACAAAAATAATTCCTGAAGAAAATAAAATAATTGGTTATACGACTCGCAACAGCGGTGGAGTGCCTCCAAATTTTAAAAATTATTTTGTCGTTGTTTTTGATAAACCGTTTACTTATGTAGCTACAGTTGGTGACAATGAAATAAGAAAAAGTGAAACAGAAGCGACAGAAAAACATGCCGGTGCCATTATTGGCTTTTCAACCAAACAGAATGAAATAGTTCATGCAAGGGTAGCTTCTTCTTTTATAAGTTTCGAACAAGCCGGATTAAATCTAAAAGAGCTTAAAAATGATTCTTTTGATAAAATAAAAGAAAAAGGACGCAATCGTTGGGATGAAGTATTAGGCAAAATTCAGGTCGAATCTGATAATGTTGAGCAGCTTCGTACTTTTTATTCTTGCTATTATCGTTCAGTACTTTTCCCAAGGGCATTTTATGAGATTGATGCAAACGGTAATGTAGTGCACTACAGTCCATACAATGGGGAAGTATTGCCGGGATACATGTTTACTGATACCGGATTTTGGGATACTTTCCGTTGCCTTTTTCCATTTGTAAATTTGATATATCCTTCAGTGGCCGAAAAAATGCAGGAAGGTTTGTTGAATACTTACCTCGAAAGCGGGTTTTTCCCCGAATGGGCGAGTCCGGGACATCGCGGATGTATGATTGGGAACAATTCAGCTTCAGTGGTTGCCGATGCTTTCCTGAAAGGAGTAACAAAATCAGATGCCGGAAAAATGTATGAAGGCTTATTGGCGGGGGCAAATAGTGTTCATCCGAATATTAAATCCACAGGACGTTGGGGATATGATTACTACAACAAATTAGGCTATGTGCCTTATGATGTGGGCATAAACGAGAATGCCGCCCGTACACTTGAATATGCATACGATGATTGGTGTATTTATCAGATGGGGAAAAAATTGAACCGTCCCCAGGAAGAATTAGATTTGTATAAAAAACGCAGTTTGAATTATCAAAACGTATTTGACAAAGGAACATTATTGATGTGTGGACGAAACAAAGATGGTTCGTTTCAGTCGCCTTTCAATCCGTTCAAATGGGGTGATGCATTTACCGAAGGCAACAGCTGGCATTATTCATGGTCTGTTTTTCATGATGTTCAAGGTTTGATTAACTTAATGGGTAGTGAAAAAATGTTCAATGCGATGCTTGATTCCGTATTTACTCTTCCACCCGTATTTGATGAAAGCTATTATGGTGGCGTCATTCATGAGATACGTGAAATGCAGGTAATGAATATGGGGCAGTATGCGCACGGAAACCAACCCATTCAGCACATGATTTACCTGTATAACTATGCAGGCCAGCCATGGAAAACTCAATATTGGACTCGTGAAGTGATGGACAAGCTCTATTTTGCAACGCCTGACGGATATTGTGGAGATGAAGACAACGGGCAAACTTCAGCATGGTATGTATTTTCAGCTATGGGCTTTTATCCGGTATGCCCCGGGGCAGATGAATACGTAATCGGTTCGCCGTTATTTCCTAAGCTCAAGATACATTTGGAAAATGGTAAAACAATTGAAATGTCAGCACAAAACAATGAACTGTCCAAGCGATATATATCAGAAATGACATATAACGGCAAGAATTATACGAAAAATTATTTGAATTATTCGGAACTGCAAAAAGGTGCAAAAATAAATATGAAGATGAGCGATAAACCGAATACTGAACGGGGAACAAAAAAAACAGATTATCCTTATTCTTTGACAAATGAAAAATAAGAGAATAGTTGTCATATTGATTTTATTGAATTTATTAATGACTCGTCTTACGGCTCAAAATTATACACAGTATGTAAATCCATTTATCGGGACTAACGGAATGGGACATACTTTCCCTGGTGCATGTGCTCCATTTGGAATTGTCCAGCTAAGTCCGGATACTGATACGATTCCTCAAAATATTGATGGTGTGTATCAGCCTAATGTTTATGAGTATTGTGCCGGTTATCAATACCGGGATAAAACAATTGTCGGATTTAGCCACACACATTTTAGCGGTACCGGTCATTCTGACTTGGGCGACATCCTGATTATGCCTGCTACCGGTAGACTTTTATTGAATCCGGGCACGGCCGGTAATCCTGAAAGCGGTTATCGTTCACGTTATTCCCACAAAACGGAAAAAGCAACTCCCGGATATTACGAAGTACTTTTAGATGATTGCAATGTAAAAGCTCAACTCTCGGCAACTGAAAGGGTAGGAGTGCACAAATATACCTTCAATAGCAAAGGTATACAACGGTTAATTCTTGATTTGAATCACGGTATTTATAATTATGATGGAAAGACTCTCTGGGCTTATTTGCGTGTTGAAAATGATACGCTCTTAACCGGTTACCGTATTACCAATGGATGGGCGCGTACGAATTATACTTTTTTCGCCATTTCTCTTTCTAAACCCATAAAAAACTATGGTTACGTTGATCATCAAAAGGTACTTTATAAAGGGTTTTGGAAAAAGTTTGATATGAGTGAAAATTTTCCTGAAATAGCCGGACGTAAAATAGTTTCCTACTTTGAGTTTGATGAAGAAAATCCTGAAATAGAAGTCCGGGTAGCTTTATCGGCGGTTAGTACCGAAGGTGCTTTGAAAAATCTGAAACAAGAATCTGAAGGCCTGTCATTTGAAGATATTGCTTTGCAAACCCAGGAAAAATGGAACAAGGAATTGGGTCGTTTTCAAGTGAAAGGAACGAATGACCAGATGAGTATGTTTTATACATCACTTTATCATACCATGATAAACCCATCGGTATATATGGATGTAGATGGGCAATACCGGGGGCTCGATCATAATATTCACCAAACAAAAGATTTTACTAATTATACTGTTTTTTCTCTTTGGGATACTTACAGGGCATTGCATCCATATTTTAATATCTTCTACCCCGACAGAAACGCCGATATGGTAAAATCCATGCTGAAGCATTATGAACAAAGTGTTCACAGCGCATTGCCGGTTTGGTCGCACATGTCAAATGAAAATTGGTGTATGATTGGTTATCATGCGGTTTCTGTACTTTCAGATGCTTTTTCAAAAGGTTTGGAATTCGATACGAATTTAGCCTTGGAAGCAATGGTTAGTAGCTCAAAATTGCCTTATTACCAAGGTATAGAGGCTTATATGAAATATGGTTATGTCCCATTCGAAAAAAGTGAAAGCGCAGCTTCGATAACGCTGGAATATGCTTACGATGATTGGGCAATATACAATATGGCCCAAAAGTTGGGAAATAATAAAATAGCCGGAAAATACTATCAGCGGGCATTGAATTACAGGAATATTTTCGACCCTGAAACGAAATGGGCTCGTGCAAAATATGCTGATGGTACATGGAAAAAAGATTTTAATGTGTTAAACACGCATGGAGAAGGCTTTATCGAAGGGAACTCATGGAATTATTCTTTCTATGTTCCTCACGATGTAAATGGATTAATAACAGCTATGGGTGGAGAAAAATCATTTATCAACCGGTTGGATTCAATGTTTGTAATGCATCTTCCGGCTGAATTTTATGAACATACTGAAGATGTAACAGAAGAAGGACTTCTGGGCAATTATGTGCATGGTAATGAGCCTAGTCATCATATACCCTATTTATATGCATGGACTTCACAACCATGGAAAACTCAATATTGGGTTCGTGAAATTATGAACCGTATGTACCGGAATAATATTGATGGTTTATGTGGAAATGACGATTGCGGACAAATGTCGGCATGGTATATTTTGTCAGCCATGGGATTTTATCCGGTTTGTCCGGGTACAAATGAATATATTATTGGCGCACCATATTTACCCGATATAAAAATGCAATTAGGCAATGGTAAAACTCTGGAAATAAAGGCACCTAAAGTGAGTGATAAAAACCGCTATGTAAAATCTGTTCAATTAAATGGAAAAACACATGATAAGATGTATTTTACTTATGAAGAGATATTGGACGGTGGTGAAATCTTTTTTGAAATGTCTTCGAGCCCAAATAAAAAAAGAGGAATAACAAAAGACGCCAAGCCTTATTCACTGACAAACGGGATGAATGCTCCAACCGCACAACCCATTCAGAAAATCTGGAAAAATTATTTTCCGGGTAAAATAGATCTTGTTAATCTGGCTGAAGATACAGAAGGATCAAAAATATATAAGCAAATCATACCCAATCCGGATACTTATATTACAGAAAATGCGCTAAGGGTGATTCAAACGTTATATTTTTCTCCCGAAGACAGTATCCCGAAAGTTAAAGTGATTCATTATACACTTGAAGATAAAGAAGGTATTTCGGCAAAAGAAGGTGGTGGAGATACTATTCAGATATATTATAGTACTCGTTGGATAGAAAAAAGCTTTGCAAATAATGATACTGCTAAAGTTGATTATGAAACACGAGGAGTGTTATATCACGAATTGACTCATGCCTTTCAATTAGAACCTCAAGGTTGTGGAACATACAACGATGGAGGACAGTTTTGGGCTTTCATAGAAGGCATGGCAGATGCTGTCCGGGTAGCTAACGGATGTTTTGGGCCAAACGACCGGCCTAAAGGTGGAACTTGTTTAAGCGGTTACCGTACAACAGGATTCTTCTTATATTGGTTGAATGAAACGAAAGATAAAGATTTTATCAAGAAATTTAACCGTACAACTTTAGAAGTAATTCCCTGGTCATTCGAAGCTGCCTTTAAGCATGTTTTTGGAAATGATAAAAAATATCAAATCGATGCTCTTTGGAATGAATACATGATTGAAATGGGAGATAACAATACAGCTGAAAATTAAAAAGTGTAAAATATTATGATTACATTTTATAAGAAATCTTATTTGATTATTGCTTTCGCAATGTTATTTGTCTCGTGTGAAAAAAAAGTAGAGAATATTACAAAAGAGCTTCGGTTGATTCATTATGTGAATCCTTTGATAGGAACTTCTGGGTTTGGAAATGTTTATCCCGGTAGCCAGATACCTTTTGGTGGAATACAAATCAGTCCCGACACCGACCGGAAATATTATGATGCTGCTTCAGGTTATAAATATAATCACATGACTTTACTCGGATTCAGCCTGACACATTTGAGTGGCACAGGAATTCCGGATTTAGGTGATTTTCTTTTTATACCGGGAACAGGAGAGAAAAAATTCATACCCGGAACTCATGAAAATCCTGATGAAGGTTATTGTTCCCGGTACTCTCATGAGCAGGAATGGGCATCTCCGAATTATTATGGAGTTAATTTATTAGATTATAATGTAAAAGCCGAAATGACATCAGGTTTGCATTCGGGAATTCTTAAATTTACATTTCCCGAATCAAAAGAATCCTTTGTTCTTCTTGACATGGACCATGTACTTTGGTTCAATACTGCCTGGTCACAACTACGTATTGAAGACGACCATACTATTTGTGGTTCGAAATTAGTGAATGGCTGGGGGCCGGAACGTTATGTGTATTTTGTGGCAAAATTTTCTAAACCGTTCAAAAATTCCGGCTTAATGCAAGATGGAGAACCTGTTATTTATAACACCAAACGTTTCCGTAGCGATCGTGTTGCTTATGGAAACAAGATAATGGGATGGTTTGATTTTGAAACGGAGCCTGGTGAAGAAATTGAAGTGAAAGTTGCAGTTTCTTCAACAGGAACAGCTGGAGCATATTGCAATTTGAAAGAACTTGATAATCATGATTTTGCCAGCCTGCGAAAAGCAGGAGAAATATTATGGGAAAAAGAATTAGCCAAATTCGAAGCAAAAGGAAGTAAAGATGATTTGGAAACATTCTATACTTCTGTATATCATGCTTCGCTTCATCCGTTTGTTTTTCAGGATGCAGATAACAAATACAGGGGACACGACACAAACATTCATACCGCACAAAATTTTACAAACTATACTGTATTTTCATTATGGGATACTTACAGGGCGCATCATCCGTTATTGAATCTTGTCAATACAAGCCGTAATGCCGATATGATTAATTCTATGCTCGCACATTATGATCAAAGCGTTGAACACATGCTCCCGATCTGGTCGTTTTATGGAAATGAAACCTGGTGCATGATTGGTTATCATGCGGTTTCGGTTATTGCTGATGCTATAATGAAAGATGTCAAGGGCTTTGATTATGAACATGCGTATGAAGCAATAAGGAAAACAGCGATGAACCCTGATTATGATTGCCTTCCCGAATATTCTACTCTGGGTTGGGTACCATTCGATAAAGAACGTGAGTCGGTATCAAAAACATTGGAATATGCTTACGATGATTATTGTATTGCCCAGGTTGCTAAAAAGCTCGGTAAAGAAGAAGACTATCAATATTTCCTGAACCGGTCATTGGCTTATCAGAACTTAATCGATCCGGAAACCAAATTCATGCGTGGACGTGATTCGCAAGGTAATTGGCGCACTCCTTTTGACCCGGTAGCTTACACTGGTCCCGGCTCTATTCATGGTTGGGGTGATGTAACAGAAGGATTTACGTATCAATATACTTGGTATGTCCCCCACGATGTACAAGGTTATATCAACGAAATGGGAGGAAAAGATGTTTTTGCTACTCGTCTTGATTCCATGTTTACACTTGACTTGCCCGAGGACATCCCAGGTGCACACGATATACAGGGTCGCATTGGTGCTTACTGGCATGGGAATGAACCTTGCCACCAGATTTTATACTGGTACAATTATGTAGGGCAACCTTGGAAATGCCAGAAATGGGTACATTATGTGTTGGATAATTTTTATGGTAATAAACCTGATGCTTTGAGCGGCAATGACGATTGCGGTCAAATGTCGGCCTGGTATATTTTCAATTGCCTTGGATTCTATCCGGTATGTCCTTCAAGTAACATATATGTGATCGGCTCTCCGGGATTGGAATCTATTGAAATGACATTGGAAAATGGCAAAAAGGTAAAAACAACAACAGACAATTGGTCGAAAGAGAATGTATATATTGATCAGGTATTACTGAATGGAAAAGTCCACGAAAAATCGTATTTTACCTACGATGACCTGAAAAATGGGGCTTCCATTCATTATATAATGCGAAGTACCCCAAATTTCGAATGGGGGAAAGAACCTGAAAGTTATCCACCATCTTTATCTGCCATTGGAAATACTTTGAAATACAAGAATAACTTATAAATTTCTCAGCAAGTGGTTGATATTTGAAATTGGTAGAGGAAATATAATTTTCCCGGAAATTGGTAGCTATTTCCTGCTAAACAACGAAACGATGCATAACAGGACAATAGCTCCAACAGATGAACAGACTAAATTCCCAATAATACTGCCGGAATTTACACTTATTCCCATAAGGCTGAACAGCCAACCGCCGAGAACACCACCAATAACACCCACAATCAGATTAATGAAAAGTCCGAAACCTTTTCCTTTTGTTATTCTGCCAGCAACATATCCTGCCAGGATTCCAATTAAAATATACCACAAAAAATTCATAACATGAAAAATTAAAGATGAATACCGTCGATTTTAATTAGACAATATTTTATCAAGTAAATGACGGCATGATTATATAACATTGTTTACTGTAAAATTGTTGATATTCTTTTTCGGAAATTTGATGCGGATAGGTTAATATCCACATTTCAACCGATCCGGTTTCCTTATGATATGCAGGTAAGAGGTGTTTGATATCGTTTTCAACAAAACCTAACTTCATATAAAAATTTTTTCTCCTTTGAGTTATCTTGTCTATTACAGGCTCAATTTCCAGTAATACTGGTGTTTTGCCGTCGGCAATCCATTCTGAAAGAAATGAGCTTCCATATCCGGAAGAGCGATATTCCGGTGCGATGGCATAGTGTTCTACGAAACGCAAGTTGTCACAAATCCACCAGCCAATGATTCCCAATACATTTTCACCATCGACCCAAACTTCTAAGAAGTAAGTGTTGTCGGCAAATATACGGATTTGTTCATCCAATGTTCTTCTTTCGGATAAAGGAAAAGATGATTCAATAATTTTCCATGCAGGAAGAAAAAGAGGATGTCCGGTTGAGTTGATATTGATTCGTTTCATTGTGTTTAGTTTTCTTGTGTAAATACCCAATTGTCGCCATTGGAAAGAAATTCATTATAGGAAAATCCTTCCCATGAGAAATTTTTCAAATCTTCCGGATTTGTTATCTTATTTTTAATAATAAACCGGCTCATTTGTCCACGCGCCATTTTAGCGTAAATTACAATCGTTTGTGGCTTGCCATTTTTCCATACCTTAAAATCCGGAGTAATAATTCGAACCGATTTTTCAACTTTTTTCCATTCAAAAGACGGTTGGAATTCCATACTTGCCAGATAAACTAAAACTCCACCTGCTTTTTTGATATCTTCAATGAATGTTGAAGTCTGTTTTTCCCGCCAGTAAGTGTACATATTCCCATTTGTGAGTTCGGTTAACTGGACATCGTGTTCCATTCTGTATAGTTTAATCATGTCCAATGGGCGAAGTAAACCATATAAAAAAGAGCCCATCCGTAAATGTTCCTGTACGAATTCAAAATTTCCGGAAGTGAAATCACCAGGATTGATATTTTTGAATACAATCCCGGTATAAGCTAAAATCGCTTGCAAAGCAGGCGGTTCCTTCGAAAGAAAATTTTGGAAGCGAAGGTAATTTTCCGCGGCTAATTGAGGATTGATTTTCAGAATCTTTGATAGTTCTCCGGATGAATATTGAGCCATATTCATAGCTATTTCTTGCGCTTCTTTCATAAAGCGGGGAGCACTACCGCCAGGAATTTTAACCTGTGATGTGGCAGACATAGTTTTAGCAGACCCAATCAATATCAGCATAAATCAGAAAAATTAAAAATCAAAGTTATTCATAATTATTGGTTGCATTTGAATATTTTCAATAATTTTGCCGTTATTTTTTAGAAATGAACTGGTTATTATTGTTTTTGGCCGGAATATTTGAAATCGGATGGCCATTAGGATTTAAATTAGCGTCAATAAAGACGCCTGCATTTTTATATATTGCTTTAGCCGTTGTTTCTATGGGACTCAGCGGATGGTTATTGTACATCGCCCAGAAAACAATTCCAATTGGCACAGCTTATGTTATTTGGACCGGAATCGGGGCAGTAGGTACGTTTGCAATCGGAATTTTATTTTTTAATGATTCGGCAAGCTTTTGGAGGCTTGCATCTGCTTTACTGATTATTGTTGGTGTTGTAGGATTGAAGTTAGCATCATAATTTGTATATGAAAATTTTTGCAACCATTGGCCTTTTAGTTATTTCCAATATGTTTATGACCTTTGCCTGGTATGGTCATTTGAAGTTCAAGGAAATGCATTGGTTCAGTAACTGGGGATTGCCGGCTATTATTCTTCTCAGTTGGGGAATTGCGTTATTTGAGTATTGTTTCCAGGTTCCGGCCAACCGGGTTGGGTTTGATGGTAATGGAGGTCCATTCAGTCTTTGGCAGTTGAAAGTCATGCAGGAAGTAATAACGCTTGTTGTCTTCACGATATTTACCACCTTGGTTTTCAGGAATGAAACGTTGCGCTGGAATCACCTGATAGGGTTTGTGTTTTTGGTTTTGGCCGTATATTTTATCTTCAAGAAATAGATGTTAAGTAAAAATCAGATAAAATTTATTAAATCACTTTCCCAGAAAAAATACAGGGATGAAAGCCTCTGTTTTTTAGCTGAAGGGAATAAGTTAGTTGCTGATTTATTGCCTTATTTTGATTGTGAATTATTACTTTTTGAATCTTCATGGTTAGCTACTCAGGCCGATATTAAAGCAGAACAATTAATAAAAGCAGAGCCGGGAGAAATAGAAAAAGTGAGTCTACTGAAAAATCCACAGCAAGTGTTGGCCGTTTTCAAACAACCTCAATATAAGTTGGATATTTCTATCTTGTCCGGAAAATTGAGCTTAGTATTGGATTGTATTCAGGATCCCGGAAACTTAGGAACCATTATTCGTATTGCCGATTGGTTTGGAATTGAAAATATCATTTGTTCATTGGAAACAGCAGATGTTTATAATCCGAAAACCGTCCAGGCCACTATGGGAGCTTTGTCAAGAGTGAAAGTGCATTATACTGATTTGTCTGTTTTCCTGGAACAAAACAAACAATTTCCTGTTTATGGAACTTTCCTTGATGGGGAAGATATCTATACGAAAAAATTATCACCGGAAGGATTTATTGTGATGGGTAACGAGGGAAATGGTATTTCAGAAAAAATAGCGCAATTTGTCAGTGAACGGTTATACATTCCGAATTATCCTTCCAATCAGGCAACCTCAGAGTCTTTGAATGTGGCAGTGGCTACAGCAGTCACTTGTGCCGAATTCAGGCGCAAACAAGTTTACTCCGGTTAATTGGTAAATAAAAACAGGTTTTTGGTTTAAGGAAGCTACGATTCCCGATTTAAATAATAATTCCGCTAAAGAAACATCTTTATCCTCTTTTATAATTTCATTTAGTTTTTGACTATCTATTTCTAACAGGGAAGGAAACAATATTCCATCATAAAAGGCAGTTCCTGCAATTTCTTCGGTCAATGCTGCAACTTTCAACATACAATTGTTGTGGTCCAACTCAATGTAATGTTGCTTCAAAATCCTGTCAGGTTGAATCAAAACATAATGTGCTGCATACCTTTTATTCATGAAAAATGAAAAATGAAAAATGAAAAATGAAAAACAAACGTATTTGACTTCTCATTTTTAATTTTTCATTGTTAATTGTTAATTATTTATCAGATTCCAAGTGAAGCGTAATAATTATAATCTTTCACGATGATTTCCAGAAAACGGCGATTATTCAACTTTGATTCAATATGTAGTTTTTGCTTTATTTTATTGGCCAATTCTTCTAAAGCATCTTCAACTTCATCTTCGCTTTTAGGATCTTGCAGTAAATCGGAAATCAACCTGATTTGTCCATCAGTTAATTGCTCCACTTCCTTATAAGTAGGAATATATGTTTCTTCAAATTCGTAAAAATCGTTCTTCAAATTATATTTTGATTCGGCAGTTGAAGTTTTTACAACCACAGTTCCTGCAGCGAGGTCTCCCAACCGTTGGTGATTCTTAGAGAAAATAATTAAGAGCGCTCCCAAGCCGCCATAAGGAATCATGTCTATTGGCAAAAGAATCCAGCGAAGGAAATAAGCAAGAAATCCTGGTGTTGAGCCGTCCATATTCGTTACCTTGATTTTTACAACAACTTTTCCTGGGGTTTGTCCTTCCATAAGTGTTTCAAATAAAACATGATAACAAAGAACAGGCAATGATAAAGTACCGAAAACTATAATGGAAAGAGTTTCTCCGAATGTGTTTTTTAATGGCGAAAAAAGTATAATTGCCAATGCCATTATATATAAAAACATGAAAAAATAATCCAGCAGCAAAGCTCCCATGCGTTGGGTAACACTGGCTGGTTCATATTTAATGGTAACATGTTGTCCCGTAAGTATATCAATAGATTCCATTAATTTACATTTATTTGCAGGTGCAAAGATAATTTTTTATTTTTGCAAACAATACATGAATGTTAAATGAAAGAAGCCGTATTTATCCGTCAGAACAAGGAAAAATGGAAAAAGTATGAAGAGTGCCTGCGGAATCCTGCAAAGCAATCTCCTGATGTTTTGGCTGATATTTATATTGATGTAACCAACGATTTGTCTTTTGCCCGTTCCCAATATCCTGCGTCGAAAATAACCGGTTATCTGAACGGATTATCTTCTCAGTTACACCAGTTTATTCACCGGAAGAAAAAGGAGAAATTTTCGCGGATTATTACTTATTGGACCCGGGAAGTTCCGGAAGTAATGTATTCTGCCCGTAAAGAATTAATGTATTCGTTCATTATATTTATAACATGTGTTATAATCGGAGTTTTTTCTGCGGCTAATGACAAAGATTTTGTACGGATTATTCTGGGAGATTATTATGTTGATATGACTTTGCAGAATATCAATAATAATGATCCGATGGCGGTTTATAAGTCTATGAATGAATCTATTATGTTTTATGGAATAACCGTAAACAACATCAATGTTTCATTTAAAGTATTTATTTCCGGTATTTTTACATCGCTTGCGTCTGCTTATTTGTTGTTTTCAAATGGAGTGATGTTGGGCTCTTTCCAGTATTTCTTTCATGAACATGGCTTGCTTTGGGAATCATTCCTGACAATCTGGATACATGGTACGTTGGAAATATCTGCAATTATTGTGGCCGGAGCTGCTGGTATTACGATGGGAAATGGCTGGCTCTTCCCAAAAACATATACACGCATAGAATCGTTCAAACGAGGTGCAAAACGCGGAATTAAAATAGTGATAGGAACTATCCCTATTTTTATTGTTGCCGGCTTTTTGGAATCGTATGTCACACGGCATACCGAAATGCCTGATTATATACGGCTTTCAATCATACTTTTATCACTTTATTTTGTTATAGCATATTATGTGATTTATCCGAGGATGTTGGCTAGGGAATCAAAAATTGACAATTAAAAACAATAGATTATGGACTACGAAAACAAAATTGAATTTTATAAGAACCGGAGCTTCGGGGAACGTTTATCTGCAGCAGCAGATTTCCTCCGTCAGAACGCTAAGATTTTGGCTAAAAATATTTTAGTGCCGGCAATACCTTTTGTTTTGTTAGAAGCTTACTTCTTGCCTAAGTACATGGAAATGGTATCCCAGCTTTCGGTAGGTAATATATCGGCTTTGGAAACTGGAATGCAGGTGGGACTTTTCTTTTTGGTTTTGATGTGCTTGTCTCTTTTTCTATATTCAATGTCAGGCGCTATAATGAAAGCGTATGAAGACGGAAATTTAACAGATCAAACCACATGGAGTGATTTAAGCGGTAAAATGTTTTCCAATGTGGGCAAACTGTTTTTGATAGGACTTGTTATGTTTTTGATTATAGCGGTAATATCTCTAGTTGCCGGGCTTTTGATTTACGGAGGAGGAATGGGGGTAGGTGTCCTCTTTATTTTTATATTTATGTTTGGGTTAATTGCCCTCATACCACCATTGTCACTGATTATCTTTCCCGTTTTTTTTCAGGATGCATCTACCTGGGAATCCATAAAAAAAGGATTTAGTCTGGGTTTTAAAAATTGGGGAAGCACTTTTGGTATTTTGTTTGTCGGTGGAATAATGGGGTCGATTGTTTCTTACGCATTTGGCATGCCATATCAGCTTTGGATAGCATTTAATCCAAGTGAATTAAGTATTATGACATATATACTTGCCATTATATTTTCATTAGGCTCTGTATTCGCAACTCCGTTTACATTTGTGTTCCTTGCTTTCCAATATTTTTCAATCACAGAAAAAGAAGAAGGTACCTCCTTACAAAACAAAATCGACGAATTTGATAATTTGTGAAAATTATTTATTACATATTCGTCATTATAATAGGCACTTATGGATTAAGCGTGTCGGCTCAGGAAGCCGACACGCTTAACTATATTCCTAAAGAAACAAAATTGATCAAACCAATCAGTTTTGATGCTAAAACATACGACCAATTCAAGGAAGATAAAAACTACGATTATTATCAATCCAAGCCGGAAGGAAGATCTTTTTTCGACACCCTTGCACAAGCATTTTTTAAATGGTTAATAAGCAATGTCAATCCGAATATAAAGCTAAAGCATGTGAAAGTAACTCTTTGGATTATTACAGCCATTGTTGCAATTATACTCCTTTTGATTATATATCATTACAGGCCATCTTTATTTTATATCAACAGGAAAAAGAAAATCGATTTCCGGGTGGAAGATGAAGATATCCATGAACTTGATTTTGATAAATTGATAAAGGAGTCATTAGATTCCGGTCGTTTCTCTGATGCTATCCGTTGGACTTATTTATTGACATTGAAAGCTTTGAATGAAAGGGAATTGATATCCTGGGATCCTTTTAAAACCGTTATCGAATATACATACGAATTAAAAAGGACTGATTTAAAACTGGATTTCAAAAATCTTTCCCAACAGTTTTTGTATTACCGGTACGGAAATTTTGACGCAACTCGTGATACCTATTCTGTTTTTTCAACATTAAGTAACTCAATAACCAAGCGACTATAATGATGAAAAAACGAATTATATATATCGCTTTCTTATTAGGATTATTCCTCCTTTTGTACTGGAATAACAAGAATGTTCCGGTGAAATTTGTTTGGATACCGACCTATGACATTGATGATAAACAACCTCTTGGAGCCTCCGTTTTCGATGAATTGCTAAAAGCCTCCTGGAAAAAGGGTTATACGCATACTTATGAAAGTATTCTGGATTTGGCGGATACCGACTCGCTTGAAGATAAAAATCTTCTGATTATTGCGGAAATGCTTAATATGACAGAAGATGAAACAGACGAGTTACTCAATTTTGTAAAAAGAGGAGGGAATGCGTTGGTTGTAGCCAATTATTTTTCTCTTGATTTTTACGAAAAATTGAATTTTCATACCAAATATGATTTTGTTTCGGGCTTTGCATCCAATTTGAGCCTGGAACAAAAATTCAATACGCTTCGTTTTTGCGCTCCAAACAAAAACAAAGAAATATATAGGATTCCCACCTTAATCAGTTCCGGTTATTTTGATTGCGGATACGAAAATAAAACTTGTAAAGATTCTGTATATATTGTTGCAGAATGTGATACAGGGAAAATTGTTACACTCCGCTATCAGATGCGGAAAGGAAACCTGTTGTTATCTTGTACTCCGCAGATTTTTACCAATTATGGAGTTTTAAATGATTCTTGTAATGGATATATCTGGAATACACTTGCTTATTTGCAGGATAAACCATTAATTCGCACAGAATATTATCAGGTGGGTTCGCAACATGGCGAAAGTCAGTCGCCATTCCGTTACTTATTGAGTGTTCGCGCTTTAAAATGGGCATTGTATATCACATTGATAACAATATGCATCTTTATGATATTCACAGCCAAACGAAAACAACGGCCGATTCCGGTTGTAAAACCGCCGGTTAATAAAATGCTTGATTTTGTGCGCTCAATAGCAGCGCTATATATCCGTAAAAACAATAATGCCGATGTGATTTTGAAAAAATATATTTATTGGGCGAATGGTTTGAAACGAAATTATGGAATTGATATAATCAATGAAAAACATGATGAGGATTTCTTTGAACGGTTCGCTGCAAAAACGGGACAATCGATCGATTATGTAAAAGATTTATTCCGGTATTTGGATAATATAGATGAAAATACGGATGTGCCGGATTTGCAAATGATAGAGTTAATAAATAAAATGATAAACCCCTAAATCCCCTAAAGGGGACTTGAAGAGTGATAAACTTCAGTTAACTGCAAATAGTCACTCCCTCAAAGTCCACTTTAGGGGATTTAGGGGTAGAATAAATAATTGATATGGAGAATTTCGAAAATAGAATAGACTTGACAGAGTTTTCGAATAAAGTAGAAAACCTGAAAACCCAAATAGCTACAATTGTGGTAGGGCAGGAGGGTGCTGTGGATTTAATCCTGACAGCATTACTGGCAGATGGTCATGTATTGATAGAAGGTGTTCCCGGCGTTGCTAAAACATTGTTGGCCAAACTTACGGCCAAACTTGTTGATGCTGAGTATTCCCGGATTCAATTTACACCTGATTTAATGCCTTCGGATGTATTGGGAACTTCAGTTTTCAATCTGAAAACAAGCGAATTTGAATTTCATAAAGGACCGGTTTTTTCTGAAATAGTATTGATCGATGAAATAAACAGGGCTCCTGCAAAAACACAAGCCGCTTTATTTGAGGTAATGGAAGAACGTCAGGTCACGGTAGACGGCTTTACCCGTGAAATGAACGAAATATATACTGTTATCGCCACACAAAATCCTGTTGAGCAAGAAGGTACCTATAGGCTTCCGGAAGCTCAACTTGACCGTTTCCTGATGAAAATCAAGATCGATTATCCTCAACCTCAGGAAGAATTTATGATATTGAAACGTCATAATGAAAATAAGCAACTGACGAAACTGAGTTCAATTACTCCGGTTATTTCTAAAGCAGACCTTTTGAAGTTCAGGTCGTTAGTTTCTTCTGTTTTTGTTGAAGACAGTCTGTTGAAATATATCTCCGAAATTATTATTGGAACAAGGAAAAGTCCGGCTGTTTATTTAGGAGCTTCTCCGCGTGCGTCTGTCGCATTATTGAATGCCACAAAAGCGTATGCTCTATTGCAAGGTCGCGATTTTATTACACCAGATGATATTAAATATGTCGGAGTTCCTGTTCTGCAACATCGTTTGATGCTTTCCCCGGAAACAGAAATGGAGGGACATTCGGCAGAAACCATATGCAGGAGGTTGATAGAGAAAATAGAAGTCCCCAAATAATTAATAATTAACAATTAAAAATGGAAAGTTTGAGTCATCCTATTTTCATTTTTAATTGTTAATTTTTCATTTTTTAAGTCGTGTTTATAAACAAAAGGTTATATATCTCAATCGCTATTGTTGTACTTTGTTTTATTGCAGGGTACAAAAGTCCATTTATGTTTACTGTAGCGCAAATCCTTTTGTTGGTATTGGCATTCTTATGTGTCTACGATTTTGTTCTGTTGTATCTGACACAAAAAAATGCTATCAGTTGCAGCAGGGAATGTGCCGACCGTTTTTCCAATGGAGATGAAAATTTTGTGCGGTTACATTTATCCAACAAATATCCGTTTCCGGTTTCCCTGCAGGTGATTGATGAAATACCCGATATTTTTCAGGTACGTGATTTACTTTTCAGATTCAATATGAACCGGAGGGAAGATAAGGTGCTGAGATATTCACTTCGTCCTGTGAAAAGAGGAGTCTACAAATTTGGAAAAATCAATGTATTTGTATCGACAAAAATAGGATTGATAAGCCGCCGGTTTAAAACCGGAAACCCAACCGATGTAAAAGTTTATCCTTCATATATTTATCTTAAGCAATATGAATTATTGGCAACAACTAATAAACTATCATTGCATGGAAATAAACAGGTCAGGAAAATCGGTCAGCAGTTGGAACCTGATCATATCAAGGAATATGTGAAAGGAGACGATTACCGTGTTATCAACTGGAAAGCTACCGCCCGCCGCAATAAACTGATGTCGAATGTATTCCAGGACGAAAGGGCGCAAAATGTTTATTGCCTTATAGATAAAGGCCGGACCATGCAATCGGCATTTGAAGGCATGACTTTGCTGGATTCTTCTATCAATGCTTGTTTGGCTCTTTCGTATGTGACTATATTAAAGGGTGATAAAACCGGACTTATCACTTTTGAAAAACAATATGAAACCGTGGTTTCAGCATCCCGTTACCCAGGGCAAATGCATCATATACAGGATGCTTTGTATGCCCAATCAACAAGTTTTTCCGAAAGTGATTTTTCTTCATTGTATCAATGTGTAAATAAAAATATCAAGAACAGGAGTTTGCTGATTATTTTTACCAATTTTGATTCTGTTCCTGCGATGCAAAGGCAATTGCAATATTTATCGATGTTGGCCAAAAGACATACAATCCTTGTTGTTTTCTTTGAAAACGCCGAATTACAGGAACTTGCCGGTAAACAACCCGAAACCAAAGAGGAAGTTTATGAAACTGTTATTGCTGAAAAACTGGAATATGAAAAAATGTTGATAATTAATAAATTAAGACAACACAATATCTTATCTTTACTGACTCATCCGAACAATTTGACCGTTAAAACTGTTAATAAATATCTGGAGATAAAAGCGAGGGGAGAATTTTAATTAATTAAGAATTAAGAATTAAGAATTAAGAATTAAGAATTAAGAATTAAGAATTGATTCCTTTAGTGTTGATTCATGAAAAAGATATTGTTTGCAGTTTTTTTGCTTGGAGTAATGTCACTCCATGCTCAGAGTGATTTTCACCAATGGCTTTCTGCTCCTCCTATGGTATGGAGTAATACGAGTAATGAAATTACAGATAATACGGAATTTGACATAAAAAAAGGTGTCGATTTTATTGCTGCCAACAATCTGTTGGATTTAGGATGGAAGTATGTTGTAGTAGGAGAGAGGTGGTATGCCGGAAAAAATCCGCAGAATCCGGCGGAAATAAAATACAGCATTGATAAAAATGGACGTTTCTTACCTTCTGAAACACGTTTCCCGACATCAATTGATAGTGTGCAATTCAAAGCATTCAGTTATTATCTGCATGAAAAAGGACTGAAATTCGGATTAAGGATAACAAGAGGTGTTCCAATAGAAGCTGTCCATAAAAAATCTCCGATTGCAGGTTCTGAACACTGTGTTTCCCAAATCCATTCATGGCATAAAACCTCTGAAGATACTTATGCCATTTTGCCGGATAAACCCGGAGCACAGGAATATTACAATTCTGTTTTCAAATTATATGCCGGTTGGGCTGTTGACTTTGTTCAAATTGAAGGATTGTTGGAACCTTATCAGGAAAAAGAAATTGAAATGTTCCGCCAGGCAATTGACAGTTGCGGAAGAAAAATTATCCTTTGTCTTTCATCCGGTTCTGCTCCGGTTGCAGATGCAGAACATGTTTCATCCCATGCAAACTTATGGAATGTTGGTACCCGTAGTAAAGATTATCATTTAGCCGATTTGATGGAAGTTTATTCCCGGTGGATACCTTTTTCAAAACAGGGAACTTATCCATATATAACTACTTCTGAAATAGATGGTTTATTTGATGATGAAATTTTATCTCTTATCACATTTCATTATATCAGTAAATCCCCCTGGATAATGGGACTGGATTTAAGTAGGTTTGATAAAGAAAAAATTGCACTTTTCAAAAGCGACTATTCCAGGGAGATTTTGAAATATTCCAAAGATAACAAGCAGATACGTTTAGATGAGCAAGCTGCAATCTGGGTGGCTGGCGATTCCCGTTCTTCCATAAAATATTTAGCTGTATTCAATTTATCTTCCGATAACTCTCCTGCAAAAATTGCCATTGACCTGAAAGATTTAGGAGTATCCGGTTCCTGTAAAATTATCGATGTTTGGAAAGGTAAAGATTTAGGTATTATTTCCAAACAATTCACGCCTGAAATTAATTATCACGGCGCTGGCCTGTACAAAGTTATTTCAGATTACCGTTTTTGATTTCAAATTAGATGTAAATTAAAATGCTTCACAAAAAATACTTGTGAAAGGTAAAGAACATGTCTAGGCATATTCAGTAAATAACACAAAACTGTCGAAGGATAAAAATCTTTCGGCAGTTTTTTTGTTTTAAAGAATTATCTTGGAGAGATAAGTTATTGAACAAAAGACTATAAGCAAGGAATTTCAGTGGTAGAGGTAACGATTTGGCAACCGTGCGTATTTCTACGTTTTACGCTGCATTTCCTCAAATAACTCACGTCAAAATTACGAATAATTTTTC
>JAVBLO010000023.1:0-45036 GCA_031553415.1 Bacteroidales bacterium | reverse complement strand
AAGCTCTTTCCTCCGTTTCTCCGGAATACCATCATAAAATACTACCGATTGGGTGTTTTCGTCCCATTCTTCTTTGCTGAGCAGGTAGGGAGTGGTTGTGCTCCCTGTTTTGCGGTGGCGGGTAACACACAATACCAATACACCACTACCGGGCATGCGCAACGAGGTGCGGAATTTGAACTTTACAGTTGTTTTCATAAATAATAATACTATTTGGAATGTTATTCTTCTTTGTGAAAACAAATATAAAACGAAAAAGTTAAAACTGAAATTGATTAAATTATGGGAGATGCTTTTGGGAGTGAAATCCAGGGCTTCACTTACTCTTGAATGACAAGATATGCCAGGTGACTCCAGTGGCAACAATCAATAGCAGAACCTTTGCCATCAGGTAAGGTGCGATGAAAATTACACAGTAAATCATACTACCCCACATCAATGTCAGGATAATAATTTTTGTGCGAACAGGAATAACTTTATGTTCTGTAAAGTTTTTAATATAAGGTCCTAAATGTTTATGATTCATTAACCAGTTATAGCAACGTGTTGAACCTCTTAAATAACAAAATGCAGTGAGTAACAGGAAAGGTGTGGTTGGAAGCAAAGGAAGGAAAATTCCCAGAATTCCAAGTATCAGGCTTACAGTTCCTACAATAACATATACAGCTTTTATCATTGGCATATACTCACAGTCTCCACTTTCAATAACTTTGCTTTCAGCTTTTCCATTTCACCTTTACGAATTCTCAGTGTCATCCGGCAATCCATATCGAAATCTTGTGAAATAATAACCGGATTATCTTCTTTTACAATGCGCATAACACCATTCAAGAAGGGATATTCAAATGTGATTGAAATATTTTCATCGACAGTTTTTTCTGTGATTTCAGCATTTGCTATGGCATCCTGAGCCGCAGTGCGATATGCTACAATCAGACCACTTGTACCGAGTTTAACTCCGCCGAAATAACGGACAACAACAATCAGGATATCAGTTAATTCATTTGAGTTGATAACCCCAAGAATCGGTTTTCCGGCAGTAGAAGATGGTTCTCCATCATCGTTTGCCCTGAAAGTATTCCGGTCTGTACCCAACATATATGCCCAGCATACATGACGTGCATCGTAATATTGATTCCGATAACTGTCGACATACGTTTTAACCTCTTCTGGTGTGCGAACAGGAACAGCGTATGCAATAAATTTACTACGCTGTTCAGTGATATATCCTTCCGAAATTTTCGCTATGGTTTTATATGTATCAATGACGCTCATATTCCAGACTCGCCATGATGAACGGGCCAATGGCTTTTCCTTCGTTTTGAGTGATTGTTATGTCTTTTCCGCAAAGATAATAATTGGCAGTACCTGTGCGTGATAAATCACTTGCAGGACCTAATCCTGCCGATGCACATGATTGTATAACAGAAATATCTCCGTTCGTTCCGGTTACAATAAATTGTTTTATCAAACCCTGGTATGCTTTTTCTGCTAATGGTTTATACGTTTTTGCATCCAACAATCCGATTCGGATACCTTTCAGGTAGGCATACGTAAACATACTCGAAGCTGACGACTCCAAATAATTCGGGTTATCGCATTGATTATAAATCTTTTCTTTGTTCTTGGAATCAATCGTTTTATCTCCAATTCCATCGCCTTTTTTACTTGCATTATATTGCAGCAACTGATACCAGCAACCGGATTCTTTGTCCTGATATTTAGCCAATCCGGCAGCAACCTGATTTACCATATTTTTTAATGTCTGATAATCGGGATGTGATTCCGGCATCATTTCCAAAACATCAACCAAAGCAGCAAAAAACCATCCCATTCCCCTGCCCCAGAATTCGGGAGAACAACCTAAATAGGGTTCATCTTTCTTTGCCCAAAAAGAATTGCCATCTGTAGGATCGGCCGACCATGCATGATAATTCAAACCTTTTTGAGAATCATAGGTATATTTATTAATCGTTTTGAATTGTAAAGCTATATCCGACCAGCAATCCATATTATCTTTTGCTCCTGCTTCTACTCCGAAATTGTATTGCCATTCGGCATACATGGCAGGTCCCATATACAAACCATCTAACCACATCTGGTTAGGATACTGCGCTTTATGGAAAAATCCGCCGGTCCCGGGTTTAGATGCATCAATGCGGCTGTGCTTATATTTCAGTTTATCCCTTAAATAAGTGGCACAATTTTTATAACGGATGGCATCTGAAGTATTTCCTTTTTTCATTTCTTCCTGATACAGGGTAAAGAAAATTTTTCCGGCGGCCAAATCATCAATATTACTGTTCCCAACTTCTATGGTATCTCCACCCTGCAGACAATGCTCAGCATATTGTTTCACTACATTATAATACTCTGTTTTTTGGGGATATTGTTGCCAGGCTTTCAACACGCTGACTGCAACTAATCCGGGAACGTAATCCCAATGGGCTGTTGCCAACTGTTGTTCCTTTTTATTGCTGAGGAATGTTTTTAAAGCAAGACTTTCAACTGCTTTTTGAGAATATTTTTCCTGAATAACTGCTTTTTTCGAAGAGCAGGAAAATAGAGAAAAAATAACAACGATTATTATTAAATTTTTCATGTAATAAATATTCAATTAGGGAACGATTTGAATGTTTTTGGGTGCACGATACAAGGGAAACAATGTGCAATCTGGCGTAAGGTTCGGCGTAGTCTGTGACTACGTCGTTGCTAAAAGCAAGTCTCTGACTTGCCATTCGTGCAAAGCGGAGCTTTGCTTCTATAAACGACGTAGTCACAGACTACGCCGAACGCTTACGCCAGATTTCGTTTTGCAAAAACAATCAAATAGAGCCCGATGATTTTTCAAACCAATTTATGTATCACCAACCCTGAACGTAATTTGGGTTCAAACCATGTTGTTTTGGGTGGCATAATATTTCCGGTATCTGCAATATCTATCAATTGCTTCATCGAAACTGCGTAAAGCGCCAGGGCAGCTTTCATTTCACCACTATCTACACGGCGTTTCAATTCTTCCAACCCCCGTAAACCGCCTACAAAATCAATACGTTTATCTGTACGAAGGTCTTTCATACCTAAAATCTTGTCAAGAATCAAATCGGAAGAAATCGTTACATCTAATACTCCAATAGGATCATTGTCGTTGTAAGTTCCGGGTTTGGCAGTCAATGAATACCAATGACCTGCAAGGTATAAAGAAAAATTATGTAAACCTGCCGGATGATATATGCCAGCTCCCTTATCTTCTATTGTAAAATCGGTTTCCAATGATTTCAGAAATTCAGCAGGAGTCAATCCGTTCAAATCTTTAACTACCCGGTTATAATCCATGATTTTCAGTTGATTATCAGGGAAACAAACGGCAAGGAAGTAGTTGTATTCTTCTTTTCCTGTATGATTCGGATTTTGTTTGGCTTTTTCCGCACCAACCAAAGCCGCTGCTGCGGTACGATGATGTCCGTCTGCAATATATAAGTAAGGTATTTTTTCAAAAGTTTCTGTAATCTGTTTGATTGTCGTGTCATTATCTATCAACCAGAATTGGTGTCCAAAACCGTCTTCAGCGACAAATTCATATTCCGGCGCTTTCTTTATGTTTTCTGAAACTATGGCATCCAACGTCTTGTTGTCGGAATAAGCGAAGAAAACCGGCTCGATGTTGGCATTATTGATACGCACATGAATCATACGGTCTTCTTCTTTGTCTTTACGTGTCAATTCATGTTTTTTAATCACACCATTCAGGTAATCTTCTACATACGCACAAACTACGAGTCCATATTGAGTACGCCCATTCATGGTTTGGGCATAAACATAGTACATTTCCTTATCATCTTGCTTCAGCCAGCCTTTTTCCTGGAATTTTTTGAAATTTTCAACCGCCTTGTCATAAACAGGTTGGGAATGTTCATCGGTTCCGGCAGGAAAATCTATTTCCGGTTTGATGATATGGTATAAAGATTTCTCGTTTCCTTTGGCTTCTTCACGGGCTTCTTCCGAACTCAATACATCATAAGGGCGTGATGCAACTTGTGTGACTAAATCTTTTGGCGGACGAACGCCTTTGAACGGTTTAATTATTGCCATAATTTTATATTTTGTTAGATTTTCTATTTTTCCGGACAGGATTTACAAGATTTATAGGATTAAAAATAAGTTTTCAATATATAGAAATCCTGTAAATCTTGTAAATCCTGTCCGGAAAACATGGCAAAGATACCGAATTTTTACTCATGATGATAGGGTTCATTATTCAATATCGTCATTGCCCGGTATAATTGTTCCACAAAAATCAGCCGTATCATCTGATGAGAGAATGTCATTTTTGACAGGGAAATCTTCTCGGAAGCGGCTTCGTAAACCTTTTGCGAAAATCCGTAAGGTCCGCCGATGACAAACACCATTTTTTTGCTTACAACATGTGTTTTTTTCTTGATATAATCAGCAAACAGCATGGAAGAAAACTCTTTGCCCTTTTCATCAAGCAAAACAAGATAATCTCCGGGTTGGATATTTTTTAGAATCAATTCTCCTTCTCTTTCTTTTTGTTGCTCCTGGGATAAGTTTTTTGTATTTTTTATATCAGGGATTATATCCATTTCAAATGGAACATAATGTTTTAACCGGTTACAAAATTCATCCAAGCCTTTCCGGACAAAATCCTGATTTGTTTTTCCAATGACAGTCAATTGTATTTTCATGGTGCAAAAATAAAGTTTAGCTGCTAATTTTACGAATAAACACGGTATTTTGTCAAACTTATTCTATTTTTGTATTACTAATTTAATTTATACACGCATGAAAATGTTACTGAAATTATTTGTAGAAATCGCTATTGGCATTGTTGTTTGCTGGTTTATTTTCTCAAAATTGAAAAGCAATGGAGGTCAAACAGAAACGACCCACCAGTCTACCTTAGAAAAAGTAGAAGCTTTGGGAAAACTGGAACTTGTGAGGATGAATATCCGCGATGTAATGGAGCATAAAATTATTCGTCAATGGCTACCTAATGCGAGTGCGCTATTGGTAATCAGCGGGGAAGCTGTAGGATGCATTGACTTACAAAAGGTCAAGCCGGAAGATGTTGTAATAGATAAGGATACGTTAAAACTCAAATTACCTGCTCCTGAGCTTTGTTATTGCAAGGTAAACCATAAAGATTCAAAAGTTTACGAAACAAAAAACAACTATTTTACGGGAATAGATTTAGTAGACAGTGCCTACAAAGAGGCTGAAAAACAATTGCAGAAAACGGCTCTTGAATCAGGAATTTTAGACCAGACAAAACAAAATGCAACAACTATACTCAAACCTTTTTTTGAAGGATTGGGGTTCAAACATGTTGAAATTTCTTTTTAATAGAAACATTGTTTCGCCTGTATTTTTTCTTGTAAAAAGATGGATGCTGTTTCTGAAAACTTGTCCGGAGATTCGGTAGTAAAATAATCGCAAACACCATTTTTGCTACAGGCAGCATCTATTTCCGGATGTCTCCTTAAATAATCTTTCAGACTTTCTGCTACATAATGACCTTGCGAAACTATTTGTATATTATAAGGAAGGAATTGACGGATTTTGGGCTCTAAAAAAGGATAGTGTGTACAACCCAAAATCAAAGTATCGATTAAAGGATCCCGTTCCAGTATATTGTTTAAATGTTTTTGTACAAAGTAATCTGCTCCGGGCTTATCATATTCCCGGTTTTCAACCAAAGGAACCCATATAGGGCAAGCTTCTTCTTCCACTACAATATCGGGGAAGAATTTGCCAATCTCAATAGGATATGATTTAGATGTAATAGTCCCGGGCGTACCGACCAAACCGACATGACGGGTTAAAGTAATAGAACCAATATTTTCTATCGTTGGACGAATAACTCCCAAGACTCTTCTTGATGGGTCTATTTGGGGCAAGTCATTTTGTTGAATGCTTCTCAATGCTTTTGCCGAAGCTGTATTGCAAGCGAGGATAACTAACTTGCAATTCATTTCAAACAATTGTTTGACTGCCTCTAAGGTAAATTGGTAAACAATATCAAAAGAACGGGTGCCATAAGGGGCACGGGCATTATCTCCCAAATAGATGTAATCATATTCGGGCAGCACATGGCGAATTTTATCTAAAATGGTAAGTCCGCCATAACCGGAATCGAAAATGCCAATAGGAGAGTACATAGAATTAAAAATTAAGAATTAAAAGTTAAGAATTAAGAATGGGTTTAAGCATCATACTTGTGCATAAACCCATTCTTCATTCTTAACTTTTAATTCTTAATTTATTTAAGACCTAATTTTGTTTTTACTAACGGAGTAGCATCAACTGCTTTGGGCGATACATACAAAAAAGCGCCCATTTCCATCATATATGTGTAACCATGTTCTTCACCAATAGCTTTGATTGCAGTTTGGATTTTTTGAACAATCGGAGCATTTAAGTCATTTCTTTTTTTAGCAACATCTTGTTCTGCTTGTTGATAGAAAGTTTCTATTCTGTTTTTGATATCTTCAACTTCCTGCATTCTTCTGATTTTGATGCTTTGAGTCAAAGAATCCTGTTGTTGCATGAACTCTGTGTATTTTTTATTGTACTCTTCTTCCATGCGTTGAAGTTCTCCTCGCAAGGATTGATTCAAATTTGCTAATTCTGTTTCAGCAGCTGCAGTTTCAGGCATAGCATTAAAAATTTCCATCGAATTCACATGGGCAATTTTCACTTCTTGAGCTATCATTCCAAGCGGCAAGCAAAGGAATGCAAATAATACGATTCTTTTAAGCATAATTGATTAAGTAGTTAATTTACGTTTTTAAAGTTGTGTGCAAATGTATATATTTTATTTTGAATAACCGAGTTTTGCCAGTACTTCATTGCTTACATCTATTTTAGGGGATGCAAAAATAATACTGCTGGCAGAAGCTCTGTCTACAATTACAGCATAACCTTTGTCTTCAGAAATTTGCTTTACTGCATTATAAATTTCATCCTGGATGGGCTTAATTAAGCTTTCACGTTTTTTGAACAACTCACCGTCCGGTCCGAAGTATTTTCGTTTTAAATCCTGGGCTTGTTTTTCTTTTTCAACAATAGCAGTTTCGCGTTTTGTTTTCATCTCAGCCGATAGAAAAACTATATCTGCCTGATAAGTCTTGTACAAATTCTGTGCCTCTTGTTGCAAAGCGTCTATTTCTCCCTGCCATTTTTTAGAAATAGAATTCAATTGCTCATTAGCCATTTCATATGCCGGAATATTTTTCAGGATATATTCCATATCTATCAATGCAAATTTTTGAGCATGGGAGGCAAAAACAGACAGCAGCATTGCCAAACCCGCGATTAATAATACCTTTTTCATAACTGATTATATTTTATAATGAAAAATTAAGAATCTAAAATGAAAAATGAAATTTTGTATATAGACTTATATGTCGCCTTATAGTTTAATTTTTTTCAACTCTTAACTTTTAATTGTTCATTTTTAATTTTTAATTTACTTAAAATTCCTGTCCAAGTATAAAGTGGAATTGTGAACCTGATATAGCGCGACCAGCAACGGGACTATCAAAACCATAAGCCCAATCAAGTCCTAACAATCCAATCATTGGCAAGAAAATACGGACACCAAATCCTGCAGAACGTTTCAACTCAAAAGGATTAAACTCTTTGGCGGTGTGCCAGGCGTTACCGGCTTCTACAAATGCCAATCCATATATTGTCGAAGTAGGTTCCAATAAGAAAGGATAGCGGAACTCAAGCGCCAAGCGGGAATAGGCATAACCTTGGGTTGCCGTACTTGGTGTCAGGGATCCATTCTCATACCCACGCAAACCGATTGTTTCAGTGGCATAAGTAGAAGAATATCCCGTCATTCCGTCACCTCCCATATAGAATGTTTCAAATGGGGAAATCTTATTCTTATTGTAATGACCTAAGAAACCATATTCAATGCGGCTCATCAAAACCGGTGTACGTTTCACGGTCTCAGGATTTGCCAAAGGCATAAATAACTTTCCTTTGAATTTCCACTTGTGATATTCAATCCATTTATTTTTTTCCGCAGAATTATCTGGCATGGATGAATAATCTTTATTATCCCAAAGGGAATATGGTGGTGTAAAAGTTACAGAAGCAACGAATTGCGAACCACTACGTGTGTATAACGGGTTGTCAGTCGAATTCCGCTGCAAGGTCAATCCCAAATTAAGGTTGTTACAATCTCCATTTTGAACAATAAAGTAATTCCAATCTTTCATCATGTAGCGTTGATATGAAAGTTCAGCCATAATGCTGAAATAATCATCCGGCCAGGACAACCGTTTTCCATACCCTACAGAAGCTCCTATCACCTGAAAATATTTATCTTCGTCATAAGTAGTATAATAACTGCTATATGGATCATAGCCGTAACCATAACCATAAGAACTGTAAGAATTATATCCACTGTAATAACGGCTCGACATATCGGTCTGTTTCATGTAATATGCGCTCAGAGAAAATGTATTGGGGCGCTTCCCTCCAAACCATGGGTCCATGAATGAAATACTATAGGATTGATAATAACGTGCGTTTGTCTGTCCGCTTAATGTTAATGTCTGGCCTTCTCCTTGTGGAATAATTCCCTTGTATGTGCTTGGATTAAATAAATTCCGGAGTGAGAAATTCGTAAATTTCAAACTAAGCCGGCCAATTACACCAGTTTGTCCCCAACCAGCAGAAAACTCTACCTGATCGTTACCTTTAGAAACTAAATTGTAGGCAATGTCTACGGTTCCTGTTTCTGCATCAGGTTTGACATCAGGAGTCAGGTTCTCCGGATCGAAGTGCCCCATTTGAGCCAGCTCACGAAGAGAACGCATCAAAGCATCTTTGCTGAATAATTGTCCTGGTTTTGTACGTAATTCCCGGCGGACAATATCTTCATACAAGCGGTCATTCCCATTGATGATAATCCGGTTGATTGTAGCCTGAGGTCCTTCCGAAATACGGATTTCCAAGTCGATAGAGTCATTTTCAATATTTGTTTCTACCGGATCCAATCCGAAGAATATATAACCTTTATTGTAATATACATTGGAAACCGCGTCTTCGTCGCTTGATAACCTTTCGTTCAATTTTTTCTGGTTATATATATCGCCGGGTTTCATGTTCAGGACATACTCCAATTGTCCGGAAGGATACTGAGTGTTTCCCACCCAATTGATGCTTTTGATATAATATTTCTTGCCTTCTTCAATATTGATGTGAATATCAACTTTCTTTTCGCTATAATTTTCCACTGTGTCGGAAACAATCTTTGCATCCCGGTAACCCAATTCGTTATACTTGGATATTATATTATCCAAATCTTTTTGATATTCTTCGTTTACGAATTTTTTCGTGCTGAACATTTCAAGCCAACTCAATTTGAATCTTTTTTTCAAATCAAAACCTTCATTGGTTTTTTTCATGGCTTTTTTCAGAGTATTATTGCTTATCGCTTCATTTCCAGCAATAAATATTTCATGTATTTTTGTTTTTTCATGTTTGTTGATATCAACATCCAAAAATACTTTGCCAGGATTACTCAAATCGTCTTTTTGAAGGATTTGAACATCCACATTACTGAAACCTTTTTCTTCGAAATATTTTTTAATGATTTTCTTTGCCCTGTCAATCAGGTTAGGAGTGATCTGGCTCCCTTTAGCCATTCCAATGCGCTCTTCAATGTCTTTCTTTTCTCCTTTTTTTACTCCGGTGATTGCTATGTCGGAAACAACAGGGCGTTGTTTCAGGGCAATTTCAAGCCAAACCTTATCATCGGTCATTTTAGTTGCCAGGATTTTTACATCAGAAAACAAGCCATGTTTCCAGAATTTTTTTACTGCATCAGTTATAGCATCACCGGGAATATCAATCTTATCACCGACTGAAAGCCCGGAAAATCCTATCAATACAAAATCTTCGTAATTTTTTGCACCTGTAACCTTAATATCTGCGATTTCGTATTTTTTGTGATTCAAGCTATAGGAAATAACCGGTAGTTCTGTGTGAATAGTGTCTTCCGGCGTTACCGCTTGTTTTATGGCAGTCGTATCTGCTTCTCCCTGAGCAAATGAAATGGTTCCTAAGCAAAAGAAAAAGCAAAAAAATAAGATTTTTTTGTACATATTTATTTTATTTGTTCTCCGGTTTTACCGAATCGACGTTCACGCTTTTGATAATCAACAATGGCTTCATACAAATTTTCTTCCCTGAAATCAGGCCAATATGCATCCGTAAAATACAATTCGGAATATGACAATTGCCACATCAGGAAATTGCTGATACGGAATTCTCCTCCTGTCCGGATAAGTAAATCCGGATCCGGAATATTACGGGTAGTCAAATGTAGTGAAACCTGCTCTTCATCAATGTTGTCCAAATCTAATTTTCCGGCAATAACCTCTGTCGCAATATTTTTAACAGCATTTGTTATTTCCCAGCGGGAAGAATAGCTGATAGCCAAAACCAGATTCAATCCTGTGTTTTCGGAAGTCTGCTCAATACAATCAATCAAAGTTTCCCTTGTACGAATGGGCAATTGTTCCAAATCACCTATAACATTGAGTTTTACCTGTTCTTCCATCATTTCCGGTAATTCACGTTTAATAGCAATTACCATTAATTCCATTAAAGCATCGACTTCCTCTTTGGGACGATTCCAGTTTTCTGTTGAAAATGTATATAATGTAAGATATTTTACTCCTATGTTATTGGCTGTTTCTATAGCCTTTTTCACAGATGTGATTCCTTCCTGGTGACCATATACACGGTCTAATCCACGATTTTGCGCCCAACGTCCATTTCCATCCATGATGATGGCAATGTGAACCGGCAAGCGGGATGAGTCTATTTTATCTTTCAATGACATTTTCTTATTATTCTATATTTGTACATTTCCTGTCATTGGGACCAAAATCCCAGGTTATTGAAAATATTAAAACAGTATACCAATCACGGTTTTTCATCAAACCTCCATTTAGTTGGTATGGGTTATCCAAATTGAATCCGGATTTATCCGGAGCGTCAAAGCCATCACTAAACAACTTCCGGATAGAATATTCCAGTCCCAGGTTAATCCGGTTTTTGACTTTATATTTAACACCCAATCCGACAGGTAAATTCAGTCCGAAAAAAGTTTCATCACCCGGAGCTAACGTGAATCCCAATCCTGCCATCAAATAAGGAGCTATTTTGCTGGTTTTCAGGTATGGATATTTATCACTGTAGGGTAAGAAATTAAATTCCATTTGCCCTCCCAATTCAAAAAAATTCCGGCTGAATTCGGCAGATGCATTTCCCGAATAAACATTATCGGAATTTTTTGTGTTCCCACTTACACCACCCATTAGCAAATCGGCTTTCATGGCCCAGCGCAAGTTCACATTTTTTCTGAAAACGGCTCCTAAAGAAGGACGTAATCCTGAAAACGGATTTCCTTTATTGGCATCTCCCATATAGGATGACATGCCAAGTCCTCCACCAATTTCATATTTATATTCCTGTGCAACCGCCGTCACACAAACAAATATGCTTATTATGAGTGGTAAAACAACTTTTTTGAAGTTATATAAAGATATAATACATTCCATAAAACACGTATTTCTCCTTATCAAAACGCAAAAAGCGTCTTAAAATTATACTTCACATTGTTTTATCAACACCAATTAGTTCAATTTATTCAATCTTCCCCTCCAAATATCAGTTACCGGATTGTTTCCGTTTTTACCTCCGATGATATAGATTATATTATCGCTGCCAACAACAACGGAAGCATCTGTCCTGAAAGTATAACTACCAGGAAGATATGTTTTTGACGGTGATAATTGCCATGTGTTAGTCCCGTCTATTGATGTATAAACTGATGTATTGTATGTACTTCCAGTGATTCCATTCAACAGATAAAAGTTATCGTTATACTTGAAAACATTTGTACCTTGAACATTCAATGGTAACAGATTACCTACTTGCGCCCAATACAAACCATTGGTTGTGCCCCAGGAAGTGGATGAAGTTCCACCGGCAATAGTCAAATGACCGGAATTTGTGCGTTCGTATGAAATAGACGAAAATGCAGAAACAGGCATTTCAGAAGGAATAAGAATTGTATCGTTGGGCATAAGTTCCAATATTGTTTTCCCATCACAAACCATACTGTATAATATACCTTTTTTTTCAGCAGCTATTGCCAATAAGTTCTTTTTAGCAACAGTTCCGAATACATTTTTTACAGTTACAGGAGTAGTTGAAGATATTTTTGACCAGGAAATAAAACTATTACTAACATCAGATCTGTATAAATCTCCCGAAGAAGTGCATACAAAAAGACTATCCTTTCCAAATTGCTGTATTTGAGATAAAACAGCATCGAAAGGCAAATTCAAATTACCATTATCAGTCCAGCTTACAGCATTATCAGTCGAAGTATATAATTTTACTGTACCTGATTTTGAAAAACAATAAAATGTGCTGCCAATCAGGAATGTCTTTGTTTCATCCTGACCTAAGAAATCCAAATTACTATTCACTTGCTGCCACCAGATAGAATCCGGATCGATCTGATGAATATTGAATTTAACAGTATAATCTTTATGTTCTCCTGTTGCAGCATAAGATCTTAATATCAAGGTCTTGGAAAAATCTATAGAATCGCCCGAAGCAACCCATGTTGAATCTCCATCTGTAACATTTAAAATATTATATCCGCTCACAGTAGAAAATGTGAGAATTACTTTTTCTGTAAGTACCAGGCCAAAATTGGCAGAATCTTTATTGTAAATTTCACTTTGTAATTGATCTATAGAAAAACTGATTGCTTTCAAGGCTGTGTCGATAGAGTCATTTTTGATGGAAAAAGACACGATTTCCGCATCCGGAGAATATGTGACATCATAAGTATCACTACTGCCTAAACAAGAAACAAATGTCGAGAGCAAAACTGCTCCCAGTATAAAAAATGTAGTTTTTAATTTCATTAGTGCTTTATAATAAACATAAATGTTCGAGTTTGCAAAAGTAGAAACATTTTTGACTTTATCGGCTATGTTAGGCAATATTTATAATATTTTAGGGTATCCGGCGGTTCTCATATCGCGAAATAATTGAATTTTTACATTTTTGAACATTCAATAATTTCCCTTTTAAATAAGGAGCGAAAACTCCTGAACCTAATGTAATTGAAGAGGTCTCAATATTAGCTTCATCCCATAAATCCGATTGGATAAAACTGTTTAACAATATATTTCCACCTTCCACGATTAAAGATTGTATTTTACGTTCATACAGGTCGTTCATCACTTGAGGTAGTATATTCCCCGTGAAATCAAGTTTTTTATAAATGATATATTCCTTATTCAGAACATTTTTATTTGTATATATTAAAGTCGGAATACTGCCGTCCAATAAACTGAAATCTGTTGTAATATCCAGATTTTTATCTATGGCAATTCTCAATGGATTTTTTCCGTTCCACAAGCGGGTAGTCAGGGATGGATTGTCTAACAAAGCGGTACGGGTACCGACTATAATTGCATTTTCTTCCGCCCGCATTTTGTGAACAGTTATTTGAGTAAAATCATCAGACAGCCGGGCCGGTTTTTCTTTGGTCCCGATTTCCCTGTTTTTATCTAGAAAACCATCTGCCGATTGCGCCCATTTCAAAATGATATATGGCCGCTTTTGTTGGATATAAGTCAGGAATCTGTTATTCAATTGCTTGCATTCATTTTCCAAAACGCCGATTTCCACATCAATTCCGGCTTCTTGCATCATCCGGATACCTCTTCCGGAAACCTCAAGGAAAGGATCCATGCAGCCAACAACAACTTTGGGGATTCCTTTTTTGATGATTAGTTCTGAACAAGGAGGAGTTTTTCCATAATGGGAGCAAGGTTCAAGATTGACATACATAGTAGCTTGTTTCAACAATGAATGATCTTTCACAGAAGTAATTGCATTTACTTCTGCATGAGCTTCCCCATATTGACGGTGGAAACCTTCTCCTATTATTCTGTCATTGTGTACTATCACAGCTCCAACCATCGGATTAGGAGCAACAAATCCTTTTCCGTTCAAAGCCAATTGAATGCAACGATGCATATATTTTTCGTTCATCATTTTATCTTCACACAGATTTCTCAGATTTTACGGATTTTTGTACTTTTGCGACAAAACAATTTTTATGCAAACCATCATTGATTATATAAAAAAAGAACTGAAGCCTTTTTATCCAGATTCTGAAATCAAATCATTTATTCGCTTGATACTGGAATATGTATGTAAAATCAAACCCTACGAAATTTCAATTTGCAAAGATAAAAAAATATCGTCTAACGAACGAGCAGAAATAGAAAGGATTGTTGATTGCCTGAAAGATTACAAGCCAGTACAATATATTTTAGGAGAAACCGAATTTTTCGGATTACCTTTTAAGGTCAATAAATCTGTCTTGATTCCCCGGCCGGAAACTGAAGAATTAGTTGAGTTAATCCTTGAGAACCATCCGGAAGGAAATCTGCAGATTTTAGATGTAGGAACAGGAAGTGGATGTATTGCCATCAGTTTAGCTAAAAATATGCCTGATTCAAAAGTCTATGCCATAGATATTTCGGAAGAAGCATTGTTTGTGGCAAAGGAAAATGCTATCCGACACCAAGCAACAGTACAATTTTACCAACAAGATATATTAACTGAACTATCTCCCGGTATTGATACGAAAAAATTTGATATTATTGTTAGTAATCCACCTTACATTACACCTGAAGAAAAGGCAATTATGCATGATAACGTGATGAAATATGAACCTCATACGGCTTTATTTGTTCCGCAAGATAATCCATTGTTGTTTTATGAAAAAATTGCAGGAATTGGGCATATTTTGTTAAATACAAACGGCCGGTTGTATTTCGAAATCAATGCTTTGTATGGCCGGGAAACTTGCGAAATGATGAAAAAATCAGGTTATAAAGAAGTGAAATTATTTCAGGATATTTCGGGAAATGATAGAATGGTTAGTGGAAATATCTGATTGTGGTTTGGGAACGATTTGAGCCTGTTTGAAATATTTTAAATAAAAATATGAAGCAATTGTCAGAAGCAGAAGTCTTACATAAATTGGCAGCTTATTGCAGTTTAGCCGACAGATGTATTGATGATGTCAGGAAAAAGCTGACTCGTTGGGAAATTGAATTACCTGTTCAAAAGCGCATTATTCAACGGCTTGTACAAGAAAAGTTTATAGATGAAGAACGTTTTTGCAGATTTTTCATCAATGATAAACTGAAATTTAACAAATGGGGAGAGAATAAAATTAGATTTGAATTGCGGAAAAAAAATATTCCTGACTCATTAATCCAGTCGGTTCTTGAAAATATCAATCCGCAAGAAAATCGCGAAAGATTATTACAATTGCTTGCAACCAAAAAGAAAACCGTGAAAGGAAAAAACGAATTTGAAATACAACAAAAGCTGATGCGGTTCGCAGCCGGAAGAGGTTTTGCCTTTGATGATATCCTGTGGGCAATTGAAAAAATTTAGCCACGAATTGCTCAAATGTACACAAAAATAATTCGTGCAATTTGTGGCCATTCGAAAACGAAAATATTACCTTTATTATGAATTTATTACATTCTTTCTTGTCATTATTCTTTCCAGAATGCTGTTATATTTGTAACCAAAAACTTGTTGAGGGAGAAAAATTCTTTTGCCTGGATTGTTTGCTCAAAATGCCAAAAACGAATTATCACCTTCAACCGGAAAACGGTGCGGCAGACCGGTTTAAAGGTAAAATCCCATACCAAAAAGCGACAGCTTTTCTTTACTACAATAAAGGCGGCTTTTCACAGAATGTGGCAAAATCCATTAAATATAAGGGAAATGCAGCATTAGGATATTATATGGGACATCTGATGTCGCAGGACATACAACAAACTTCTACTTTTTTCGAAGGTATAGATTTACTGATACCTATTCCTTTGCATTATAAAAGGCAAAAGACAAGGGGATTCAACCAGGCAGAGGAAATAGCCAAAGGTATCAGTCATGTTACCGGAATACCCTTAAACACAGAATTAGTTGTGAGAAAGAAAAAAACTCAGACACAGACAAAAAAAGGGCGTTATGCCCGTTGGTTAAACACAATTGATATTTTTACAGCGAATAAAGAGAAAAATTTCAACTATAAACATATTTTGATTGTGGATGATGTTTTAACTACGGGTGCTACGATTGAAGCCTGTGCACAGGCCTTCTTGCTAATATATCCGGACATAAAAATAAGTATTCTTACAATTGCTGTGACAGAATAACCTTCTCGTAATTATAAAACAATTATTATATTTTGATTATTGCTTTATAATAATTATCTTTGTATAAAATAAGTTGAATTCAAAAGGAAAATAAGATGACATTTATCAAGAATCCCTTTGTTATAAGTGGTTATTTATCGGCTGAATATTTTTGTGACAGAGAACAAGAAAAAGAAAAACTAATTCGAGACATAACAAGTGGAAATAATGTAACGATTATTTCAACCCGCAGGATGGGAAAAACCGGATTGATTAAACATTGTTTTTCTGATAAACAAATTACAAAAAATTATTATCCGTTTTTCATTGATATTTATGCTACAAAATCAATGAGGGATTTTGTTTTTGCTTTAAGTAAAGTGATTCTTGAAGAATTAAAGCCTTTTGGGAAAAAAGCATTAGAAAATTTCTGGAATACAGTAAAATCCTTGCATACCGGAATTACTTTTGATGTGAGCGGAAACCCTTCTTTCAGTTTAGGGTTGGGAGATATACAATCAACAGAAGTGACTCTGGATGAAATATTCAGGTATTTGAATAATGCAGATAAGCCGTGTATTGTTGCTATTGATGAATTTCAACAAATCGCAGGATACACAGAATATAATGTGGAAGCAATACTCAGGACTTATGTCCAACAAAGTCTCAATACAAGATTTATTTTTGCAGGAAGCCAACGGCATGTCATGGGAAATATGTTTTTAAGCCCTTCCCGGCCGTTTTACCAAAGTGTTTCCATGATGCACCTGGAAAGTATTCCGGTAAACAAATATGTTCATTTTGCACAGTCACATTTCAGGAAAAACAAAAAGAAGATTACAGCACAAACCATAGAAAATATTTACAACACATTCGAAGGTATTACATGGTATCTTCAAAAAATGTTAAATGTATTGTACTCTCTAACTCCCGAAAATGAAACTTGTGACGAATCAATGATAGAAGAAGCATTGAAAAATGTTATAGATTCATACAAATTTACTTATGCAGAAATACTTTTCAGAATACCAGAAAAACAAAAAGAATTACTCATCGCCATCACAAAAGAAGGAAAAGCCAGTGCTGTTACTTCCGGAGATTTCGTCAAAAAATATAACCTCACATCGCCAAGCTCTGTTCAATCAGCATTACGTGGTTTATTGGAAAAGGATTTTATTACTTATGAACAAGGCCAATACCAAATCTACGATCGCTTTTTCGGTATTTGGCTAAAAGAAAATTTTTAACCAATCATAAAATGCAAACGGTTTTGCAGATTGACTTCTGCGATTCCGCCATCAATATCCAGATATAATAAGTTGGTATCAGGATAT
Organism: Bacteroidales bacterium; assembly: GCA_031553415.1. Lineage (GTDB taxonomy): Bacteria > Bacteroidota > Bacteroidia > Bacteroidales > Azobacteroidaceae > JAIRVZ01. Next base: position 27,401 of record JAVBLO010000023.1, on the reverse strand, counting down.
AGTTGTTTCAAACGTTTTTCGATTCCTTTGGCAACAACGTGGTTGGCTATACAACCAAATGGCTGGATACAAACAACTTTGTTAATCCCATGACGGGCGTAATGCGCTACTTCAGCAGCAATACACCAGCCTTCTCCAAATTGATTGGAAAGATTCAATACTTCTGATGCGTGTTCAGCTTTAATATAAATCGATTCGGAAGGTTGATAAAACCGGAAATTTTTCATGATTGATTCTACTTTCCTTATCCGTTTATTCATATAATTCCAAAGTACAGGTTGTATCATTTTTCCCATCCAACTTCCTTTTTCAACCCCATTTTTAATGTTTTCTTTAGAGTTGACAAAATATTGCATGAAAAAGTCTATTACAGGTGGAATCATTACTTCCATCCCTTTTTCCCGCAACCATTCGGAAATATGAGCCTGGGCATAATTGTTATATTTGACAAAAATTTCACCTATCAACCCGATTTTAGAGAATTTCCGGTCATATACTTGTATATCATTGAAGTCGGCAACAGCTTGTTCTAAAAACCGTAACAACGATTTATGGCTATTTTTACGAACAGCCTCAGCACCACGATTCATGTAAAAATCGAATAGCTTTTTTGCTTCCCCTTTTTCCTTTTCCCGGATTACGATTGAACTGAACATTTGTTGCAAAGCATCTCCATAAAGAGCTGCATATACCACAATATTAATCATTTTCAACCAAGGCATTTTGAATTCTTTCTGGTTGTTCTGGAAAGAATCACCTGCGGCTATCGCAATAACAGGAATATTAGTAAATCCGGCACGTTCCAATCCGGTTTTAATTTGAGCTAAATAATTTGTTGCACGGCATTGACCTCCGGTTTGGGACATTGCAATAACAACATTATCCACATCATATTTACCTGATTGCAATGCATTGATAATATCTCCCAAAATCAAAGTGGAAGGATAACAAACTTCATTGTGTCCGTATTTCAAACCGATTTCGGCAGACACTTTGTCTGATTTCGGCAGATTGACAAATTCATAACCAGCCAGTTCTCCTAATGGAGGAATAAGCGGAGACAAGAAATCAGCAAACCACGGGATCAGGATTGTTTTCTTCCTATCTTCCTTTGTATATGGCACAAGATAACCTTGAAAAGAATCTTTAGAATTTTTCTCCGGTTTCATGTTTTTTAATGACTCTACTAACGAGCGTAAACGCAAACGAATAGAGCCGGGACTTGCAATTTCATCTATTCTGACAATTGTCAGGTTTTTATTGGCAGCTTGCAGGATGGAAGAAGCTTCGTCCATTAAAAATGAATCCGGACCGCAACCAAAAGAATTGAGCTGAACCAACTGTATATTCTGAGGTAATTTAGCTACTTGCAAAGCCGATTGAACCACCCGGTTGGGATATGACCATTGGGAAACAATATTCAGCTTACCGTAACCTTTTTCATGCTCTTCGCGGAAAACATCATCAGTCAGAACGGTAACTCCCAGATCGGCAAGGATTTGTCCTGTTTTTTGGTGAATCAGAGGATCTGTATGATAAGGACGGCCTGCAATGATAAATGTAGTTGTATTATTTTCAATCGCTTGCAGGAGTAACTTCTTTTGGTAAGCAACCAATTGTTTTTTTACTTCTGCTTTTGCTGATAATGCCTGCTGAAATGCGTCAGAAAAAGTTTTTTTATCAATTTCCAAGTTTGAAAAATACCTCCAACAGGTTTTCTCCAATACCTTTGTATCATTAAACCCGATAACAGGAGAATCAAACGGTATTTGATATCGCCCTTCCGGGTCGATTGAACTTCTTACCACATCAGGATAACCGCTAACCACAGGGCAATTGAACGAATTGGAAGAGTTTTCAAATTCTTTGTCTTCCTTGGGAACCAATGGATAAAATATTCGATCAACTTTTTGTTCAATCAAAGCCATGATATGACCATGTACCAATTTGGCCGGAAAACAAATATTATCCGACATAACACTGCCCACCCCCGATTGATACAATTTGTAAGTAGATTCCGGAGATAGAACAACTTCATATCCGCAAGCGACAAATAATGCCCGCCAGAAAGGGAAGTTGTCGAACATGTTCAAGACTCTAGGTATGCCGATTCTTTTTGGGTGCACGGTGCACGGTGCACGGTGCACCCCCATAAAGAGGATTTCGTTCTTTTTTTCAAAAGCATTGTAACCTTTCTTTTCAGCTTTTGCTGTGTTGTGAAAGATTTTTTCGCATTTGTTTCCTGCGTAACTGATATTTCCGTTTTCGAACTTAAACCGAAGAATGGAACAAGTATTTGTACAGCCTTTGCACTGAAGTTCAGATGTTTGAATGGAGTCTATTCCTTCAAGTGCTGATTTTTTATAGAATGAAGATTTCTCAGGATTCTTTTTCCATTGTCTGTGGGCATATAATGCAGCGCCAAAAGCGCCCATTAATTCAGGATGATCTGTGGAACTGACTGATTTTCCTGACAATAATTCCAAGGCTCTGTAAACGGCATCATTCTTGAATGTTCCTCCCTGAACTACAATATGTTCTCCGAGTTGATTCAAATTGTTTATTTTCAATACTTTGAATAAACAGTTTTTTACGACGGAATAAGCTAATCCTGCAGCAATATCATCTACTCCGGCATTTTCACGAAGTGATTGTTTCACTTTGGAGTTCATGAAAACGGTGCAACGTGAACCTAAATCGGAGGGATGGGCGGCCAGACAAGCTTTATGGGAGAATTCACTTAAATCCAGGTTCATTGTAGAAGCGAAATTTTGCAGGAACGAACCGCAACCTGCCGAACAGGCTTCATTCAATTCTATATTAGAAATAACTCCTTCGTTTGTAAAAATGGATTTGATGTCTTGTCCGCCAATATCCAAAACAAAAGAAACTTCAGGATCGACAAACTGTGCCCCGGATAAGTGCGCCATTGTTTCCACAATTCCAAAGTCGAGATTCAATGCCGATTTAATCAGATCTTCGCCATACCCGGTAACCCCAGAAGAAGTAATATTAACTGTAACTCCTTTTTCTTCTACCCGATGGTAAAATCCGGTCAAACCTTCTACAACTTTCCTGAGAGAGTTACCTTCATTGTTTGCATAAAACTTATAAAGAATATTTGATTCGGAATCAATTACCACAATTTTAGTGGTGGTTGAACCAGAATCAATTCCTAAAAAGCAGTCTATATTTTTCTTCGCATCCAATGGAATAAATCCTAATTTTTTGATGTGGCGGGTATTTTTCCAGGAATTATACTCCGCTTCATTCTCAAATAAAACAGGCAAAACTTCCGCTTTTGAGCTGACTTTTTGAGTGATGGATTGTTTTAATTCCTCTACATGGAACAATTTATAATCATTTTCGACATGTAATGCAGAACCCCACGCCGGGAAATATTCACTGTTTTCAGGTAAAACTAAATCATTTGGGGATAATTCCAGCAAATTACAAAAGGCCTCCCGGAGTGCCGATATAAATGTCAACGGACCACCGACACATAAAACCGGTGGAACAATTTCACAACCACGGGCTAATGTTGTGATACTTTGCAAAGCAACTGCATGGAGTGTTGATGCTGCGATGTCAGGAACCGGAATATTCCGGCTGATAAGATTCTGAATGTCTGTTTTTGCAAAAACACCGCAACGGGAAGCGATCGGATAAATTTTCTCTTTTTTCTGAGCCTCTTCGCCCAATTGTTCAACAGGGATATTCATCAATGACGCCATCTGGTCGATGAAAGCGCCCGTGCCTCCGGCACAACTTCCATTCATGCGGATATCAGGATGCCGTTTTTCTTCAAGGAAAACCATTTTAGCATCTTCTCCTCCCAAATCGAACAATGTACGAACCTGTGGATAACATTTTTGAATCAGTTCCACAGCTGCAACGACTTCTTGCACGAAAGAAGTGCCCAGGCGTTCGGCAAGACCAATCCCGGCAGAACCTGTAATACATACCTGGATAGTTGCATTTCCCAATGTTTCTTTTATCGCGGATATTTCGTCCAGAAAAGTTTGATGAATATTTGCTTTATGTCTCTTATAGGCTTTATATATAATGTGGTTATCAGAGTTCAGGACAACAAATTTCATTGTTGTTGAACCTGCATCGATTCCCAACTTGTAAGTTAAATTCCTCATGAATTGATAAAATAGAGTGCAAAGATACGGTTTATTTCGTTATTTTAAAATCGTATAAAGCAACTGCCGTTTGAATACCCTCCACCAAAAACAGTAAGGATTACCTTATCTTCAGGTTTAAATGTTTCATAATTCTGGGCAAAAACCAATGGGGAACTGGCAGAACCAGTATTGCCCAGTTCTTCAATATTGCTCAGGAACCGTTCATCAGGAAATTTTAATTGATTTGCTATATTGTTGATTATGCGCATGTTGGCTTGATGGGCAATGATATATGAAATATCTTCAAGAGCTGTATTTTGCTTTTCAAGCACATGATTAATCGCCTCACACATATATTTACATGCATATATGAAAACATCACGTCCATCCGGCATTTGTATACCTTCAGTTTTAGGACGAAGATAAACGCCTCCAGGACCTTTTCCCATGTGCCCGAGCCCATTAGTGTAAATTTCGGCGATTTCAGGTTCCATATCTGCCTGCCTTTCTTTAGATAAAAACATCGCGACAGCTGCATCTCCCCATAAGTGGCCTGCTTTGGGGTCGGTTTCATTACTATAAGCCGTATTATGTTCCGAACAAACAATTAATGCTTTACTTGCCTTTCCCATTACAAAATAACCTTCCACAACTTCCAAAGCATTTAAAAATGAAGAACACGCTGAAGAAACATAAATAGCTTTAGCGTGATTGATATTAAATTTGCGTTGTGTAACATGGGCTAAAGTGCCAACAGTATCAAATGGAGAATACGAAGCTGCAACAATTAAATCAACATCTTCTATTCTATATGGTAATTTGGGTAGAGCATTTTTCACCGCTTCAATTCCCATCGTATGTGTATTTTCATCGTTACTTGCCTTTGAACGAGTCCGGATTCCTGTTCGTTGATAAATCCATTCGTCTGTAAGACCATTCAGGTTAAGAAAATAGTCATTGTGTACCCGTGCTGATGGAACGTAAAACCCTGTAGCATTAATGAACATAAAATTTTTTACTTTTTTAGATTTAATAAAATATATCAGAGATTGTTTGTATCAATTCAACATACATATCCTTATCTTGTTCAAAAATATGTGCTTTATTCTCTCTTGACAAACAAACCAAGCGACAAATATATAAAGGATTCTTGAAAAATAGAAAATAATACCACAACCCGATCTAATAATGAGTCATACCAAAGCCGTCATAAATCAGGTAATCATCACAATTGCAGCCAGGAATGCAAAACCGAGGCAACCAATTTATTAAATTTGAACAAACGCTCACATTTCAAGCAAAAAATTTTATGCTTTTATAAGGGAATAAATATAATCCATCATTTTTTTTGAATCTTCAGATGCCCTTGAAAAATTTCTTCCAGGTTTGTCTGGGTCACTGAAATCAACAGCTTTAGCAAACACCAATGCCATGATTTTTACATTTATATCTTTTCTGACCTCACCTCTATCAATGCTATTTTCGATAGCCCGAGACCAGTTTTTTACATCTGTTTCTTTATATTTTTTTAATTTTTCCAAAAAACCGGGGTAATGTTTAGCTGCCTGAATAGTCAAAGCTGTGTAATTCAAAAACACAACTTGAATTCCTTCTATTTTATCAAAATAAGAACTCACTTTTTTTAATGTCTGATAACTTTGCTCAATTCTTTCTGCTAATGTCGTATCATTCCTGAAATCAGGCTGGATAAATTCAATTAATCCGTACAAATACTTATCTATTACAGCCTTGAATAAGTCATCTTTACTTTCGAAGTAACGATACATAGCACCTCGAGACATTTCCAGTTTTTGCTGCAAAACAGTCATTGAAACGCTGTCATAGCCTTTTGCCATGAATATTTCAAATGCTTTCTCTATTATATACTCTCTTCTGTCTTGCATAACTTTTATTATGAGAATGAACGATTGTTCATTGTAAAGGTGTGGCATAATAATTAAACTGCCAAATTTCTTTTGTTAAAAAATATTTAGCGTAAATGAAGTATTTGTAACTAATTGATTATTATGAAAATAAAAATGAATATTTGTTCACTTTTATTTAAATCAAATATTTCAAAGGGAATAATTTGAATGTTTTCGACAGAATTTATGGGATTTACAGGATAATCACCCACGGCTATCAAGACGAAACCGCTATGCGGTTATCCTGTAAATCCCGTCAATCCTGTCAAAAAAAACTATTGATTAAAAACCAGTATGAAGATTTTCTTGTTACTGTTTTAAAGCAAAATTCAAATTATAATGTAAATTTGCCTCCTATTACTATGAATATAAAATAATAATCATGGCTTCAAAAGTTTATTTCACCAATTTAAGGGCAAATTCATCCATCAACCTTCCCGGAAAATTAGAAAGGTTAGTCAATGCTGCAGGAATAAAAGAGTTGGACTGCAAAAATAAATTTGTTGCAATCAAAATCCATTTCGGGGAACCGGGAAATCTGGCTTATATCCGACATAATTATGCCAACCGTATGGTAAGTATTTTGCAGAATCTGGGAGGGAAAGTCTTCCTTACCGATTCAAACACTTTATATTCCGGCCGCCGCTCTAATGCCATCGACCATTTGGAAAGCGCTGAGGAAAACGGGTTTAACCCAATCTGTGTAAAAGCGCCTGTAATTATTGCCGATGGATTGAAAGGTACCGAATACCGGGAAATTCCTATTAATTCTGAAATCTGCAAATCTGCAAAAATAGGAAGTGCTATTGCTGATGCCGATGTTATTATTTCATTAAATCATTTCAAGGGACATGAACAGGCTGGATTTGGCGGAGCATTGAAAAATATTGGCATGGGAGCCGCCAGCAGAGGAGGAAAGTTGGATTTACATTCTTCTTCCAAACCTCAAATTGATATGGAAAATTGTATTGGCTGCAGGCAATGTGTAAAAGATTGCAATTATGGAGCTGTAACACTGGATGAGAACAGGAAAGCTGTAATTAATTATGAAAAATGTGTTGGTTGTGGACAGTGTATCGCCGTATGCCGTTATGATGCCGCCCAACCAGTATGGGACAATGCATCTGAAATTATGAACAAAAAGATAGCTGAATACTCTTTTGCACTCCTAAAAGATAAACCACACTTTCATGTAAACTTCATTATGGATGTATCTCCCGATTGTGATTGCTGGGGTAGTAATGACATGCCACTTGTCCCAAACATCGGAATTGCAGCTTCTTTTGATCCTGTAGCCCTTGACCATGCTTCTGCTGAATTAGTCGCCCAGGCTCCGGCCATCAAAGGAAGTATTGTCAATCCGGACGGCGAACATGATTTAGTTGGTGAAGATAAATTTCACCATGTCCACCCAAATACCAATTGGATGGTGGGCTTGGAACACGCTGAAAAAATCGGATTGGGAAGCAAAATGTACGAATTAATTACCATTTAATAAACAAAAGAACATAATAATCAAAAATTATTGTGCATAATTACAAAATTAAATGTAATTTTGCAGCAAACGAATTAATTGAAAGTTGAGAATGGAGAATTAATAAATGTAAAAAAAATATCATTCTTAATTCTCCATTCTCAACTCTCAATTCTCCATTCAAAAAAACATTATTATGGAATACTGGGAAGAAGGAATCGAGACCATGAAGCGTTCCGAATTGGAAAAGCTACAAGTAGAACGACTGAAAAACACAATCAATTCAGCATCTCAGTCTCCCTTTTATAACAAAATTTTTAAGGAAAATAATATAACTGCAGAATCTATCCAATCATTGGAAGATTTGCAACGCATTCCTTTTACTACAAAAGAAGATTTGCGGAATAATTATCCTTTTGGATTGGCTGCTGTCCCTTTGGAAAAAGTGGTACGTCTTCACTCTTCAAGCGGAACCACCGGAAATCCGACTGTGGTTTTACATACACAAAAAGATTTGGATGCATGGGCAAACCAGGTGGCTCGTTGCATGTACATGGTAGGATTAAGGAATACTGATGTTTTTCAAAATACTTCTGGATATGGTATGTTTACCGGAGGACTTGGTTTTCAATACGGAGCCGAACGACTTGGAGCGATGACAGTCCCTGCCGCCGCCGGAAACAGCCGCCGGCAAATCAAATTTATTATGGATTTCGGAACAACCGCCTTGCATGCGATTCCCAGCTATGCAACCCGTTTAGCTGAAGTTTTTGAAGAGATTGGAATGAATCCGCGCCGGGATACCAAATTAACAACACTTTGTATCGGAGCGGAACCTCATTCAGAAGAACAACGCAAACGAATTGAACGTTTGCTCGGCGTTAAAGCATATAACTGCTTTGGAATGTCGGAAATGAACGGACCCGGAGTCGCTTTCGAATGCAAGGAACAAAACGGTTTACATATTTGGGAAGATTATACCATCGTAGAAATCATAGATCCGAAAACTTTAAAGCCGGTTAAAGAAGGAGAAGTGGGAGAACTTGTGTTGACAACAATCAACCGCGAAGCTATGCCGCTTTTCCGCTACCGCACACGTGACCTGACAAGCTTTGTTCCTGGAGATTGTCCTTGCGGAAGAACCCACCGGAAAATTGCACGCTTCCAGGGACGAAGCGATGACATGATTATCGTGAAAGGTGTGAATATTTTCCCCATCCAGATCGAAACAATATTGATGGGCTTTAAGGAATTAGGCATGAATTACCTGATTACTGTAGAAACGATAGGAAATAACGACGAAATGCTGGTTGAAGTGGAACTTGGTGATTTATACAGCGATGATTATACTGAGTTACAAGCTTTGACAAAGAAAATCACGCATCAATTGAAAGATGAAATATTAATAACTCCACGTGTAAAACTCGTGGGAAAAGGTTCTTTGCCTCAATCGGAAGGAAAAGCGGTTCGCGTTAAAGATTTCCGTAAACTCTAAAAATTCTCAATTCTCAAATTTCAATTCTCAATTTTTAAAATATGACTATTAAACAAATATCCGTTTTTTTAGAAAATAAATTTGGCAAGTTAAGCGAAATACTTTCTCACTTAAGCGAGGAAAATATCCGTATTATCGCAGCAACGGTTGCTGATACTTCAGATTATGGCATCCTGAGGATTATCACTTCCGACCAGCAAAAAGCATATCAGTTGTTAAAAAACAAACAAGTATCTGTTAACCTGAGCGATGTATTTGCAATACAGATTGAATCATATATAGAAAATTTTGCCCAAACAATATCTTGTTTTACCAAAGCAGGCATTGATATTGAATATATGTATTGTTTTTCACTCAATTCCAAAGCAATACTTGTGTTACGTACAAAAAACCTGGAAGCTGCTTACGATGTAATCAGAAAAAACAATTTGGATTTTCTACAGGAATTTGAACTGGATTAAAACGTATAACGTAAAAACATATTAACGATAACTTCATTATTAAATTTAACTACCCATGAAAAAAGACATTTTGTTTACTTTATTCATTCTTGCTATTTTTTTACCTTTCATTCTGATACCTGAATTATATGCGTGGTATCAGCAATTCAACGCTGAACATGCTTTAATCATGGCATTTATTAAATTCGGTATATTAGCAACAGCCGGAGAAATGCTTGGCTTGCGTATCAAAACCGGAAATTATAATGAACCGGGATTTGGTATTTTACCAAGAGCAATCGTTTGGGGTTTTTTAGGAGTAGGAATCAGTATGGCTATGACTATTTTCTCGAAAGGGACTCCAGCTTTTTTAGCAAGTATAGGAGTAGATATCTTATCCGATAATTTTTTCATCCGTTTGTTGGTTGCTTTTTCAATCAGTGTTGCTATGAACTGTATATTTGCTCCGGTATTTATGACTTTCCATAAAATTACCGACATGCACATATTGGAAACAGGAGGAACCATAAAAGGATTTTTTTCTAAGGTAATCAATATGGCTCAATCATTCAAAAATATAAACTGGAATGTACAATGGGGATTTGTTTTTAAGAAAACCATCCCATTTTTCTGGTTTCCCGCCCATACAATCACCTTTATGTTACCAGGAGAATTCCGGGTTTTATTCGCAGCGTTATTAGGTGTTGCGTTAGGTGTGATTCTTGCAATTGCTGCAGTTATGGGAAGAAAGTGATTGTATAAATGACTTTGCCTCAACAGTACCAGACATCAGCATTGAATTTATCGGGAGGTCAACAACAGAAAATCGCTATTGCCCGTATGTTCCTGAAAAATTCGCCCATTATCTTCCTTGACGAACCTACAGCCAGTTTAGATGCCGTTTCAACAGAGCAAATAAAAATTAGTCTGGATGCCATCAAAAAAGACCGTACAGTTGTTATCATTTCCCACAGTATTTCCCAAATCATCGATTCCGACCGGATTTACGTCATGCGCGAAGGAGAGGTGGTTGAATCCGGGACTCATGAGGAAATATATCATCTAAATGGTGTATACAAAGAAATTTTCGATGCTATGGCAAGAAGTTTAAATATTGATAAGATTTCTAAAACATTGGAATATTAAAAAAAAACTCTATATTTGCGCTCGAATTGTAATCTCGATATTGCAAAATGAATGACAAAATAGAACATGAGGGTGTCATTTCTAAAATAAACAAAGGAAAAGCATGGGTGACCATTGTGCAAAATTCTGCTTGTGCGGATTGTCATTCCAAATCAATGTGTCAACTTTCCGAACAAAAAGAGAAAACTATAGAAATACCCGATATTGATAGTTCTTTTCAGGCAGGCGATAAGGTTACTGTTGTGGGGAGTGCATCTTTAGGACTTCAGGCTGTTCTCTATGCTTTTGTGATTCCTCTTATTTTAATTGTGATAATGTTGGCTGTTTGCCTCCGGTTTTCCATGCCGGAAACTATGGCAGCTTTAGCCGCAATTGCTGTTTTGATTGTTTATTTTATTGTTTTATATATACTTAGGGATAAATTAAAAAAGAAGTTTGTGTTTATAGTAAAAAGAAGTGAGAAGTTAGAAGTACGAAGAAAATAATCTTCTAACTTCCCACTTCTAACTTCTTCTAAAGAAGAATATATGAATCTGATTCTGTTGGCAATCATTTCTTTAGGTGCGATAGGTGCGCTTGGCGCCATTATTTTGTTTGTCGTTTCCAAAAAATTTGAAGTTTACGAAGACCCAAGGAACGGGCAAATTCAGGAAATCCTTCCTGCGGCCAATTGCGGAGGTTGTGGTTATCCCGGTTGCAGTGGTTTTGCAGCAGCTTGTGTAAAAGCAGACAGCCTTGAAGGTTTACTGTGTCCTGTGGGCGGACCAGGTTTGATGCAGCAGATTGCAGAAACACTTGGAAAAACAGTAGAAGTTTCTGAACCGAAGATAGCAGTGGTTAAATGTAACGGAGCTTGTGAAAACCGTCCGCGTATTAATCAATATGACGGAGCGCAAACTTGTGCCATAGCTTCATCATTATATTCAGGAGAAACCGGTTGTTCCTATGGTTGCCTTGGCTTTGGTGATTGTGTCAGTGTTTGTACATTTGACGCTATAGTTATCAATCCGGATACATTATTGCCTGAAGTTAACGAAGAAAAATGTACGAGTTGTGGAGCTTGTGTAAAAGCATGTCCGAAAATATTGATAGAATTACGCAAGAAAGGCCCTAAATTACGCCGGATTTATGTGAACTGTTCTAATAAAGATAAAGGAGCTGTTGCGAAAAGAGGATGTGATGTGGCGTGCATAGCCTGCTCAAAATGCCAGAAAGTATGTCCTTTCGAAGCAATAACAATCACAAACAATTTGGCTTATATTAATGATGATAAATGCCGTTTGTGCCGTAAATGCGTGGCTGAATGTCCTACTTTTGCTATAACAGAACTGAATTTTCCACCCAAAAAAGAAAACGCATGCTGAAAACATTTCGAATAGGAGGAATTCATCCACCGGAAAATAAGTTATCTGCAAACAAGAAAATCGAACGAATTCCGGTTCCATCACAAGTTGTGGTGCCATTATCCCAGCACATCGGCGCTCCGGCGGTTGCTGTTGTGGAAAAAGGAGCCGAAGTGAAAGTCGGGACTTTGTTAGCTAAATCGGGAGGTTTTATTTCTGCCAATGTTCATTCTCCGGCATCGGGAAAAGTACTTAAGATAGATGACTCCCTTGATTCAAGTGGTTACAGGCGTCCGGCAATTTATATTGTGGTTGAAGATGATATCTGGGAGGAAAATATTGATCGTTCCGGACAATTGGTAAAAGAATGTAACCTTACTTCAAAAGAAATTATTGATAAGATAGCTGCTGCCGGTATTGTTGGCATGGGTGGCGCTACTTTTCCTACACAAGTGAAGTTGGTACCGCCTCCGGGTGCAAAGGCCGAAGTGTTGATTATCAATGCAGTAGAGTGTGAACCTTATCTTACTTCCGATCATCAGTTGATGATGGAAAAAGGAGAGGAAATTCTCGTTGGAATTCAATTGCTGATGAAAGCTATCCGGGTAAATAAATCATTTGTTGGCATAGAAAATAATAAAAAAGATGCTATTACTCATTTAAGAAATTTGGCAAAATCATATTCCGGAATAGAAATAATTCCGTTAAAGGTGCAGTATCCTCAGGGTGGTGAAAAACAATTGATTGATGCTGTAATCGGCCGCCAGGTAGCAAGCGGGGCGCTGCCTATTTCTGTTGGCGCTGTTGTCCAGAATGTAGGTACTGCTTTTGCCGTTTATGAAGCTGTTCAGAAAAATAAACCTTTGATTGAAAGGGTCGTAACTGTAACAGGAAAAAAACTGAAGAAACCATGTAATGTGCTCGCACGTATAGGAACGTCAATATCAGAATTAATTGCATTTGCCGGAGGACTTCCTGATGACTCGGGAAAAATTATTGGTGGCGGGCCTATGATGGGACGCGCTTTAGCAGATACAACAGTACCGGTAACCAAAGGAAGTTCCGGAATTCTTGTGATGCAAAGTTTAGAATCCCAACGGAAAGAAATGCGTAATTGCATCCGTTGTTCCAAATGTGTTGGTGTTTGTCCTATGGGATTGATTCCTAGTTTTTTAATGAATGTAACCGAATTTGCCGATTGGGATAAAGCTGAAAAATTCAGTATTGTTGATTGTATTGAGTGTGGCTCATGCAGTTATGTTTGTCCAGCTAACCGTCCGTTGTTGGATTATGTTCGCTTGGGCAAAGGTAAAGTAATGGGAATAATGAGGGCCAGGAAAAGTTAAATATATGAAGAATAAACTAACAATATCACCTTCCCCTCATATTCATAGTGGGGATAGCATCGAAAAAAATATGTATGGGGTGCTAATTGCACTTGTTCCGGCATTTATCGTTTCTCTGGTTTATTTCGGCCTTGGTGCGCTGATAATAACCATAGTTTCAGTACTTTCCTGTGTGCTTTTTGAATATTTGATACAAAAATACCTGATAAAAGGACCATTGACTATCCGGGATGGTTCAGCTGTATTAACCGGGATTTTACTGGCTTTCAATTTACCGGCCAATTTACCGGTTTGGATTGTAATTATAGGTGCATTAGCCGCAATCGGTATTGGAAAAATGGCGTTTGGAGGTTTGGGGAATAATATATTTAATCCGGCTTTGGTTGGACGTGTATTCCTGTTGATTTCTTTCCCTGCACAAATGACTGTATGGCCTGAGCCCGGCTTTTTTCCAATGGAATATGTTGATGCTGCAACAGGAGCTACTACATTGAGTATGATAAAAGGACATTTCGGAGAAATTCCCAATTATTTGTCTATGTCTATCGGCGATACCGGAGGAAGTTTGGGTGAAATAAGTGAATTAGCCTTGATCCTCGGATTTATTTATCTGTTATTCAGGAAGATTATTACCTGGCATATTCCGGTTATCATGGTATTGACTGTGGCGGCTTTTACCGGAATTATGCATGCTGTAAATCCTGTGCAATACGCAAGCCCAATGGTTCATGTTCTTTCCGGAGGATTGCTTTTGGGCGCCATATTTATGGCTACCGACTATGTAACTTCTCCCATGACTAAAAAAGGGCAGGTTATTTATGCTGTTGGCATCGGAGTATTAACCTCTGTTATCCGTCTTTGGGGAGCATATCCTGAAGGAGTATCTTTTGCAATCCTGATTATGAATGCGTTTACTCCGCTTATCAACACTTATGTCAAATCTAAAACTTTCGGGGAGGTCGTGAAAAATGGCTAAGTTGAAATCATCATTATTGAATATGTTCCTGTCGCTTACGATTATATGCGTGTGCATAGGTGGAATCCTGGCTGGAGTTAATGAGCTGACCCGTGAGCCGATAGAACAATCGAAAAAGGCAAAGTTGGAAAATGCCATCAAAGAAGTGGTGCCCAAATTTGACAATTCACCTTCGGAAGAAGCTTATTATGGTAAAATAGGAGAGGGGGATTCTTTGAAAATATATCCTGCCAAAAAAGGAGGACAACTTGTTGGAATTGCCGTTGAAAGTAATTCCATGAAAGGATTTGGTGGTGAAATTAAAATCATTGTAGGCCTTGATACAGAAGGAAAAGTTATTAATTATGCTGTTTTACAACATGCGGAGACTCCTGGTTTAGGCGATAAAATGGGAACCTGGTTTAAGACAGATAAAAATAAGCAAAGTATTTTAGGGAAAAATTTAAGTTCGGGCGAATTAAAAGTAAGCAAAGATGGAGGTGATGTCGATGCAATCACAGCGGCAACCATATCTTCCCGTGCATTTTTGGATGCAGTAAACAGGGCGCATGCTGCTTATTCAGGTTCAGGCCGTGCAGATGCTGCTTCGGGGGCAACTAATTCGACGGATTCAGATGCTTCCAGTGGGGTGACGACTCAAACGAAAAATGATGGAGTAACAGGCGCAACAACTCAAAATTAGAAGAACAAGAAGTTGGTAAATATTCTTCTAACTTCTTTAGCTTCTTTAATTCTAACTTCTTTTGAATATGAAAAATCTGAAAATACTAACAAACGGCATTGTCAATGAAAATCCGGTTTTTGTACTGCTGTTGGGAATGTGTCCCACATTGGGAACAACTTCTTCTGCGCTCAACGGATTAGCCATGGGATTAGCCACTACATTTGTATTGGTTTGTTCCAATGCTGCGATTTCTTCGCTAAAGAACCTGATCCCGGATCAAGTGCGCATTCCCGCTTTTATTGTCGTTATTGCTGCTTTTGTAACTGTTGTGCAAATGTGCATGGAAGCATATCTCCCGGCTTTATATGAAAGTCTGGGATTGTTTATTCCTCTAATTGTGGTGAACTGCATCGTATTAGGCCGTGCGGAAGCTTTTGCCGCTAAAAATAAAGTGTTTCCGTCGCTTTTGGATGGATTGGGTATAGGACTTGGTTTCGCTATGGCTCTTACATTATTGGGTGGGGCCCGTGAATTTTTGGGAACAGGAAAATTATTCAATTTTTCCATCTATCCCGAAAGTTTCGGTTCCCTGATTTTTGTTCTGGCTCCCGGAGCCTTTATCGCCTTGGGATTTTTAATAGCAATCATTAATAAAGTAAGAAGTTAAAATGGAGTACGTTTTTATATTCATCGCCGCCGTTTTTGTTAACAATATTGTATTGTCTCAGTTTTTAGGAATTTGTCCTTTTTTGGGGGTTTCTAAAAAAGTGGAAACTGCCGTTGGGATGTCGGCTGCAGTTGCATTTGTAATGACAATTGCTACATTATTTACTTATTTGGTGCAGAAATATGTATTGGAGCCTACAGGTTTGGTTTTCATGCAAACCATCAGTTTTATATTGGTTATTGCGGCTTTGGTGCAAATGGTCGAGATTATACTGAAAAAAGTATCTCCTGCGCTTTATCAGGCGTTGGGAGTTTTCCTTCCATTAATTACAACCAATTGTACCATTCTTGGGGTTGCCATTATGGTTATACAAAAAGATTACAATTTGCTGACAGCAATTGTTTTTGCCATTTCCACGGCAATAGGTTTTGGTTTGGCATTGATTATCTTTTCAGGAATACGGGAGCAACTTTCCCTTACAAAAATTCCTAACGGGATGAAAGGTACACCAATTGCATTAATCACAGCAGGTATATTAGCTATGGCGTTTATGGGATTCAGTGGAATCGTATAGAATGAAGAATGAAGAATGGGCTTGCGCACGATAATTGGCGCAAGCCCATTCTTCATTTTTCATTCTTCATTTCCTCGCGTGTGTTCCATCGCAAAAGGGTTTATTTGAAGAACCGCCGCAACGGCAAAGCGTTACTCTGTTGCGGATTTCGTAGCTGTTGCCGTCAGCGCTTTCTATGCGTATTCCTCCACGCACCCAAATCGGACCACTCACTTCAAATCCAGGGTCTTCGATAATTCCGATAGAAGGTTCTAAATGAGGTTCATGTACTTTTTTACTTTTTTTGTCAAAAATAACCAAACGGCCACTTGGACAGTTGGATACTTCTCTTTTGGCCAATTCAATATCTTCAGAGGTTTCAGCGCGTTCGACAATATTCCAGGCATCTCCGTAAGCATCACAGAATCGAGCCAGGGCACAATATATTTCATTGTCGGCCATGATTAGTTCCGGACCTTCGTATTGTTCGGCACCATTGAGAAATGAATCCAATGAAGCAGTCTCTTTGGCATCCCAGTTCCTGTCGATGTGTTCGCCTGAACAAAAAGGCTTATCTAATGAAGCGCCACAACGGCAGAGTGAGCAAGGATTTTCACATGAATTAAAGCATTCTCCTTCCTGGTAAGACCAACTATCCCCTTCTTCATTAGGGATAATAATTTGTTCATTAATTGATGGCTGCCCATAAATTAAATAAGGGCCGTCTTCTGTTACTTTAATGTAGATTGATTTAGAGTCAATCTTAGTTCCTGTTGATGCTTCTGCATCTTTTATTTCCATTTTTTGATTTTTTTATTGTCCTTAAAACAATTTACAAATATAAAATGTTTTAAGTTTATATTTAATTCTCTTATCTTTGTACCTTAATTATAACATAAAACCCCGATGAAAACTAAAATTTTGGTTACAGGAGGAGCCGGCTACATAGGTTCTCATACAACAGTTGAACTTCAGAATGCAGGTTATGAAGTTGTGATTGTCGATAATTTATCTAATTCCAGTGCAGAAGTTATTGATGGCATTGAGCGAATTACCGGCACACGCCCTGTTTTTGAGCAACTCGATTGCAACGATATGGAAGGCATGAAAGCCATGTTCGAAAGGAATAAAGGAATCAAAGGTATTATTCATTTTGCGGCAAGTAAAGCGGTTGGAGAATCAGTTCAAAAACCATTGTTATATTACCGGAACAATATTGTTTCCCTGCTTAATATTATGGAACTGATGCCTGGATATGAGGTAGAAGCATTGGTTTTTTCTTCTTCCTGCACCGTTTACGGACAACCGGACATCCTTCCGGTGGATGAAAATGCTCCTATAAAACCGGCGTTATCACCTTATGGAAATACTAAACAAATCAATGAAGAAATTATCCGTGATGCTATATATGCAGGAGTCCCTTATAAAAGTATTATCCTGCGCTATTTCAATCCTATAGGAGCGCATACTTCTGCTGAAATCGGAGAACTTCCTCTTGGTGTTCCACAAAACCTGATACCATTTGTCACCCAAACAGCTATTGGTGTAAGGGAACAATTAAGTGTCTTTGGTGATGATTATAATACTCCGGATGGTTCTTGTATCCGTGATTATATCAATGTGGTTGATTTGGCAAAAGCCCATGTTATTTCATTAAACCGCATGCTTGGTGGAAAGTCAAAGGCTAATCTCGAAATATTTAATGTTGGAACTGGTCGTGGTTTATCTGTATTGGAATTAATTAACGCCTTTGAAAAAGCTACAGGGGTTAAATTGAATTATAAAATTGTCGGAAGACGCGAGGGTGATATTGAAAAAGTTTGGGCTAACCCGGATTATGCTAACAATGAATTAGGCTGGAAAGCTTATGAGACAATAGAAGACACTTTGGCTTCTGCCTGGAAATGGCAATTGAAGTTAAGGGAAAGAGGAATTATGTAGAATAATTGAGAATTGATAGTGGAAAATTGATAATGAATTTAATCTTGATTTTCCACTATTAATTCTCCACTCTCAATTTATGAAAGGGATAGAGCTCAATCAGGGAATTAAACAAGTAGGATTTGTGATCGTCTTGCTGTTTATCTTTTGCATTATAGTTTTGGAGTTGAATTACTTTATCAGTTCCATGCTTGGTGCTTTTACATTATACATGCTGTTACGGACTCCCTTACGGAAATTGGAAGCGAAAGGTTGGAGTTTGACCATTGCCACCTTTTTCCTTTTAGTAATTACAGTTTTGATTGTTTTTGTTATTGGCGGAGTGCTGGCAGGAACAATTTATACCAAATTGAAAGATTTCCATCCCCAAATGGTTGTTGATAATGTACACCAAATCAGGGAAACCATCTTAGAGAAAACAGGATATAATATTATGTCCAAAAGTGTAGTAGAACAGGCAATTCAAAGTATAACTCAGATATTGCCTAATATATTTTCGGTTACTACCAGTATTGTGATGAATGCGATAATGATGGTGTTTGTCCTGTTTTTTATGTTACATAAAAGCCGGGAAATGGAAGACGGGATTGAAAACAATCTTCCTTTGTCCCGGAATAGTATTTCGCTTTTGAAAAAAGAAACACAAAGTATGGTTGTCAGCAATGCCATTGGTATTCCAGTCATTATGATAGGACATGGTTTGCTTTCAGCGTTAGGTTACTGGATTTTTGGGGCAGGTGACCCATTTGTTTGGGGAGTGCTTACTGGTTTGTGTGGTTTAATTCCTGTTATTGGAACTGCGGCTATTTGGGTGCCATTGGCCGTTAACCTTTTTATTGCTGGGAATATTTTACAAGGAATACTTCTTCTTGTTTATGGCGTAGTGATTATTTCCAGTGCAGATAACATCATCCGGATGTTTTTTATGAAAAAATATGCGGATGTACACCCCTTAATCACAATCTTCGGAATTATCCTGGGAATGAATTTGTTTGGTTTCTGGGGGATTATTTTCGGACCTCTGGTAATTTCTGGATTTTTGGTCTTATTGAAGATTTACAAAAATGAATTTTTAGAAAATTAAAAAACTATGAAAACCCTTATTTATTATTTTTTATTAATCCTTACATCGTTTGCAGTTGTATCCTGTGGTTCAGGAAAAAAAACGAATGAATCCCAGCATTCATCAAATGCAGTACAGAGTGTGGCTCCTCAGGCAAGTGCTTCTTCCGGAGTTAAAACGCTTTCCGGGTATTTTTTGAAAAACAATTATTCTCTTGCTGATGATACCAATTTATTAATTTTGAAAAACAAAGAGGCGTTTGATAATGCATTGGGTATTGGCAAAACGATGAATAATACAATTGACTCTCCTGACTTTGAAAATTCCTTAGTTATGGCAGTCGCTTTAAAATCAACAAATATCCATACAGATTTGAAAGTTACCAAAACAGAACTGGCCGGAACAATTTTAAATGTTTATGCAACCATTACAAAAGGAGAAAAACAATCATTCTCTTCAACTCCGGTTGTTGTATTTTCTGTGCCTGAAAATCCGGAAATAAATCAGGTACAGTTGTTTGTAAACGGAGAAAAAATAAAATCAGAAAGCCTTAAATAAATGAATAATCCGGGAATAGCATATTTTATCTTTGTTTTTATGATAGGCAACTTTTTGCTATCTTGCAATCCGATTGAAACTGTAGATGAACAACATTTTTCGGATATAGCATCTGTTATAGTGACAAAAAACGGAGAGAAATGCATGGAAAATACTTATTCCCTTTTTATATTCCCTGCTTTGGATACGTTACCGGAAGGAACATGCGGTTTTGCTTCTTATACAGTAAATTTTGACAACCAACATTCAAATCTCCCCCCTTTTATTTCCCGCTTGATTTCCTGGAACACGTTGGATACTTCGGCTTTCAGATATATGTCGGGAAGTATTGCTGATACATATAAAGATACCGTACTTTCGATAGCTTCAAATCTGAATATTGAACAATTTATGTTCTTGTCTGTCAGTCAAAAAGTGCCGGGCGATTACATTTATGATTACGAATTATTGTGCTGCAAGGATTCTGTTGATAAAAACAATATAATCACTATGTATCTGAAACCCAAACTTGATTCGCAAGGAATTGATACAACTGCGGTTAGTAGAAATTCGACGATTGTATTTAATATGCAGTCATTTTGGGAAGATCAAATCCAACAAGGGAAAGATACTATTAAATTTAACATCAAATTCTCATATAGGACTGATTCTATCGGAAATCCGGTATATACTTCCTATAAGAGCAATCCGGTAAAAATAATTGTAACTAAATAATAAGAATTAAAAACGTAGAAATAAAACAGTATAGATTATGAAGGTGATGAAATTTGTATTTTTATTTTCAACTTTAAGTATGTTTTTGCTTACAAGTTGTCTTGATAATGTTGGTAACTCACAAACCTTTCCTATTGATAATGCTGTAGTACAATATTCTTCCTACTATCCGGGAGTAACATTTTTGAATACTTCTTATGGAGTTGTCGCCGCACCGGAATTGAAAAATCAGGGTTATAGCTCTGGTGATTGCATGTTTGTTGCTTTTACTGTGGATTATGATAATCAGCCAAGTTCAAGTTATCTTACAGCTTCCGGAATAACGAAAGATACATATAAAAAAATTGCAAAAACAAATATTTTTATGTTAGATGCCGGATCACAGGTTATTAGTAATGAGATTGACGCTTTATCAGAAGATTCAATTAAAACCGTAGGCTTGGTTGGTTCTGTGCCTTGTATTGATAATAACTTATTTATGGGTTTTGACCAATTGGACGGCGAGTCTCAGAACTATGAATATACATTGGTTTATTCAGGTTCATTGATTGATGATGTACCGGTTTTATATGTATGTGCAAAAAAGTCAGGCACATCTTCTGCTACTCCTTATGGCGATTTCAGATACCAGGCTTTTGATTTAACATCATTTTTATTTCAGTATTCAGATTCTGAAAATAAATTTTCTTTTTATTTGAAGTACAAAACAGGTGTTGATGCTGAAGGCAAAAATGTTTATAAATCCACAACGGAAAAACCCATTACGTTGACGAATCAGAAATTTAAAGACAATTGATTTTGTATGTTAAAAAATCTTTTTGAGCAGTTATACCGGCTGATATTTCAGCCTTCAAGAGCTTGGAATATACTAATTAATGAAAAAGAAGAAAATGTAAATGACAAGGATTTTTTTCTGAAAAACTACATATATCCGGTTATCGGTATTGTTGCATTATTTGCTTTTATTGGAGTCTTTTTCCATAGAAAAGAGTTTGATATACAATTAGCATTGCGATTGATGATAAAAGTCGTGATTGCTTTATTCGCAGGATTTTATCTAGCTTCATTTTTATTATCAAAAGTAATTGAACGTTTTTTTTCTAATGCAAGCGATTATAAATTATGCCAACGTTTTGTTGGTTATTCTTCCGCTTTGATATATGTGATGTATATGGTATTAGGCATTTTCCCGGAATTTGATTTCCTGCAATTGATTTTGCTTTATACAATCTATATCGTTTGGGAAGGGGCTCCGGTTTACATGCAAATATCCGATGGTGAAAGAGGTAAATTTACAGCTGCAGCTTCAGCAATTGTTTTGTTGTCGCCGATTATAATAGAAAAAATCATGTTTCTTACGATGCCGGGCATGAGGACTTAATTGCAATGAAAGTAGAGAATAACATTAATATAAAGAATAAAAGGGCTTCGTTTGATTATGAACTCCTGGAAACGTTTGTCGCCGGCATTGTCCTGACCGGAACGGAGATAAAATCTATCCGGTTGGGCAAAGCGAGCTTAGTCGATACGTATTGTATTATGACCAGGGGTGAATTATGGGTTAAAAATATGAATATTTCCGAATATTTCTACGGAACATATAACAACCATGATGCTCGTAGAGAGCGCAAACTTCTGCTCAATAAGAAAGAATTACAAAAAATAGAACGTCTTTCGAAAGACACCGGCTTTACCATTATTCCTACAAAATTATTTATCAATGAAAAAGGATTGGCAAAGCTTGTGGTCGCTATCGCCAAGGGTAAGAAGACTTATGATAAGCGGCAGTCTTTGAAAGAAAAAGATGATAAACGGGAGATGGACAGGATGTTTAAGAAATAATAAAGGATGAAAGATATTCGTCAGATATTGAAAGAGCGAATCCTTATTCTCGATGGAGCAATGGGAACGATGATTCAACAATACAATCTTACGGAAGAAGATTACAGGGGAAACGAATTTGCTCATTTACCGGGATTGGTAAAAGGCAACAACGATATGTTGTGTATCACTCAACCTGAAATTATCAAAAAAATTCATTGCCAGTATTTGGATGCCGGTGCTGATATTATTGAAACCAATTCATTCAGTTCAACTACTGTTTCCATGACTGATTATAGCATGGAATCGTATGTGCGGGAATTGAATCTGGCTGCAGCCCGCCTCACACGCGAAGTGGCTGACGAATATACTGCTAAGGATCCATCCAAACCCCGTTTTGTCGCTGGTTCTATAGGCCCTACCAATAAAACGGCTTCAATTTCTCCCGATGTTTCCAATCCTGCTTTCAGGGCAATTACATTCGACGAATTGAAAACTGCTTTCAAAGAACAGATTGCAGCTTTGATTGAGGGTGATGTCGATTTGTTGCTTATAGAAACTTCATTCGATACATTAAATATGAAAGCCGCATTGATGGCAGCAGAAGAAGTTATGTCTGAAATTGCTAAGAAGGTTCCTCTGATGTTGTCGATAACGATTGCAGGTAAGAGTGGCCGGATTCTTTCCGGACAAACGCTTGATGCAGTGGTAGCCTCAGTAGCCCATGTTGATTTATTGTCTATTGGATTGAACTGTTCTTTCGGAGCTTCTGATATGAAACCTTTCCTGAAGGAGTTGGGAAGGATAGCGCCTTGCTATATAAGTGCTTATCCGAATGCCGGATTGCCAAACAGTCTGGGGCAATATGATGAAACTCCAGAAAAAATGGCGGTTCAAATCAAAGAATATATTGATGAAGGTTTGGTAAATATTCTGGGAGGTTGCTGTGGGACAACTCCTGCGCATATTGCAAAGTATGCTGGTTTGGTAAAAAATGCTAAACCTCATATACCTGTTCAAAAAAGCCAAAATATGATTCTGGCAGGTTTGGACGCATTGGAAATAACACCTGAGAGTAATTTTGTAAATATCGGGGAACGTTGTAATGTTGCAGGTTCGCGTAAATTTTTACGTCTGATAAAAGAACAAAATTACGAAGAAGCGCTTACAATTGCCCGTAAACAGGTTGAAGATGGAGCGCAAATTATAGATATCAACGTGGATGACGGGTTGCTGGATGGCCCGAAAGAGATGACCACTTTCCTCAATCTGGTGGCTTCTGAGCCCGATATAGCCCGTGTGCCGGTAATGATTGACAGTTCTGACTGGAAAGTGATTGAAGCCGGACTCAAATGTATCCAGGGAAAACCCATTGTCAACTCAATCAGTTTGAAAGAAGGAGAAGAAGAGTTTTTACATAAAGCCCGTTTGATCCATTCTTATGGCGCGGCAGTTGTGGCTATGGCTTTTGATGAAAAAGGCCAAGCCGATACTTTCGAACGGAAGATAGAGGTTTGTGCACGTGAATATAAGCTGTTGGTCGAAAAAGCCGGTTTTGCTCCATTTGATATTATTTTTGACCCGAATGTATTGGCCATTGCAACCGGAATTGAAAGTCATAATAATTATGCACTTGATTTTATCCGGGCGACTGAATGGATTAAGCAAAACCTTCCGGCAGCTAAAGTAAGTGGGGGAGTGAGCAATTTATCTTTCTCGTTCAGGGGAAATGATTATTTGCGTGAAGCCATGCATGCGGTTTTCCTCTATCATTGTATAAAGAAAGGAATGGATATGGGAATTGTGAATCCTTCATCATCCGTCCTTTATGAAGATATACCTTCGGATTTAAGGGAAACAATTGAGGATGTGATCTTTAATCGTTATCCCGAAGCATCTGAAAAACTCATAGAATATGCCCAACAAACCAGTGGTCAATTGGTGCAAGCCGAACAGAAGCAGGATGAGTGGCGTTCACTTCCATTGGATGAACGGTTGGAATATGCTTTGGTAAAAGGAATTGGCGATTTCCTGGAACAGGATTTGTCTGAAGCTCTGACCGTTTATCCTCAACCGATTGACATAATTGACAAGCCGTTGATGGCTGGTATGAATAAAGTCGGTAACTTGTTTGGCGAAGGAAAAATGTTCCTTCCACAAGTGGTGAAAACTGCCCGCACCATGAAAAAAGCGGTTTCTATCCTGCAGCCGGCTATTGAGGCCACCCGGAAAGAAGGTACGGCCAAAGCTGGTAAAATATTGATGGCTACGGTTAAGGGAGATGTACATGATATTGGTAAAAACATTACCGGAGTTGTTTTATCATGTAATAATTATGAGATTATCGATATCGGTGTGATGGTTCCACCCGAAGCAATCATCAGTCAAGCTATTGAGCATAAAGTCGATATGATTGGCCTGAGTGGATTGATTACCCCGTCTTTACAGGAAATGTCTTTCTTAGCTTCCGAATTAGAAAAATCAGGTTTGAATATTCCTTTGTTAATTGGAGGAGCAACTACTTCTAAATTGCATACAGCTATGAAAATAGACCCGTTATATTCGGGTCCGGTTGTTTATGTGAAAGATGCTTCGCAAGCAGTTCCTGTTTCGAATAAATTATTGAATCCGGAAACAAAACCTGGTTTTGTACACTCTATTCATACTGAATATGAAGCGTTAAGGGGAAAAACGGAACAAAAGAAAGAATTGGTTTCTTATGGTTATGCCAAACAACATCCATTTAAGATTGACTGGACTAATTACCAACCTTTTAAACCTGCATTTGAAGGAAAAAAAGTTATGGAACATATTCCCGTCAAAGAAATAATTCCTTATATCAATTGGATTTACTTCCTGATTGCCTGGAAATTTTCTGCTAAATTTGCTAATGTTGCTTATCTGGATGGTTGCGATTCGTGCAAAGCTTCCTGGCTGTCTTCTTTTCCTGAAAACGAAAGGGACAAAGCAGCTGAAGCCATGCAATTGGTCAAAGATGCCAAACGGATGCTTGAAAAATGGGCTGCCGATGATGTTGAATTTGTAAAAGCTGCATTTGGATTTTATCCGGTTAAAGTAATGGGTGAAAGTCTTGAAATCGCTGGAAAAACAATCCCGGTATTGCGACAACAAGAAAAAAATGAATCCGGAGTTTATAAATCACTTGTTGATTTCTTTAATCCTTCAGGAGATTATGCCGGATTGTTTATTGTTACTGCCGGGCATGGGACAGAATATCTGCTCAATAAATACAAAGAACAGGGAGATACTTATAACGAAATATTAATGCAGACTTTGTGCGACCGTTTGGCCGAAGCTGCTACAGAATATCTGCACGAAAAAGTCCGCAAAGAATATTGGGGGTATACTCCTAATGAATTTTTCACGAAAGATGAATTGTTTAAAGTCACTTATCAGGGTATTCGTCCGGCAGCAGGTTACCCTTCTTTGCCCGATATTTCACTGAACTTTACCATTGATGACGTGTTGGATATGAGTCAAATAGGCGTCAAGCTGACTTCTAATGGAGCCATTTATCCCACTGCGTCGGTTAGCGGCTTATTTATATCTCATCCGGCATCATCTTATTTTGCCATAGGGAAAATAGATGAAGAGCAGATCGCAGATTATGCACAACGTAAAGAAATATCTGTTGAGGAAGCGAAGAAATGGTTGGGAGTTTGAGAGAATAAAAAATTAAAAATGAACAATGAAAAATTAGAAATACTTCATTTTTAATTTTTCATTGTTCATTTTTAATTAGAAACAGTATGCCGCGTGTACGCCAATTGAAATGTGTGAATCTTCTTTCGACCATGAATAGTCGATGGCTGGACCTAAATGAAATTTTTCCCAATGAAATAGATCATATACTGTTTCGAAATGCAGGGAAAAAGAGGGTTCATATTTGGAACTATCGTGTTTGGAAAAAGTAATACCAGGAAGCAGGCCGATGCTCCAATCATCTATAATTTGATATTTGACTCCTGCTCCGATGGTAAAGTGAACATCATCTCCAAAAACGGTTTCGAATTCGCCTCCTAACGACCATTTGCTGTGTGGCTCTAACATCCGGAAGTAATGCACATGTACACCGGAACTCCATTCTTTATGTTCAAGTGAATATACTGCGCCTCCGCTGATTCCAGCTTCATTTTCAGCGTGTTCGTGATGGTGTTCCTGCGCCTGGAGCAATCCGGCGTTAATAAGGCACACAAGTAAAACAGTTACAAATTTGATGTAATTCATAGTTGAAAATATAAAAACAAGGGAACAAAGTTAAAATAAACTTCGGATATTTATGTCTAATGATAAGGTAGTCTCAAAAGTAATCTGTGTACTAATTAAACTTTTGAGACAGTTTCGCCTTTCTGTCTGAAATGATTAACTTTACACGAAAATAAGTGTATTCGAAAAATAGGAAATAATATGATGCAACAAAATCATCCTTTACATCTTTTCAAGTATTGCCCGTGTTGTGGGTCTGACAAATTCCACATTAATAATTTCAAATCTAAGAAATGTGATGCCTGTGGTTTTACTTATTATTTCAATTCTTCGGCATCAACTGCCGTATTTATCACAGATAAGAAAGGACTGCTATTGGTTGCCCGCCGGGCAAATGAGCCTGCTAAAGACACTCTTGATTTACCTGGAGGATTTGTTGATATGTATGAAACTGCAGAAGAAGCTGTTACCAGGGAAATTAAAGAAGAAACCGGATTGACGGTTGAAAATCTTGCTTATTGTTTTTCCATACCTAATATTTATGTTTATTCCGGATTTGAAGTACACACACTCGATATGTTTTTCGAAGCAAAAGTAAATGAAATATCAGGAATTGAGGCTGCAGACGATGTTTCTGAACTTATCTGGATGAAACCGGAAGATGTTAAACCCGAACTTTTCGGCTTGATTTCAATCAGGCAAGCTGTAGAAAAATGGCTTTTATTAAATAATAAAGTTGGTTAATTTTGTTTAATCGGAAAATCCAAAACTCTGTTTTTTGTATCTTTCTCCTATAAATGGTTGAAAGAATAAGATTCCTGTCATGAATTTTCAGTATGAATACGAATCATTCTGTGTCGACACTATTGAAAGCGCCTACAATATCTGGTTTATAGTCCTGTTTTATCGCCTGGGATG
>JAVBLO010000096.1:0-23726 GCA_031553415.1 Bacteroidales bacterium | reverse complement strand
TGTTATCCGACCCTGTTCCTGTATGACTTCATTAAGAAAATCAATTAACAAGTCTTTGTTTAACTCGTTGAAAAACAATTTTTTGAACGCAAAGTCCGTTAACAAATTCAAATACCTTTCCTGCATCATTTCTTCCATCTTTTTGAATGGTTTTAAGTTAATAAATAAACTATTTACGGTCTGATTAAATCATGAAGCAAAGATATGGAATGAATACGAAATCTGCAAATTTCAATCCATTTTCAACTCGTCTACTTGTTTACTGATTTCGTGTAAACCAATATTTCAATGAACGTCTTTTTCGGGCGGAAAATATTCCGCCCCTACGGGTTCCCGGCAATGAAACCAATCATTACCGGGATTGAAAAAATAAATAATACAGGTATGTTCTTCTTTACCTCTGCTTTGTAATTTGCAAGTCTGGAGACTTGCTTTTAACTGCGACGTAGCGAGACGCTACACCGAGCCAAGGTGAATGGGTAAGCACAGGCAAGGAATAACAATGGTACTATGAATGCTTCCACAACCGATGTTTGCGGAAGAAACTGAATAAAAAATGCGATAAACAGCAGCGCCCAAAGCAAAAACATGAACTGCTGAAAGTTTTTAAATAGAAACGTTTTCAAAATGAATCATTTTAATTTGTATATCGGTTGTTTCAGAAAGATTGCTTCATCAAGAAATCTTTCAGATGTAATTGTTCAATTCCGTTGTAGTCGCCCGAACTAAATTCATCCATTGTTACTACATACTTAGGGTAATTGTTTTCTATTTTCAGCAGGTTGCCAAATTCCCGTTGAATAGTACTTTCTTCGGAAAACATATAGCACACCTGAATGTAAACCATTCGTCCGTCTTTTTCGGCCACAAAATCAACTTCCCACGATGATAGTTGCCCTACATGTATTTTATAGCCCAAGTGCAGCAAGTGAAGATATACAGCGTTTTCCATGAGTTTATGAATGTCTTTGCGAACATCAAACCCACGAATGCAATTGCGTAAACCCAAATCTTCAAAATAATATTTCTCGCCAACCTCGAATATTTTTAATCCTGCAATATCGAACCGCTGTACCTTATGCACAAAATAAGCATTCGACAAGGGTTTCAGATAGTTCAAAACGGCTTGTGTAGAAACCGAAGTATATTGTGATTTCAAATATTTGGCAATATTGCTTGCCGAAAACATGTTTCCGACATTATCCGCCAAAAATTCAACCAAATTTTCAAGAAACGCTACATTCCGAATGTTTTCGCGTGCCACCACGTCCTTCAAAAGAATGGTGGAATAAACGTTTCGCAAGTATTCAAATACGGAAAATTCTTCCAATCCGATGACGTACATGTAGGGCATTCCACCAAGTGTAAGGTACTTGTGCAATGATTGGGTAGTGTTTTCCAACGAAAAGAAGCGGCAAAATTCGTCATATCCCAATGAGTGTATCTTAAACTCAATATACCGTCCTGCCAAGAAGGTAGCCAATTCGCCCGAAAGCATATTCGCGTTGCTGCCACTGCAAAATATATCGCAACAATTTTCCGCCAACAGGCTTCGTAAAGCCTTCTCAAAGCCTTTTATTTCCTGAATTTCATCAACAAACAGGTAGTTCTGTACATCGGGTTTCAGCAGGCTTTTAACTTCTTTGTAAAATACTTCATCGTCTGTAATTTGTTGATGCGGTTTCAACTCTTTGCTGATGTAAATGATGTTGGCAGACGGCGTAGTTTCGCGTATTTCCTTGATGATTTGGAAAAGGATATAACTCTTTCCCACACGTCGCTGACCTGTAATGACCTTGATAATTTCCTTATCAATAAACGGCTTTATCCGTTCCGTGTAAACGGGACGTGGAATGAATGGTCTTGCTTTTAGTATTTCGTCTATCATATTTGATGTTTTTCTGCAAAGATAATAATTTATCAATTACGATTGATGAATTTTCAAGATGATTTTTACCAAAGTAATACACAGTCCTTGTCAAAAGTCTTATCAGTCATAAATTTAATAATCAAGGACATGAAAATTAATTGGCAAATAAATCTCTGGTTTTAGTTTTTCCGGTTCTGATCCGTGTAATTTTTGCCAAGTTTTATTTACAATGAAAATACAACAGGAAGGTAGAACTTGACCCTGATTGGTTTACCGTCTTTTTTCTCAGGTTCAAAAGCCGGCATTGAACGGATAACCCGTAATACTTCATCATCAAGGAAAATATAAACTCCTTTTTCTAATTTGATATCAGATACTGAACCGTCTTTATTAACGATAAACGAGTATACGACTTTGCCTTTTATCCTTTGTTTGTATGCAGCATCCGGGTATTTGAGATTATGATAAACATACCGTAAAATAGTAGTTTGCAAGGATTGTGATTTTTGAGTGGAATCTGCCGGATTAAGCGTGTAAGTTACCAATTCATCCGTATCTTCATCCGGCTTCAACTTATGCTCGGAAAGAAAAATCGAATCAGCAGCTGTTAATTCAGCCGAATCTCCGGGAATATTTACAATTTCTGTTTGGTTGATAAACTCATGAACTTCTTCGTCAGAAACTATTTTTGGTGGAGTATTTCTTACTTCTGTTTCTGAGTTTACTTCTTTTATCTGGGGAATTTCTATATTTTCAAATTGAACATACTCCAACATATTCAATTCAGACAAATTAATAGGTTTTAATTCTATGCCGGATGTTTTGGGTGCATTTTGGATAAAAAAGAATGACAAAATCAAAACAATAACAATACCAAATGTAATAGCTATGGCATATATGTGTCTTTTGGATGAAGTTTTACGTAAATAATAAGCTCCATATTCTTTATTTTTATTTTCAAATACCAGATTGCGCCAAGCATCTGAATTTAAATCCATATTGTTTGTTTTAAAAGAATTTTGTAGGATACAAAAATATGCATTATAATTTAAAATGCCTCTTAAAATTCAGCTACTAACCGCAAATTCAATTGTCTTCCGGTAAGATAATTAGGAACGGGATATTGTTCTCCAGCCACATCAGAAACCCAATAATAAGAGTTTACATTTTTCTTGTCAAATAAGTTGAAACAATCGACTCCCAGCCAAATATTTTTGAAATAACGACCAAGACCTCTTTCGTGAGCGTCATCTGTTTCACGCAATATCAAATATGACATACCAATATCGATGCGTTGATAACCCGGGGAACGGAAATATCCGTTTTCATATCCCAAATTAGGTTTGGCAAAAGGAAGCCCGTCGGAATAAACCAGTTTCAGGTTCATTTGCAAACGGTCGTTTTTAGGTAAATGGTCAGTAAAATATAAAGAAATATTATAACGACGGTCTGTTGGTAACGGTACTTTTATCCCATTGATATTTTGTTGGGCTTTCATGATGGATACACTCAACCACGAATCGGTTCCCTGTACAAATTCACCTGCCATTTTCATATCCAAACCTGTGATATAACCTGTTGCACAGTTATATCCGTAATAACGGACTTTCACATCATCAACAGTATAAGGAACCAAGTTGCTCAGGTTTTTGTAATATGTTTCGGCCGTAAACTTAAACGGCCGGTCTTGCATACGGAAAGAATAATCGCCTCCTAATACAAAATGGATAGAACGTTGCGATTTAATATCTTTATTCAGAACAACATAAGATGTACCATATTCATCGGTATTTACCATCCTGAATTCCTTATAAAAAGGAGCCTGGTAATAAAGTCCGGTTGCAAAGCGGAAAGTAAAGCTTTGGTTACGTGTCGGAACAAAACCGACAGAAGCCCTCGGACTGAAAATAAATTCTTTATTAAAATCCCAATAACTTCCACGGATTCCGGCAGTTACAGAAAACAAACCCTGTTCTATTCTGAACTTGTAAGTATCCTGAATATATCCGGATATTCTGTCAGATGAAATATCATTATTGGAATATAAATTACGGGAAACATTAACTGTCTCATTATTATATGGAAGCGAATATCCCATTGAGTCGCGGACCTCATATTCCCGTATACGATCACTGATAACTTCCCGTTGGTAACCCAAAGCCCACTGTAAATGATTAGACGGGTTGAAACGATGGGAACCTATATGGGAAATATTGAAAACATCCGAATGCAAATGATTACGTGCATGTTCCTGAAAACGGCCGATGCCAATCACTTCTTTCTCAGACTTATCCTCGCCTATGATATCACTCAACCAGTATTCTCCGGAAAAGTCATAAGTTTCTTCTTCAATCGACTGGAAACCGGATACTTGCAAGCCCAATGTTGTATTATCTGTTAATAAATATTTCAGGGTTCCGGCACCAAAAAAAGTATGGAAAGCGTCCCGTTCCTGACCATCAAAATAGACTGTCAGGCTTTTGGCATCAGTTAGAGTACCAAAAGCAGTTTCACGTGTTTGAGGTATAAAATTATAATCGTTTTGAGAAATGTTTCCTAAAAAGCTCAATGACAATCTTTTGGAAAAATCATACGTCATATAGGTTTGTAAATCCAGGAAAGTAGGATCATAATCACCCGAAGTATCCAATGTTTTCAATAAACTTGTTCCCCGTTTGTAACGGAAACCTGTGATTTGGGAAAACTTTCCGGCAGTATTGCCAACATAAGCGCTTCCTCCCAGGAAGCTGGCAGAAACAGCACCTTCAAATCCGGTCGGCTTCTTGTAAGTAATATCCAAAACAGACGACATTTTATCGCCATAACGAGCTTCATATCCACCCAATGAAAAATCCACAGCAGCAGTCATATCAGGATTGATAAAACTCAATCCTTCCTGTTGACCACTTCGTATCAACAAAGGACGGTATACTTCTATTCCATTCACATAAACAATGTTTTCATCGAAACTTCCGCCGCGAACAGAATATTGGGTACTTAGTTCATTCGAACTCGAAACACCTGCCTGAGTAACTAAAAGAGATTCGATGCTTCCTCCTGCCGGATCAGCCAATAATTTTACTTTTCCAGGGTCTAATCTTTCAACTGTATTAGTTCTGATACGGGTAGCTTTCACTTCTACTCCACCCAAATCAATCGACATGAATTTCAGTCTGACATTAATCACCATGTCTCCTGATACCTTGGGAATCACCCGTTGAGTAGTATTATAGCCAATACAGGAGAAAACTATTGTGCAGGAATCTTTGGGACTAACCAATAAAGTGTATTTTCCTTTATCGCCAGACATAGTTCCGTTCAGGGTCCCTTTTTCCTGGATAATAACCAATTCTACGGGATTATCATCTTCATCTGTTACAACACCCGTTATTTTCACTTTCTGGGCAAATAATGAAATTGAGGAGAGTATATATAGAAAAATAAATATTGACTTTAATTTCATGTAGCATTCAATTGTTACAGATTATTTAACGTGAAAAAACGGGTTTCCGTATTTTTCAGAGGCAAAATTAATACGTTTAAGTTATTGTGTACAATTTATGTAAGTTTTCCGAACAGATTTATCCACAAAAAAAGTGCAGTTACTATTTTCTTTGTATCAATAAAATTATGCAACAAAGATGTTAAAGCATATTCTTACATATATATTTTCGCTATTTCCGGTCTTCTTTGCCCAATCGCAGGATATTTTTCATGAGAAAATAATTTCTTTTGAAGGCACATCTTTACCTGGCTGGAGCACAGAAAAACATTCCTCTTTCGGAATAGATAAAACCATTTGTAAACATGGGAAACAATCTTTGCGCTGGAACTGGACTGCAGGAGACAAATTAATGTTGTATAAAGAAATAGGCTTTCAAAAAGCAGATACAACCGGCAAAGACACTTATCTTTCAACATTTGTTGTTTGGGTATACAATGAAAAACCATCAGACGACTATATCACTTTCTGTTTTGGTAAAAATGGGAAAGTTGATTGTAGTTTTGATTTCCGGATTAATTTCAAAGGTTGGCGGGCTGCCTGGGTTTGTTTTGAACGGGATATGCAAGGAACTCCACAAACCGGCATGAATCAAATGACTATTATAGCTCCAACCAAAGCAGGGAATGGGACACTTTATTTCGACCATATTATTCTTTCCGTTATGGCAGACAGCCGGTATCAAACTCCTGATTTCCAGGCGCCTTTTGTCAATAAAGAGACAGACAGTCATTGGCTCGCCTTACTCAAATACTCTAAAATGAAGCCGGATTATAGTTACGGTCTAAAAATCACATCCGAAACAGGGAACGATATTCAACTGATAGAAAAAAGATTAAAAGAAAGTATCTATAAGAAATCAACAAAGGTAAGCAATACATACCTTTCAGAATTACAATCTGCCGTAAACGATTATCATATAAAAACTGTAAATGGGAAAATAACCGGCAAACCGTTATGGTATATCCGTTCAACTGAAGTATACGAACGTTTTACAGATAACTGGTATCAGCGATATGCCCAAACCAATCAATCATTGGATAATTGTTTCGAACTGATGTTGAAAATAGCTTGTGCCTATCAACAAACTAATAATCCCTCTTATAAGGAACAATTGAAAGAAATGTTCATGAAACTCTACCAGCATACCCAGGAACAAGGGATTGCAGAGGGCAGTGGATTAGGCACCATTCATCACTCCGGTTATAGCTTCCGGGAATATTATCCTGCATTATTCCTGATGAAAGATGTTTTGTTGGAAAACGGGAAATTGGACGAAGCGGTCAAATCCATGCAATGGTATGCCGCCACAGGTGAAGTATTTATCAAACCGGAAAAACCGGGGATGGATATGGATGCGTTCAACACGACGGCTCCGGGAAGATTGGCAAGTATACTGATGATGAATAATTCGCCAGAAAAAATAACATTGCTCAGGGATTTCGTCCGCTGGGCAGACAATGGTTTGCAACCTTCCGATGGTTTAATGGGCGCATTTAAAATTGACGGAGCAGTTATGCATCACTGTAATAACTATCCTGCCTACGGAATTGGAGGAATCAGTGGAGCCGCTCTTCTAACCTGGCTTTTTTCAGGAACCAACTTTCATTTTTCCGAAAGTGGACATTATAATTTGAAAAGAGCTATGCAAACCATGAGTTTTTACTGTAATACCAAAGAATGGCCTGTTTCGATTTCCGGAAGACATCCGCGTGGAACGGAAAAACTGATTCCGGAATATTATGCCTTAATGGCGTTGGCCGGTACGCCCGACGGAAAAACTGATTTTGACACTGAAATGGCCGGGACGTACCTACGACTGATACAATTTGACAGCAAAGAAACAGACTACCGGAAAGAATTCCTTGCCAAAGGCATGCAACCTCAAAAAATTCTCCAGGGAAATTTAACCGTGAATTATGGTTGCCTCAACATTCACCGCCGCGACCAATGGATGGCAGCAGCTCATGGCTTCAGCCGTTACCTTTGGGCTTCGGAACATTATGCCGGCGCAAATTATTATGGAAGGTATTTATCATACGGAAGCTTATTTATTCAAACAGGAGAGCCGGATAAACTGATTACCAACACTACAAGCGGTTATCAACAAAAAGGATGGAACTGGAATGCTATTCCGGGCGCTACAACCATCCATCTCCCATTGGATTTACTGAAAGCCAATATATTAAATGTAGACACTTATTCGGGATATGAAGAAATGTTGTATTCAGATGAAGCTTTTGCCGGAGGAATTTCGCAACAGGGTAGTAATGGTATTTTTGCCATGAAGTTGCACGAACACGATAAATACAACGGTTCTCTACGCGCCCGCAAATCCATTTTTTTCTTTGATAAAATGATTGTTTGCCTTGGTTCGGATATAGAAAATTCAGTTACAAAATATCCGACCAGAACAACTTTATATCAAACATTGTTATATAGCGAAAAGGAAACAACATGGCAAGATGGTAATGCCTGTAAAACCTTGAATGAAACTACTTTTACATCTACCGGAAACTTTCTGGTAAATAATATCAGAACAGGTTATTATATTCCTAAAAACCAACCTGTTAGTTTGTGCCGCAAAATGCAACATTCCTGTGACCAGGCAACTGATAAACCAACACAAGGACTATTTGCCTCTGCATGGATTGAACATGGAAACGCCCCTTCGGGAGCAGCTTACGAATATGCTGTATTTCCCGAAACCTCTCCGGAAAAGATGAAAATGATTGCTCAACAAATTCAAAATAAAAAAAATGCATTATATGAAGTCCTCAGAAAAGACTCAAAAGCACATATCGTCAAAGATAATTCAACCAATACGACCGGATATGTATTATTCGAACCTGACCAATTTTTCGAAAACCAACTAATTGAAAAAGTAGACTCCGCTTGCCTGTTAATGCTGAAAGAAAACGGGAATGAACTAATCCTGACTGTTTGTGACCCGGATTTACGATTGTATACCGGAGCTTCAGACGACATTTACGATGAAAACGGTAAACGAATCGAACGGAGTATATATTCACGTCCATGGATTGGAAATAAAAGTATTCCTTCCGTTATTTTTGTCACATTAAAAGGCAAGTGGGATGTAAAGGAAAATGAATTTTGTAAAATTAAAAAACTGGATGATATGCAAACAATTATATCATTCCGTTGCCAGGATGGTTTGTCAAGAGAAATTATAATCAGAAAATGAAAAAACGAATTATAATACCGGCAATATTGTTTTCCACCGGAATAGCTTCCGGGCAAAGTACATATCCGAATGTCATATATGTTTTCCCCGACCAATTAAGGAATTCTGCTATGGAGTTTTGGGGAATGGAAAAGTATAAACAATATGTCCGTTTCGCTCCTGATCCCGTACATACTCCCAACTTAAATAAATTTGCTGACGAATCTGTGGTATTATCTTTTGCTCAAAGTAATTGTCCGCTCAGCAGTCCTCACAGGGGCATGTTACTTACAGGAATGTATCCTCAAAACAATGGAGTAACTTTGAATTGTAATTCTAACCGTCCGGTAAGCAATTTAAAGCAAGATGCTATAACCATCAGTGATATTTTCAGCCAAAACGGCTATGATTGTGCATACATAGGAAAACTGCATGTAGACTATCCGACTCCTAATAATCCGCAAAATCCGGGAACTTTTGTTGAAAACCAGAATCCGGTCTGGGATGCTTATACCCCACCCGAACGCAGGCACGGATTTAACTACTGGTATTCTTATGGAACTTATGATGTACATAAATCCCCTCATTACTGGGATACGGACGGAATAAGGCATGAAGTAAAAGAATGGTCACCCAAACATGAAACAGATAAGGCAATAGAATACCTGGAAAGTGAGCGAAACACTTCCAAACCATTTTTCCTGATGATAAGTATGAACCCGCCGCATGGGCCTTATTCTTCTTTGGATGACTGCGAAGAAATTGATTACAACTTATACAAGGATATTCCTCTGGAACAATTACTGGTACGGTCGAATATTAATCCGGAACTTAAAAACAAACAGGCTTCTGCTCCCTATTACTTTGCATCCATCACCGGAGTAGACCGTGAATTCGGCCGTTTACTTTCAGCCTTGGATAAATTGGGATTAGCACAAAACACAATTGTTGTCTTTTCTTCCGATCATGGAGAAACAATGGCCAGCCATGTGGAAGACCCCAAAAATTCACCTTACACAGAAGCAATAAATGTACCTTTTATTATACGATATCCCGGAATATTGCAACCGCATGTCAGCGATATGTTATTATCTACTCCCGATATAACGCCGACTTTGTTATCATTGGCAGGACTGAAAGACCAAATTCCCGGCGCCATTCAGGGATACGATTCATCCGGACAATTATTGAAAAACAAAACAGATTCCGGTTTTCCTTACGGAATTTTATACATTAGGAATATGGATGGAGATAAAGATAAAGACGGAAAAGTAACCGATTACTTTCCTGTAGCCAGAGGAATCGTAACTCATCAATATACATTAGCAATTACCATTGACAAAACGAAACAAATCAAAGATGTTTTATTCTTCAATGATCAAAAAGATCCATATCAGCTACATAATTTGTCAGTAAAAGAGAATGAACAAATTTATCTCTCTTTATGTAAGCAATTAGGGCAATTACTGAAAGAAACCGGAGACCCATGGTATGAACAGGATATTTTGTCTGATTTAATGCATTACTAAGCTAAAAGCAATGAACAGCAGCAAGTTAAACTCTATAGTTAAAAATCACTTGTGAACGAAATACAACCCTTTTATGTATGATTTTATCCACTCAAAAAAGTAACACTTGGTAAATTTGTATCGAAATAACACATACAATTATATAAAAAACAAGCAAGTCTTAAAACATTAAAAAATTAAACCATGAAAAAAATTTCTTTACTTCTTATCACATTATGTTTATTACTGATAAATGCATGGGCAGATCAGGCAAACGGTATTGTATATGTAGTTCCTGGTGGAACAGGAACAGGCACTTCTTGGACTGATGCTCTCGGAGATATTAATGCCGCTGTTACTGAAGCAAAAAGAGTATCCTCCACAACGCCTAAAGATGTATGGGTTAAAGCAGGCGAATATACACTTACTGCGCCTATTGCTATGGCTAATAAAGTAAATGTATATGGTGGTTTTGCAGGCACAGAAACTGATCCAAGCCAGCGTTCATTAGTGGCAAACGGTAAACCTTGGAATTTTACAAACGAGACCATCCTGAAAGGAAGTAATTCCCGAATTGTTCATTCAAGTGGAAATTTTGCCTCACCTACTGTTATTGATGGATTTACTATGACGGATGGAAACGGTAATGATGCGGGAGCAAACGTGCTCAATGGAAATGGTGGCGCTGCTGTAGTGCGGGTAAATATGATCATTCAAAATTGCGTAGTTAAAAATTCTTCCGTTACAAATGGAGCCGGTGGAGGAATAAACATGACAGGTGGAACCATAAGCAATTGCTGGATTTATAATAATTCCCAATCTACAAATGGGAATGGTGGCGGTGGTATTTACTCTGCTCCTGGAAGTGGAACAATTACAATTGAGAATTGTGTAATAGAAAGTAATACATCAACAATTCGTGGTGGAGGTGTAAGTACTGCTGGAGCAGGAACTACCGTATGCAAAAATCTAACTATAATGAATAACAAAGTTGAAAATAACACCACAACAATAACTGCTGGTGGAGCTGTGTTTACCAATACTGCAACCAACTCTTTTACCAATTGTTTAATTTACAACAATTTTGGTATAAATACTAATTCAAATACAAATGCTGTTTATATTCAAGGTAGCTTGGTAAATTCTACTATTGTAAACAATGTTGGAGGTGTTTATTATGCTGGTACTGCTACCATAAATTGCATTAACAATATTGTGTGGGGATGTGTTACAACTGCGGGAGGAACCACGGCAACTTCTATTAGTGGAGCTGCAAATGCCAATTTAACATGCGAAAATAATGCAACTTATAACCCGATTCCTTCTGACAAAAGTTGGATTACTGCTGAAAATATCCAGTTTTCTTCCAACAATGACAATAATAATGGACCAAAATTCATTATCCCAACAACATTCAAAGGAGCTACATCTGTTGATACGGAAATTGCCGAACTACGATCGGCCAATTGGAACCTGAAATATGACTCTCCATGTCTAAATATGGGATTAACTGTAGCTGGAGTAACAACCGACATCGTCGGGAACAGCCGCCCTGCAGGATATCCTCAGGCAGAAGCCAAATTCGATATTGGAGCTTATGAGCTTCCATACTATAATGTATCTTGGAATGCCAATGCGGCTTCTGATGGAAGTATATTGGATAATGCTTCACAACCTGTTAATCTTAGTGATGTTGTAAGCTATCCTTCCGGAATCAGTCTGTCTTATACTTTAACCCCGGCTACCGGCTATGTAGTTGATCGTGCTTACTACGAAACCAATATTGCCGGCGAAGAAGTAAATTTGATAAAAGGTGAAAACAACGTTTGGACTACAGCAGCAATCACATCCCCGATAACAATATATGTTACCTGGAAACTCTCAACTTCCATAAATAAAGATATAGCAACTTCATCTTTCCAAATACTTGTTGTTGACAAAAAAGTGGAAGTTAAAGGACTTAATCAGGGAGAAAATATCTATGTTTACAATGTAATGGGACAGCTCATCTATAAAACTGTCGCTGATACAGATTCTATTTCTGTGCCTCTTAACGCAGGATGTTACGTTATTAAGGCCGGTAACGAAACAGCTAAAATAGTTATCAGATAAATACATTTCACTTTGCTGACGAGGCTGTCTCAAAAGTAGGCTGTGTACTATTAGCTTATTTTAGAGACAGCCTCTGCAAAAACAAAAAACAAATATATTAATATATCAAAAACAAAAAAACATGAAAAAAATTTCTTTACTTCTTATTGCAGTATGCTCATTAATAAATGTATGGGCAGATCAGGCAAATGGTATTGTATATGTAGTTCCTGGTGGAACAGGAACAGGAGAATCCTGGACAAATGCTCTTGGAGACATTCAAACAGCCATTACTCAGGCTAATGTAGCTGATGCACCTAAAGATGTTTGGGTTAAAGCCGGAGAATACACTATTTCAACAACAATCAGCATGGCAGATGGAGTCAATATGTATGGCGGATTCTCTGGTAATGAAACAAGTACCGGTCAACGAGCCAAAACTCCAAATGGAAAAGCCTGGGACTTTGTAAACGCATCCGTTTTGAAAGGGAATGGTTGCCGTGTTCTTCACTACTTAACTGCAACTGGGCCGGTAAACCCCACAATACTCGACGGATTTACCTTAACTGACGGAAATGGGGTGAATACTGCCACTCTTAATGGAAATGGAGGCGCTGTTGTTATGCGCGACAATTTCATCATACAAAACTGTATCGTTAAAAACTCCTTTGTTGCAAATGGAGCCGGTGGAGGAATAAATATGACAGGAGGAACTATCAACAATTGCCGGATTCTTAATAATATCCAATCAACAAATGCCAACGGAGGCGGTGGTATTTATGCAAATCCACCAGCCAACATTACAATAACCATTAAAAATTCTACAATAGAAGGCAATTCCTCAGATATCCGTGGCGGAGGTTTGAATGTCCAGGGAGCGGGTACTACTGTTTGCGAAAATTTAACTATTTTCAATAATATTGCAGCTAAAGATGGAAATTTATTACAAGGAGGAGCTGTTTATGCAAATTCTGCAAACAATATTTTTACAAACTGTTTAATTTATAACAATACCGGAAGCAACTCTTTCAGGGCGATGGGAACCATACAAAATTCTACTATTGTCAATAATGTAGGAGGCGTATACTATGCAAGTGCTACAACCAATTTCTCCAATAACATTGTATGGGGATGTGTTACTACCATAGGTGGTGACATCGCAACTTCTGTTGCCGGAGTTGCCAGCACAAGTATGGTAGCTAAAAACAACGCCACTTACAACCCTATTGCCGCCACTTTGAATTGGCAAACAGCCGGTAATATTCTGTTTTCATCCAATAACAGTAACGGAGACGTGGAAATTCCACTGCCGGATGCTGTAAGCAGCGGACCTAAGGTCATCAAACCAACAACTTTCAAAGGCGTTGCTTATGCAGATGAAGAAATTGCTGATTTACAGGCAGCCAACTGGAACCTGAAATATGATTCTCCTTGTTTGGATAGAGGATTAAACATTGTAGAAATAACTTCAGATATCGTTGGTAACAGCCGTCCTGCCGGATATCCTCAGGCAGTAGCCAGGTTTGATATCGGGGCTTACGAACTACCATACTATGGCGTAAGCTGGGATGAAAATTCCGCTTCTCATGGAGAAATATTAAATACAGACTATTCGCCTGTTGTTTTAAGCGAAGTTGTTGCTTATCCTTCCGGGATGAGCCTGTCTTATACCCTGACTCCGGATGCGGATTACATGGTTGATCGTGCTTACTATAAAGCAAGTACTGATGGCGGCATAACTTTTACCGGTGCAGATGTAGTACTTACACCAGGCGAAGGTGATGTATGGAGTACCGGAGCAATTACCGCCCCGGTAAAAATATTTGTCACATGGAAATATACAGGCAGTTCTACACCATTTACCAAAACAAATTCTTTGAATATTTTGGTTGGTGATAAAAAAGTTGCAATAGAAGGAATAAATCCGGGAGAAGATATTTGTGTTTATAATGTAACCGGGCAACTCGTCTATAAAACCATAGCTGATGCTTCTTTAGTATCCATACCTCTTAATTCCGGATGTTTCGTTATTAAAGCAGGAAATGAAACTGCAAAAGTGATTGTCAAATAGTCAATGCCATATAAACTTAAAATTTAATAACCATGAAAAAAGAACTGGCCAAGCTGCTATTGCTATTGTTGGGTGTCTTTTTCTCATCGACCATAATGCCTCAGACTACGGTTACAGGAGTCGTTAAAGATGATCTGAACGAGCCATTAACGGGAGTATCGATATTAATAAAAGGGACTACCAAAGGGACGATCACAGACCTGGATGGCCGTTTTACAATATCAGCAAATAATACATCCGATATACTTGTATTCTCTTATTTAGGATATAAGAGCAAAGAATTGAAAGTAGTTACCGGAAAAACCATGCAAGTGGTGTTGAATGAAGATGCCAAGGCATTGGAAGAAGTGGTTGTTGTAGGTTATCAGGATGTTCGGGTCAAAGACCTGACCGGTTCCGTAGGAAAAGCCAATGTTGCAGATATGTTGAAGGCGCCGGTTTCTACTTTTGACCAGGCTTTAGCAGGCCGCCTGGCCGGTGTTAATGTCAGTTCCGGTGAAGGAACTCCGGGAGGAAGTATGAATATTGTAATCAGGGGAAATAACTCTGTTACACAAGAAAACTCTCCTTTATATGTTATTGATGGATTTCCGGTAGAAGACCCCACTGCGGGGTCTTCTATCAATCCCAATGATATAGAATCCTTAAATATCCTGAAAGATGCCTCCGCTACAGCTATTTATGGAGCCAGAGGCGCCAATGGAGTTGTAATCATTACTACCAAACAGGGAAAAGTAGGGAAATTAGCCATTAACTATGATGGAACATTCGGTGTACAACGTGTAAGTAACAAAATCCCTATGATGAATGCATACGATTTTGTAAAACTACAGGAAGAAATATGGACGCCAGCCGAAATGTATGGTGAAAATGGTTATTATGCCACTATCGGAGGAAAAACCTATTCAGCCGAAGATTATATCAATACACCCCAATATAACTGGCAGGATGAGATTTTCCAGGATGCATGGCAACAAAGCCATAACGTATCTCTGACAGGAGGTTCGGAAACCAGCCGTTATAATGCATCTGTTTCTTACTATGATCAAGATGGTATCTTATTGAAATCCAACTACAACCGTATACAAGGACGTGTTGGGAATACCATGCAACGCAACAAGTTAAAACTTAACCTGAACGCTAACTTTTCCAGGACAACACGATTTGGAAATTCTCCTTCCGAATCATCTTATAGTGGAATGAACAACTTATTTTACAGCGTTTGGGGATATCGCCCTGTTACTCAACCTTCTATCCCATTAAATAGTTTGGTAGATAACATCACCGATGAAGGAGTTAATCCGCTCAATGATTACCGCTTCAACCCTATCCTGTCCTTGCAAAATGAATATAGGGAAGCGGTTATCGACTATAATCAATACAGTGGTTATGCAGAATATGAATTCATTAAAGGTTTGAAATTAAAAGTATCAGGTACTTTTACTACAGACAACAGGAGAACCGATGTATTCAATAATTCCAAA
The DNA here is from genome assembly GCA_031553415.1 of Bacteroidales bacterium. Taxonomy (GTDB): domain Bacteria; phylum Bacteroidota; class Bacteroidia; order Bacteroidales; family Azobacteroidaceae; genus JAIRVZ01. Next base: position 8,016 of record JAVBLO010000096.1, on the reverse strand, counting down.
ACACGATACGGCTCTCCGGCATCTATCGACAAAGTCAATGCTACACAGAGTACCAGTTACAGAAACACCTGGCTGAATGAAAACATTTTGAGTTATCAGAAAATTTTTAATAAAAAGCATAACTTCAACGCTTTAGTTGGTATGACCTTGCAAGAATCAGATTATACTGCTTACAGCATGCGGACAATCAATATTCCTAATGAATCGTTGGGAATGGCGGGAATGGGACAAGGAACTCCCAATGCCATCACTTCGTTAGAAAGTGAATGGAGTATGATGTCTTATCTTGGAAGAGTAAATTACAATTACCAATCAAAATATTATGCTACGGCTTCCATCCGTGCCGACGGTTCTTCCAAATTCAGGGGCAAAAACCGTTGGGGATATTTTCCTTCTGCATCTTTAGCGTGGACTTTCACTGAAGAACCATTCTTACAATCAATTAAACCGGTGTTGGGCACCGGTAAGTTGAGATTAAGCTGGGGACAAACCGGTAACAACCGCGTAGGTGACTATGATACTTATTCCATACTTCAGGTAATGCGCACAGCAGAAGGCAACTATGTTTATGATGATGCCATAACCCATGGCGTATATCCTTTCAACAACCAAACATCAAATGCAGGAACCGTACCTTATCGTTTGCCTAATGAAGATTTACGATGGGAAACTACAACCCAAACCAATATCGGAGTCGATTTGTTCTTCCTGAAAGAGAGAATTGAATTGACCGTTGATTGGTATAATAAAACAACTTCCGACTTATTATTGAAATCCTCTTTGGTATATTCATCAGGGTATGGAAGCGCGATGAAAAACATAGGAAAAGTAGAAAACAGAGGATTGGAATTTACCTTGAACACGGTTAATATCCAAACAAAAAACTTCAGGTGGACTACAAATTTCAATATCGCATTCAACAGGAACAAAGTTTTGGGATTGGCAGAAGATCAACTTTCTCTTTTGACCAATGGACGGTTTGACCAAAATTTCACAGCATCAAACTACATTGCCAAAATTGGTTATCCTATCGGGATGATGTACGGATACATATATGAAGGTACATACAAATTGGATGAGTTCGATAAATCAGGCTCAAGTTATGTATTAAAAGAAGGTATTCCCCACTATACCTCTGAAAGCAATACCCAACCGGGTTATCCAAAATACAAAGATTTGAATAATGATGGAGTTATTGATTCCAACGATCAAACAATTATCGGACGTGGCGACCCAATTCATATAGGAGGTTTTACTAATAACTTCGAATACAAAGGATTTGATTTGAGTATTTTCTTCCAGTGGTCGTATGGAAACGAAATATTAAACGCTAACAGGTTAATGTTTGAATCGGCTTTCAACAACAAAAAAGATCTAAACCAATTCGCATCTTACAAAGACAGATGGACTTTCGATAATCCTGAAAGCAATATTCCCCGTACCAGTACCTCATCATCTAATTTGCTATTTTCTTCAAGAGTGATAGAAGATGGTTCTTACCTGAGGCTGAAAACTGTTTCCTTAGGATATACTTTTAACTCCAAAACGATAGAGAAGATAGGGATTACAAAAGCCAGGGTATTTGTTTCGGGACAAAATTTATTGACGATCTCTAACTATTCGGGATATGACCCGGAAGTTTCCATACGGAACACCGCATTGACACCGGGACTTGACTTCTCTGCTTATCCCCGTGCCATGTCGTTTAATATGGGAGTGAATGTTAATTTTTAATATGAAAGCGATATGAAAACTAAATATATATTTTTCACAGCATTACTCTCTTTGACAATAATTTCCTGTTCGGATTTCTTGGATAAAGAACCGCATAGTTTAACAATAGAAACCTATTTCAATGATGAGTCTGAGTTACAAAGTTTTCTGACAGGGGTTTATAGCCCTATCATGCAGGAATATTTCTATGGCAACTACTATCCCCTTTATAATGCAGGAGGAGATGACTTGACTTTTTATCAACGATCTACTTCCAGCCCCAGCATCATGTGTGCCAACGCCAACAGTTCCAATAACTATCTGACAACCTATTGGAGGGTATTGTATGATGGTATCAGCAGGGCAAATATCTTGCTGGAAAATGCAGATAAAAACTCTTCTATATCTGAATCTGCAAGAAATCAAGCCAAGGCTGAAGCTCTTTTCCTGCGGTCATTCTACTATTTTAATCTTGTTCAAGGTTGGGGAAATGTGCCTTTCAGGTTAACTTCCGCCCAATCTGTAAACGGATTAGCCCTTCCCCGCACGGATAAACAAATTATTTACGACAGGATTATTTCGGACATAACCGATGCAATTCCTTTCCTTCCCCAATCCAACTCCTTAACCTACACAGGCAGAGCGACTCAATCTGCCGCAAGGGGAATTCTCGCCCGTATTTATTTATTCCGTGCCGGGGAACATTTTAGAGACAAACAAACTGCCGGACCTGAAGTGCAAACTTATTTTGAAGAAGCTAAAAAATGGGCTTTACAAGTAAAAGAAAGTAATATACATAATTTAGTCAGCCCTTACAGCCGTATATTTATGGATTTGTCGGAAGACAAATACAACAGTACCGGAGTACTTGAAAGTATATGGGAAGCTGAAGAATCAGGTAACCGTACAACAACCGAACAAGCCGCAGGCCGTTTAGGCAATGCAGTCGGATTCGGCAGCACAAACGACTATTCTGCAACTCCTGCTTATGCCGATTTAACCGGTATGGGTAATCCCGGATATAGTTATAAATTTGCATACGCTTCATTGAAGCTATATGAAATGTATGATTCGGAAGGAGATACAGCACGCGGGAACTGGTCGATAACTCCTTATGAATATGTATATGCTTCCGGCGGAGCCAAACAAGTTACAGGCCGGCAATATTTTTATGGTAAAATGCCTCAGGGATTAGTAATTCCGGGATATACCTGCACAGAATTATCCCAATCTGCAAGTGATGGCAATAAAACACGCTGCGCTGCGAAATACAGGAGGGAACATGAAGTTGTTGTTCCCAAAAATAAAAACTATACACCGATCAATTTCCCTATTTTGAGGTATAGCGATGTGTTATTGATGATTGCAGAAGCAGATAATGAACTGACGGCCTCTCCCTCTCAATTAGCATACGACTGTATCAATGCCGTACGCACGAGAGCTGGAATAGGAGAACTTTACGGATTGAACAAAGAGCAATTCAGGGATGCTATCAAGAAAGAAAGGGCGATGGAATTGTGTTTTGAAGGAAGCCGCCGTTGGGATTTAATCCGTTGGGGAGATTTCTACAAAAACATGACGGAAATGGTAAACTATGTGCAAAAAGCTGGTTGGAATGCCAATTATGCGTATGCTGCCAACTATTATAAAGTATCGGAATACTATAATTATTTCCCGATTCCGGAGGCAGAAATGGCAATTAATCCGTATATTACGGTCAATAATCCGGGTTGGTAGTTTAATTGAAAATTGAAAATTGAGAATTATGAAAACAACAATTATATCAATCTTGTGCATATCAGCCTTTATCTTTGTATCTTGCGAAGATGAATTAGGTAAAGACGTAGAATTCAATGTTTCTGCAAACACGCCGGATAATATTTGGGACAAGGATACGCTTGTTGTGAATGCAGGAGATACGATTGACTTCCATTTTTCCGGGAATCCCGATATTATTTCATTCTACAGCGGGGAAGCCGGACATGAATACGCCATGAGAAACATGACGGAATATCCGGCAGATGAAATCATTTCGGAATTGGCATTCTCAACCATGCCTCAATACGGAATCATACCCGGAACACTCAAAGTATATTTGTCCACAACTTTCACAGGTCTCTTGGGAAACGATAAAAAGGCCGACTCACTTGCCATCATAAAAGAAGGCGTTTGGACAGATATTTCAGATTTGTGTAATTTGCCAACTGAGACCAACCAAACAAAACAGGCAAAGGTTTCTTTACAGGAATATCTTGGCAAACAATTGACAATCGCATTCCTTTATGAAACAGAAATCAATACAAGTACACAGCCAACCTGGGTAATAACTGATTTACAGGTCGTAAACATCATGAAAACAGGAGGCTCTTCTGCTATCAGAGCAGGAAACCTGGGATTCACCCCATTTGACATGTACAATCAAAAAACGCCCTATACAAACGGAACCGGTTCGGGAGTCTGGAACCTGAGTAATATTTCGGCAGCAACCTCAACCATGCGTATCCAATCATCACCATCCGGTAATCCGCTGAATCAGGATTGGTTGATTTGTAATCCTTTCAAAATCAACAAACGTATTCCTGACACCGCTGTAGGAGTTAAATCAATGCCTAACAATATGGAGGATTATTCTTATGCTTATAAAAAGAAAGGAACATATACTGTCGATTTTATGGCATCCAGGGTAAATTATGAACATTCTTCCGAAACAGTTCGGGAATTATATATCAGAGTTGAATAATTTGAACTACGGCTCTGTCATTGCGGGCTTGACCCGCAATCTCCTGATATTTTAAGGGGATCCCGGCTCGAGGCCGGGATGACAGGCTTTGAACATACTCTTAATTTAATGTCAAATATTAAACCTATGAAAAATTTTATCATCAGTCTGTTCTTACTGTTTTCATTAACCGGCAATATTTCTGCCCAGGAATTTACATTTGAATCCGGAGTTCCTGCCGGATGGAACGCTGCACAGGGAAGCTTATCTGTTTCAACAGAACATTATAAGGACGGAGTTCAAAGCCTCTGCTGGAATGCTTCCGGAGTTTCTGTATTAAACATTACATTTCCCCAGTTTAATATCGGACCATCCAATAGTGCCTGCCTCCAGATTTATTCACCTTCTGTTTCAAATGATGTTTTGATGGTTGAATTCCAATACAATGGAGCTACAAGAAGAACAGCAAATTTTACCCTCAACTATGAAGGCTGGCACGAGTTCAATCGTGCCTACACGGAATATGCATCTACGGCATCATATTCTGTCAATTCCGTACGCATTACCCTACAACCTTTTTCCGAAGGGAACAGGAAGATATATTTCGATCAGGTTAATTTCAATATTACAACAGAAACCGGACGCATACCAGGTTGCCAATGGATAATAGACAAGCAATATTTCACTACAAATAATACTTTGCTTAATTTGTATGCAAACCCTACTGACATCCCTTTAGAAACACCTTCAGCCCAACAATTGCAGGATATTGCAACTTTAAAATTATCACAAAAAAGGACACCGCCGGCAGGTACCCCGGCAGAAGTAACTACAGCTAAAAATTACGTAAATAATTATCTCAAAGTAGTAAGAAATCCTGATGGATCGGTAAGTGGAAGAGTCATCAATACTACGGCTTCCGGTTTAACCACCACTACAGTCACAGAATTAGTGAGCCGTCTGGAAATACTTGCTGCCGCAGCTTTATCTGATGCAAGCAATCAAACTGTTTTCAACAACTATGTAGACCACTTACTCGACCAGGGGTTTGCTGAAGGATGCAGTTTTCAAATCGGAATCACTGATTATACAAATGCCAGGAATATTCCGGCTAAGATATTAAATGCGTTGCCAGCCTGTGATGCGCACCAACAAACAGAATTGTTGAAATTAGTCCGTTGGATTTCATATTACGGGTATATGTATGAGCCGGAGCTGACCTATTTAAGCGAATTGAATTCAGATTTAATTTATCTGTATATCCCTCACATGCTTGCTGTTGCTGCTTTGCAACCCGACAATCAATATGCTTTACGTGAGATGAAAGCTTTCAAACGTTATATGGAAAGGAATACGGAATATGTTCCCGGAGGTTCGGATATTTTGAAACCCGACGGAACAGGTTTCCATCATAAAACCCATTATAACAATTATATGTACGCTTACCAAACCTGGACTGAATGCCTCTATTCCTTAACCGGAACAAGTTTCAGGATTGCCCCGGAAGCATACCTGCGTTTCAAAAAAGCAATTATTTCCATTTATACAATGGCAACATTAGGGGCTGATAGCCAAAGATACTATGCCAATTCATTATCAGGCAGGAACCCGTTCGATTCGGGAATCAAACTTTTTTATTCAAAAACATTGTTTGAAAATCTGGTAACGATAGGAAACGATTGTTTAGGGATGGCAGATACAGAATTAGAAGGAGCTTACAACTATTTTTTTCAAACCAATAAATATGCCGTACCGGCATGGAACAGAGAAGGTTTTTTTCAATTCAATTACAGCCCCATTGGCATTTACAGGAAAAATAATTGGGTCGTTACTATGCATGCACCCACATCCAAACTTTGGGGTGCAGAAATATATAATAATCAAAACCGTTTTGGAAGATACCAAAGCGATGGAACATTGGAGGTTTTATATACCGGAGCTTTAACCAGAAGCGGTTATCCTGCCAATGGAACCGGTGGAGGGTGGGATTGGAACGTGATTCCCGGAGCAACAACCGTACACTATGTTTCCTGGCAGGAAATGATGCCATACAAGTCCCTGACCGGAAGATTTGACCAATATACCAAAACAAAAAATTTCTCAGGAGCTTTATCCTGGGGAGATTATGGTATGTTCGCCTGCGATTTCGACCAGGTAGATACCTGGAGCGGACAGGCTTTCACGCCAACCAACCTCATATTCAAAAAATCCATGTTTGCTTTTGATGGAATGATTATCAGTATGGGTAGTGGAATCGGTTCATCCGGCACTTACGACAACAGCATGAGAACGGCAACCAACTTATTCCAGGAAATTATTGTTTCAGGAAGTAATCCGTTAATATTGGACGGAAATTCTTTAAGTAATCCTTATTCCTCAACCATTACTCCTGATGCCGGCCATTGGATATTGACTCCTGCCGGAACAGGATATTATATTCCTTCCGGAAACGATGACTTAGCATTATTTTTCCAAAATCAAACAACACCCAAAGAAAACGGTTCTGATTATGCTTCACCATTAACAACTTCATTGGCAGCTAAAGCATACATCAACCACGGAATAAAACCTTCCGGCAAAAAATATAATTTTGTTGTCTTCCCGGGAAGCAATGCCGCCAATATGCAGGAAATGGCAACTAAAATAAATAACGGAGAAGTCTACACCATTCATGAACAGTCAGATAATATGCATGCATTGATTTATCGTCCATTGAATATAACAGCTTGTAGCTTCTTTAAAGCAGTGGACAATTTATCTCTTAACCTGATTAAATCCGTTTCCGGAGAAAATCTGTTGATGTTTAAACCAAATCCAAATGAGACATCTTATGATTTGGCAGTATGTAATCCGAATCTACGCCCACAGGCAAATAGCACCTATGACTGGGTTGCCACTTCATCAACAATTACTTATACACTAAAAGGAACGTGGTTCCCTGGTGGCACATATGAAAACGTTGTATTCTCTCATCCTGTAAGTGATGAAACACAAATGACTGTGACTTGTAAAGAAGGAGAGACAACATACATTCGAATAAAAAAAGAAGATACAAGTACAAATAAACTTTTAGCGGACAATAATCCTGTCACATTCAACTCAAGCAAAGATGAAATCAGAATCGTTTTCAATCCATCGACAGAAAATTCTGTTAATGTAAAGGTTTTTTCGATTGGAGGACAAGAATTATTAAGTGAAAATGTAAACTCATATAGTTCTGAATACCGTATCAATACAAGTTTTTTGCAAGCCGGAATTTATTTTTGCGTGGTTTATACTTTAAAAGGAAGAAAAATTTTCAAATGGATGAAGTAGTGCTCAGTCGCTCAAATTTCTATAAATTCCGAAGGTTCTCAGCACTGATAACCAGCCTAAAATCAAAAAAATCTCTTCAAGATTAATTGAAGAGATTTTTTTGTTGTGTAATGAGGCAACAGATTTAATTTGTATCTTTCTCCTATAAATGGTTGAAAGAATAAGATTCCTGTCATGAATTTTCAGTATGAATACGAATCATTCTGTGTCGACACTATTGAAAGCGCCTACAATATCTGGTTTATAGTCCTGTTTTATCGCCTGGGATG
>JAVBLO010000115.1:0-6783 GCA_031553415.1 Bacteroidales bacterium | reverse complement strand
AACATCATTGCCGGCAAAGCCGACGGTTCGGAAAACGTTGTCCGTGTAAAAGCCGCCGTTAAAGGCTTTGAAACGGAAACCAATTTTTCCGTCATCACTGACGAAGGAAGTTTTTACACCTTCAACGTGAAATATGCTAATGAGCCGATAAAGTTAAATGTCGAAATGAAAGACTTCATCCACGATGGCGAAGCGGTCAATCGTCCCAATAATGCAATGGATATTTACCTGACGGAACTCGGCAGCGAATCTCCGAAAGTAGTCCATTTGATAATGAAGTCCATTTATAAAAGCGATAAGCGCAAAGTGAAACATATCGGGTGCAAACGTTTCGGAATCCAATATCTTTTGAAAGGAATCTACACGCACAACGGCATGTTGTATTTCCATACGCAGGTTAAAAACGGCTCTAATGTTCCGTTTGACGTGGACTTCATTCGTTGGAAAATCGTCGATAAGAAAGTCGCCAAACGCACCGCCATTCAGGAAACGGTGATAGAACCGTTACGGGCATATCATTTCATCATGCAGGTACACGGCAAGCGTTCGGAACGGACGGTTTTTGCAATGGACAAATTCACTATCCCCGACGGTAAACAGTTGGTTGTGGAACTCTTTGAAAAGAACGGCGGTCGGCATCAGTCGTTCATCATAGAGAACGACGACGTAACCCGCGCCGAAACTATTAACGAACTAAAAGTGAAGTAAGATGAAAAATTCGATTAAGAGAGCGCAGAAGCAAAACGTGTTTTGCATTCTGCCGAACGTGAGAATTTTATCCAAAAAGATAATAATATTTCTTACGCTTGTGCTGTGCCTGGTTGTTCAAAACCAAGCACAGGCGCAACGCCGTTTACCCTCACAAATGGGTATTCAGTTCACGGGCGGGACAGTCAACGGATTCAATTTAGATTCAAAAAGTGACGGTTTCGGCTTCCATTTCGGCACGGCGGTAACTTCCTATACCAAGCATGGGAATTATTGGAAATTTGGCGGCGAATACCTGCAAAAACAGTATTTGTACGAGGACATGAAACTGCCGTTGGCGCAAATCACGGGCGAAGGCGGCTACTTCCTGAACTTTTTGTCGGACGGTAGCAAAACGTTGTTCTTCTCGCTCGGTCTGTCGGGAATGGCGGGTTACGAAACGATTAACTGGAACGACAAACTGCTGCCGGACGGCGCGACTATTGAAAACGAAGATGCGTTCATCTATGGCGCTGCGTTGACGCTCGAAACCGAAATCTTTCTGACGGATTGGGCGGTGTTGCTACTCAACGTCAGGGAACGGATGCTGCTCGGCTCGTCCGTCGGCAAGTTCAATACTCAAATAGGGTTGGGAATACGATTTATTATAAACTAAAAACAAAATAGATATGAAACGCTTTGCATCTTATTTTTTATACACGCTACTGCTTGCGGCGGTAGCCTGTGCCTGTAGCGGTTGTAGTGACGATTTGGATATTCGCAGGGATTATCCGTACCGTGTGGAAACGTTGCCGCTTCCGAAGTTGCTCAAAAAGGGCGAATCGGTCGCCCTCGAATTTTCGATTGTCCGCGAAGGGAACTATGCCGGAACAACCTACAAATATCGCTACTTCCAAAGCGAAGGCGAAGGAAGCCTGAAAGACGGCAAGGGAAAGGTTATTCCAGTGAACCGCTTTCAGACCATTGCTTCCGATGACTTTGTACTGACTTATACCAACCTTGCCGAAGAACAAGCACAACTGGATTTTGTGTTTGAAGATAACTTCGGGCAACGGGTGGAATACTCGGTTACGTTTGCAGGGAAACGGCCGGATGAAGATACTGAGAAGAGATAAAAAGTCATAACAATTATGTTCTTTGACACTCTTAAGAAAGCTCTTGACATGATAGTCAAGGGCTTTTCTACTAAATATGAGATGCTTATTTAGTTTATGTTAAAATATTTGGTAACTTTGCAGCTATAGACAAATTGATGAAAAACATATATTTAGTTTACCTTGATAAGTAAAGAGTGATAATATGACACCACAACATAGAAATTACAAAGCCTCTCGAAAAAAAATCGAAGATATCTGCGAGCATAAAGAGAATTATGTGCTTATTTGGTATTCTGTTGAAAACGTAAATGAAATGCGACGTATTACATCAATTGTTATACAAAGTTTAAGTGGACAGATTCGTACATTTTCAACCAATTTTGAAGCAGGTTTTCGCAGAGAAGAATTTACTAATACAACTGCTAATTACGATAAATGCGAAAAACAAATGTTGAAAGATTTTTATGAATATGCCGAAAAGCAATGTACTGACAAGATTTGGTTACATTGGAGAATGAAACTTGCAGAATATGGTTTTACAGCATTAGAGAATCGATATAAGTATTTAGGAGGGAAACCTTTTGTTATTTCGGATAATAACAAAATTGATATTTGCGAATTATTTAAATGTAGATATGGAGGGAATTTTGTAAATAAGAATAATGATAGGTGGCGTATTAAGTATCTTGCCGAAAAAAACTCAATAGAAACGGCTGGTTTTTTGGGACATATAGAGGAAGAACACGAACTTAAGAAAAAACAATATGAGCGAGTGCTAATTTCTTTATCGAGAAAAACAAATATTGTTACACAGTTCCTTGATTTATCTTACAAAAGTAAATTAAAGACCGATAGTAAATGGCAAGAAATATATGGTATTACTCCACAAGGAATATATGATGCATGTAAAGAAACATGGTGGTTTAATCTTCTTATTTTTGTCTTAGGAATAATTATTGGCTTCTTAATAAAATAAATTTTTTACATCTATTCATCATGAATTACTTAAATATTCTAACAATTAATATTGGAAATCCATCAATTGACAGGGCACGTAGTCAAGTAAAATGGATAGAAGAACGCCCTGAAGACATAATCGTTGTAACAGAAACAAAAAACAGCGAGGGGTGTAAATATATAGCAGATTATTTTAATAAGCCAAACCTTGACTTATTCTCTATTAATATTAAAAAAAAATATCATGTATTTTTCCCAAAGTCTGACACAGGGGATTTAGGTGTTATGATAATAAGCAAAATACCGATTGAAAGAGAATATTCAATATATGACAGTTCTCACAAATTTTATTCAAGATTTGTGGCTTGTGACATTATTTTCAATCAAACAAGATTTAACATCATTGGATTATACATACCGTCGAGGGATAGGAGTGAAGAAAAGATTAATAGAAAAAAGGAGTTTTGCAGTGATGTGGCTAATTATATTAAAAACACACAAATATCCAATCGTATAATATGTGGAGATTTTAATATTCTCGACAGAAACCATATTCCACAGTACCCGACTTTTTTTGATTGGGAATATAGGTTTTATGATTTTCTTATAAATATGAAATATGCAGACGCTTTTAGACATTGTTACCCTGAGTTAAACGAATATAGTTGGGTAGGACGAACAAATGATGGTTACAGATATGATTATTTTTTTGTTTCTGATTCGTTAATAAATAATATAAGAGATTGCCGTTTCTTACACGAGACAAGGACAACAAATAAAATAACAGACCATTCGGCAGTGTTACTAAAATTAAGTATATAATAACATGGGGAAAATTTATGAGAACAAAAAAAACTTACAATTATGATGGAGTATCTCCATGTTATTTTAGAACTACTACACGTACACCTTACAAGAAAGCCATATTGCAAATAACAGAACGATGTAACTTACGTTGCAAACATTGTTTTGTTTCTTCAGTGCCTAATGGTAGTTATATGGACTATGAAGTTATTGAGAATGATATATTGCCACGGTTATTGAATTTGAATGTAATAAAAGTTACTCTAACGGGTGGAGAGCCATTTGTTCATCCTAATTTGTTTGAAATTTGTAATTTATTTGCTTGCAATGGGATAGAAATTACCATTTGTACAAATGGAACATTAGTCACTGAGAATATACTTTCTAAATTTGAAAAAATACATCATTTAAAATTCAATATAAGTTTGGATGGATTTTCTTTCGATTCACATGGCAAATTTAGAGGAATGAGAAATCCAATACTTTTCGACCAATTGTTATCGAATATAGAATCTATTGGAAGTATTGGAAAATTAAATGGATTACTTTGTACTCCAAATTCATTTTGTGAAAAATCTGAATTTGCGGATATATGTAATTTTGCTAAGATGAATCATGCAAAATATGTATTATTTAACCCTTTATCTAAAATTGGACGTGGACAGCAATCGTTAGAATTTTCAGTTGAAGAAATTTTCTATGATGAGATCATAAGGTCTACAAATCATTTTATAGATGAAAATTTTGAAGTATTATATATCAGATTTCCGAATACAAAAAAGCAACTGCTACCACAATGTGAATTAGGAAATATGTTTTATGTTTTTACAAATGGAGATACTACCTTATGCCCATATATGGCATTCGCATGTAAGAACAATAATAGTCCTTATCCGAGCAATCAATTTGTAATAGGCAATATCATTTTGAATGATTTGATTATAGACGAATATGTACAAAAAAATAAACTAAATAATATTATTCTAAAAAATAAATGTAAAAAAGAGGAGTGTTATGGAGGATGTCATGCTGCCAAAATCATGGATGGAAAAAAGATAGATGAATGTGATTCGGAATTATGTCCTATTAGGTAAAGAGATAATATTTTTTATTCCTTAAAACTAAATGAAATAAAACATGAATCTAGATAACTTTAATGAAATATTACTTTTCGTTGTATCGATTGTTGCAACATTTGTTTCTGCAAATTCCAATCTCAAACCATTACAAAAATCATTAATAATGATTGCTTGTTTTGTAACGGTAGTACTGATTCTTTTATGGAGAAATCAAGGAAATATAGACTCCTCACTTATTTTCTATGGATTATCATTTATAGTACTTGCTATTTGCATTTATTTTTTTACAACAAAGTCCGATTTACATAGTAGAAAAAAAATTGATAAAAAAATCATCAATTTTACAAAGTTGGCAGATCCTAAACGAGAAATAAAATTGTTTGGGGGAGATTTAGATTTTTTGGGGAATGTAGAGGATGGTACAATTCTGAGAAATAAACAATATTTACAACTAAAGGATATGGATTTTCGAAAAATACGGATATTATGTTTTGAACCGAAGACTGATAATGATAAACTTAGAATAGGTTGCTTATTAAAAACTTTCAATAATAATGTTCAAATAAAATTTTTTGAGGATTCAAACTGTCTGAATTGCACTGAGGAAATTAAGAACAGGAATAATTGTAGCTCTTTAGGAATAACTCAAAAAAATAAGAATACTTTTCATAAGAAAAGCCCATATTCTAATAGCCCTTGTAATAATCCTGATCTGTTAATAAGAGGAAGAATAATTGAAAATGGCAATGGTGCTGAAAGTATTTCTATAACCATAACATATGAGTCAAAAAAGAAATATATTCTGAAACGATACAATAATAAAGATAAAGAGTGTGATTTGTATTTTTTACTCTGGAGTGTTTGGTGGGAAAAGTGTAAAGGGCATTCAAATATTCAAACTGAATGTAGAAAGAAATACGAAGATTGGATGTTATCTCTAAAAAATAAAAAATAAAAATATGTTTGTTGTTATTGACGGCCCTCATGGAGTTGGCAAAAGCTCAATAGTTGAAGGAATAAAAAATAGACTTTGTGATAATAAAAAAATATTTATAACTAAAGAGCCTAGTGTAACTGAATTTGGACAATATGTCAAGAGAAATGAAGAAACTTATTCGGGTGAACATTACAGTATGCTAATTGCTGCTGATAGACAATATCACGTTGATACTATTATAAGGCCTCATTTAGATAATGGTGAAATAGTTATTTGTGATAGGTATATTGCATCCAGTTTAGTGTTGCAAAATTTTGATGGAGTGAGTATAGAAAAAGTTTGGGAAATGAATAAACATATTTTGATTCCAGACTTATACATTATCATTTTAGCTAATGAAATAGAGATAGAAAAACGTTTAAGTAAGAGAGAGGGATTTTCAAAATTTGAAAAAAACATGTCGCGCGCAGAAGAAGTCGGATATTTTATAAAAGCAATTGATTATTTGCAGCAAAAAAAAATCAATGTCCTAAAAATAGATAATAATGAGGGTGATTTTGATAAGAATATTTCTACAATAGTAGAATTAATCAACGATTTTGCGACCGTGCTGAACAGTTCGCCGTCGGTATGGCGATAATCGTATTGATAATATTCCGTCCCCCGAAATGCCCCTAAAACGCATTTCACATACTTTTCCTGTCCTTTTTCGGTTGTGGTGCTGACACCGTTTTTTGTTATTGATTGGCTTTCGCCGAACGTTGTTTCCATATTGATAATTATAATATTATTAAACAAAGTATTAATGCTGTCAGTATGATTTAAACGACAGTAACGATTAACCGGAACGCCAACCGTATCAGCGAACGGATAAGCAGGAAACCCACTGTAACCGAAAGGAATACACCTACACCGCTACTTACAACAGCGTAACCCACCGCCACAAGCAACCCGACCAATGTCAGCCGCTTCGTCCAACCCCAAATTATATGCAGATTTGAGAGGCGAGGGAATTTTTGTTTCGTTACTATATGTTTACCGTTCTTCATCATGCTGACTTTTTTTATATGCGTCATCGGTCGGGTCGGTCATTTTTGTTTCATAGGCAATTTGGGTGTAGGGTTTAGGGCTGTCAAGTTTTTTGCGACAAATTACGCTCGCCCGCAGGGAAAGAGGAAGAATTTTCGTCAAAACCGCTTGC
>JAVBLO010000015.1:0-105884 GCA_031553415.1 Bacteroidales bacterium | reverse complement strand
AATTGGAGACAAATTTTGAACGTTGGCTTTATTTGTTAAAGAAATTGCCGACCTTTGACAGATGTCCTCCGGAACTAAAAGGTAAGATATTTGAAAAATTATTTCGCTATGCCGAGATTTCACAATTAACACCTGCGGAGATGAAAGAATATAAGAAAAGTATCGAAGAATATGCCGATGTCCAGAATGCTATGGAATTTGCAGAGGAAAAGGGTAAAAGAATAGGCAAAGAAGAAGGGCTGGAGGAAGGTATGGAGAAAGAAAAAATCCTGATAGCCCAAAATTGTTTGAAGAAAGGGCTTTCATTAGAGATGACAGCAGAACTTACCGGATTATCCATTGAACAAATCAAATCCATCATATAGATTATAAATATTTTCAAATATCAAACATGTAAACCAATATTCAAAAACGGTTTACACGTTTTTTATTTTAAAACGAATAAACAATGAAAAAATAATTTTGCCAATGCCTGTATCAAGCGTTGATAACTACAAAACCATCCAAATGCAGAAAATCTATGATTATATAGATAAAAAGGTGACTGGGGTTCTTTTTACCTGACTTGCAAGAATGAGGGAAGTGACACAAAAGAGGAAGCCAGTGCAAATAGCATAGCGGTAATTTGCTCCGCAATGAGACAAGTAACGCTCCCCGAAGAAACATTTGTCTCTTCGGGGAACGTTTTTGTATAAAAAACTATCATTGATATGACTATAACAATAATTTTATGCCTGTATTTGAATAAAGCATATAACAATCGTTTTTCTCCAAAAAGGTTAATGAAAATATTTTGTTGATAAAATAAAAAACACTACCTTTGCACCGTTTTGGCGATAAAAAATCGTGAAATTTTCTAATAACCTGTTGGTTTTTGGAAAATTATATGTATTTTTGCAGCCCAATTTGTGCAAAAACAGAGAATATAACTATAAATTAAAAAGAATTAAAAGTTCAAAAAATGCCTACAATTCAACAATTAGTAAGAAAAGGAAGGACTACTTTGGTTGAGAAAGGTAAATCTCCGGCATTGGATGCTTGTCCGCAAAGACGTGGCGTTTGTGTAAGGGTTTATACTACAACACCAAAGAAACCTAACTCTGCAATGCGTAAAGTTGCACGTGTACGTTTGACCAGCTTGAAAGAAGTGAATGCTTATATTCCGGGAGAAGGTCACAACCTGCAGGAACACTCTATCGTGTTGGTAAGAGGTGGTCGTGTAAAAGACCTTCCGGGAGTTCGTTATCACATTGTACGCGGAACTTTGGATACTGCCGGTGTTAATGGCCGTACACAAAGACGTTCCAAATACGGTGCAAAACGTCCTAAAGCAGGTAAAGCGCCAGCAGCTCCTGTAAAAGGTGGTAAAAAGAAATAATAAAACCACATTCAAACTGAGATAACAATTTAATTATTAAAAAGTTAGTTTGAGTTTTTTGGATTAAGGCTAAAACAATAATTAAAAATTAAAAATTAAAAATTAAGACCGTGAGGTCATATTTTCATTTTTCATTTTTCATTATAAAAGGTTGAGTAAATGACTCGGAGGAGTCGTTGAAGACGGAAAAGGCAACCAGGAACGAAAACAAAATTTTAGAAAAAAATGAGAAAGACTAAGCCAAAGAAAAGACAAATCCTTCCGGATCCTGTCTATGGTGATAAAAAGGTTACGAAATTTGTAAACCATTTGATGTATGATGGCAAAAAAAGTATCTCCTTCGATATTTTTTATTCGGCTTTAGAAACAGTAAAAGCTAAATTGCCAAATGAATCGAAATCTTCCCTCGAAATTTGGAAACAAGCATTGGATAACATTACTCCGCTTGTTGAAGTTAAGTCCCGTCGTATCGGAGGAGCAACATTCCAGGTACCTACTGAAATCCGTCCCGATCGTAAAGAATCCGTTTCAATGAAAAATATGATTTTATACTCTCGTAAAAGAGGTGGAAAATCAATGGCAGACAAACTGGCTGCTGAAATTGTTGATGCTTTCAACAATCAGGGTGGATCGTACAAAAGAAAAGAAGATATGCATAGAATGGCTGAAGCCAACAGGGCTTTCGCACATTTCAGATTTTAATATATATAATAGGTAAACGATGGCAAAAGGTTCAGATCAACAACTGAAATTTACACGAAATATCGGTATCATGGCTCACATTGATGCCGGAAAAACAACTACTTCGGAACGTATCCTTTTTTATACAGGGCTTACCCATAAAATCGGAGAAGTACATGAAGGGGCTGCCACTATGGACTGGATGGAGCAGGAACAGGAACGTGGTATCACTATCACATCTGCTGCTACAACAGCCAACTGGAAATATAATAACGAAACATATAAAATAAACCTGATTGACACTCCGGGACACGTTGACTTCACAGTTGAAGTTGAACGTTCACTCCGTATTCTGGATGGAGCAGTTGCTGCTTTCTGTGCAGTAGGTGGAGTTGAGCCTCAATCGGAAACTGTTTGGCGCCAAGCTGATAAATATAATGTTCCACGTATCGGTTATGTAAATAAAATGGACCGTTCGGGAGCAAACTTTTTTGAAGTAGTTCGCCAGGTAAAAGATGTATTGGGAGCAAATCCTTGTCCGATTCAAATTCCTGTCGGAGCTGAAGAAAAGTTCCGCGGAATCGTGGATTTGGTGTCTATGAAAGCTTATTATTGGCATGATGAAACAATGGGAGCTGACTATTCCATTGAAGAAGTTCCTGCCGACTTAGTTTCTGAAGCTGAAGAATGGAGAGACAAAATGCTCGAAGTATTGGCTGAATGTGATGACGTTTTGATGGAGAAATATTTTGATGATCCTTCAAAAATTACTGAAGATGAAATCCGTGCAGCTATCCGTAAAGGAACTTTGGCAATGCAAATCAATCCGATGACTTGTGGTTCTTCTTTCAAGAATAAAGGAGTACAATGTTTATTGAATAACGTTTGTGCTTACTTGCCAAGTCCGGTTGATACTCCTGCTATTGAAGGAACAGACCCTGATGATCCGGAAAAAGTAATCGTTCGTCACCCAAGTTCAAGCGAACCATTGTGTGCTTTAGCATTCAAAATTGCTACAGACCCTTATGTAGGACGTCTTTGCTTCTTCCGTGTATATTCGGGAGAATTGGAAGCCGGTTCTTATGTATATAATACCCGTTCTGATAAAAAAGAACGTATTTCCCGTTTATTCCAAATGCACTCCAGCAAACAAAATCCTAAAGATTTTATTGGTTGTGGAGATATAGGCGCCGGAGTAGGATTCAAAGACATCCGCACAGGTGATACACTCTGTGATGAAGGTCATCCGATTGTACTTGAATCTATGGACTTCCCTGCACCTGTTATTGGTATAGCAGTTGAGCCTAAAACTCAAAAAGACTTGGATAAATTAGGAATCGGACTTGGCAAATTGGCTGAAGAAGATCCAACTTTCACTGTTAAAACGGATGAAGAAACCGGGCAAACAGTTATTTCCGGAATGGGTGAGTTGCACCTGGAAATCATTATCGACCGTTTAAGACGTGAATTTAAGGTAGAATGTAACCAAGGTCGTCCGCAAGTATCATATAAAGAATCTATCACAAAAACGGTTGAATTGCGTGAAACATACAAGAAACAAACCGGAGGTCGTGGTAAATTTGCAGATATGATTGTTCGTGTTGGACCGGCTGATGCAGATTTCGAAGGCGAATTGCAATTTGTAGACGAAGTTAAAGGTGGTAATATTCCTAAAGAATATATTCCTTCCATACAGAAAGGTTTCGCTCGCGCTATGAAAAATGGTGTTTTGGCCGGATACGCTTTGGATAAATTGAAAGTGACTGTAATTGATGGTTCTTACCATGCAGTTGATTCCGACCAATTGTCTTTCGAAATTTGTGCTATTCAGGCATTCAAGAGCGCTTGTGAAAAAGCAAATCCTGTATTGAAAGAACCTATCATGAAGATGGAGGTTGTTACTCCGGAAGAAAGTATGGGAGATGTAATCGGTGACTTGAACAAACGGCGCGGACAAGTGGAAGGTATGGATACAAGCCGTACAGGCGCCCGTATTGTTAAAGCGAAAGTGCCTCTGGCAGAAACATTCGGTTATGTAACGGCTTTGCGTACAATTACTTCAGGTCGTGCCACAAGCACTATGACTTTCTCGCACTATGACGAAGTATCTCCTTCTATTGCAAGACAAGTATTGACAGAAGTAAAAGGTCGGGTGGAATTGATAAAATAAAAAATAAGTCAGGAGAGGAAATGGCTCTTTTCCTGACTTTAATATTATAAATAAATCATATAAAAGACAATGAGCCAAAAAATCAGAATTAAATTGAAATCATACGATTACAATTTGGTTGATAAATCAGCTGAAAAAATCGTAAAAACAGTAAAAGCTACAGGTGCAGTAGTAAGCGGTCCAATTCCACTTCCAACACACAAACGTATTTTTACAGTAAACCGTTCAACTTTCGTAAACAAGAAAGCGCGTGAGCAATTCGAACTTTCTGCTTATAAGAGACTGATTGACATCTACAGTTCAACAGCGAAAACTGTTGATGCTTTGATGAAATTAGAGTTGCCAAGCGGAGTTGAAGTAGAGATTAAAGTATAGAAGTTGGGGCGGGTAAACCCTGCCCCAACAAACAGAAGCAATAATTAAATTTAAGTGAAATGCCAGGATTAATTGGAAAAAAAATCGGAATGACATCCGTTTTCAGTGCCGATGGAAAAAATCTTCCATGCACTGTTATCGAAGTAGGTCCTTGTGTTGTTACTCAAGTGAAAACTGTCGAAAATGATGGTTATGAAGCTGTTCAGTTAGGTTTTCAGGAAAAGAAGGAAAAACATACTTCCAAACCTGAACAAGGACACTTCAAAAAAGCAGGAGTAGCACCTCAAAGACACTTGGCCGAGTTCAAGGAACAAGGATCGTACAAAGAAAACAAAGGAGAGTATAAACTTGGAGATGTACTTACTGTTGATTATTTCGATGGGGAAATCTATGTCGATGTAATTGGTATGTCTAAAGGAAAAGGCTTCCAGGGAGTTGTAAAGCGCCATAACTTTAAAGGGGTTGGAGAAGCTACATTAGGGCAAAGTGACCGTCAACGTCACCCTGGTTCTATCGGAGCATGTTCTTATCCTGCCAAAGTATTCAAAGGAACACGCATGGGAGGTCAGATGGGTAACGAAAGAGTTACTGTTCAAAACCTTGTAATAATTAAACTGATACCGGAACATAATTTAATGTTGATTAAAGGTTCGGTACCAGGAGCAAAAGGTTCAATCGTAATAATACAAAAGTAATGGAATTAAGTGTATATAACATAAAAGGAGAAGATACCGGAAAGAAGGTAACTCTTAACGATTCTATCTTTGGAGTTGAACCCAATAATCATGCGATTTATTTGGATGTTAAACAACATTTGGCCAATAAACGTCAGGGAACTCACAAGTCTAAAGAAAGAAGCGAAATGTCAGGTAGTACCCGTAAATTAGGCCGTCAGAAAGGTGGTGGAGGTGCTCGCCGTGGAGATATTAATTCACCCGTTTTGGTTGGAGGTGCCCGTGTATTCGGACCTAAACCAAGGGATTATGAATTTAAATTGAATAAAAAAGTAAAAGCTTTAGCTCGCAAATCAGCATTGGCTTACAAAGTAAAAGAAAATGCGATTGTTGTAGTTGAAGATTTTTCTTTTGAAACTCCCAAAACAAAAGATTTCGTAGCTATGGCTAAAAATCTGAAAGTAGCAGATAAAAAATTGTTACTTGTTTTGGCAGAAAATAACAATAACATCTATTTGTCTGCCCGTAATCTACAGAAGACAAATGTGACAACAGTTTCCGAACTGAATACTTACAAGGTGCTTGATGCTACTCAACTCGTTGTAACAGTAAGTTCCTTAGCTGCTATCAATAACTTTTAAAGAATAGGAGATACAGACAATGGGAATTATTATCAAACCTATCGTAACAGAAAAACAAACGGCTATCAGTGAAAAATTTCCTAACCGTTTTGGTTTTCGCGTTTCTCCCGATGCCAATAAAATCCAAATCAAGGCTGCCGTTGAAGCGCTTTATGGAGTAAGTGTAGTATCTGTAAATACAATGAACTATGCAGGTAAGGCAAAATCAAGATTCACTAAATCGGGAGTTATTAATGGAAGAATGCCAGCTTTCAAAAAAGCAATAGTAACATTGAAAGAAGGCGAAACAATTGATTTCTTTAGCAACATTTAATAAAATGAAGAATGAAGAATTAAGAATGAAAAATTTTTAGTTCTTTGAATTCAAAATTCTTCATTCTTCATTTTTAATTTTTAATTATAAAATGGCAATTCGAAAATTAAAGCCCACAACGCCGGGGCAAAGACACAAGATTATCGGTGCATTTAGTGAAATCACTGCTAGTACACCGGAGAAATCCCTTGTAGTCGGAAAAAACAAGTCGGGCGGTCGCAACAACGATGGTAAAATGACCATGCGTTATCTTGGTGGCGGTCACAGACAAAAATATCGTTTGATCGACTTCAAGAGAAACAAAGATGGCATTCCTGCAACAGTGAAAACAATCGAGTATGATCCTAACCGTTCTGCACGCATTGCATTGTTGTTTTATGTTGATGGAGCAAAGACTTATATCCTTGCGCCTAACGGATTGGAAGTTGGCCAAACAGTGATGTCAGGTAAAGATGCAGCACCTGAAATAGGTAACTGCTTACCATTAGCTATCATTCCTTTGGGAACAGTAATTCATAATATTGAATTGCGTCCGGGACAAGGAGCTAAAATGGCTCGTTCAGCTGGTACTTTTGCACAAGTAGTTTCAAGAGAAGGCGATTATGCAATCATTAAGATGCCTTCGGGAGAAACCCGTAAAATACTTTCAGCTTGTAAAGCTACTATTGGTAGTGTTGGAAACTCAGACCATGCACTTGAAAAATCAGGTAAAGCCGGTAGGACAAGGTGGCTTGGACGCCGTCCTCGTGTTCGTGGTGTTGTAATGAACCCAGTTGATCACCCGATGGGTGGTGGTGAAGGACGCGCTTCAGGAGGTCATCCAAGATCACGCAAAGGATTGTATTCTAAGGGCTTGAAAACAAGAGCTCCAAAGAAACACTCTTCTAAGTATATTATTGAAAGAAGAAAAAAGTAACCTGATTAATTAGAGTAAATTATGAGTCGTTCATTAAAAAAAGGTCCATATATTAACTTGAAGCTGGAAAAGAAAATCCTGACCATGAATGAGTCCGGTAAAAAGGCTGTAGTTAAAACCTGGGCAAGAGCTTCAATGATTTCGCCCGATTTTGTAGGGCACACCGTTGCAGTTCACAATGGTAATAAATTTATTCCTGTTTATGTTACTGAAAACATGGTTGGACACAAATTAGGAGAATTTTCTCCTACTCGCCAGTTCCGCGGCCATGGTGGTAATAAGAAAAAATAACAGGATATTCAAGCAATCTGAAATAAAAAAAGAAACAAATGGGTGCTAGAAAAAGAATATCAGCAGAACAAAGGAAAGAATCCCAAAAAAGCATGTATTTCGCAAAGTTGCGGAATGTGCCTACTTCGCCTCGCAAGATGCGTTTGGTAGCCGATATGATTCGTGGGATGGAAGCTTTCCGTGCTCTTGGCGTTTTGAAATTTTCTAATAAAGAAGCAGCTGCCAAGGTAGAAAAATTGCTTCGCTCTGCTATTTCCAACTGGGAACAGAAAAATGAGCGTAAAGCAGAAACAGGAGAATTATACGTTACAACAATAAGTGTTGACTCTGCAACTATGTTGAAGAGAATGCGTCCTGCTCCTCAGGGAAGAGGATACAGGGTTCGTAAACGTTCGAACCATGTAACATTGTTTGTAGATACAAAAATTGATAATCAAAATTAATTGCTAAATGGGACAGAAAACTAATCCGATAAGTAATCGTTTGGGAATCATCCGCGGATGGGATTCAAATTGGTACGGAGGCAATAATTATGGTGATACTTTGTTAGAAGACAGCAAAATCCGTAAATACCTCAGTGCCCGTCTCGCTAAGGCAAGTGTATCTCGCATTGTTATTGAGCGTACATTAAAATTAGTCACTATTACAGTATGCACCGCTCGTCCGGGTATCATCATCGGTAAAGGTGGCCAGGAAGTTGACAAACTAAAAGAAGAGTTGAAAAAAATCACTGACAAAGAGGTTCAAATCAATATCTTCGAAGTGAAAAGACCTGAATTGGATGCAGTAATTGTTGCTAATAACATTGCTCGCCAGTTGGAAGGAAAAGTAGCTTACCGTAGAGCCATTAAAATGGCTATCGCATCAACTATGAGGATAGGTGCGGAAGGTATCAAAATTCAAATTTCAGGACGTTTGAATGGAGCCGAAATGGCGCGTTCTGAAATGTATAAAGAGGGGAGAACTCCTTTACATACGCTAAGAGCCGATATTGACTATGCTTTAGGCGAAGCTTTGACTAAAGTAGGTTTATTGGGAATCAAAGTGTGGATTTGTCGTGGAGAAGTATATGGCAAGAAAGATCTTGCACCTTCATTTGCTGCATCCAAAGATTCAGGTCGCGGTGGAAGAAGCAATGAAGGAAGAGGAGATAGAAACGACAGAGGAGACAGAGGTGATAGGAACTTCAAGAAGAGAGCTCCAAGAGGAGAGAGAAAGTAATCAAGTTAAAAATGAAGAATGAAGAATGAAGAATTATGGAATGAAACTTCTAACTTCTAACTTCTAACTTCTAAATTCTTAGAAAGAAATGTTACAACCGAAAAAAACAAAGTTCAGAAGATCGCAGAAAGGTCGGATGAAAGGTAATGCCGGAAGAGGGCATGAGTTGGCGTTCGGTTCTTTTGGTATAAAAACTTTGCAATCAAAATGGATTACAGGTCGTCAGATTGAAGCTGCGCGTATCGCCGTAACCCGTTATATGCAACGTCAGGGTCAGGTTTGGGTGAGAATTTTCCCTGACAAACCAATTACCAAGAAACCAGCGGAAGTGCGTATGGGTAAAGGAAAGGGAGCTCCGGAAGGATTCGTAGCTCCGGTTACTCCAGGAAGAATCATTTTCGAAATTGAAGGTGTTCCGTTCGATGTTGCTAAAGAAGCTTTGAGACTAGCTGCTCAAAAACTTCCTGTGACTACTAAGTTTGTCGTGAGACGTGACTATGATTTTCAAAATCAAAATTTGTAATCGTTATGAAAATTGCAGAAATTAAAGAATTAAGCACCAGGGAATTGCAAGAAAGAATCGACGCTGAAACAGTTGCGCTGAATCAGAAAAAGATCAATCACAGCATTTCTCCTTTGGATAGTCCTGCAGTGATAACGAAAGCACGCAAGGACCTTGCACGCATGAAAACAGAAATGCGTCAAAGAGAACTTAAAAATCAATAATCAAATTGAGTCCAATGGAAACCAGAAATTTAAGAAAAGAAAGAATAGGTGTTGTTTTTAGCAATAAAATGGATAAATCCATTACTGTTGCCGTAAAATGGAAAGAAAAACACCCGATTTATGGAAAATTCGTGAATAAAACGAAGAAGTTCCATGCTCATGATGAAAAAAATGAATGCAATATTGGTGATACCGTGCGCATCATGGAAACTCGTCCTTTGAGCAAAACAAAGAGATGGAGATTAGTGGAAATCATTGAAAAAGCAAAATAATTATGATACAACAAGAATCAAGATTAACGGTTGCGGATAACAGCGGCGCAAAAGAAGTGCTTTGTATCCGTGTATTGGGAGGTACCAGAAGACGTTATGCTTCCGTTGGAGATATAATTGTTGTTGCGGTAAAAAATGTTATTCCCTCAAGTGATGTTAAAAAGGGTGCTGTATCGAAAGCAATGATTGTACGCACTAAAAAAGAAATCCGCCGTCAGGATGGTTCATATATCCGCTTTGACGACAATGCATGTGTATTGTTGAACAATGCCGGTGAAATCCGTGGTAGCCGTATCTTCGGTCCCGTTGCCAGGGAAATTCGTGCGGTTAATATGAAGATCGTTTCTTTAGCACCGGAAGTATTGTAATAAATTAAAGGAAATGAGTAAATTACATATTAAAAAAGGCGATATAGTTTACGTTAATACAGGCGTGGATAAAGGAAAACAAGGACGTGTGTTGCAGGTTCTTGTTGAAAAACAACGCGCTATTGTAGAAGGTGTGAATATGGTATCAAAGAGTACCAAGCCTAATGCAAAAAGTCCTCAGGGAGGAATTGTAAAGAAAGAAGCTCCAATCCATATTTCAAATTTGAATGTGCTGGATCCGGAATCAGGAAAGCCTACCCGTGTTGGTCGTCGTTTGAATGATAAGGAAGTATTGGTGCGTTTTGCAAAAAAATCAGGAAAGGAGATTAAGTAATGAGTAATACAGCTAATCTTAAGAAAGAATATCAGGAAAAGATTGTTCCTGTTTTGATGAAAGAGTTTTCTTATTCATCAGTAATGCAAGTACCTGTACTTAAAAAGATTGTTGTCAATCAAGGTTTGGGAGTTGCTGTTGCAGATAAAAAATTAGTTGATATTGCTATTACGGAATTGTCAGCAATTACAGGTCAAAAAGCTGTTGCTACTGTATCCCGTAAAGATATCTCTAACTTCAAATTGCGTAAAAAAATGCCGATCGGAGCAATGGTAACGTTGCGTCGTGAACAAATGTACGAATTTCTGGAAAGATTGGTACGTGTGGCGCTTCCCCGTATCCGCGACTTCAAAGGTATTGAAGGAAAGCTTGATGGAAGAGGTAATTATACACTTGGAATCGAAGAACAAATTATTTTTCCCGAAATAAATATTGACAATATTAGTAAAATATTGGGAATGAATATTACCTTTGTGACCTCTGCGAAAACAGATGAGGAAGGTTATGCCCTTTTGAGAGAATTCGGCTTGCCTTTTAAGAATGCTAAAAAAGACTAATACAGAGTAAAATATGGCTAAAGAATCAATGAAAGCCCGTGAGGTAAAGCGTGCAAAATTAATTGCCAAGTATGCTGAAAAAAGAGCTCAGTTAAAAGCTGCCGGTGATTATGAAGGTTTGCAGGCGTTGCCTAAAAATGCATGTCCTATCCGTTTGCACAATCGTTGTAAATTGACCGGTCGTCCAAAAGGATATATCCGTCAATTCGGTATTTCCCGTATCCAATTCAGGGAAATGGCTTCAGCAGGGCTTATTCCGGGTGTAAAGAAAGCAAGCTGGTAAAAATAAAGTTAAGAGTTAAGAATTAAGAGTTAAAAGTAGTTGAGAAACTAATTAACTCTTAACTCTTGATTTTTAACTCTTAACTCAATAGATAGTGTTAAATATTGTCCGGGGTTCCGGATCAATTTAATTTTTTAATTATGACAGATCCAATAGCAGATTATCTGACGAGACTTAGGAATGCCATCAAAGCAAAACACAGAGTGGTGGAAGTTCCGGCCTCAAATTTAAAGAAAGAAATCACTAAGATTCTTTTCGACAAAGGCTACATCCTTAATTATAAGTTTGTAGAAGAGGGTCCTCAAGGAGCAATTAAGATTGCCTTGAAGTATGATCCGGTAAACAAAGTGAACGCAATTAAATCACTGAAGAGAGTTTCTACTCCAGGTTTGCGTAAATACGTTGGTTACAAAGATATGCCCAGAGTATTGAATGGCCTTGGTATTGCTGTACTTTCAACTTCTCAAGGAGTAATGACAGACAAGGAAGCCCGCGATTTAAAAGTCGGCGGTGAAGTTTTATGTTATGTTTATTAATTAGGAGGGAAACAGTATGTCAAGAATAGGAAAATTGCCCATTACAGTACCGGCGAAAGTAACAATTGATCAAAAAGATAGCATTGTTACAGTTAAAGGCCCGAAAGGAGAATTATCTCAATATGTGAATCCGGCCATTACAATTGAAGTAAAAGATGGTAGTTTGACAGTATCAAGACCTGATGATTCAAAAGAAAACCGTGCACTCCATGGATTGTACCGCTCTTTGATCAACAATATGGTTGTTGGTGTGTCGGAAGGTTATAAAAAGGAACTTGAATTAGTTGGGGTTGGTTACCGTGTTACAAATACAGGTAACTTGTTAGACTTTTCTTTAGGTTATACTCACAATATTTACCTTCAGTTACCTCAGGAAATCAAGGTTGAAACTAAAAGTGAAAGAAACAAGAACCCATTAGTGATTCTTGAATCGGCAGACAAACAATTGATCGGACAGGTTTGTGCTAAAATCCGCTCATTCCGTAAAATCGAACCTTACAAAGGTAAAGGTATCCGTTTTGTGGGTGAAATAGTACGCAGAAAATCCGGTAAGTCAGCTGGTAAATAATTACTAAAACTGTAAAATTATCATTATGACAACAAAGGAATTAAGAAGAATCAAAATAAAACGTCGCGTTCGTAAGAATATTTTCGGAACGAATGAACGCCCCCGTTTAACAGTTTTCAGAAGCAACAAACAAATTTATGCCCAGGTAATTGATGATATTACCGGTAAAACTTTGGCATCTGCTTCTTCGCAGGGAATTCAGGACAAGGTTTCTAAATCGGAAATCGCTGCTAAAGTAGGTGAAGCGATTGCAAAAAAATCCCAGGAAGCTGGCATTCAAACTGTCGTTTTCGACCGTAACGGGTATTTATACCACGGTAGAGTTAAACAATTGGCAGAATCTGCCCGTAATTCCGGACTTAAATTTTAATTGAAAAATGGCAGTAAATAATAAAATAAAGTCTACTAACGACTTAGAATTGAAAGACAGGTTAGTTGCCATCAACCGTGTAACGAAAGTTACCAAAGGAGGTCGTACATTTAGTTTCGCTGCAATTGTTGTAGTTGGAAATGAAGACGGCATCGTTGGTTGGGGTTTGGGAAAAGCAGGTGAAGTTACAGCTGCAATTGCCAAAGGAGTTGAGGCTGCTAAAAAGAATTTAGTAAAAGTTCCTGTATATAAAGGTACAATTCCTCACGAGCAAATTGCCAAATTCGGTGGAGCTCAGGTTTTTATGAAGCCTGCAACTCACGGAACCGGTGTTAAAGCCGGAGGTGCGATGCGTGCTGTATTAGAAAGTGTTGGTATTACCGACGTATTGGCAAAATCAAAAGGATCTTCAAATCCTCACAACCTTGTGAAAGCAACAATTGTTGCATTGAGTGAGTTGAGAGACCCTGCTATGGTTGCTCAAAACAGAGGAATTTCAGTAGAAAAAGTATTTAAAGGTTAATCAAGGGAGGTAAAATTATGGCAACTATTAAAATTAAACAAGTTAGAAGTCGCATTAATTGTCCCATAGATCAAAAACGAACTTTAGATGCTTTGGGACTCAGAAAACTTAACCGTGTGGTTGAACATGAATCCAATCCTGCTATTTTGGGAATGGTTGCAAAAGTAAAACATTTGGTTAAAGTCGTAGAATAAAATAAAAAAGACACAAGAATATGAATTTATCTAATTTAAAACCTGCTGAAGGTTCTATTAAAACCCGCAAAAGAATCGGACGTGGTACAGGTTCTGGTTTGGGAGGAACTTCCACAAGAGGTCATAAGGGAGCTAAATCTAGATCCGGTTATTCTAAGAAAATCGGATTTGAAGGAGGTCAGATGCCTATCCAGAGACGTTTGCCTAAATTCGGTTTCAAAAATATCAATCGTGTTGAATATAAGGCGATTAATATAGATACTTTGCAACAATTAGCTGAAGCACAAAATTTATCTAAAATCGGAATCGAAGAATTAGTGAACGCAGGATTTATATCTTCTAATCAGTTAGTAAAAATCTTAGGTAAGGGTACCCTTACTGTGAAATTGGAAGTTGCAGCTCATGCTTTTTCCAAAACTGCAGAAAGTGCAATCCAAGCCGCAGGTGGAACTGCTGTAAAAATCTGATCTGATGAGAGCTATTGATACTATTAAAAATATTTGGAAGATTGAGGATTTGAAAAATCGAATCCTCACTACTCTTCTTCTTATTTTGGTATACAGGTTTGCTACTTGTATAACACTTCCCGGAATTGATCCGACAGCATTAACCTCTTTGCAACATCAAACTGCAGGAGGTTTATTGAGTTTGTTGGATATGTTTTCCGGAGGAGCATTTTCTAAAGCTTCTATTGTAGCATTAGGTATTATGCCTTACATTTCGGCATCAATTGTTATACAGTTGTTGGCGATTGCAGTACCTGCTTTCCAGAAAATGCAAAGAGAAGGAGAAAGCGGACGCAGGAAGATTAATCAATATACCCGTTATCTGACAATTGCAATTTTGTTATTTCAGGCTCCGACTTATTTGATTAACCTTAATGTACAAATGAAAGCAGCTGGAGGTTTAATGCCTACCGGTTTATGGTTTGTTGTTTCTTCCACTGTTATCCTTGCTGCCGGATCCATGTTTGTCCTGTGGTTAGGAGAACGGATTACAGATAAGGGTATTGGAAATGGAGTTTCATTCATTATTATGGTTGGGATTCTTGCCCGTATGCCTCATGCCTTATCCCAGGAATTTATCTCAAGGATTAGTGAAAGTACGGGAGGTTTGATTGCCTTCTTGCTTGAAATTGTTTTCTTGTTATTTGTTATTGCCGGAGCTATTTTATTAGTTCAGGGAACAAGGCGTATACCTGTTCAGTATGCAAAACAAATGATTGGAAACAAACAATATGGTGGGGCAAGACAATACATTCCATTGAAAGTGAATGCAGCTAACGTTATGCCAATCATCTTTGCCCAGGCAATCATGTTTATTCCGATCTCTATCATGGGTTTCAAACAAACTTCTGATTCCAGCGGTTTCTGGATGTCATTGATGGATAACCATGGACTTTGGTACAACCTCATTTTTGCTACATTGATTATTCTGTTTACTTATTTTTATACTGCTATTACGATTAATCCTACTCAAATGGCTGAGGACTTGAAACGTAATAACGGATTTATTCCCGGTATTAAACCAGGAAAGAAGACAGCAGAATATATTGACGTAATTATGTCTAGGATTACTTTTCCGGGATCATTATTCTTGGCTTTGGTTGCCATTATGCCTTCATTTGCAGGACATTTGGGAATTAAACAAGGTTTTGCACAATTCTTTGGAGGTACATCTTTGTTGATTTTGGTGGGTGTTGTGTTAGACACTTTGCAACAAGTTGAAAGTCATTTGTTGATGCGTCATTATGATGGCTTGCTTAAAACCGGTAAAATTAAGGGTCGTCAAGGCAATGCTTATTAACCTGGGATGATTTATCTAAAAACAGACGAAGAGATTGAGTTGATGCGGATTGCCAACTTGTTAGTAGGTAAAACGCTGGCAGAAGTAGCACGACACATTGCTCCGGGTGTAACCACATCTCATTTGGATAAAATTGCAGAAACATTTATCCGTGATCATGGGGCGATTCCCACGTTTTTAGGGTATAATGGTTTTCCCAATTCACTTTGTATTTCAGTTAATGAGAATGTTGTACATGGTATTCCTTCCGGATATCAGTTGAAAGAAGGAGATATAGTATCGGTTGATTGTGGTACATACATTAATGGATATTGTGGAGATTCTGCCTATACTTTTTGTGTAGGTGAAGTGAAGCCAGAAGTAATGAAGTTGCTTAAAACCACCAAAGAAGCCTTATATATTGGGATTTCAAATGCAATAGAAGGTAAAAGGGTGGGTGATATAAGTAATGCTATCCAGACTCATTGTGAAAGCAGTGGTTATTCAGTGGTGAGGGAGCTTGTCGGACATGGAATCGGAAAGAAAATGCATGAGGCTCCTGAAATTCCCAATTATGGAAAAAAAGGATATGGCCCAATGCTTAAAACCGGAATGTGCCTGGCAATCGAACCGATGATAAATATGGGAAAGAAGCGTGTTATTTTTGAAAAAGATGGTTGGACTGTTAGAACAGTAGACCGCATGCCATCTGCTCATTTTGAGCATACGGTTGCTGTAAGGCAGGGAAAAGCAGACATCTTGTCTTCGTTTGAAATGATAGAGGAAGTTTTAGGAGAAAAAGCAATTTAATTATTATCGAAAGAATATATGGCAAAGCAGTCAGCGATAGAACAAGACGGAACAATAGTCGAAGCATTATCAAATGCCATGTTCCGGGTTGAGTTGGAAAACGGACATGAAATAACAGCACATATCTCAGGAAAGATGAGGATGCACTACATCAAGATTCTTCCCGGAGATAAAGTGAAGGTTGAAATGTCTCCGTATGATTTGACTAAAGGTCGGATTTCATTCAGATACAAATAAAAAACAATATAGAAATGAAAGTAAGAGCATCTTTAAAAAAACGTACAGATGATTGTAAAATCGTCAGGAGAAAAGGACGTTTATACGTGATTAACAAGAAAAATCCCAAGTATAAACAACGTCAGGGATAATTTTATTATTTTTGCTGAAATTTTTTAATAAAAATGGCTATAAGAATAGTAGGGGTAGACTTACCTCAAAACAAAAGAGGAGAAATTGCGTTGACTTATATCTATGGTATTGGTCGTAGCGCATCGAACAGAATTTTGTCTGAAGCAGGAATTGATAGAGATATCAAAGTGAAAGATTGGACTGATGATCAAGCAGCTAAAGTGCGTGAAGTCATCGGTGCAAACTACAAAGTAGAAGGGGATCTTCGCTCTGAGGTTCAGTTGAATATCAAGCGTTTGATGGATATCGGTTGCTACCGCGGCGTGCGTCACCGTATCGGATTGCCCGTAAGAGGTCAAAGTACCAAAAACAATGCCCGTACACGTAAGGGTAGAAAGAAAACAGTTGCTAACAAGAAAAAAGCTACTAAGTAAGTAAAGTAAATTATGGCAAAAAAAACAGTCGCAGCGAAAAAAAGAGTAGTTAAAGTTGATGCAGTGGGTCAACTTCACGTTCACTCTTCATTTAACAACATTATTGTAACTCTTACTAATGGTGACGGGCAAGTGATTTCTTGGTCTTCTGCAGGTAAGATGGGATTCAGGAGTTCTAAAAAGAATACTCCTTATGCAGCTCAAATGGCAGCACAAGATTGCTCAAAGGTTGCTTATGACCTTGGTTTGAGGAAAGTGAAAGCTTATGTGAAAGGACCAGGTAATGGCCGTGAATCTGCTATCAGAACAGTGCATGGTGCCGGTATTGAAGTAACTGAAATTGTTGATGTTACTCCGCTACCACACAATGGATGTCGTCCTCCTAAAAGAAGAAGAGTGTAATTTGAAGAAGTTAGAATTAAGAAGTTAGAGAAATAGAGAATAAGAGAAGTAAAGAGTTCAGGTCTAATTCTTAATTCTTGATTATTAAATTCGAAAAGGTCTTTTGGATAAATGAATAGGTTGCAAATATCTCCTCTCTGCAATCGCGGCTGCATAAGTTCAGAAACCTGCTGAAAAATTAAATAAAAATAAAATGGCAAGATATACAGGCCCAAAAACAAGAATTGCCCGTAAGTTTGGTGAAGCAATTTTCGGTCCCGATAAAGTTCTCAGCAAAAAGAATTATCCTCCGGGACAACATGGCAACATGAGAAAGAAAAAAACATCTGAGTATGGTATTCAGCTTCGTGAAAAACAAAAAGCTAAATATACTTATGGTGTTTTGGAAAAACAATTCCGGAACTTGTTCCAAAAAGCTCAAAGAGCTAAGGGTATTACAGGTGAGGTGTTGGTTCAATTATTGGAATGTCGTTTGGATAATATCGTTTACCGTATGGGATTAGCCCGTACAAGAGCTGCTGCCCGCCAGTTGGTTTCTCACCGTCATATAACAGTTGATGGTAAGCTGGTAAACATACCTTCTTATTCAGTAAAACCAGGACAAGTAATAGGTGTTCGTGAAAAATCCAAATCTTTGGAAATAATTGGTGATAACCTGGCCGGTTTTAACCATAGCAAATATGCTTGGATTGAATGGGACCAATCTTCAATGAGTGCAAAATTCTTGCATATTCCTGAAAGAGCAGATATTCCTGAAAATATCAAAGAACAATTGATTGTAGAGTTATATTCTAAATAATAAAGATTCCATGGCGATATTAGCATTTCAAAAACCCGATAAAGTATTAATGTTGGAAGCGGACAATAAGTTCGGGAAATTTGAATTCCGTCCGTTGGAACCTGGTTATGGAACTACTATTGGTAATTCCCTTCGTCGTATCCTTTTGTCTTCATTAGAAGGTTTTGCAATTACATCCATTAAAATAGATGGAGTGGAACACGAGTTCTCTACAATTCCCGGAGTTTTGGAAGATGTTACCAATATTATCCTTAATCTTAAACAAGTAAGATTCAAACGTGTCGTTGAAGATGTTGAAGGAGAGAAAGTCAGCATTAGTGTTTCGGGCACAGAAGTGTTTAAGGCTGGAGATTTAGGTAAACAACTTACCGGTTTTGAGGTACTTAATCCTGATTTTGTGATTTGTAACCTGGATAAAAATGCAAGTTTTTACATGGAGCTTACAATATCTAAAGGTCGTGGATATGTTCCTGCAGAAGAAAATCGTACTGAAAATGATGAAGTGAATCGTATCCCGGTTGACTCTATTTTTACTCCGATTCGCAATGTGAAGTTTTTTGTTGAACCTTTCCGTGTAGAACAAAAAACCGACTACGACAAATTGGTTTTGGAAATCGAAACTGATGGTTCTATTCATCCGAAAGAGGCTTTGAAAGAAGCAGCAAAGATATTGATTCACCATTTCATGTTGTTTTCCGATGAAAAAATCCATCTGGAGCCGGTTGATACGGAAGTTAATGAGGAATTTGATGAAGAGGTACTTCACATGCGTCAGCTTTTGAAAACAAAATTATCCGACATGAACCTTTCGGTTCGTGCCTTGAATTGTTTGAAAGCAGCTGATGTTGAAACATTAGGCGAGTTGGTTAAATACCAGAAGAATGACTTGTTGAAGTTCCGTAATTTTGGTAAAAAATCTCTTACAGAGTTGGATGATTTACTTGATAACCTCAAGTTGAATTTTGGCATGGACATCTCGAAGTATAAATTAGATAAAGATAATTAATAATGAGACATAATAAAAAAAACAGCCACTTAGGTCGTACAAACACGCACAGAGATGCGATGCTTGCCAATATGGCTTGTTCTTTGCTCAAACATAAAAGAATTTTTACGACTGTACCCAAGGCTAAAGAACTTCGTAAGTTTGTAGAGCCGCTAATAACTAAATCTAAAAGTGATACTACTCATTCACGTCGTATTGTTTTTAAAAACTTGCAGGATAAATATACCGTGACTGAATTGTTCCAGGAAATTTCCCAAAAAATCGGAGATCGTCCGGGAGGATACACACGTATCATTAAAACCGGCAACCGTTTAGGTGATAATGCCTCGATGTGTTTTATAGAATTAGTTGATTACAACGAAAATATGTTGAAAGAAAAATCAACTGCAAAAGCGTCTAAAACCCGTCGTTCTCGTAGTAAAAAAGCCGATGCTGCTCCTGCCGTTGAAGCTCCAAAAGCTACAAAAACTGAAGCTGCTGAATAATTATTATTTAATAATTATAATAACAAAACAGCCCGTAAGTCAATTGATTTACGGGCTGTTTTGTTATTATTTCTCTTAAAGTTCCACGTTTTATCATGTAGAAATCAAGGGAATATTCATAAATTTGTAATATAATTACATCGCAATTTTTCCCTTATAACTTTGCCCACCTCATTATCACTTCTTGAACCTCCGGTTCAAAGAGCTCAATACCTTTATCCGTCAAAACCCTATCCATATATAATCCTACGATAGTGGTTAAATAGCGAGAACCTCCTATATTATTATACCTTCGGGCCCAGGTATTTGTCAAATTTGTGAATATGGTCGTAAAGTTTCAGGTAGGTTTCATGAGGAGTAAAAGATGTTCCCTTTCCTTTTTTCAATAAAGAATCAACTTCATCCAAACAATTTTTGCAATCGGTTTGCAAGGCCTTTTGTATCAATTCCCGTGCGATTTTCTTTTGACTTTTTGATAACTCTAACATAATGAAATCTTTTTAATTCAGTTATATTGGTAATTTAAACGTCATCGTTACTTCCCCGGTCTCTTTATTAACCTTGATTTGTTGCCCTTCCAATCCCAATTCTTTTCCGGTCGACATTTTAAATAATCCAGCAAGAAACTGCATGCCATTATTCATTACTTGTTCCAGTTCAACGGTTTTCGATTCGATTCCGGTTTCCTGATTTTTGGATTTTTCAGATTTATTTCCGGAGTGATCTGTAGTTGATTTTTCAAAATATCCTTCTTCGAGTTCTTCGGGTTCAAAACTTTCTATCGGATTCGCTTCTTGCTTGATAACTTCTTGATTATCGGAGCAAGAAGCTGTTTCTTCATTTATTTCATTTTCAGCCTGGTCAATAAATGTTTCTAACTGGTCGATGAACTGAGAACGCCCTTTTGTTGAGAAATCGACATAATTTGTTTTACTGCCGCTATCTAAAACGCCTTCGAAAAGATTTTGTTTGACCAATAATCCGGCAGCGATTTGTTGTTCGATGGAGTTTCTGGTGATAAGGTTATAGATAGTCAATTTATTGCTTTTCTGTCCCAACCTGTCAATACGCCCAATGCGTTGGTTCTTTTTAGCAGGATTCCAGGGTAGTTCAAAGTTAATCAATATATCGGCGAATTGCAGGTTTAATCCTGCTCCTCCGGCTTCGGTGGAGAGAAAGACTTTACACTCCGGATTACTTTCAAATTTTTTGATAAGCTCCCCTCTGGATTTAACCGGAACTTTACCATTCAGCTCCACAAAACCTATTTTGTTTTGTCTGAGCATTTGCCCAATTAGCTTATGTACTTTAATCCATTCGGAAAATATAATAATCTTGCGGGTTGTATTTTTCAGGTCTAATTTTTCAAATAAAATGTCTTTTAATTCTTCCATTTTAGGAGATACGTTTGTTTCTTCATCGATCAGGTAAGTCGAATCACAAACCATACGCATGTTTCCAAGCAGAAGTTGCAGTTTTTGTAAATCATAAGGAGTCAGGAATTTCTTGCGGATGATTGCTGCGATGCCGTGGGCGAATGATGCATGGTACTCAGCTTGTTCAACAGATAATTCAACAGGAATATCAATTTGTTGTACATTAGGGAGTTGTTCCAAAACAGCTCTTTTCTCACGGCGGATAAGTATGCCGGATAATTGCGCATTCAGTGTTTGCAGGTCGTAATACCCATTGATTTTATTGGGTTTATCAGGATCGAAAAGGCAATGCTGGTAGGAAAACTCCCATAAAGGACCAAAAAAATATGGGTCAAGCACTCCTACCAAAGAGTAAATGTCAATCAGGCGGTTTTCAATGGGAGTGCCCGTAATAATCAAAGTATGCTTGGATTCTATCTTTCTGATAGCGGAAGAAGTTTTTGTTTCGAAGTTCTTCACTTTTTGCGCTTCATCTAAAATAAGGAATTCTATTCCAGCCTTATTGATGGCTATATTATCCCTTAAAATAGTTTCATAATTGACAATATAGAAAGAATAATTATCATCTGAATATTGCTTTTCCCTTTCGTCGGGAGTCCCATTAACTATAATTGCTTTTTCACTGCTGAATTTTTCAATTTCTTTTTTCCATTGAGCTTTTAGAGTTGCAGGACATACAACTAAGATTTTCCTGAAACCGAATATTTGTTTTTTTAGTATGGCTATGCTAATGGCTTGGATCGTTTTTCCCAATCCCATTTCATCGGCAATAATAGCTGCTTTTTTAAACAAAACAAATTCGACTCCGTCTTTTTGATAAGGAAACAATTCTGCTTTAATTAATGAATAATCAGGTTTTTGAGTTATAGATAATTCTTTGAGCATTGATTGTTCAAAAGTTTTTTCTACTTTTTCTTTGACTTCAGGGCGTATGCAAATGGTTTCAAAATTTTTGGCTTTTTCAATGAAGCTAAGAAATGACTTGATGTCGGATTCAGAATTGTCTATAAAATTTTGTTTTTTGAAGTGACGGGAAAGTAAAAGTTGCTCTGCAACAGGAAGCTTCTCCGGATAACACCAAGTAATTTTATTGTCGTTCAGCGGATCGCAGTATATTTCTATAAAAGGATAGGTTTTATCTAATCGGTCGAATAATTCTTTGTTTTTCTTCAACTCATTGAAAGCAAACATAATATGTTTGGTTGTACCCAATTTGTTGAGTTTGGAATCCCAACTGTCACTATATCCTGTTTCATTCTCAAAATCGCGGAGGAATATTCTATACTGGCGACCTTTTTCATTTACCAGAATATGGTCGCCATAAATATTTTTCGCCCACCTGATATGGTATGTTGCCTTCAGCGCTTTTTGCTTACGTTCATCCAGCACACGTTTAATCATTCCCTGACGGGTATATTTTTTATGTTCAATTTTTTCTTTGGGATCAAGGAGACTTAATTCCTGTTCGTATTGCAATAAGCAAGCGTATGAATAGCGGTTCCAGCCGATACGGTCTCCATTGGATTCGGGAATCAGATTGATTTTTTCACTGCCCTCGTTATTAATCAATAAGGAATATTCTACAGGTTCACTTTCTCCGGAAACATTTATCAGGAAATCAATAGAAACTGATGATTGGGATAAAATCTGGCAATCACAATTATTATATAAGATTTCTCCGTATGCCAGTTCTGCAGGGGATAATTGAGAGATTATTTTTTCTTTGATTGAATTGAATTTCATATTGTTGAAATTTGATGATAATAATATGTTTTAGGCTTGCAAAAATAGGAAAAACTTCTTGGATATCTAAAGTTTTCTTTATAAATTACCACTTTGTTTCTCCGTTAAATCTGTCTGATACATCCTTTTTTATGTTTATCAATAAAATTTGTTATCCGGCAGACAAAGCGCTTAAAAAGGGACTAAAAGATATTGAGTTTGAGAGATGTCAAAAATGAACAATTATGATTACCTTTATCCCCTCAAATTTTAATAGTTCCCTAAATACAAAATTCTAAAAAATTAACCGTATGGAAATCGTAAAAATTGTAGGCCGAGAGATTTTGGATTCAAGAGGTAATCCGACAGTGGAAGTTGATGTTTATCTGGCATCAGGTTTTATGGGACGTGCAGCTGTTCCTTCCGGGGCTTCGACCGGAGAAAATGAAGCTATCGAATTGCGTGATGGCGACAAAAAACGTTATTTGGGTAAAGGTGTTTTGAAAGCTGTTGAAAATGTAAACAACGTAATTGCTCCTGCTTTGATAGGTATGAGTGCTTTGGAACAACGTGCTATCGATAAAAAAATGATTGAAATGGATGGCACTAAAACCAAGTCCAAATTAGGCGCTAATGCTATACTTGGTGTTTCTTTAGCTGTTGCAAAAGCTGCTGCTGCTTATTTGGAAATGCCTTTATATAGATATATCGGTGGTACAAATACTTATACATTGCCGGTTCCGATGATGAATATTATCAATGGAGGATCTCACTCAGATGCTCCTATCGCTTTCCAGGAATTTATGATCCGTCCGGTTGGCGCTCCTTCTTTCAGGGAAGGTTTGCGTTGTGGTGCTGAAGTATTCCATTCATTGAAAAAAGTATTACATGACAGAGGTTTGAGTACTGCAGTTGGTGATGAAGGCGGTTTCGCTCCCGCTTTGAAAGGAACAGAAGATGCTTTGGAATCAATCATCAAAGCTATTGAAAATGCAGGATATAAAGCCGGAAAAGATGTGATGATTGGCTTAGACTGCGCTTCTTCTGAATTTTATAAAGATGGAATTTATGATTATTCCAAATTTGAAGGAGCAAACGGCGCTAAACGTACTTCTGCCCAGCAAGCTGATTATTTAGCTGAATTAGTTTCCAAATATCCTATTGATTCTATCGAAGATGGTATGAGCGAAGGTGATTGGGATGGTTGGAAATTGCTTACAGATAAAATCGGTAGCAAATGCCAATTGGTAGGTGATGATTTGTTTGTAACGAATGTAGAGTATCTAAGAAAAGGTATCGAATTGGGTTGTGCCAACTCTATCCTTATCAAAGTAAACCAAATCGGTTCTTTGAGCGAAACATTAGATGCTATTGAAATGGCTCACCGTGCAGGTTATACTTCTGTAACTTCTCACCGTTCGGGTGAAACTGAAGATGCTACTATAGCAGATATTGCTGTGGCAACTAATTCAGGACAAATCAAGACAGGTTCATTGAGTCGTTCCGACCGTATGGCTAAATACAACCAATTGCTTCGTATTGAAGAAGAATTGGGTCACTTGGCAGTTTATGGTTATAAGAAAGTAAAATAAAGATTTCACACATATATCACAGATTCTTATCTGAAAATTATAGCCACGAATCGCACGAAATCACACAAAATAAAAGTGTAAATTTGTGTAATTCGTGGCTAAGTATTAATAATCTGTGTAATCCGTGAAATCTGCTGTGCAAGATTTCCATTCAAAAGATTCAATTAAATGTCTGATGTCTTCTTTTATATATTCCAAAACGGGTGTAATAGAATCCTGATTAGGAACGGTGTTAAACATCAATGAAGCCCGGAAAAAATTTGCAATGCTATCAGTTAATGTAAATTGTAGAGGCGAAGCAACATTTCCTTCCAGGCAATATAAAACACCAAAGACGTTTTTATCCACATCGCTAAAAGGTTGTTCTGTTATGGCATCCGCTTTCATTACATGACGATATACTAATTTGTGGTTGTCTTCTATATATTTATTCAATTCTGATGATTTAATGGGGTAATAGCTACAATAAATTTTTGCATTCAATCCAGTATAATCAATGTTGAACCATTCTCCTTTAACCGTATCAATTACAGGTTCTATGGTAGTGTATTGGGAGAGTTCAAAGCTAAATTCCGGATATTGATTGAATTTTTTATATTGATGTGCTGGTAAATCAATCCGGTAGTACCCTTGCGGTTTGGGAACCGGATTAGTGCATGAAAGGAGAAGAAAACAAAAAGCAATAAAAGACAAAAGGCACTTATTCTTCTTCATTCTCCGTATAGAATTTAACTTTTTGGATTCTTCGTTCGTTGATGTCGGAAACTTCGAAACGATAGGAGCCATAAGCGATGATTTCATCAGTTTTCGGGAAATCACCTTTTAATTCGAGTACTAATCCTGCAAGAGTGTCCACATCTCCGGTTTGTTTTTCGAATTCTTTGGGATCAATTTCTGTTATTTTGAAGAAATCAGACAACGATATCTTAGCTTCGAACAGAAATATCCCGTCTGCGAATTTTTCAAATTTCACATTTTCCTCGTCATCATACTCATCATTTATTTCCCCGACAATTTCTTCCAGAATATCTTCCATTGTAACAATTCCTGAAGTTCCACCGAATTCGTCGACGACAACAGCCAAGTGGATTTTATTTGTACGGAACTCTTCCAGCAAGTCGTCAATCTTTTTAGTTTCAGGAACAAAAAATGCCGGGCGTATAAGACTTTGCCAACGGAAAGTTTCAGGTTTATCGATATAAGGAAGCAAATCTTTCAGGTATAAAATACCTTTTATATTATCCTGGCTTTTTAGATATACAGGAATTCTTGAATAACCGATATTAAGAGCATAATCAATTACTTGTTTAAAGTTAGATTTGATATCTATATCAGCAATATCCAACCGGGAAGTCATAATTTCGACAGCCGTTTTGTTGTAAAGGCTGATGATTCCTTCCAACATTTCTTTTTCTTCAGAGATTTCCTCTGAACTTGATCGCAATACTTTAGATATTTCTTCAACCGATAAGTCAGATGCCTTTTTTGTAAAGAACTTGTTGAAGAAATTAGCCGTTTCAATAACCATTTTAGAAAAAGGGCGGCATACAAGTTCCATGTTTTTTATTGTAGGAGCAGCCTTGCGGATTTGTTTCATGGGCTTTCTTTTTGCGTACAACCTGGGAATGAGCTCTGCAAACATGGCAACCAATATAATCCAGATACTAATTTCAAACCAGAATAGAAGTGAATCAGTTTCATAGATAAATAGCTTCTGGAAAGCATAAACACCCAGAATAACAGCTAAAAGGTCTAATAAGATATTAAATATCAGAATTGTAGATAACAGGTAATTCGGTTGCTCAAGTAGCTGGTTAATTATCATGGAATCATCCGTTTCTTCTTTTTCTAAAATTTCTTTATCAGAAACAGACAATGTAAAAAATGCTGCTTCAGTTCCGGAAAGGAACCCGGAAAACAAAATAAAAATTAAAGCTAAAACAAGTGAAATAATAATACCTAGTGATATAGAAATCATGAGAATAAAGAATGAAGAATGAAGAATGAAGAATGAAAAATGAAGAATCTGCTTGTCATTTCTTCATTTTTCATTCTTTATTCTTCATTTAAAATGGTAGATCGTCTTTTTCTCCTTCATCCAAAGGACTTGCGGAACTAAATGGAGCCGGAGAAGATTGTTGTTGAGAAGAAACTTCCGCTTGTGCCGGTTGGGATGCTTGCAACGGAGGTGGAGGACCTTGTTGTCCTTCAGGTTTCCGGTCTAACAGTTCCATATTATCGGCATATATTTCAGTTACATATCGTTTATTACCCGATGCATCATCATATGAACGGGTACGGATTTTTCCTTCTATATATAATTTTGCACCTTTGCGCACATATTTTTCTGCAACTTCGGCCAATGCCCGCCACAAAACGATATTGTGCCATTCTGTACGATCGGGAATAACAGTGCCATTGGCTGCCGTATACCCACGTTCTGTTGTTGCCAACGTAAAATTAGCCACAGCACTACCATTGTCGAAATACCTTACTTCCGGATCTTTTCCGACATTTCCTACTAAAATAACTTTGTTAATTGCCATAATGATAATCTTTTTTTAGGTTAAAAAATAAAAAAATTAAGATTTTGCCCCATTATTGGGGATCGGGTTCAAAATTATAGAAAATCAATTGAATGGCAAATTATATGGGAAATTTTTTATTTGAAAATGATTTTTTTTGCTTTTTTCAAAGCAAAAGAAATGAGCATGGGTTTTAATCCGTTAAATATAACAGGAGCAAAATCAACTATTTGGTTGGTCAATGCACTGATATGTGGATATTTCCTTGTAAAAGCACTAACCGGTTTTGGGGAAGTTTCAATTGCTCTTTGTTTGTTACTTCCCGGTAAAAATTCTTGTATGAATGGTGGCAGTTGCGCCTTGACAGCAGTCCAGCCTGCATCCAATAGCAAAGAACCAAAATTTTGTTGCAGATAAATGACATGCTTATCCAATTCGTGAATGTGTCCCTGTTCTTCTGCTTTTAAACGGGCTTTTTTGATTCTTAATTTTTCAACAGCTGATATATTATTCACTTTCGCGTTCATTTTCGTCTTCCTGAGTTATTTGTTCAACAAAAAGATTAGTCAACCAATTTTGAATACTTTTTCTTTTCCAAAGTAGTATGGCAAAAGCAATAATATACAAAACGGCAACTAAAGCCATTCCTGTGCCGAAACTATTGAGGATCTGTCCGATATAGAGGCCCAATGCCAGAAAAAGGAATAAAACAGAGAAAAATACGACCAATATCAAGATTAACCCATATAACAATAAAGATGAAAATACACTCGATTTTTCGTATATATCAAGCTTAAGTATTTCCAACTTTAAAGTTATATAAGCAGTTAAGTCCTTTTTAATATCTGCAAACAGCGTGTTGAAATTCTTATCCATTGTTATAAAATTACGAATTACGAATGATATGCGTTGCTAATTCTTCATTCTTCATTGTTATTCGTCTCCAGCTTCTACATTGCTGGCTTTCATCCTGTTTACTGCGGTTTGAGCCAAAGAGTTTACTTTATCAACTGCAATGTCGAGTTCTTCGATACCCTGGCCAATCGCTTTCCCGATTTTTCTTTTTGCACTGTC
This sequence comes from Bacteroidales bacterium, assembly GCA_031553415.1. Classification (GTDB taxonomy): domain Bacteria; phylum Bacteroidota; class Bacteroidia; order Bacteroidales; family Azobacteroidaceae; genus JAIRVZ01. The sequence continues at coordinate 78,075 of JAVBLO010000015.1, read as the reverse complement.
AACTGTGTCATTGATTTGATCCAACAACTCTTCCCTGTTGTCTTTGTTCATTAAATAACTGACTGCAGCACCAACTGCTGCGCCAACGATTAATCCGACGATTAATTTTGAATTACCTGATTTCATAAAACAAATAATTTTAGATGTTAGTAATACGCTTACAAAATAAACAAAAATATCGATATAATGTTTTATCGGACACAATAATTTTAAATGATTTTCTTATTTTTGCAAACTCAAACGAATTGAGAATTGAGAATTGAGAATTGAGAATGAAAAATAATTGCATTCTCAATTCTTACTTCTCACTTCTCACTTCTCAATTACATTAAATTATGCAAGAAAAAATTATTGTTCTTGATTTTGGTTCTCAGACTACTCAACTTATTGGGCGGCGTTTAAGGGAGTTGAATGTTTATTGTGAAATTGTTCCTTATAACAAATTTCCTGAAAATGATAAAACAGTGAAAGGTGTAATTCTTTCGGGAAGTCCATTTTCAGTCAATGACAAAGAAGCTTTCAAACCGGATTTATCTGTGATTAGAGGTAAATACCCTATATTGGGTATCTGTTATGGCGCTCAGTATCTGGCTTATATATCAGGAGGAAAAGTGGAGAAGAGTGATTCCCGGGAATATGGCAGGGCTGTGTTAACACCGGCCGATAAAAATGATTTGTTGCTCAAAGATGCTAAAGCTCAATCCCAGGTTTGGATGTCGCATGGTGATACTATTACCCAACTACCGGCTAATTTCACAGTTGTTGCGAAAACAAATGATGTGGAAGCTGCTGCTTATAAGGTAGAAGGAGAGCAAACCTGGGGAGTTCAATTTCATCCGGAGGTTTTCCATACTGAAGATGGTACCTTATTCTTAGATAACTTCCTTGCTATTTGCGGCATGAAGAAGGACTGGACTCCGGCATCATTTATTGAACATACAGTTGAAGAATTGAGAACACAATTAGGGGATGATAAAGTCATATTGGCTTTATCAGGTGGTGTTGATTCTTCTGTAACAGCCGTTTTATTAAATAAAGCTGTTGGTAAAAATCTTACCTGTATTTTTGTAGACCATGGTTTGTTGCGGAAAAACGAATTCGAAAATGTATTGAAAGATTACGAACACCTTGGTTTGCATGTGATTGGAATTGATGCCAAAGCCCGTTTTTATAAAGAATTGGCTGGTGTAACTGATCCGGAAAAGAAACGTAAAATCATAGGTAAAGGGTTTATTGATGTTTTTGACGAAGAAGCTCATAAGTTGAAAGATGTCAAGTGGTTGGGACAAGGTACAATTTATCCCGACATAATAGAATCGTTGTCTATTACTGGAACGGTTATCAAATCGCACCACAATGTAGGAGGACTTCCTGAAAAAATGAACCTTAAACTGGTGGAACCTTTGAGGTTATTATTTAAAGATGAAGTCCGGAATGTAGGCCGCGAATTAGGTATGATGCCCCATCTGATTAATCGCCATCCTTTCCCGGGGCCCGGATTAGGTGTTCGTATATTGGGAGATATTACACCCGAAAAAGTCCGCATATTGCAAGATGCAGATGATGTATTCATAAAGGAATTGCGGGCATGGGATTTATACGATAAAGTATGGCAGGCCGGGGCAATTCTTCTTCCCGTACAATCTGTAGGCGTAATGGGAGATGAAAGAACTTATGAAAATGCAGTTGCTTTACGAGCCGTAACTTCTACAGATGCCATGACTGCAGATTGGGCACATTTGCCATATGAATTTATGGCGAAAGTATCAAATGAAATCATTAATAAAGTAAAAGGAGTTAACAGAGTTGTATATGATATAAGTTCTAAACCTCCGGCAACAATAGAGTGGGAATGACGGTTAAATTTCGTTAAATTCATTAATTATTAATAAATATACCTTACTTTTGACCCATTGTGTCTGTACATGTGACACAATGGGTATATAACACGACGACACAACACGACACATCGCGCACGACAGGCACAACACGACGACACGACATATTAAATTATACAACACGCACGTAAAAATATAGGTTAGACACAACACACGCATGTACATTCCTTTATTTAATATTTCCATTTTTTCAGATAGTTTCAATTGTAATTTTTTAAATTGGAAAATGTTGTCCTATTTCTTAGAGAACAAAGGAAAGGAGATTTTGTGCACATTAAATAAAATTTGTATTGAACTCCAGGTATTTAAGATGTTTGGAACTCTATATTTATCTTTCTTAAAAATATTTCGTTTTAAGAAAGATTTTTATTTTAATATTTCCGGTTTTCCTTTTATGCTTAGATTTTGGCATTCCCTGTTTTTGTGAAAAGATGGTCGGATGACTTTTTGTGAAAAAAGTAATTTTTAATACAATATATCACACACTATTAACGTCTTTATTTTTCAGATTATGAAACAAAAAATCAATTTTTTTAAGCATCCTTTGAGTTGCTTATGTAAAACAAGAATCTCATTTTTTATAGGACTTCTACTTATGAGTCCTCTTTTTGTAAAAGTAACGGGAGGGGAAATTGTCCCATTTGAAAACCCTTCCAACGTGCAGACCCTTTCTGAGACTTCTTCTGAATTTTCAAATAATCAACTTGTTCCCTTTAGTTTGAATGAGGGGAATCAACTCTCCAAAGCTCCAGCAAAAGCTCCAGGTGGAGGAGGCGGAGGTATCGGAGAGGTATCACCTGTAACAGATGCCTTGTGGGTACTTTGTTTGCTGGGGATGGTATATCTGATACTGAAAAGAAAAGTAAGGTTTTTCAAACGTTTTTTACCAGTTGTTTTTTTACTGTTTTCCTTTTCAGTACAGGCGCAATTTACAGATAATCTTTGGTATTTCGGGCGTTCTTCTGTTTCAGGAGATGCTTCTCCAGGGATTATGTTTGTGAAAAATGGAGCAAACTATGTTCCTGTAGATGCTTCAGGTATATCAAAAATGGAAACAACTGAGAATTGCCTGGTTGTATCCTCTACTTGTGATGGGAAAGCTATTTTCTATGTACAGCATGACCAGATTTATAATGCTCAACATCAGCCTATGAAAAATGGAAATATTTCAGGACATTATTCTTGCGCGGACGGTTTGGCATGTTGCTATATGGGGAACAATAAATATTTATTGTTTTCAGAAACCACTTCATACGATGTAGATAACTATGGTATAGGACTCCAGACACATATTATTGATATGAATGCTGATTATGGAAGAGGAGAAAAAATCTCTACTGTTACCATTGAGAGTGATAAAATGTGCGAAACTATAGAGTTGATTCCAAAACCGGGAAGCAATACTCAATACTGGCTGGTTTATGGCAAAATAAACACATCAACAGGTATATGTTATTTGAGAAGCCGTTCAGTTGATGTTACTTTGGCGAATCCGGTTTCATCAACGATAACAGCTGACAATGTTACCTTAAGTCTTAACAGAGCCCCATATACACTTAAAACCAATTCCCAATATAGTAAATTGGCTATAATGAGGTATGATATGGTTAATTTATTTGACTTTAACAGCACTACCGGTGCGATAACAAACCGGAAAATAATAAGAACGAATGCTGTTAAAGGTACAGATTACGATGATGCTGTATATTCTGCTGTTTTTTCTCCAAACGGAAACTATTTGTTTTTTGCCTCTTATAGCACTCCAACAGCACGGCTTTGGCAATATAATGTAAGTGGAACTAATCCTGTAGCCATGGATAGCATCTCTTATTTCAGAGCAGAACAAACTCAAGGAAACAAAGGAGGTGGATTGAAATTGGGGCCTGACAACAAAATATATGTAGCCCAGGCTTATTCTGAATATGTAGGAGTAATATCTAATCCTGATGCAGCGACTAAGCTCAGCACAAAGTACAACATGAATGCATTTAAGTTGAATTGTTCTCCCGGAAACTATTTGACATTTTCTACTGGCATTACCAATCCGGCGATTGCTTTTACCGGGAATAATTCAGCGCCTGTAACAAAGCCTGATTCCGCATATATTTCTAAAACACAATCACAAGCAGTAGTATTATATGTCACAAGCAATGATACAGACCCGGAAGGTAATACGGTCTTTTTGACCGATGCTCAATTCGATGATCCTACAGATGCCACATTGGCTGAGTTGACTGTTAATCATGCTTCCAAATATATAAAAATCAGTTTTAAGCCGGGAGCCGTTATTACTCCCGGGAAAAGATTCAATGTAACTTACTTCGTCAAGGACAATGGAATTCCTTTCTCTCTTTGTTCCGAAGGTAAAGCTGTATTTATAGTCGTAAATCGCAATGATTATGTACAAATTACATCTTGTAATATGACATCTGTTGAAATTGATGTACAAGCCAATGACTTAACGACCGGTATGTCACATTGTAACCTTATAAGTATTGTGCAAGGTCCTTTTGTATCAGGTGCAACCGCAACGGTTAATAGCACTACAAAAAAAATCACGTATACTCCCAAAAACAATTTTGTCGGAAAAGACAGTTTGCAATATGTCTCCGATTGTGGAGGATATAATGATTCACCTTGGGTGTATATCAATGTAATTCCATGCCCGGACAATATTGTGGATACGCTCAATTGCTATGCTTTGCCCGAAGGAAATCCATGGAATATAGAATTGTTGTCAAAAAGCAATCGTAAGGTTTCTATCATGTCAACCCCGATGGCCGGAGACCTTGATGGAGATGGAAAAAATGAAATTGTCGCTTTCAAGGTTACTGATGATATGACTGAGCCCAGATATGCATACACTAATGGACTGTATGTATTTTCGGTAGATAGAGACAATACTATTTCTGTACTTGATAGTATCGATACTCCTTTGGTTTGTTCATTTGCCAATGCATGCGCCATTGCTAATGTAGATGGAAATAAATATGCTTCCATCTTTATAACTACAAGTAACCAATATTATAATTCACCTGCAGATACATGTAAGTTGATAAAATATTTTTTTGACACAGGCACAAAACGCTACAAAGAAGCCTGGAGGTCATCTTATGTTGCGATTGGGCCTAATGCTCCCAGCCACCCAAAATCAACAAATCCTTCTCCTATGATAGTTGATTTAGATGGCGATGGTATTGCTGAAGTAGTAGTTAATGACATGGTATTCGATGCAGTAACCGGTAAGGTAATCATAAACTCAAAACTTATCAGTAATCCGGGTAATATTGAATACGGATTCGGATATGGTTCGGGACATGTTTATTCCAGGGCGTGCCGTCCTGCTATCGGGGATGTTGATGGAGACGGATTTCCTGAAATAATCGGAGGCGATTGTGTGTATAAGGTAAATATTGTAAACAGGAACAATGCCGCCTTGAATTCGTTGACTTTATACAAACGGGCAGACACTACAATTCATGGAAGAAGTTATATCGCAGATGGTTATACTTCATTAGCAGATCTGGACGGAGATGGTATGTTAGATGTAGTCGTAACTCGTCATAATAACGGCGAAAATAATGGATCCTATGGTAAAATTTATGCTTGGAATCCGCGTACTGGCGCTGTTATGCATTCAAATGCAATAACAGACCTGCCGATATGGAATGGAGGACCTTCTGTTGCTTTCATCGGGGATATAGATAATGCCTCTGATAAAAAACCGGAGATCGTTATTTCTGCCTGTCAAAAAATGATTGCTTACAAGTTAGATGGCGGATTATTAAAAGAAAAATGGAATATTCCGACAACAGACGAATCCGGTTCAACGGCTATGTCTTTATTTGACTTCAATCAGGATGGCAAACAAGAAATTGTATATCGTGACCAAACCCACCTGAAAATATTAGACGGTTCTAAAGACAATATGGTGACCGTTCTTGACTCTTTTGTTTGTAATTCAGGTACTGCCGATGAATACCCTATCGTGGTAGACATAAACAATGATGATGGTGCTGAGATAGTAGTAATAGGTAGTGATTTGGCGAATTATAGCAGACATATTGGGGAAATTCGTATTTATGGAGCTAAAAAACCGGGTAAATGGGCGCCTGCCCGTAAAGTATGGAATCAATATTCTTATAATGCAGTGAATGTCAATAATGACTTGACAATTCCCAAATTTCAAATGAATCCTGCAACATTATTCTCCGGAGGAGGAATTTGCGATGCTGGTCGTCCATATAATGCTTTCTTGCAACAACAAACCTTGTTAAGTAAAGATGGTTGTCCTTTCTTCCCATTACCACTTCTGGAATGGAATGGAACAGCATCAACAACACCTGAATTTACTTATGATGGAGTAGGAGATTCTTTGACAATAAAAGTTTCTGTTAAAAATACCGGCGATGCAGCTATAGGTGCTCCGGTTTACTTTACTGCATATAAAAACAGTGTCGCAGCCGGTAATGCATTGGGTGTCGGAACTTACAATAACCAAATCAAACCGAGCGAGAGTGCTGTATTTTCATTTAGCATATTTAATGTTTCAAAAAAATTCCCATTCGGAAGTGTTTGTATCAGTCTCAACGATAGCGTAAGTTTAGGGAGAGCTTATCAACAAGTATGTGCACAGGTCGCACCTCGCTGCAAGGACATACATGAAATATTGATGCCATTAAATGATTATGCCTATACTACCATCTGCAAATCAATTAATATTAATGTATTGAGTAATGACTATTTTACCTGTACTTTGGCAAATTTAACGAAGACTATTTCTACATCTAAAGGACAACGTTTGGGAACTGCTGTATTCAATGCTGATAATACACTTAAATATACTCCCAAAGGAGACGCTGTTGGTTTAGATACGGTTTATTACAGTATTCAATGCGCTGGTAAAACGAGTACAGCCTGTGTGTATATATATGTAATGTCAGGTATTACACGTGAATGTCAGGGCAGTTCTTCTGCTGTGAATATTGCCATCAATGATACTAAGAATGATGTAACAGTCAATTGGACATACGCTTCGGGTGATACACATGGAAAGACTGTTGGTTCTTCAGCCAATAGTATTTCAACAAGCGGTATTGTTGGAGGAGATATTTTCAAATTGAATGCCACTGTTAAATTCTGGGCTTCCCGTTCGGACGCTGTTACCAATAGTGGTTATAATCCTATTGATTATACTGTAGATATTGTTCCTTTACTGATGTATTGGAAGAAAACAGCAACAGATAATAACTGGAATAATCCGCAAAACTGGGTAAAAGCAGATGGAGTAACCGTATTGAATAGTATTCCATTAAAATGTACTGACGTTCATATACCTGGTGATGCTAATAATTATCCGATTCTGGATGAAACAAAAACAATACAGGCATGTCTGTATCTGAATGGACCTCAATGTGATGATATCATCTATCACTTCGGAGGAGAAGTGGCTCAACCACATTATTTGGATTACGAACGGGCATTTGTCCAATACAATTTCGGTAAATCTACTTTGAATGCTGGTAATTCAAAAGAAACCACCAATCAGGATGCATTTTCAGCTACTCCTTTGAAACGAGGTCAGTGGTATGCCTTATCTGCACCTTTGAAGAACATTGTTTCCGGTGATTATGCCGTAGGGGGATTCCCAACCATGTGGCAACAAGCATTCAAAACTTCTCCGCAAAAAAATGGAGCAACAACAGGAGATTGGTTTTCTCCGGATTCAACCAATTCATGGAAAGTTAGCAACCAGTACAATGCAATTGCTCTTTGGGCTGGTGAATATTTTCCGGGAGATAATAAAGAGGGTAATCACACCAATCTTAATGCATTGAATGGTGTTATAGAAATGCCTTATTTCGAAAAAGATTATGTGGCAGGATTTGCATCCAAAGCTGATTTTGCATCTACTGCTGCAAATGATGTATCTAAGCATAGATTGCATCGTTATGATGGGACAACAAGCTACTTCGGATATTATTACGGTAACGTTTCCGGATTGCCAGAAGCCCCTAAAGGTCAATATCCATGGGGAACGGTTGTCCGCGGAAGAGAAGCGTACCGGTTTATCTTTGATGGAAATAATTCGGGCAAGAGTAGCCTTACAAGTACCAATTTGGGTGGTATCTATGGAACAAAGCCAACATATCAACTGACGGTTCCTGCAGGAAAAGATTTGATGATTGGTAATCCATTCCTGTCTACACTCGATTTCACACAATTCCTTGCAATCAATAGTTCCAAAATACAATCATATTACCGGCTGTATTCCGGAACAAACTGGAACACATACAGCAACCAGTATTCTTCAGGAGATATTGCTCCATTGCAAGCGTTCTTCATTACGACTAAAGGTACTTCAGGAACGGTAGACTTGTTTTTCCCTCCCGGATTGGTGTCAAAAGCCCGTACGGTTTCTCACCAACTCAAGTCGGCAGAAGCAAATAAAACTCCGCTCCAACTGTTGGCGAAAAACAATGAAGGAGAAACCTGGGTTACACTATTGCCTGATAACCAGGACGGAGAGAATGCGCATCGACTTTTCACAACAGAATATCCGAATGTACCTCAAATCTATACAATAGATGAGTGGAATTCCAAAAATGACATCCAATATCTGTTGGGTGATGAAACCGAAATTCCTTTAGGAATTAAATGCGATGCCGGGACAGAAATTGAATTGAATGTTTCAGGTTTGGAAAATTCGTATGTAGAATATTTAGTGTTGAAGGACAATTATTTCAAAAACGAAATTAACTTGCTGACAGAAGGTAAATATACATTTATGAATTTGCCGGAGATAGAAAACCGTTTTGTACTTAAACTCAGGGTCGCTTTAGGAATTGAGACGCCAGAACAAGACATCAACAAAATATATCTGGTAGACAATACTTTGTATGCATACTCTAAAAGTTTGATTAATGAAATCAGGATAGTATCGACTCAAGGTATTCTTGTTTTTGCCGAATTCCCGGCAGAAACAAAAGTTTACAGCAAAACATTAAATTTACTTCCAGGCGTGTATATTGCAACAATGAAGACAGCTTCTGGAAGCATTGAAACAGTAAAAATAATTCAGAAATAAGATTATTCAACTAATAAAGAGGTGCGTATCTTCTCCGTAAAAGGAAAAAGATACGCATCTTTTTTTACCAGAACTTTACCTTATCCGATTTATTCCATCCTCCTCGGGTAAAATCAGGAATTTGTACCGGAGCTGAATTATTATCCAGAGAAATTTCAGTCAGCGGTATCAGGCAACACCATTCAGCCAAATCATAAACATCCATATCAAGAGGCAATCCGTTTTGCAAACAATAAATCAGGCGATAATCCATAATAAAATCCATGCCTCCATGTCCGCCTACCTGTTTGGCTTTTTCTTCAATATCTTTTACAATCGGATGCCTGTATTTTTCCATCAAAGCCTGTTTGGCATCTTCCGGCATAAAACTGTGGACATTCAGGTTTTCGTGATTACCAGCCATTTCCGGATCAATTTCACCGGCATTCAAAGCATAGCCTTCAAAGGGATATTTGTTGGCAAATCCTTTGGTTCCGGTCAGTTGATACATCCGGTCGTATGGCCGCGGCGAAGTTACATTGTGCTCAATCAGAATGGAATTTCCTTTTTCGGTGCCAATCAAAGTACAGGTATGATCGCCGTTGCGGAAATCTTTTACTTCCCGGCCGGTTTTTTCCTTGATATAGGCTGGATTACCAATTGCTTTTGTATCTACTGCTACCAGGTAATTCAATTTGTCGCCCCGGTGAATATTCATCGCCTGGCAAACAGGTCCGATGCCATGCGTCGGATAAACATCACCCCGGTGTTTTTCATTGAAATCCATACGCCAATTGTTCCAATACTGATCCCAATATGGTTGTAAACCATGGATATAAGCTCCTTCCCCATGGATAATATCGCCCAATAATCCTTGTTGAACCATATTAAGTGTAGTTAATTCAAAAAAATCATATACACAATTTTCCAATTGCATGCAATGTTTCCGGGTTTGTTCCGATGTATTGATCAAATCCCATATCTCATCCATTGTCATTGCAGAAGGTACTTCGATAGCCACATGTTTGCCAGCTTTCATGGCTTGGACTCCGATTCGTGCATGACTTTTCCAATCAGTGGCCACATATATCAAGTCCACATTGGGTAAAGCGGTTACCAGACGCCACACAGAGGTGTCTCCATAAAATTCCTGTGCATGCGGAAGTCCTTTTTCCTTAAGCATAGAGTTCACTTTTTTTACATTTTCTTCCACTACATCGCAAAGAGCAATGATTTCTACTCCCTGAATGTGAGTCATTCGTTCCACTGCTTGGGTACCGCGCATCCCCAAACCTATAAAAGCCACTCTTACTGTTGGAATCGGATCACAACGTAATTGCAGTACATCTGTTTGTCCGGCAGGACGTTTCGGTTCCGCCACAGTGATCATTCGATTTTTGTTTCCTTGTTGGCAAGAAAAAAATAATATGCTGCATATCAGCAAAATGAAATTGGATGCATTCTTTTTCATGGCAATGATTTAAAAATTCATAAAATAATTGTAAATTAGATTTAACAAAGTTAATGAGGTTTTCTGGTATTTAGGCCTTTTTATACAATAGAGCAAGAAAAAAATACAATCAGACATATCCTCAGCATGTCTTGCTCTTAATTTTGCAATAGAAATTTTAAAAAACTGGAATGTACGGGTTTTGTATTTTTAAAACATTTAAATATAATATTAAAATATTGTTATGAAACACTTTCTTAAAAAAATGAGGGAGGCGCTATTATTCCTGTTTTTCTTGTTTTTCTCAATGGGAATGATGGCGCAATCAACAGTGAGTGGTACAATTTCTGATGAAAATGGAGAGCCTTTAGTTGGAGTAAATGTATCCATTAAAGGGACTACTAAGGGAGTAGTTACAGATCTGGATGGCGTTTATAGTATTAATGCACCGGGAAACGCTGTAATTAGCTTTACCTATTTAGGTATGATGCCGGCCGAAATGGAAGTAAAAAACCGGAAAGTCATTGATGTCGTGATGAAAAAAGACAAAACAGAATTGGATGAAGTGGTGGTAATCGGCTATGGTACAGTTAAAAAACGCGATTTAACCGGTTCTGTTTCTTCTGTTAAAGCATCAGACATAGACTTAACTTCTTCTGCTTCTATCGGGCATGCTTTGAAAGGAAAAGCAGCTGGTTTGAGTGTTATTCAAAACAGCGCTCAACCGGGAGGAGGACTTGAAATGTATGTGCGTGGCGCCGGTTCGGTCAATGCAAGTAATAAGCCCTTATATGTTGTGGATGGTTTCCCAATCGCTCAATTAGATCCGTTAGGTTCAAATAACGATCGTTTGGATCCGGGCACACAAGGTGTTTTGAACTTTATTAATCCGAATGATATCGCTTCTATTGAAGTGCTGAAAGATGCATCCGCAACAGCCATTTATGGTTCAAGAGCGGCGAATGGAGTTGTGTTGATTACAACGAAAAGAGGATCGGAAGGAAAAACAGTCGTCGATTTTGGCGCCTCATTCGGTATCCAGAAACACTCCAATATTTTTGATGTATACAACCTGCAGGATTGGATGAAAGCCAAAAATAAGGCGAGTTGGGATTTCTGGATGTATGAAAATACGGTTACTCCTTATGGTACAAGATCACTTGAAGAAGCAATGGCTTCTCCCAAAGGAGGACTCGCTTACAAATTACCTTACACCGATACCCAGATTAGTAATGCAGGAGAAGGAACAGATTGGGTAGACCTGGTAACAAGAACCGGAAGCATTGAGCAGTATAATCTGAGTGTGCAAGGAGGAAATAAGCAAACTAAATTTATTACATCTTTGAATTACTTTGACCAACAGGGAATCATTAAAAATTCGGGATTACAACGTTATACGGGAAAAGTGAACTTGGAACATACCATTAATAATCATGTAAAAATGGGTGTCAATTTGTTGGCTTCGAGGGTAAATAATAATAATCGTGCTTTGGGCGATGAAAAATGGGAAAAATCGGGAATTCTGCGTGCAGCAGTGCAAATGGGTCCTCATATTGAAGCCATTGACGGGGATGGAAACTATCCGATCAATCCATTGCTCCCGACCCAACCCAACCCTTATTCTTTGTTGAATGTGGATGATCAAAGCCGGACGGATCGCCTTTTGGGTAATGCCTATGTTATGGTAGAACCATTGGAAGGATTGAGTTTCAAATTGAATGCCGGAGCTGATCTTGCTTATCAGAGCAGAAATACCTACATGCCGAAGTCAACTTTATGGGGAGAACGCTATAAAGGATATGGCACCATTAGTCAGGGAAACAACGAACAATATCTCTTCGAAGGAACAGCCAACTATATGAAAACCATCAATACAATACACCGTATCGGAGTGTTGGCTGGCGTTTCGACTGAAAAATTTATCAATAGCAACCACTATTTGGAAAATAAAGATTTTATTACGGATGCTTTTAAATGGAATAATATGGAATCGGGAGTGGGAGTCAAAGGAGTTAGTTCATCAGGAGGAGAAAACGTAATGCAATCTTTCTTCACCCGCCTCAACTACACCTTATTGGAACGTTATTTACTAACAGTGACTTTTCGTGCTGATGGAGCCAGTGTTTTTGCAGACAATCATAAATGGGGGTATTTCCCGTCTTTTGCGGTAGGTTGGAACATGGCAGAGGAAAACTTCATGGAGCGTTATCGTTCTGTATTATCCCTTTGTAAATTACGGCTAAGTTACGGACAAACCGGTAATTCAGATATTGGCGGAAATGCGTTTGCTGCTTACACTGCCAGTCCTGCATGGAATGCCGTGGATAAGAGCAAAATCATCGGAGTTTTTCAGTCCCGGTTGAATAATCCGGATTTGAAATGGGAAACAACCACAGAATTCAATATCGGATTAGATGTTGCTTTATTTCAGGGTAAAGTTTCCGGAACTTTTGAATTTTATAACCGGTTCATTTCCGATTTATTAAATGATAAATATTTAAATACTTACCATGATATCAGTAAAGTCATGGCTAATATCGGAAAAACGCAAAGCCGGGGTTTTGAAGCTACGATCAATCTAAAGACCATTACTAATAAAGATTTCAGTTGGTTTACAGACTTCACTTTTTCTACATACAAAGACCGTTGGAAGGAACGAACCGATGATTGGAAACCTACGGTTTATCAAAATGTGGACGATCCGATTCGTTCAATCTATTCTCGGGTTGCCGACAGAATATTGCAAATTGGTGAGACACCTCCGGCTTCACAACCGGATTTAAAACCGGGACAAATTGTTATAAAAGACGTAGACGGTTATTTACGGGATAGTAATGGTGATTCGGTAGTGAAAAATGGAAGATTCGTGCGCACAGGGGAACCTGATGGTATTATAGACGATGCCGATTATCAGTTGTTAGGGACAACTGATCCGGGATTTATCATGGGCTTGAATAATCGTTTTCATTGGAAGAACTTCGATTTCAGTTTCGACCTGAATGGTTTGTTCGACCGTATCATGGTAGACCCAACCTACATGGAGTTGGGTACAACTGCCGAACCGATAGCTCAATATGGATATAATGGATTGCGGATATTAGATAAACAATGGACACCAGAGAATCCATCTACTAAATATCCAAGTTCGTTTTATACCCGGTCCAACTATGGTTATGGCGACTGGTTTTACCAAAAGGCATGGTTCATACGGCTTCAAAGCGTAATGCTCGGATATACATTTCCAACGAGTCCGGCTATGAAAAAAATATGTTCGAATTTGCGCGTATATGTCGATTTGAATAATCTGTATGTGTTTACACCCTATACCGGTCTAGACCCTGAAACAGATGCGTATACAGCCGCTTACCCGAATGCGCGTACATTCACAATTGGTTTGGATATTCGATTTTAATTTATCTGTCTAAAAAGTATTTATCATGAAAAAGACGATTAACTATATAATAATTCTGCTATTACCCATATTTATGGTTAATTGCGTGGATTTGGAACCCATTAGCTACAACGAAATCAACCCTTCTATCTTTCCTCAAACAGAAGAAGATTTACAGGCATTAGTCATGTCATGTTATTATCCTTTGCGGGGCAGTTGGTGGGATGGTCTCAATCACAATTCGGAAAGAGGGCAAATGTTTGTCAACGATTGCTGTACTGAAATTTTAGCAGGAAAATTCGGTGCTCAAAAAATGTGTCATGAATTATCATTTATTGAAACCAATATAGAAGTTACCTATTTCTATTATAACCGGACCAGCGAAAATGATGGTTACACCGATGGTTTTTGCAATAAAATCAGTCGTTGTACTTTGGTAATGGATGCCATTGAAAAAAGCGACCTGAGCCGGGATAAAAAAGACAGATACATTGCTGAGGTTCGTTGTGCCAGGGGATACCTGTCATATATTCTGTTTGACATGTATGGGCCTTTGGTTATAGCTCCGTTGGAGGTATTGAATAATCCTTTGAAAGAAGTTTCATTGCCTCGTCTTTCCAACGAAGAAATGGTGAAATTTATCGAAGAAGATTTGATTTTTGCTGGTGAACATTTACCGCTTCCTAAAAATGCAGAATACGGAAAGTTCAGTCGCGGGTTATCCAAAACATTGTTAATCCGGCTTTACCTGCACGAAACGGTTCACGATAAAGCATATTATAACAAGGTGGAAACTCTTGCCCGTGAATTAATGACTGCTGAATATGGCTATAGTCTGTTGCCCGATTACACTACGCTTTTCGAGTCTGGTGGAATGGTTAAAGGCAATCCGGAATATATTTTTGTTGTTCCTGCTACAGTTGAAGGACCCAACCTCTCACAATGGCAGACAATGGTTATGCCGCCGGCATCCGACGATTATCCGACAGGATGGGCGACCGTTCAAAGTACATGGTGGTTTTATGATACGTTCGAACCTGCCGATACAAGGAAAACCTATATGATTAAGGAATATAAGCACAATGGTACTTTATACAACCGCGACAATCCCAGCGATTATATTGATTTGGGACCGATACCTCAAAAATATCAGATTGAACGTATTGGAGATACAAATAGCAACATGGATATTGTACAATACCGCTACCCTGAAGTGTTGTTGTCATTAGCAGAAGCTATTGTGATGAAACCGGGAGGCAGCGTAACACAGGAAGCTGTTGATTTGATGAACAGAGTGAGGTTGCGGGCAAAACTGCAGGAAAAGAAATTGTCCGATTTTCCAAGCAAAGAAGCTTTTACAAATCAATTACTTACCGAAAGAAGCCACGAATTCTGGTGTGAAAACGGACAGTACCGGGCAGATTTAATCCGTTTTGATAAATTATACGACCGGGTACTGGAATTGAACAACGGTGTCGCTCCTTACGCGTCTAAAAATAAATATGTCTATCCACTTCCCTTATCTGTAATTGTTGATGGGAAAGGACAAGTAAAACAAAATCAAGGATACGCAGAATGAAAACAAATATGCTACTATCATTTATTTTAATGGGATTAAGTCTGATGACAGGATGTTCTTCCCAGACATCAGAGGAAAGTTATGTTCAAAAAAAAGCTACCATCGAATATCAATCGATTACAGATTTGTTCCCGAATCCGGAAAGAGGCTTTTACAAATATTCGGATTGTAATTTGGGAACAGGTTCCGGATCACTTTCCGAAAGTACGCTGAAAGCTTACCGTGGAAATAATATCAGTTTAATATTCAGGTACTTCTATCTGAAAAATTTCCGGAACGAACGGATATCAGATAAAGCTCTGGCCGATTTCGACAGCGACATGGCCATTATTCGCAAATCAGGAATGAAATGTGTATTGCGTTTTGCTTACAGTAGCGCCATGGATGAGCCGGACGCTCCGCTTAGTACGATTTTACTGCATTTAGATCAGTTAAAACCTTATCTGGAAAAAAATGCCGACGTGATCGCTGTGATGCAGGCAGGTTTTATTGGTTCATGGGGCGAATGGTATTATACTACCAATAATTTGTACAACTCAGGAGCACGTTATACGGTAATAAATAAAATGTTGGAATCATTGCCCAAAAGCCGGATGATACAGTTACGGACACCCGCTTACAAGAAAGAATATTTCCAGCGCACAACGCCCTTAAAAGAAGAGGACGCATTTACCGGGCAGGACATGGCACGGGTAGGCCATCACAATGATTGTTTTCTGGCAAGCGCCACTGATTATGGAACTTATCAGAATGTGGAGATTGATAAGGACTACCTGAATAAAGATTGTTTATATGTTCCCATCGGAGGAGAAACCTGCCCGCCCGATGGGATACCTGCCGCCGACGGTTTAAAAGCTTACAACGAAATGCGTCGTTTGCGATTTAGTTTTCTGAATGAGGATTATTACCGCAATGTAAATAATCTTTGGATTGAAAGCGGTTTTATGGATAAAATAATCAGGGAATTAGGGTATAGGTTTGAATTGGTTTCAGGCGAATACACCACTGATGTTTCGCCTGGCGGAGTTTTCTCTGCCAGGATCATTATAAAGAATGTGGGATTTGCTTCATTGTACAATGAACGTCCGGTTGAATTAATCCTTAAAAACGCGCTTACCGGTGATATTTATAAAGCAAGACTGGAAATAGAACCTCGTCTTTGGAAACCAAATACAGAGAATGAGATAGCAGTTGAAGCCGGTATCCCCGCCAGCATTCCTGCCGGTGAATACAACTTGTATCTGAATTTGCCGGATAAAGCGGAAACCTTGCACGACAACCCTTATTACTCTGTCCGTTTTGCCAATAAAGATGTATGGGAAGCCTCGACCGGTTATAACAACCTGTGGGTCACTATAGAGGTTGAAAACAATAAGGATGCGTCACCTTATTCAGGCAAACTTAATTTTACAAAATAAAAATAACCTTTCACTTTTTGTATAAATAACATATTTCTAATCATTAAAAAGAATAGCATGAAAAAGTTAACAAAGATGATGTTGTTGTTATCGGCTGTAATGATTACATTTACGGCATGTAGCAAAGATGACGAATCAAGTAGTGGTTCGGATGGAAAAGCTAAAATTGAAAACCTGGCAATATCTCCGTCTTCCGGTTTAACGTATGGAGATGTTGTCACTCTAACAGGTATCTTATCTGACGAAACAGGCCTCCGTTCTTACACCACCCAAGTTAGTAATGCCAGTGGCGTTATTTACGAAAGCACACAAATGTTGACCGGTAAAACGTTTAATTTGAATCAGGATGTGGTTATCCCACTGGCGCCTAATGCCATTCCAGGTGATTTGACACTTAGTTTAACGGTCAAGAATTCGGGCGACCAATTGACCAGTACAGAACTGAAAATCAAAAACGTGCAACTTCCTAATTTTCCACAATTGTATCTGTACTTGAATGGTACGATTTACGAAATGGTTAAAAACGGAAATGTCTTTGAATTTGAAGATTTTGTTCCTGCAGGTGCCACCGGTAAAATCTATGCCAAATCAGATCGAACAGGTATCTTTTGGGGATGGGAAGATGGTGCTGTTAAAGTAATGGGAGCAAACGACATCACTTTCGGGAAAGCCGACGAAGAATTTTTCAAGATTTCATTCAATGTGGTGAGTTTCGCATTAACACTGGGAGAAGCTCAAACATGGAGCCCGATGTCTACTGATCCGCTTTATATTCTGGGAACTATTTCGGGACATTGGGAAGATAATGATAACAAGCCCGACGGGATTACAGTAGAAATGGCTAAAATGAAAATGACCGGTTATTCTTTAGGAAAAAAGAAAATGTGGACTTGGGAACCTCCCAATACCGGAAGCGGCAATAAAGATGATGACATGTGGGGTAATACCGTGGCCGGAGTATTCCGTTTGAAGAAAGGTGGCGTTGAGCAATATATCACTTATGCAGCCGGAAAAATTGTGACAGGAACTGATAACAAAGCTAATAGTTTCATACTTCCTGCCGCAGGATCATTCCATATCCGGGTAATGGCAGATGTAACTGGTATTACCAGTGTCCGCACATTTGATGAAGGATTAGGGAAATCTTTGGAATACAAAAACAACGAAGTCATGCTTAATGGAGTGTTAGCCCCGGCTAATATAACTTTTGCAGGAGGTACAATGAATTTATTGCCCGGCAATTATTTTATCTATGAAGGTACGCTTGAGCTGACAAACGGACAATCTGTTACCGGTAATGGTATTGATTTGGCTGCTTTATATAGCGACGGGGACATTTTCACCGGAGGTGGAAACAAAACATGGAAATACACAGGCCTTACTGGTCAATACTATTTCCGCATTGATGCTTTTTCCGGTCACGTTTATGCGAAAGATGTAAGCGGATATCCATCAGCTATTTATATGGATGGATGGTGCTGGAAAAAATATACGGGAGATCCCCGTAGCAACTGGAACACAGGCACAGAATTAACACTTCACAGGAAAGGTTCTACCAATGTATATGAAGCTACTTGCTATGTGCAACCTTGGAACGGTGACATTAAATTTTTCGCCCAACCATCTACTGCAGACAATTTAACTCCTCAGGGAGTAATTTCAGCTGCGTATTTCAGTGGTGCTCATGCAATGACGGATGGAATTGGTATATTGCTTCCGGTTCCGTCTGATCCCGGTGCTTACTATAAAGTAACAGTGGATTTGAAAGATGGCATGACAACTAACGAAGCTGGCGATTATATTCCGGTTGGTGCTAAATTCACCTATTCGTTTACTGCGCTGTAGTAATATAAAGTAAGATACACTTGTTAATAATAGCTGTCAGGTTAATACATTGGCTTTCATACTTAGCCTGACAGCTATAATTTACAAATAAAAATAATAATTATGAGAAAAAGTCTTTCCTTGTTTTGCTTTTGCTTGTTTACTTTCATTTTGAATGCACAAACCGGATACCAGACAACTATCAAAATTGAACCCGGAGAATATTGGTGGGGAGGCGTGGTGGCTTTCGGTTCTAAGATGCCTTACTTACAAAATATAGAAAATTTTGATTTATCGCTGCAAAATGAAAATAATCAGGTATCACCTTTTTTTCTGTCAAATAAAGGAAGATATATCTGGAGCGACTATCCTTTCCGGTTTGAGATAAAAGATAATGTTCTCATCCTGGATTCTCCTTATGAAGAAATAATACTTCAGCAAGGAGGAAAAACACTGGCTGAAGCCTATATGAAAGCATCAGTCAACTATTTTCCGCCAACGGGTTCCCTTCCCGATGCCTTATTTTTTACCATGCCTCAATACAATACATGGATTGAACTGATGTACAACCAAACTCAGGCCGATATTATGAAATATGCACGAAGCATCAAAGAAAATGCTTTCCCCGAAGGTATTTTGATGATCGATGATAACTGGCAAAAATATTATGGTAATTTTGAATTTAAATCCGACCGGTTTCCCAATCCCAAAAATATGGTTGAACAATTACATACTATGGGATTCAAGATCATGTTGTGGATTTGTCCATTTGTAAGTCCCGACACTCCTGAATACCGGTTTCTAAAAAGTAAAGGCTATTTACTCAAACAAAAAGGGAGCGACCAACCTGCAATGGTAGATTGGTGGAATGGTATGAGCGCCTGTTACGATTTGACTAATCCTGAAGCTGCAGGATATTTTGTGTCACAATTAAAAGCCTTGCAAACTGAATATGGTATTGATGGATTCAAATTTGATGCAGGCGACAGTAAATTTTATAATCCGGCCGTAATTGATAGTTACAAGGAAGATACAAAATCCATTGACCATACGATGGCCTGGGCAAGAATAGGACTTCAATTCCCGTTTAATGAATATCGTGCTTGTTGGAGAATGAACGGTGAAGCGCTGGTGCAACGTTTGGGAGATAAAGATTATTCGTGGAAGGCTGTCCGGATGTTGATTCCCGACATGATTGCAGCGGGTTTGCTGGGTTACGCTTATACTTGTCCCGATATGATTGGCGGTGGACAATTTACATCGTTCATGGGAATCGACAGCGACCACTTCGATCAGAAATTAATTGTCCGTTCGGCGCAGGTACATGCCTTAATGCCGATGATGCAGTTTTCGGTTGCTCCCTGGCGAATCTTAAGCCCTGAAAATCTCGAAATTGTACGCAATGCTGCTTTGTTACACAAACAAATGGGAACATATATTATGGAATGTGCGCAAGAATCTGCGCAGACAGGAACTCCCATTATCCGGCATTTGGAATATGCTTTTCCCAACGAAGGATTTGCAGAATGTAAAGATCAATTTATGTTGGGCGACAAATATTTAGTTGCACCAATCGTTACTCAGGAAGATACCCGTATCGTGAAACTTCCCAAGGGAAAATGGAAAGACGATTCGGGAAAAATTCACACAGGAGGAAAATCATTGGCGTTCGATGTCCCTCTCAACCGGTTACTTTATTTTGAAAAATTACCTTAATCCTGTCAAAAAAAACATTCAAATAGAGCCCGATTTGAATTTGTTAAAATAGAACTAATAAGTTGAAATTATGGAAATACGGCAATCATCAACAGACAATTCAGGAAGTTCAGGGTTCGGGCGTTTAGTATGTATTGATGTCCTGCGTGGGTTCGACATGTTTTTCCTTGTAGGAGCAGGCGATGTACTCCGTCGGCTGCTTAGCGCCATTAATTCTGACGCGCTGCAACCTGTACAATACCAGCTGGAACATGCCGACTGGATTGGATTCACCGCTTGGGATATCATTATGCCGTTGTTCCTGTTTACCTCAGGGCTATCCATGCCTTACTCATTTGAAAAGTTCGTTAAACAAGGTCATAGCAAAGCGCAGCTTTATGGCAAAATACTGAAACGTTTTTGCCTGCTGTTTTTACTTGGGTGGATTGTTCAGGGTAATTTGCTGAACCTGAGTTTAGATACATTTCATGTATATTGTAATACGCTCCATGCCATTGCATTCGGTTATCTTATTACATCGCTGATTATTCTGAATATTAACAAAATATCCCTGCAGTTGGTGGCCGGAGCATCGTTGATAGTAGTCTATTGGTTGTTGATGTCTTTTATATCTGTCCCTGGATTTGTCAGAGGCGTTTTCACACCCGAAGGCAATCTGGCTATCTATATTGACCATGTGGTTTTTGGGAGGTTTGATGACGGAACACAATATACATGGTTACTCACCAGCCTCGGCTTTGGAGCGACCGTATTTTCGGGTTATTATGCCGGTCGTATTCTAAAACAGCCGCTGAAACAAAACCAAAAATTAAAATTATTGTTGTTCATTGGCGCAGGATTAATCGCTGGAGGTTTGTTGTTGAGTCTGCAAATGCCCATTATCAAAAAAATATGGTCGTGTTCGATGATATTGTTCAGTAGTGGTATTTGTTATCTGTTACTTGCCTTGTCTTACCTGCTTACCGACAAGTGGAAAATCAACTCCTGGTGGACACGTGGATTTCGTGTGCTCGGCCTCAACTCCATTGCTGCTTATATGTTGTACAGCGTTTTTTCGTTAGATGCGATGGCAGGATACCTGGTGCATGGATTGGAACAATACGTTGGAGACTATTTTCCATTCTTTGTGTCGTTGTGTCAATTCGGTATCCTGTTTTTCATTATCCGGCATTTGTATAAATATAAAATATTCCTGAAAATATAGAACCAGAGATATATTCTTACAGTGCATCGTTTGTATTTTCCATTTTAGTGAATTCCGAAGGCGACACTCCAAATTGAATCTTGAATGCCTTGCTGAAATAAGAAGGACTTTCTATCCCAATCTGATAACAGGTTTCAGTAATAGTCATATCTGTAGTTTTCAACAATTCGGCAGCTTTATCCAGACGCATTTTGAGAATAAAATGTCCCAATGTTATACCACTCATTTCTTTGATAGTACTGTAAAGTTTCGATCGGTTTATTCCTAACTCGAGGCAAAGGTGGTCGACTGAAAAATCGGGATTATTTATATTGGCTTCCACCAAATTTGTCAATTGTATGAAAAAAGCCTCCCGTTTTTCGTCAAATATCTTTTTCCGTTGATTGATAGCAACTTTTGCAGGATTGAAATCTTTAAGTTGTCCGGCACGCAACAACAAATTCCGGACAGTAGCCTTTACGAGCTTGATATCAAATGGTTTGGGAATATAAGCGTCAGCACCGCTTTCAACGCCTTCAATCTGATGCTCAACCAATGCTTTGGCCGAAAGCAGAATGATGGGGATAAGACAAGTGTGCAAGTGCTTTTTCAGATTGGCGCATAATTCGATGCCATTCATTTTCGGCATCATCACATCGGAAATCACCAGATCAGGAAATTGGGTGGTACATTTTTGAAAAGCCTCCTCTCCATCGAAAGCCAGAATAGTATTGTAATCCTGTTTGAAATGTTCCCGTAACATCATTAATATTTCCTGGTTATCATCTACAAGCAGTAGTGTAGGTTTATCTTCCACGATTTCTTCCGTTTGATCTTCCCATTCCAATTGGTCGTGTTTAACAGCATAATCAGCAAGATAAACTCCTAATTCAAAAGAACTTTCATCCACTTTCTCATTTTTTTCCAAATAGCTGTCATCTAATGGTAAAGCGATAATAATTTCCGTACCTACATTCCGTTCACTGCTGACAATGATACCTCCGTGATGCAAACGTATCAACGAACGGACAAGCGCTAATCCGATACCTGAACCTAAATGCTTACTGGTTTTACTTTCAACCTGGTGAAAACGTTCGAAAATTTTAGGCAATGATTCCGCCGTGATACCTATGCCTGTGTCGCGAACTGTTATAATCAGATGATTATCTTGGATTAAATCGTCTAAACATTTAAACGGCTCTTTGTAGTATGTGAGTTTGTTGCGCACATTACCTGTCGAAACCCCTACTTCAATATTTCCTCCGGCTTCCGTATAACGGATGCTGTTGGATAAAATGTTCGTAACAATTTTTCCGAAATGTTCTTCATCTAACCACAACCCAATTTCCTGCTCCGGCATGGAAAGGGTCATGGAAATACCGGAAGAGGCTGCCCACGCCAGGAATTCATCATAAATTTGAGTGATGAAAGTCTGTACCGGAACGTAACTAGTATTCAAATGCGCTTCCCTGATATCGGCACGATGGAAATCGAGCAGTTCGTTAATCAGTTGCAGTAGCTTATTATTATTTCGTTTTATCAGTCCGAAATGTTTATTTTCCCTGATATTTTCTTCATCATCCAGTTCTGTAATTGCCGAATTAATAATACTCAGAGGTGTTTTAAATTCGTGCGACACATCGGTAAAAAAACGCATTTTCAATTGCATCATCTCTTCCTTTTGTTGTTCTCTTTCGGTTTGGAACGAGAGAATCTGTTTCATCTGCATCCATTTAAAAAACCAATTTAACAGGATATAAATTAAACCGATAACGATGAGTATATAAATTATTTTTGCCGGCCACGACCACCAGAAAGGAGGCGGAACATGAAGTGTCATGACAGAAAAGTCGCCCTTCCAATTGTTCCATCCTCCGGATTCTACCACCAGCTTGTAATTGCCATAAGGTAATTTCTGATACGAAACCATCGGTTCATTCCCCATTTCGATATAACGCCATTCACTATCGTAGCCGTCTAACCGGTAGCGGTAACGGATATGCTGCCCTGCGTTGAATGACAAAGAAGAGAAATACAGCGTAAAATTATTGTCGGGATAATTGAGCGTCAATGTTCTGGAAAACTCAATATCTGAATTGACCGGCTTCCCATTGATATCGACACGGGAAAAGAAAACAGGATAAATCGTGGCATCCGTAGTGTTGGGTATAGGCATAAAATAGTTCATTCCTTTTGCTCCTCCGAAATAAAGCGTGCCATCGGAGTCTTTACATGCGGAAGAAGTTCCGAACATATAACTTTGTAATCCGTCGTTTATATCGAATACGTTGAACCGTTTCTGTTTGGAATCAAAACAGGAAAGAGAGAAACCTCCGCACCAGACATTTCCGTATTTATCGACCTGTACGCTTTCAATATCATCGGAAGGAGCGCCTTCTACCCTGCCATAGACTTCACAGTTGTAATCAAAAGTGCCGTCGGGCTGGTCAATCAATGTCAAACGATTCAAGCCATTTCCCATGGAACCGATCCAGTAAACCGAATCGTTTTGCTTGTCAATCGGCCATAAATAATTACTGCTCAGGCTATTTTTTTCATTTTCTCTCGCTTTGTAGCAGACAATATTTTTAACATCTCCGTTTTCTTTAAACAAGATTCTGTTTATTCCCTGGACGGAAGTAACCATCAATTCGTTTTTTTCTTTATTAGAATAAATATTATGCAGCAAATCGGAGGATAATCCTAACTGGGAAGCCATTGTCAATGTTTGCTTTTTCGCCCACCAGCCTTTTTGTTTTTCAAAACATTCCAATCCCGCATAAGTTGCAGCCCACAAACGGTCGAAACGGTCAAATTCAATCCAGAAAACATGTCGGCTTGTATTAAGTGTTTCTTCCACCCGCTTACTGTTTTTCCCGATAACCACTATCGTATTATTAACAGCTGCAAAAATATTTTCAGCATCGGAATGAATACTTGTAACGGCGGGCAACAATTGAGATGCTTTACAGAAAGTTTCCACTATTTCTTTATTTTTGCTCTTGAACCGGCTTATTCCTCCGAATTTGGTTCCTAAATATACATAGCCATCCAAACTTTTATGGATGGAACTGATAAACTCCGACTCAACTGTTTCTCTCGATTCAAAAGTCTTATAGTCAATATCCTGAAATAACTTGGGAGTAGTGTTGGCGTATGAGACTCCTGCGCCCCAGGTGGAAATCCAGATGTTATTGTTCCTGTCAAGAAAAATATTATTGGGGTCATTGCCTATCGAATTAGCATCTAAAGGCTGATGCTGGTGTTCCAACATCATCGGAGAATTTCCGGTTTTCCCTATTTGAAGCACTCCGCAATCCGAACGTAACCAAATAAAAGCATCATCAACATAGAAAGTGGACACATTCCGCCGGGAATAAGGAATGGTTTGAATCATTTCCATTTTTGTAATATTATGTATCTTATACTTAACAATTTTATCCCAGGAAGCTATCCACAGATTACCATTCTCATAACGCATTTCTTGAACATCATGTCCGATATTCTGATCGGAATATCCGGCAAAATAAAGCTCCCCATCGCTTCCCCGGCTATAACAGCTTATCCGGTCATTGCCCGAAATCCATACATTTCCCGATTTGTCACAAGCCAGTTTTGGATAAACTTGAGATACAAAATCATAATAATCGCCTATTTTATGGGCAGAAATGATACATTTATCCTGAACGGAATCATAATATGCTTTACCCGAACGAACATGATTGTTCTCTGTAAAAAACCATAAAAAACCGTTGCAATCCTGTCTCAACGCTCTTACTTTCGAATAAAAATCCTGATTATCCTGGTCTTCGGCTACCACATCCATGTATTGTTTTTTCCGGATATCAAAACAGGCGACACCTGCTTCAGTAGCCATCCAAAGGAAGTGGTTTACAATTTCGATATTATACACCCGGTTGTAGTAAACCGAATTGATTTTGCCATGGTCATAACGGTAAGAATCTATCAGATAGCCATCAAAGCGGTTCAGTCCCCGATGTGTGCCGAGCCAAATATAGCCAATCGAATCCTGTGCAATGCAGGTAACATTATCATGGAGTAAACCTTCGTTACGGGTAAGATGACTAAAATGCAGTCCTGCACCAGAGAATCCGTTCATACAACAACAGTACAGCATACAAGACAACGCAAATAATTGGGACTTAATCATAATAGTTAGCGAAATTCAAAACATTCTTTTATTCCGAAAATTCAGTTTATACAAAAATGAGAAATAATTATCACAATAGCAAAAAAATCAAAACAGTTCATGCAATAATTTTTTATCGGACTACCAATGTTATAAAATCTTATATGTATTTTTGCCGGTAAATACAATTTATTCATAAAGATGAATGTTTTGAAAATTTATTGCAACAAGATTGTCCGTCTCAAAAAACTGTTAGTTTTATGGTGTGTTATAATTTTTTTTACCGGATGTGGCAATGCTGAAAAATATTACTTTTATCAGGGAGAAATATTCCATACTACTTTCCATATCAAGTATAAATATAATAAACCCCTTGATAACGAGATTGATTCTGTATTGAATGCTTTTGATTTATCGTTAAATCCGTTTAATGAAAAGTCTGTAATATATAAGGTCAATAATAATATTCCCGTAGAAGCCGACGATAGGTTTATAAAGGTATTCAATCAATCACAAGAAATATCCAAACAAACCGGTGGTGCATTTGATATAACATGTGCACCATTGGTGAACCTTTGGGGATTTGGTTTTGATGATTCCAAAGCTCCATCTCAGGCTGCAATTGATAGTGTAAAACAATTTGTCGGATACGATAAAATCCGGTTGAATGGGCGTATAGTTGAGAAAGAAGACCCGCGTACCATGTTGAATACTTCTGCGATAGCCAAGGGTTATGCTTGTGATGTGCTTGCAGAAATGTTTGATTCCTGCAGGGTTAAAAATTATATGATTGAGATTGGAGGAGAAGTATATGTTAAAGGCTTAAATCCAAACAATTCTTGTTGGAAAATCGAAATAACTAAACCGGAAGATGATAATACCGGACATCCGCTTGAACGTCAGGAAGTTGTGAGCCTATGTGAAGGCGGATTAGCTACTTCCGGAAATTACCGCAACTATTATATCAAAGAAGGGAAAAAATACTCTCATATTATTGATCCCAGAACAGGTTATCCGGCAGAAAAAAATGTGTTAAGCGCTTCTGTTATTATGCCTGAATGTATGCTTGCAGATGCGTATGCAACAGCATTCATGGTTTTGGGTGTCGATACTTCTGATTCCCTTGCAAAAAAAATAGAAGGTTTGTCATATTATTTGATTTATGATGAAAACGGAGCGCATAAAGTTGGGCAAAGGAATATGGAGAAATATTTAAACCGTTAAAAACACAATAAATTATGTTCAAAAATCAACCTAAAGGATTAATTGGAGCTGCTCTTTCCAACATGGGTGAGCGCTTCGGGTTTTACATTATGATGGCAATTTTATTGCTGTTCCTGAATAATAAATTCGGATTCGCAGGTTCGCAGGGTGCTATCATCTATTCAGTATTTTATGCGATGATTTATGTTCTGGCTCTTGTCGGAGGAATCATTGCAGATAAAACCAAAAAATACAAGTCAACTATTTTGTTTGGTCTCGTATTAATGAGTATCGGGTATGTTTTGTTGGCAATACCGACTCCGACTCCGGTACAGAATATGCCATTAATACTAACATTGACATGTATCGGTCTTTTTGCCATAGCATTTGGTAATGGCTTATTTAAAGGAAACCTGCAGGCAGTTGTAGGCCAATTGTATGACAATCCGGAATATGCGGAAAAACGGGAGACCGGTTTCCAGATTTTTTATATGTTCATCAATATTGGAGCTATGTTTGCTCCGTTAATGGCTGTTGGTTTACGCAACTGGTGGGTGCAAAGTAAAGGCTTTCAATTTAATGCCGACCTTCCTGCCCTGTGTAATGAGTGGTTGAGTGGTAATATGACAGCAGAAGCTTCTGCACGATATACGGAATTGGCTTTGCAAATGGGAGGACCTTCGACAGACCTTACTGCTTTCGCTAATGAATACCTTAATGTTTTTATGACGGGATATCATTATTCTTTCGGGATTGCAATTTTTGCAATGTTGATATCACTGGTTATATTTTTATTTAATAAGAACCGCCTTCCTGACCCGGCTGCAAAAATTGTGAGTAATAAAAATGAAGCATCTTCCACTATTGTTGAAATGGATGCAAGGGAGGTCAAACAAAGGCTTTATGCATTATTTGCAGTGTTTGGAGTTGTTATCTTCTTTTGGTTTTCTTTCCATCAGAACGGGCAAACTTTAACCTTGTTTGCTGATAACTATACCCGGTTGTTGAAGGTAAATCTTGGTTTTACAACTTTGGAAGGTGCTGAAGTTTTCCAGGCATTCAATCCGTTTTTTGTTGTATTTCTTACTCCTGTGGTGATTGCATTATTTGGATGGTTGAAAGCCAAAGGTTATGAAATATCCACCCCTAAAAAAATTGCTATCGGTATGGGTATTGCCGCCATCGCTTTTGCAGTTATGGCTTTAGGTTCTTTCGGATTACCTACTGATGCGGAAAGAAAAGCAATGGGAGGTTTAACTGATGCCATGCGTGTAACGCCTTGGTTATTGATTGGTACCTATTTGATATTAACTATTGCAGAGTTATTTATCAGTCCTTTGGGAATTGCTTTTGTTTCGAAAGTAGCTCCCCCTCAATACCAGGGAATTATGCAGGGAGGATGGTTGTCTGCTACAGCAGTTGGGAACCAATTGTTATTTTTAGGAGTAATTTTCTATAAGAGTATTCCTATCTGGGCAACTTGGTGTATATTTGTTGTTGCCTGTTTGATTTCCATGTTTACGATGCTGGCCATGTTGAAATGGTTGGAGAAAGTGGCTAAATAATAGCACACAGATTACACGAATTGCACAGATTTTAATTTTAAATGATTTAGACACGAATTGCACGAATTCACACTTTTATTTTAGTGTTGATTTGTGAAATTCGTGGCTAAACTATAAAATCTGTGTGCCGTTATCTAAAATGTAAGAAAGAATCAAATTCTTCCTCTTTCTTTAATTCAATATAATGAACTTTATACTTCCAATAACCTAATCCCGCAATTTTGAAATGCTTGTTGCAAGCATTCAGATATCCTTCCAGGTCGGATAGATTATCAAGAAAAAGATAACCGGTAACACAAATCTGTTCTTTATTTAAAACATAGGTAACAGTGGCATCACGAATCCTGATTTCCATCAATTCTTCACCAGGTTTAGGCAAATCAGGTAAAATAGTTATTTTATTATGAGGAAAATTAATTTTGGCTATTGATTTATCGCAATCCAAAACCGACAAGACTTGTTTCAGGATAATTTTGTATTTAGGTTTAAAAACCGAAGTGGGAAAATTAATTAGGTTTTTCAAAATAATATGCTTGGGCTTGCTCCCTACTTGGCAAACGGTTTAAAATAAAAAGCGGTAGGGCATTATCCTATCGGCTACGCGGAGGTCGAAGTCCTGGAACACGAACAGGAATAACACCCCCCGCCGTTATAAGCAGAGGGCATTCACCTGTTTCTTTCGTGTTCCTATAAAATTTCGACCTTTTGTAGCACGAGAAGCAGTTAAACGCTTTTTCTAAATATTTCCTGCAAAAATAAAAGTTTAATTATTAATATCAATGTTTGTCGTATTTTATTGTATCATAAAACTTTACAAAGCTAAAATTATAAAGTTCAATACAATATTATTGAAGTAAAAAGTTTGTATTGAATGGAAAATATCTATATATTTGCAACAACCCAAATGAATGAATTGATCACAAAATTTTTCACAGTATGAAACCTGAAAACAAGAAAGAAACGAAAAAGAAACTTCCGGAGAAGTATGAACTCAAAGAATCAGAACCTTCAGTAGTTCAGGAACCATCTGTTGCCTATAATTCAATATTTGATTATAACAAGCATTATACTTATGCTGATTATTTGACCTGGATAGATGATAAAATGCGTGAATTGATAGGTGGAATTGTACGTCTGATGTCGGCCCCAACCAGCCGGCATGCTTCTATTTCAGGAGAGATATATTATGAAATGTATAACTATGTAAAAAAGCAGAAAGGAAATTGTAAAGTATTTCATGCTCCTTTTGATGTGCGATTGCCTAAAAAACCGGAAGATATTCAAGATGACAAGATAGATACTGTGGTTCAACCTGATGTTTGTGTTATTTGCGATCCTTCAAAAATAGATGAAAGAGGATGCATTGGTGCGCCCGATATGGTTGTAGAAGTATTATCTTCCTCCAGTGAAAATACGGAAAGGCAACAACTTATCTGAAAGAACAAACCGATTTTATTTCTGTCCAGACTTTGCCCGGATTGAAACTCGACTTCAAAGAAATTTTTGCTGAATAATAAGAAAACGTGCAAAATTTTGTACCTTTGTGCCTGTTTTTTAAAACTATAAAAAATGGGAATGGTGGATTGTGAGGTTCACTTCGCTCTCGGTGAGTCTGACTCACTACTCACAGCGAAGCTTCCCTATTCACAAACTTGATACTTATATGAGTAAGAAATTCACTGAATACAGTAACCTCAATTTATCGCAAGTCAACAAGGAAGTGTTGCACCGTTGGGACAAAGAAGATGTTTTCCACAAAAGTTTGGAAATAAGAGAAGGCGCTCCGTCATTTGTGTTTTATGAAGGTCCTCCTTCTGCAAATGGGATGCCGGGAATTCACCACGTAATTGCCCGCTCTATCAAAGACATTTTCTGCCGTTACAAAACGATGAAAGGTTATCAGGTGAAACGCAAGGCCGGATGGGATACTCATGGGCTTCCTGTAGAACTTGGCGTGGAAAAAGCATTGGGAATTACCAAAGAAGATATAGGAAAAACAATTTCCGTGGCAGAATACAATGCCGCCTGCCGTAAAGATGTAATGAAATATACCAAAGAGTGGGAAGATCTGACCCGCAAAATGGGATACTGGGTGGATATGGATGACCCATATATCACTTATGATAACCGTTATATCGAAACGCTTTGGTATTTACTTAAGGAACTTTACAAAAAGGGATTACTATATAAAGGATATACTATCCAGCCTTATTCCCCGGCAGCGGGAACAGGGTTAAGTACGCATGAATTGAACCAACCAGGTTGTTACCGAGATGTGAAGGATACAACTTGCACGGCGCAATTCAAGATTAAAAATCCGAAACCGGAAATGGCACAGTTCGGTGATGCTTATTTCCTGGCTTGGACAACTACTCCCTGGACGCTTCCTTCCAATACGGCGCTTTGTGTTGGACCAAATATCGATTATGTAGCTGTTCAAACATATAACCCTTATACAGCCAAGCCGATGACAGCTGTTATGGCGCGTGAATTGCTCTTTACACATTTCAATGAAAAAGCGTTGGAGATGAATATGGAAGACTATAGACAAGGAGATAAAATAGCTCCTTTCAAAATAGTAGCTTCTTATAAAGATTCCGATTTGGCAGGAATGGAATATGAACAATTGATTCCCTGGGTAAATCCGGGACCAGGTGCTTTCCGTGTAATTACAGGTGATTTTGTGACTACAGAAGATGGTACCGGAATTGTTCATATAGCGCCAACTTTCGGTGCTGATGATGATCGTGTGGCCAAGGCCAATGGTGTTCCTCCGTTGATGTTCATAGATAAAGACGGTAACCGCCGTCCTATGGTTGATTTGACAGGAAAGTATTTCAGACTTGAGGATTTGGATGCCGGTTTTGTCAGGGAAAATGTCAATGTTGATTTATATAAGGAATATGCAGGTCGTTTCGTTAAAAATGACTATGACCCTAAATTAACAGAAAATGATACTACTCTCGATATTGACCTTTGTGTGATGTTAAAGCAACAAAATTTGGTATTCAAAATCGAAAAGCAGATACATAATTATCCGCATTGCTGGCGTACTGATAAACCGGTGCTTTATTATCCTTTGGATAGCTGGTTTATCCGCACAACTGCCTGCCGTGAACGGATGATTGAACTCAACAATACAATCAACTGGAAACCTCAATCAACTGGAACTGGACGTTTCGGTAAGTGGCTTGAAAACCTGCAGGACTGGAACCTCAGTCGTAGCCGTTATTGGGGAACTCCACTCCCAATCTGGCGCACGGAAGATGGTACAGAAGAAAAATGTATCGGTTCTGTGGCAGAGTTGATGGAGGAAATTAATAAATCTATTGCAGCCGGATTCATGAATAAGAATCCGTTTGAAAATTTCAAATCCGGAGATTATTCTGCTGAAAATTATGCTGTAAAGAATATCGATTTGCACCGTCCGTTTGTTGATGAAATCATTCTCGTTTCCAAATCAGGAAAATCGATGAAACGTGAATCCGACTTGATTGATGTTTGGTTCGATTCGGGCGCGATGCCTTATGCGCAAATCCATTATCCTTTCGAAAACAAAGAAATATTTGATAGGGGAGAAGTATTCCCTGCAGATTTTATTGCTGAAGGTGTAGACCAAACCCGTGGATGGTTTTTTACGCTTCATGCCATAGCTGCCATGATTTTCGACAATGTTTCGTTCAAAACTGTTGTTTCCAACGGTTTGGTGTTAGATAAGAACGGAAATAAGATGTCGAAACGGTTGGGTAATGCTGTTGACCCGTTTGAAACAATTGAAAAATATGGTTCCGATCCGTTGCGTTGGTATATGATTACCAATGCTTCTCCCTGGGATAACCTGAAATTTGATGTGGAAGGTATTGAAGAATCCCGTCGTAAATTTTTCGGAACGCTTTACAACACATATTCTTTCTTTGCATTATACGCCAATGTAGATGGATTCGAATACAAAGAACAGGATATCCCTTTTGCAGAACGTCCTGAAATCGACCGTTGGATACTTTCATTGTTGAATACATTGATTAAAGAAGTCGATGAATTCTACTCTACTTACGAGCCAACCCGTGCAGGCCGTGCCATTAACGATTTTGTAAATGACAACCTGAGTAACTGGTATGTACGTCTTAACCGCAAGCGTTTCTGGGGAGGTAAAATGGATGCGGATAAACTTTCTGCATACCAGACTTTATATACCTGTTTGGAAACAGTCTCTAAATTAATGGCTCCGATAGCGCCATTTTATGCGGATAAATTGTTTTTAGATTTGGTACACGGCATAGAAAGTGCAGAACCTGATCGCGCGCGTACCGCACACCACGTACCCATATCTGTTCACTTGTCTGACTTCCCTGTTTGCAAAGAATCATTGATTAACAAAGATTTGGAAGAACAAATGCAAATTGCACAAACCATTTCATCCATGGTATTGGCATTGCGCCGGAAAGTAAATATTAAAGTACGTCAGCCATTGTCTTCCATTATGGTTCCTGTGCTGGATGCTCACCAGAAAGAAACTATAGAGGCTGTTCTGGGATTGATTTTGAATGAAGTTAATATAAAAGAAATAAAATATGTTGACAATGCTGATGGCATTTTGGTGAAAAAAATCAAACCCGATTTCAAAAAATTAGGTCCTCGTTATGGAAAAATAATGAAAGACCTGGCCGCCCAAATCGCAGGAATGAGTCAGGCACAGATTTTGCAGTTAGAACAGAACGGTCAATTCATTTTGCAAGTCGGAAGTGAATCTGCTGAAGTAACTTTAGCTGATGTGGAAATCATTTCCGAAGATATTCCCGGCTGGTTGGTAGCTAATGAAGGAAAGCTGACTGTTGCTTTAGACATCACAATTACTGATGAATTGAGAAAGGAAGGAATTGCCCGTGAATTGGTAAACCGTATTCAAAATATTCGCAAAGCAAACGGTTTTGAAATCGTAGACAGGATTAATGTTGTTGTTCAATCGAATAAAGCTGTAAATGAGGCTGTTGAAGAGTTTAATGATTATATTAAAAACCAGGTGTTGGCAGATAATCTTATATCATCTGAAATTCAGGATGGAATCGAACTTGATTTAGATGATTTCAAATTGTTAGTAAAGGTGGAAAAAGCATAAGTTTGTTTGTATATTTGAATAATAATATTAATTTTGAACAATTGTATAGAGTAAAAACCATTAAAAACGACCGATTATGAACGAAAAAACAAGATATTCGGACGCTGAATTGGAAGAATTCCGCGCCATCATAATGGAAAAGTTAGAAGCAGCTAAAAGAGATTACGACTTATTGAAAGCAACTATAATGAATGCTGATGGTAATGATGTGACAGATACTTCTCCTACATTCAAGGTTTTGGAAGAAGGTGCTGCTACATTATCAAAAGAAGAAGCCGGCCGTTTGGCCCAACGCCAGATGAAATTCATTCAGAGTTTACAGGCTGCTTTGGTACGCATTGAGAATAAAACTTATGGAGTTTGCCGCGAAACAGGTAAGCTGATTCCAAAGGAAAGATTGCGTGCTGTTCCCCATGCTACATTGAGTATTGAAGCTAAGATGAGTCAAAAATAATACATGAAACTTTCTAAAGGCTTTTGGGCAATTGCTGTTATCTTATTAGTACTTATTGCCGATCAAATTCTCAAAATCTGGGTAAAAACCCACATGCATCTTTATCAGGATTTTGAAATCACCAGCTGGTTTCATATCTATTTTACGGAAAATCCGGGAATGGCTTTTGGCATTGAGGTAATTGGCAAGTTATTTTTGTCTATCTTCAGGATTATAGCTTCATGCGCGATTGCTTACTACCTTTATTTATTGGTTAAACGAAAATTTTCGACAGGTTATATCGTTTGCATTGCATTAATATTTGCCGGTGCTGTAGGGAATATTATCGATTGTGTTTTTTATGGTGTGATTTTTGATGCCAGCATAGAACCATCTTTCCTTTATCCGGAAGGTGTTATTGCGACAATGTTTCCTCCGGGGGGAGGTTATGCCACATGGTTACATGGGAAGGTCGTAGATATGTTCTATTTTCCGATAATCAAAACTACCTGGCCGGAATGGATGCCATTTTGGGGTGGACAAAGGTTTGTATTTTTCAGCCCGATCTTTAATTTGGCAGATTCAGCTATCAGTGTAGGTGTTGCTGTTCTTATATTATTCTACAGAAAGTCTTTAGCCAAGGATTTTGATTCACCAAAAAAAGAAAATGTTTAAACAACACATTGCTATATTATCTCTTTTGTTAGTGTTGTTATTCACAGCCTGTGGAAAATCATCAAAAGTTTTGTCGGAAAAGCAAATGGAAGATGTGTTATTTGACATCCATATTGCTGATGCCAAAATTAATGAAAATTACCAGGATTTTCCAACAGAAGAAAAGAAGCATGAATTGTATGCAAGCATATTCAAAAAGCATGAAATCTCTCAAGAGCAATTCGATACTTCCCTCATATGGTATGGCGCCCATTTAGATGTGTATCTAAATGTTTATGACCGGTTAACTAAACGCTATACAGTCCTTTCTGATAGCATAACAGCAAGGATAGACCGGCGCCGGATGCAAACCATTACTTCTGATACCAATCAGATATATATTTGGGAAGGTCCTAAGGCATTTATGTTATCCTCACTACCGGGAAAGAATCTGATTGACTTTAATTTGGATACAGTTCAGTTATCTTCCAAAGAATATTATGAATTGACTTTCAATGTATTAGGAATCGCTGACTCAATTGTGGAACCTGTGGTCACATTCGGAGTGGGCTTGCCCGATTCAGCTATTATAAAAAGAGAAAAGGTTACCGGCAATGGATTATTTACAATTTCTATATCTTCAACCGATTCTGTACCTCCGTCTCATATTTTTGGAGATATCCGTCTTGCTCCGGAAAAAAAGAATTGTAAAGTGTTCATTTATGATGTCGGATTATATAAAAGTAAGAAGGAGATAAAATTGCACAAGAATTAGAACTTCCAATAACATAATATCTATCTTTTCTTTTTGCAATATGTTCATTGCTTCAAATGCGTTAGAAGCATAGGTACTTACTGCAAAACAAAATCTGTTATCTGCACACTTAACCGGGTAAACGACCGGTTAGAACAATTGCAATGTACGGTCGGTTTATATAGGGCCTTGGGAGGAGGCGTTGATTAAGAATATGATTCTAAATTTTCGAATAAATTATGCTGTAAGATAAATTTATTCTTCCAGCAAACTTTTCAGATTGATTTCTAATCCTTTGAAAATATTTACCGGAACTTGCTGTTCGTAATCATAAACGGTTCCGAGGTCATATTCTCCATTTTCTTGTAATAAAAAGACATTAATTGTTTGTGCTTTGGGGTCAATGATCCAATATTCCTTGACACCTGCTTTTTCATATAAATTGAACTTGTAGTTCCAATCATACTTTAAAGTGGATGGAGATAATACCTCTACAATCAGGTCTGGAGCACCTATACATCCTCTTCCATCCAATTTGGATAAATCACAAATAACGCAAAGGTCTGGTTGTACCACATTATATATTTTATCATCATCAGTTAGCCCTCTTAAAGGAAGGCGAACGTCAAAAGGAGCATGATAAACACGGCATTTACCCTTTCTTTTTCGGACAAAGGTGTTTAATGACCAAATAATCGCAGAAGATAATCTGGCATGTATTTCATTAGGCGCCGACATTAAATGAATGAAACCATCTATAAGTTCCCTTCTCCTGTTGTCGAACCAGGTCAGGTAGTCGGAATAAGTATAACGTTGGGATTCATCCAGATTCAAAATACCATACGGTGGACAAGGCTCCTCAACCATGAGGTTTTTTTCTTCTTTCTCTTCTATTTTATAAGGTTTGCTTTCTTTCTTTTTCATAATGCCAAGTCCTCAATACTTTGACAAAAATAAGTAAATACATTTAAATATTAAAGCATTTGATTGTTTTTTTACGCTCTCGTTCCACATATACCCGGATTTTGCACCTTGAACTTCAGGAACCGGATTGTAACTTCTTCAAAGGTATAATTTTCTGTGGTTTTGAAAAGAACATTTTGATTACATCCTGTCAGGAACATCAATCCCCAGCAAAGAAAATGTAGTCCTGATAACTTTTCCAATATTTAAGGAAAGAACCAAACGGAATTTTTTCAGTGCCTCATTTTCTTCCCTCAAAATCGAATAATCGTGATAAAACTGATTGTATTCCTTTACTAAATCATATACATAATTGGCTATCAACGCCGGACTATATGAATCGGCAGCTTCTTTCACTACTTCTTTGAATTGATTCAGGTTTAGAATCAAATCTTCTTCTTTTTCGTTAAGAATGAGTGTAGTGTCGAGTGATTCCGGTAAACTGATTCCCTGTTCGGCAGCTTTGCGCAAAACCGATTGGATACGTGCGTAAGTATATTGTATGAATGGTCCTGTATTCCCGTTGAAATCAATTGATTCTTTCGGATTGAAAACCATGTTTTTACGAGGGTCGACTTTCAGAATGAAATATTTCAGTGCGCCTAATCCCACGATTTCCGAAACTTTGTTTGCTTCTTCTTCCGAATAACCATCTAATTTACCAAGTTCTTTCGAAGTTTCCTTGGCTGTTGAAATCATTTCTTCAATCAAATCATCGGCATCAACAACCGTTCCTTCGCGTGATTTCATTTTCCCTTCGGGCAGTTCAACCATACCATAAGAGAAGTGTGTCAAGCCTTTTCCAAATTCGAAACCCAATTTATCCAGTAATAAAGACAAAACCTGGAAGTGGTAGTTTTGTTCGTTTCCAACAACATAAACCATTTTATTGATGGGATAGTCTTTGAAGCGCAATTTGGCAGTTCCGATATCCTGGGTCATATAAACCGAAGTACCGTCAGCACGCAGAAGCAATTTATTGTCGAGGCCATCAGTAGTTAAATCCGCCCACACCGAACCGTCTTCCTGCTTGTAGAAAATACCTTTGGATAAACCTTCCAATACTTGTTCTTTACCCGTCAGATAAGTTTCCGATTCGTAATATATTTTATCGAAATCCACACCTAATCTTTTGTATGTTTCATCAAATCCTGCATATACCCAACTATTCATTTTCTCCCATAGGGCAACAGTTTCCATATCTCCGGCTTCCCATTTGCGGAGCATTTCACGGGCTTCAGCCATCAATGAAGATTGTGCTTCCGCTTCTTCTTTTGAAAGGCCCTTGTCGTGTAATTCACCTAATTCTTTTTTATATTCTTTATCAAAAAGCACATAAAAATCACCAATCAAATGGTCGCCTTTTTTACCTGTTGATTCTGGAGTTACACCATTTCCCCATTTTTGCCAGGCCAGCATGGATTTGCAAATATGAATCCCCCTGTCGTTAACGATATTTGTTTTCACGACCTTGTATCCATTGGCCTTCATGATTTCAGCCAAACTGTATCCCAACAGATTATTACGGATGTGTCCCAAATGCAATGGCTTGTTGGTGTTGGGCGAAGAATATTCAATCATCACCAATTGAGAATCCTCTGTTTGAGCTGTCAAGCCGGAATTTTTATCAGCATTGATTTCATTCAACATGCCAACCCAATAAACAGGAGCAATGGTGAGGTTCAGGAAACCTTTAATAACGTTGAATTCTGCTATCGCAGGTTCGTTTATTGCCAGATATTCCCCGATTTCCTGTGCTGTTTGTTCCGGATTCTTTTTTGATATTTTCAATAAAGGAAAAGTAACCAAAGTCAGATGACCTTTGAATTCCTTTTTTGTTTTTTGTAGTTGTACCTGGGCAGCATTTACCTGCTGTCCGTAAAGAGTTTCTATCGCTTTTTGGACTGATGTTTGAATATTCATATTTATTGGTGAATTTAAGGTGCAAAGTTAGCAATATTTTGTTAATTCTGCTTTTAGCAGGTTCAAATAGTTCCCTGTTCACACTAATACGTTAACCTCAATCCTGCTTGTAAATTCAAATTGAACGGAACGGCCTTCCTGATTGAATTCACTTCGCTTCCATCATCAAAATAATAAGAAACACCAGGTTCAACGAACAAACCCAAATGGTCGACGAGTTTATAATTAAGGCCAAGGCTTCCAAGAACCGACCATTGTATTTCTGGAACATCTATATGAACAGAAGAATTTTCTATTGTTTCTTTTCCATATACACAATATTCACCCATGCCACCTGCATTTGCATATAATGATAAACGGTTGTTGCTGTAAAATGTATAGACAACTTTCAACGGTATACCAATGTAATGTAATTCTGTTTCTTTCTTTTGTATGACACTTCTTAATCCGGTTGTTTCTGTCGAAGACAAATAAGAATATACCAATCCGCTTTCCAGTGCCCAGGAGTCCGGAAAGTATTTACGTACGGAAAAACCGAATGAAACCGGAATATTGTATTTTGTTTGTTCGCTAATATCACCATTAGTAGCATGGGGTGGGGTGGCTGATGGCTTAATATTGAGATAGTTGTCACTCCCCACAAGCAGATTTACAACATGGTTGTTTATAACTGATTCAGAGGAATGACCGGTTGAATTTCCCATAGCAAGAGCCAGTGAAAGGTTTTTGTTTTTTTTATTTTTTATTGAATTCGAATAAGCATATAATGTTTTTGTCTCACTTTCTGAAGATTCATTTATAAAATTATCCTGCTCCTTTGAAATTTCTTTTTCTTTAGGTTCTGGCTTCACTTCGGCAATAGTTGTTTCCTCTTTGTCTTTTTTTACAGGAATAGCTTTTAGTTCATTGAAAGGGACATCACTTATTTGTTTTATCTCTTTTTTATCAGATGTTATATAAGAATGATTTTCTGCAATTTTTACAACATCAGTATTCCCTTTTTTTATTTCCTGATTTTGAGTTGAATCTATATAAACAGGATTTGAAGGATTGGGTTGATTACCGGAAATAATACCCGGAGTTATTGTTTCAATAATTACATCATCTTTCCCTTTATGTGTGAGGAATAAATTCAGGCAGAGCACTCCTGCAAAAACCGCGGCGGCAGCTATTGCAACTTTCAGCCAAACCAACCGGGAAGTCGTTTTGGGTTTAGGTAAACTACGTTCGATTGAATCCCAGACAGCGTCATTTTTCTCAACAGGATGCTTGTAACCGGTAAGCCTGTCGCGGAAAATCCGGGTTAATATGTCATTCTCCTTATTATCCATGATTCAACACATATTTTTTTATTTTTTCAGATAAAATAGATTTCGCCCTGGATAATTGCGAACGCGAGGAACTTTCATTGATTCCCATCATTTTCGCAATTTCCTTGTGCGGAATTCTTTCGAAAGTATAGAGATTGAATATAGTTCTGTAACCTACAGGGAGTTCCGATATAAACCGGATTAAAACGTTATTGGGAATCGGATTAAAATCTTCTTCTTCAATTGCAATATTGTTTTCATACCAGTCTTCCAACGGAATTGCATCGTTCCACTTACTGTTTTTTCTCAGATAGTCAAGAGTTACATTCGCAAATATCCGGCTAATCCAGGCAAGAAGAGAACCATGCCCTTGATACCTGAATGAGCCGAACGATTCAAAGGTTTTGATAAAACCATCATGTAGCAGGTCTTGGGATATGGATTTGTCACCGGTATAACGGTAGCAAATCCCCATCATTTGTTGGGAATAAAGTTCATAGAGTTGCCGGCGAAACCGGTTGTTCCCCTGCCGGCAACCGTCTACCAACTCCAATTCATTCATAGCGGGTTATAATTCTTTTATAGCCCCCATAAATAATATGGTTCCTGTGCTATTTTCCTGAATAACAAAAACAAAAGGTCTGTTAACTGTGTAATAAATTTCATTGGATGGTGGACCCGCAGTCGTTTCCATTCCAACTACAGTTACAGCCGCTGCTTCTGTGCCCTCTTCTCCAACAGACACGTATGTTTTATGTATGACTTGTGAAATTTTAATTCCACCGCCTCTTGAAATCCCAGTAAAATCGGCAAAATCTGAAAAAGGTAATTGCATTCCCATTGTAGGCAATACCTCTTTTTGTAATTGATATTCACATTCAGCTTTAAAACTTGGCAATTGTAAATTAACTTCTACAGGAACGTTGTTAGCCGGAGAACCGGATGATAAAGACCATGATTCCTTATTCAGGTTATTGATAACATCATCAACATTTTTATCATAATTCGGTAATATAATTTTCATGCTGAAAGCGCCGTTCCCGTAAGGTAAAGTCAGGTAGCGTGCAGTTTGGTCTTCCCAGTAGTTGAAAAATGCTTTTTGTCTCATCATTTTGACCGACCATGTAGTACCGTCTTCTTTATAAAAAATAGCGTCGGATGTATTTTCTTTATCGAATTGGGATTTCCATATTCCCTTGAAATAAACAGCATTAATCAGATACATGATTGCCTCATCCGGAATTGATTCAATAATTTGGGGAATTTTGTTTTTGGTATTATCTGCACACCATTTGTTAATACGGTTCAATGTTTCCGGATTTAAAAAATCACTTTCGTTAACTTCCGCATTGAAAAATTCTCTATTTACATGCAAAAAATAATTTTCCACCGGAAAACCTTCCCTGTACCAGATTGAATTGGCGATGGCAAATTCTGTAGAAGGATCTACTTTCAATAACGCTTCCCGTAATATTTTACAATACTCATTGATTTCATCTACTGAAAAATTTGAAATCCGCAAAGCGTTTTTTATTTCTTCCAATGTTTCCCCTTTAGCTCCATTAAGCGTCATACTTAAAGCCATACTCACACTTAAAGGGGAAATAAATACATTTTCAGTTTTGTTAGTTTGATAAACTTCTTTGAACAAGTCAAATGCAAAAGTATTGTCCTGCTTGATTTTGGGTACGAGTGCTGAACGCAAAACGATTGGTTTCGCTTCCGGCAAAGTTCCTTCTTCCGAACCGTTGTTTTCTGAACACGCCCACAATAGTAAAAGCGGAGCGAGTAAATAGCTGAAATGTTTTTTCATGAGCATTGTTTTATTATTATTTTATGGCTTCCATTTAATCGGATAATTTTGGAATTTTTGATAAACATCATTTCCTTCAGAATCAGTCCCGATTTTAAAATGGAGATATAAAGGCACTTGTCCTGTTTCAGAATCAGAATATTTTGAAACAAATTCATTCATGTTGAACGCAAAGCGGGATTTTAATGAAGAACTCGAAGCATTTATCTTTTTTGATTTGATGTACAGTTTAGGAATCTCTTTTCCATCTGCTTGTATGATAGAATCCGTATTATACATAATTTCGTATGTGTATGCATTTCCGTATGGAGAACTTTCAGTTATACCGGTGGATTTTAAATCGCTTTGACTCAATTCTTTTTGACTGAAAACAAAAAATAAGACGCTATCTATTGTTGCTTCATATACAGCGGCACTTTTAATTGCATCGTTATAGTCATCTTTCATATCGCCGGAAGATTCAAATACAGTGTCCACACCTAATTTTTGATAAGCTAAGCCTGAAACAATATTATTCTCTGTTGAAAAATAACTCCATAAGCAATCTCCTGTTTTTAATGTATCGGATAAACCCGGTACACTTAAAGTTGTTTCGCCCGCCAGTTTCAACATCGGGTTTTGATTTTCATATGTAACCATAGCTGGTCCTTCATAGTAGGAAGCAGAATCACCATCATCCAAACACCCTGTAAATCCTAACAACACAGATCCTGATAATAAAATTAAAAATAACTTTTTCATTTCTTTTTTGAATTTAATTTGTTGGTTAATAATGTAGGGAAACACGATTTTCCCTTGATTTATATATAAAAACGCAAAAAATGAAAAAACGCTGCATCGTAAAGATAAAAAATATTTAATACATTTGCATTTTTACGGTATATTAAAAAATGGATAACATAAAAGAACGTATATTTTCTCTACGGGAAGAAATTGAAAAGCATAATTATAATTATTATGTATTGTCGGCTCCCGAAATTTCAGATATTGAATTTGATAAGAAGCTAAAAGAATTACAGGATTTGGAAGCAAAACATCCCGAATTCTTTGATCCCAATTCCCCAACACAGCGGGTCGGCAGTGATATCAATAAAAATTTTGTACAGGTTGAGCATCAATATCCGATGCTTTCATTGGCCAATACTTATTCGGAAGAAGAAGTCCGGGATTTTTACGACCGTGTTAAAAAAACGCTGAATGAGCCATTTGAAATTGTATGCGAACTGAAATATGATGGCACTTCTATTTCCCTGATTTATGCAAACGGGGAACTCACACGTGCAATCACCCGTGGAGATGGAACGAAAGGAGACGATGTTACTTCCAATGTGAAAACAATTCGTTCTATTCCTTTGAAATTAAGAGGAAACGGTTATCCTGAAAAATTTGAAATCCGGGGGGAAATCCTGATGCCCTGGTCTGTTTTTGATGCATTGAATGAAGAGAGGGAAGAACAGGAAGAACCGCTTTTTGCCAATCCCCGGAATGCTGCATCAGGAACATTGAAATTACAAAATTCATCTGTTGTTGCCGGACGTAAGCTGGATTCTTACCTCTATTATATGCTT
The DNA here is from genome assembly GCA_031553415.1 of Bacteroidales bacterium. GTDB lineage: Bacteria > Bacteroidota > Bacteroidia > Bacteroidales > Azobacteroidaceae > JAIRVZ01. Next base: position 35,098 of record JAVBLO010000015.1, on the reverse strand, counting down.
GGTGAAAATTTGCCGGAAGATGGTCATTATGAAAACCTGCAAAAAGCTAAAACATGGGGTTTTAAGATTTCGGAAGCAACACGCAAATATGATACAATAGACGGTGTTTTTGAATTTATCAAATACTGGGATGTGGAGCGGAAAAACCTGCCGGTCGCTACTGATGGTATTGTGTTGAAAGTTAATTCGCTTCGTCAGCAGAGAAATCTCGGTTTTACTTCAAAAGTACCAAGATGGGCAATTGCCTATAAATTCCAGGCTGAACAAGCATTGACTAAATTGCTTTCTGTTTCTTTCCAGGTGGGGCGCACGGGCGCTGTGACTCCTGTGGCCAATCTCGAATCTGTACAACTTTCGGGAACTGTCGTTAAACGGGCTTCTTTACACAATGCCGATATTATCAAATCGTTGGATTTACATTACAACGATATGGTTTATGTGGAAAAAGGTGGAGAAATCATACCCAAGATTGTCGGAGTTGATAAAACTTCCCGTTTCTTGATTGGGGATGAGGTTCAGTTCATTAAGAATTGTCCTGAATGTGGTACTCCATTGATGCGGTATGAAGGCGAAGCCGCCTTTTATTGTCCGAATGAAACTGGTTGTGAGCCTCAGATTAAAGGCAAGGTAGAACATTTTGTGAGTCGACGGGCTATGGATATTCATGCCGGAACAGAAACAATCGAACATTTTTATAATGCGGGATTAATTCACAATGCAGCAGATTTATATGCTGTTAAAATAGAAAGCATTATGAATCTGGAACGTTGGGGAGAACGAAGCGCCCGTAATTATATGGAAAGTCTTCGCCAATCGAAGAATGTACCGTTTGAACGGGTTTTATTTGCCCTGGGTATCCGGTTTGTCGGGGAAACCGTTGCCAAACGTTTGGCTTATGCTTTCCTTGATATTGATACGCTTGCGCATGCCAATATTGAACAACTCACAGATGTAGACGAGATTGGAGAACGCATAGCCCAAAGTGTTATTCGTTATTTTTCCGACGAAAAAAACATGGAATTGGTTCAAAAATTGAAAGATGCTGGACTCCAATTAAAGATTGATGAAAAAATTCTGTCGGAGAAAACAACTAAGTTAGCTGATTTAACGTTTGTAATAAGTGGAACATTCTCCAAATATTCGCGTGATGAATATAAAGTGATGATTGAAAAAAACGGAGGGAAAAACGTAGGCTCTGTCTCCGCAAAAACTGATTATATTCTGGCCGGAGAAAATATGGGCCCCGCAAAATTAGAAAAAGCCCAAAAATTGGGAGTTAAGATTATTGGAGAAGAAGAATTCCTTGAATTAATTAAGAGTTAAGAATTAAGAGTTGGCTTATGCACAACAAATAACTCTTAATTCTTAACTCTTAATTTTTAACTCTTAAAGGTTATGTTTGGATTTTTCAAAAAAAATAAATTAAAGAATCTACTCAAAAAGAACGGCCGCAACCATGCCTTTCTTGACATGGATGCCATCCATTCAGTCCTTGTGTTGTTTGAAACTTCAGATTATGAAGCGGTTGATTCATTTGTAGAAAAACTTCAGGAAGCCGGAAAATCTGTTTCGGGATACGCTTTCCGGATAAAAGATGATGCTTTTGATTATTCCGAAACAGTTTATAAAGTCATTAGCCCTAAGGAAAATAGCGAAAAATCTGGAATCCCCTCTGATCTATTGTTGAACCATTTGAAGACTCAGCATTACGATGTTGCAATTGATTTGACTATCAGGGAAAATTATTCTTTGCAATATATATTGGCTGTTACCAATACGACAATGACTATCGGATTGAAAAAGAATAAACTACCATTTTATGATTTCTCTATTTCGAAATTACCCCAGGCCAAAGACTCCAAAGATTCTCCGGTAAGCGGATTAATTAAATCGATTGAATTTTATTTGAAAACAATCAAAGGGAAAAATACTTCATCGTGAAAATAAAACCTAACAGGATAAAAAAATACCTTCTTCCCATTTCTTTAATCTTTGGATGGGTTGTTTGGTTCAGGAATAAGTTTTTTGACTGGAAGATACTTCCAACAGAAGAATTTCCGGTTCCTGTTATTTGTGTTGGTAATATTACCGTAGGCGGAACCGGCAAAACACCTCATGTCGAATACCTCTTGCATTTATTGGCAGGCAAACATAAAGTTGCCGTTTTAAGCAGGGGATATAAACGGAAAACATCAGGTTTTGTGCTGGCCGGTGGAAATGCAACCGGACAGACGATAGGTGATGAGCCATTCCAGATATTCCGTAAATTTCCGCAGGCTGTTGTTGCCGTTGATGGTAACCGGAGGCGGGGAATTAAAAAACTGCTGTCACTTCCTGAAAATAGAAGACCGGAAATCATCTTGTTGGATGATGCGTTTCAGCATCGTTATGTGAAGCCATCTTGTTCTATTTTGTTGATTGACAGTAACCGGCTGATTTATGAAGATGCCTTGTTACCTGCAGGAAGGCTTCGCGAACCTTGTTCAGGAAAAGACAGGGCAGATATTGTTATTGTAACCAAATGTTCACCTCAATTAGCGCCGATTGATTACCGGCTGATATCGAAACACCTGAATTTATTCCCTTATCAAAGTTTATTTTTCACAACATTTAAGTATGGGAAATTAATCCCATGCTTTAGGGACAAACAATCCGGAAGAAAAGAATTGGCGGGAATGAAAGAAGATAATTATTCATTTTTGTTGGTTGCCGGAATTGCTAATCCCCAGGTACTTATTAAAGAATTAAAAAAATACACCCGGCATTTGGATACAATGATATTTCCTGATCACCATGCATTCTCAAAAAATGATATCCGGAATATTGAAACAAAATTTGAGCAAATAACGGGAATAAACAAAATAATTATAACAACAGAAAAAGATTTTGTCCGATTGGAAAATTGTGATGTGCCGGATGCAATTAAGAAGGTAATGTATTATTTGCCGGTTACGGTTGTGTTCAATGACGACGAAGAAAAATTATTTACAAAAAAAATATATAATGATGTTAGAAATTTTAAATGAAACGGTAGAATGGCTTAAAACGAAAATACCGGGAGAAACTAAAATTTGTATTATACTTGGGACTGGTTTAGGGGATTTGGCTAACAATATAGAAAGTAGGAGGGAGATTCCTTATGAAGAAATTCCTCATTTCCCCGTATCTACTGTAGAAGGTCATAGTGGCAAACTGATTATTGGAAAATTGGGAGGCAAACCGATTGTTGCCATGCAGGGACGTTTTCATTATTATGAAGGATACAGCATGCAGGATGTGACTTATCCCATTCGTGTAATGCAATTCCTCGGAATAACCCATTTGTTTGTTTCCAATGCTGCAGGCGGAATGAACCGCAGCTTTGAAGTCGGCGACATCATGCTGATTGAAGACCATATCAATTTATTCCCAGAGCATCCGTTGAGAGGCCGTAATTTACCCGAATTTGGCATGCGTTTCCCCGATATGAGTGAGGCTTATGACAAAAATTTAAGAAATTTAGCAATAGAAATAGCACATAAGCACAACATTAAGCTGCAATATGGTGTTTATATTGGGACTCAGGGACCAACATTCGAAACTCCGGCAGAATATAATTTTTTCAGCATTATCGGAGGAGATGCAGTAGGAATGAGTACAGTGCCGGAAGTGATTGTTGCCAACCATGCTGGCATCAAAGTATTGGCCTTCTCTATTATTACAGACTTGGGAGTATCCGGAAGAGTCGAAAAAGTTTCCCATGAGGAAGTAATGAAGGCGGCAAAAACAGCGCAACCGAAAATGGCGTTTATTATGGAAGAAGTTATTAAATTAATGAAGAATTAAGAATGAAGAATTAGGAATGAAACACAAGCCATGACTCCTAATTCTTCATTCTTCATTCTTCATTCTTCATTAAATTTATGGATATTTCAAATTTAGGAGAATTCGGCCTAATCCGCCGGCTTACTGAAAATATTTCGCTGAAAAATAAAAGCAGTATAAAAGGAGTTGGGGATGATGCGGCAGTGTTGAATTATGGCGCCAAAGAAATATTGGTTACGACCGATTTATTACTGGAAGGCATTCATTTCGATTTGACTTATGTCCCGCTGAAACATTTGGGATATAAATCTGCAGTTGTGAATTTTTCTGATATTTATGCGATGAACGGTACTCCTAAACAAATAACGGTTTCGTTGGGAGTTTCAAAACGTTTTTCCGTAGAAAATCTGGAAGAATTCTACAAAGGATTGAAATTGGCCTGTGATATTTATGATGTTGATATTGTGGGAGGTGACACTTCTGCTTCACTCACAGGATTATGTATAAGCATTACCTGTATAGGAGAAGCTGGGAAAGATAAAATTACTTACAGGAGTGGCGCTAAAGAAACCGATTTAATTTGCGTTACCGGCGATTTAGGCGCTGCCTACATGGGACTGCAATTGCTCGAAAGGGAAAAAACGGTATTCAATGACCAGACAGATTTTACTCCCGATTTTGCAGGAAAAGAATATTTGCTGGAACGTCAATTGAAACCTGAGGCCCGCAGGGATATTGTACAGTTCCTGGCTGAAAAGGAAATTGTTCCGACATCAATGATGGATATTTCTGACGGCCTTTCTTCCGAATTATTACATATTTGCTATGAAAGCAAGGTTGGTTGCCGGATTTACGAAGAGCGCATTCCTATTGATTATCAGACAGCCGTCATGGCAGAACAATTCAATATGAATGTATCGACAGTAGCTTTGAATGGGGGAGAAGATTATGAATTATTATTCACTGTACCTCTTTCATTGCACGAAAAAATAAATGAAATAAAAGGAGTCTCGGTTATCGGGCATATATGTAAACAATCATTGGGTTCAGCCCTCATTACCCGCGATGGAAACGAAATTGTATTGCAGGCGCAAGGGTGGAACTCTTTTTAATTTTTCATTTTTATGGACTATTCATTTTGTGGCAATTCAGGTTTGCAGCTTCCCAAAATATCTTTGGGATTGTGGCATAATTTTGGTGAAGTTGATGATTTCGCCAATTCGAAGAAGATGATATTTCACGCTTTTGATAATGGTATCAATCATTTTGATTTAGCCAATAATTATGGTCCACCTCCGGGAACAGCAGAGCAAAATTTTGGAAAAATCCTGGCCGGTGATTTGAAAGGTTATCGTGATCACATGATAATCTCTTCAAAAGCAGGACATTTGATGTGGCCGGGGCCTTATGGAGACGGAGGTTCGCGTAAGTCTATCATAGCAAGTATCAATCAGAGTTTGAAGCGTACTGGTTTGGAATATTTCGATATATTTTACTCTCACCGTTATGATCATCAAACTCCGATTGAAGAAACGATGCAAGCATTGATTGATATTGTAAAACAAGGTAAAGCTTTGTATGTAGGAATTTCAAAATATCCTGTGGATGAAACGGAAAAAGCATATAAAATATTAAAGGAACAACATGTGCCTTGTCTGGTTTACCAGGATAAATACAATATGTTCCACCGTTATCCCGAAGAAGGACATTTGGAACTCAATGAAGAACATGGTGTCGGATTTGTTGCTTTCTCTCCTTTAGCACAAGGATTGCTTACTGACAAATATATAAATGGTATTCCTGAAAATTCCCGGGCTGCCAAGGAACATGGTTTCCTTAAAAAAGGAGATATTACCATTGAAATTGTCAACAAGATAAAAGAGTTGAACCTTATTGCGGAAAAAAGAGGACAAACTTTAGCCGAAATGGCTTTGGCATGGGTTTTGAATCATAAAGAAGTAACCTCTGTTATTGTAGGGGCAAGTTCTGTAGAACAACTCAATACTAATCTGGGCGTTTTGAAAAAAATGTCATTTACTAAAGACGAATTGCGTGAAATAGAAAAAATTATTTGAAGAAGATGATATTGAAGAAGTTATTGAAGAAGCTATTGATTATTGCAATATTGGCTTGTTTGAGTGTAAGTTGTAGTGATAACGTTACATCAACCATTCCCAATGCTCCGGTAAGTCTGACTCTGGATTTAGTCGGGCAGGATAACGTTTTGAATGGCTCTCTTTCATTCAAAGAATATACGGCTCCCCGGTTGGCTACCGACCGGTTAGGCTATGGAGGCATATTGGTTATCAATGGATTTGGAGATAACCTTGTTAATTTATTTGCTTACGATTTGGCTTGTCCGAATGAAGCTCAATCCAATATAAAAATCAAACCGGCAAGCACTGGGTTGAAAGCAACATGTCCCTCATGTGGAGCCGTGTATAATATTGCAAATGGGGGAGCGCCTGAGTCGGGTTCGGAGTTTTGGCTCCGGAGGTATAGTGTGGTGGCGGTTAGTGATACAAGGTATAAGGTGGCTAATTAAGTTTGATGTTAAATAATTGACTTATTTCTTGACAAACGCTTTTTCTTGTATTATAATTTGTAATTCGATTCCGGAGGAATTGTATAAAGTGTGTCTGATATTTGTCTCATTGCTATAAACATGAAATGCCTCCGGCATTAATAATAAAACAATCAAACTTTGTCAATATATAAAAAAAACTGCCGGAAGAATTTTCCTCCGGCAGTTTTGTAAAATTTATTGAATGTCTCAAATTAGAAGAAATAACCTATGGAAACTTTGAAGTTAGAATTATGACCATCGTCAAAACCGTCAATACTTTGTTTATTAACTTTTGCGAAGCCATAATCATAGCCCAAGCTAAATACAAAATTTGAATATTGTAGGTTCAGTCCTGCTGTCATTCCCATATCAAACCGATTAATCGACTCTGTTTCTGGGTTGTCGCCAATAATATCAGAAAAAACATTCAAATCTCCGGAAAATTTGTCCTTGCCAAAGTAATTTCTTTCAATCTCTGCAGAACCACCTCCTTGTCCGCTTCCTTTGGCTTCTATTTCGTTTTTATATTTTCCTGCAATTCCGTACCCTAAATAAATGCCTAAAGATGGGTATAGATAAAGATCTTGTCCGACTTCAAATTTGTATATAAACGAAATTGGTAATTGAAGATAAGATGGGTTTGTTGTTTCTGTGTTTTTATAATCTAAGCCATCTTCTGTCCATTTATATTCTTCTTTTGAACCTAACATTGAATAATATAATCCAGTTTCAATTCCCATTTGTGGCGCAAACATATATTGAGCCGCTACCCCAATATGAAATCCAGGTTTATAATTGTTGCTATAATCTATCCCAGGTTCATTATAAATGTCTTTTAAGCCTGTTATTGTCGAAGCATTAAACCCTGCTTTTACCCCAAAATTCAATTGAGCGCTAACTGAAACTGCCATAGCCAAAAGAACTACTGCAAAAAAAGCTTTTCTTAATTTTTTCATTTTGCTTGATTGTGTTAAAAATATTCCTACTCTTTTTTATGGTTTTTCGGAATCCACCAATAGTATTTTCGATGCAAATATAAGTCGTTTTTATAATTCTTTCAAAAATACATGTAAAATTTACGTGATTTACGTGATTTGGGTGAATTTTAGATAAGGTGTAGCTTCCAAACTCAAGCGCCATAAAAAATAAATTGTTGTCAGTTTGTAGATGTTAATGTTGAAGGAAAAATATTGGTTTTCCAATTTTGAGATTAAAAACATTTGATAATTAAAGTGATTTGTGGTTTTGAAAGTGTTTTTGTTGTTTTTAATTTATTGATTATTATTTGTTTAAATAAAAGCATGCTGCACAACATATTGTTGATTTCTGAAATTTAACTCAAATAATTTTTCTGTTTCAAAAAGATGGAATACTTTTGGCAAACCAATTTGGTTTACCAATTATTGAAGTATAAAATTGAAGTAATGCTTTTAATTAATATCTTTGTGAGATTGAGTATTAATTAAAAACACACGAAATAAAATGGATTTTCTAACAAGCAAACAAATCGAGATTGTTAATTCAAATGAATTGTCTGAAAAACCGGTTGATTCAATCATCCGGCAATTGAAATATTTGTTGAGTTCAGGCCAATTGGCTCCGGGAGACCGCCTGCTTTCAGAAAGAAAGCTGGCTGAAAAATTCGGGGTGAGCCGTGCACATGTCCGTGAAGCAATTAAAAAACTGGAATTCTATGGTATTCTGAAAACATTACCGCAAAGCGGAACCTTTGTTGCTGGTCTGGATATATCAGCTCTTGAAGGATTAATTTCTGATGCCCTCAAAATCGAAACTTACGATTTTTATTCCTTGGTTGAAACCCGTTTGATACTGGAAATCAATGCCGTGAAATTGTGTTGCGAAAGAAGAACCAATGAGGACTTGAAACTAATTGAGCATAGCCTGATGGTTTGTGACCAAAAAATAAAAGAAGGAGGCGCTGCTGTTGAAGAAGATTTGAATTTCCACAGGCAAATTGCTGAAGCTTCTAAAAATCAGGTGCTAAAATCAATGATGCTGATAATCACTCCCGATATCATGACTAATTACAGGAAATATTGGGTGTGTGATAAAAATAAATCCATTGCAGGAATGGAACATCAAATGATTTTCGAATATATCAAAAGGCAGGATGCCTCAGGAGCAGAAGTGATGATGACTCAACACTTGAAAGGTGTTATGGATTTTGCCCGCAAGCAGGAACAATCTGATAAACTAAATTTAAGTTAAGAAATGAAAAGTATTTGTCGTGTCTTCATATTTATTCAGTCATTATTCCTGATTTCCTCTGTCCAGGCTACTGCAGGAAAAGGAAATCATCCTTGTTTAATGCTGACTAAAGAAGGAGTCGCGCAAATCAGGCAAAATCTTGGAAATATTCCGTTGTTTGATGAAACTTTATCCAAGACAAAACAGGAAATTGACAATATAATTGGTCAACCAATCAATGTTCCTGTCCCTAAAGATGGAGGAGGAGGTTATACCCACGAACAACACAAAAAAAATTACAATGATATGTATAAAGCCGGTATCCTTTACCAGCTCTATAAAAATGAAAGTTATGCAGTATTCATCAAAAATATGTTGATTGAATACTCCAAAATGTATCCTACACTTCCTTTACATCCTGTACAGAAATCCAATTACAGGGGAAAACTATTCTGGCAGGGATTGAATGAATGTGTTTGGCTGGTATATACAGCACAAGCTTATGATTGCATATATGAATACCTTTCGGATAAAGACAGAGAATTCATAGAGGAAAATCTTTTTGCTCCGATGGTGAAATTTATTTCTGAAGATAACAAAGCAACTTTTAATAAAATACATAATCATGGAACCTGGGCAGTGGCTGGGGTAGGAATGATTGGCTATGTAACAGGTAACCGGGATTGGGTTGAAAAATCTCTTTACGGGTTATCCAAAGATGGGAAAGGAGGTTTTATGCGGCAAATGGACGACTTATTCTCTCCTGATGGATATTTTGCCGAAGGACCTTATTACCAACGTTATTCCCTTCAGCCGTTTATTGTTTTCGCACAAGCGATTCAAAACAATGAACCGGAAAGGAAAATTTTCGGATATCGTGATAATATTTTAGTTAAAGCAGTGAATACATCCCTTCAAATGGCTTATACTGATGGACAGTTTTTTCATTTGAATGATGCATTGGATAAAACCTGGCACAGCATTGAACTCGTTTATGGTGTAGATATTGCCTATAATACAACAAAAGATAACAACTTACTAAGTATTGCAGAAGAACAGAACCAAGTCGTTTTAAGTGATGCCGGGATGGCAGTCGCAAAAGCATTGAAGGAAGGAAAAACTCAATCGTTTGAATTGAAAACCTTATTAATCCGTGACGGGGCGGACGGAAAACAAGGCGGACTTGGTATTTTAAGAATGGGAGAAGGAAAAGACCAGACTTGTGTCGTAGTGAAAGCTACGGCGCAAGGCATGGGTCATGGACATTTCGACAAACTTTCTATTTCCTGTTATGATAACGGGCATGAAATATTACAGGATTATGGCGCTGCCCGCTTTCTCAATATTGAAGCCAAAAACGGAGGACATTACCTGCCGGAAAATGACACATGGGCCAAACAAACCATAGCTCACAATACATTGGTCGTTGATGAAACTTCCAATTATCAGGGGGAACTGAAAACTGCTGAAAAATATTCTCCACAGATTACCAAATTTATCAATAAGGAAGATTTTAAGTTAGTTGTTGCTATTGATACGAATGCATATCCCGGTACTACAATGGAACGTACCGTTGCAATGGTTAAGCCCAAAGGAATTGAAAAACCATTGGTTGTGGATATTTTCGAAGTAAAGAGCGCTGATAAAAAAGAACATCAATATGATTTTTCTTACTATTATCTGGGACAATTAATTTCTACAAATATACAATATACCCCATATTCAACCACACAAGAAGCTTTGGGAACTAAAAATGGATACCAATATCTTTGGAAACAAGCTGAAGGAAGCGCCTCTGATAAGAATATGGCAATGACATTCTTAAATAATAATAAGTTTTATTCTATTGTAATGCCCTCTTTGGAAAGTACTAAGTATTTTTTCAACAGGATAGGGGCAAACGATCCTAATTTCAATTTGCGAAATGAGCCTTCCCTGATGATTCGGGAAAAAGGAAATTCTGCCTTTTTCTTATCTGTTATCGAACCTCATGGGGAATTTAATCCGAGGGAGGAGTATACGATCCAGGCTGAATCGAATATAAAAAATGTTCAATGCCAGTCAGAACTTAGTGTGGATGATCCGGATAACAAAACGGTTCTTATCAGTACGAAAGACAATAAAAAAATAATTATCACAATCAGGAAAAATAACTATTCGGTCAGGGTTGAATAATTAATCCTAAATAAAATAATTAGTCATGAAAGAAGTAAAAAGTAAGCCGTTCTTTTTAGGAACGGAAGAGCCGGTGTATGCTCCGGACAAAGGAATTACACGTCAGTTTGTCGGTTATGACAACAACATAATGATGGTGAAAGTGATGTTTGAAAAAGGCGCAATTGGCACTCAACATGCTCATATTCATGCACAAACTACTTATGTTGTTTCCGGTAAATTCGAAATGACTATTGGTAATGAAACTAAAATACTTCAGGCTGGAGATGGCTTCTATACTGAGCCTGATATCATGCATGGTTGCATTTGCCTGGAAGCTGGCATCCTGATTGATGTATTTAGTCCGGTTAGGGAAGATTTTATAGCAACGATAAAATGAAAATAAAAGGATTACGCTGGTGGATTATCTCGCTGATAGTATTAGTTACGCTTATTAATTACTTAGACAGGAACACTTTGTCGATTATGTGGCAAGGTATTGTAGCTGACTTGGGTTTAATAGACAAGGATAGTCTGACGGCTGAAGAATATGCCCAGCAATCAAAAGAAATGTATTCATATATCTATATGTTCTTTATGGTTGCTTATGGAATCAGTCAGATGCTTTCTGGAAAACTGTATGATAAAATCGGAACAAGAATCGGTTTTGTTATTTCGGTAACTATTTGGGCTATTGCAGACGCTTGTACAGCTTTTGCGCGTGGATTGGGTTCTTTATGTTTCTTCCGTTCCATGTTAGGATTAGGTGAGGCGGGTCCCTGGCCGGGAGCCGTAAAAAGCAATGCGGAATGGTTTCCTGTGAAAGAACGGGCGTTTGCCCAGGGACTTTTCAATGCCGGAGCATCTGTAGGAGCTATTATTTCTCCGGTTTTAATAGCGCTTCTTTATACGAATTTCGGTTGGAAAATGACTTTCATTATCATTGGGGCGATTGGTTTGTTGTGGTTGATTCCCTGGTTGGTTATCAATAAAAAAGGTCCGAAGTACCATGAGTGGATTACTGAACAGGAAAAGGAATATATCTTAAGCGGACAACCGGAAAGTGCGGTTACCGATGAAAAAGGTTTATCGTGGGGTGAATTGGTGAAAAACAAAAAAAGCTGGGCGGTTATTGCCGGACGTTTTTTCCTTGACCCGGTTTGGTGGATGTTTGTTGCCTGGTTGCCAATGTATCTGTTAGACGTTCATGGTTTTGATATTAAAAGCATTGGTATGTATGCCGGTATCCCTTATATAGGCGCAATGCTTGGAAGTATTTCAGGCGGTTGGTTTGCCGGAAACCTTATTAAAAAAGGGAAATCGGTTAATTATGCACGCAAATCGGCTATGGTTATTGGTGGTATAATTATGCTTCCTTCGTTGATTGCTACAGGACTTGCCTCAGATGTAAGGATTGTGATTGCGTTAATGGCATTAATATTATTAGGTTTCCAGTTTGCTATCGGAAATATCCAGACACTTCCATCCGATTTATTTTCAGGTAAAACAGTTGGTTCATTAGCCGGACTCGGAGGTGCAGCGGCAACTTTGGGAGTAATACTTTCAATGGTATTTATACCCTCATTGACAAAAGGTGGAAACTGGTTGCCATTCTTTATTCTAGGGGCAGCTTTGGTGCCGTTGGCAATTGGTTCGGTTTTTCTGTTTGCAGGTAAGATTGAAAGGCAAAAGTGATTTTTGTTAAACAAAAAATAATCTCATTATTAATAAATTATTTAGAAAGACATGAAGTTAAAAGGTAAAACAGCTTACGTAACCGGAGGCGCAAGAGACTTGGGGCGCGCAATTTCCATACGTTTGGCAGAAGATGGAGCTAATGTTGTTATCAACTATTTTGATAATAAGGAAGATGCGGAAGAAACAAAAAGAATGATTGAAGCAAAAGGCGGAAAGTGTGTCATTGTTCAGGGCGACATGACAAAAGCTGCTGAAGTGAGAACATTCTTTGCAGAAGGCGTTAAAGCTTTTGGCAATCAGGCTCATGTGTTGGTAAATGTTGTTGGAGGTATTTGCGGACGTAAGCAAATTACGGAACAAGACGAAGCCTGGTATGAATTACTAATGGACGTGAACATGAAAAGCTGCTGGCTTTGTACACGTGAAGTCGTTCCTTACATGACAGAAGGCGGAGCAATCATTAATTTCTCTTCCCAGGCGGCCCGCGATGGCGGCGGTCCCGGAGCTTCCCTTTATGCAACAGCAAAAGGTGCGGTTATGACATTCACCCGCTCAATGGCAAAAGAACTTGGGCCGAAAGGCATTCGTGTAAATTCATTAGCTCCCGGAACTATTGCAACATCATTCCATGATCGCTTTAACACTCCTGAAAATCGTGAACGCATGAAGCAAATGTATCCGCTTCGTCGCGAAGGAGAAGCCAGAGATATCGCCGATTTAGTGTCTTATTTAGCGTCTGATGAATCAGCGTATTTAACAGGAACAAACATAGATATCAATGGAGGAGCTCTTTTTTCTTAATTGACAATTAAAAATGAAAAATTAAAAATGAGAAGTGAGGGATAGAAATTCAAATAGTAGATATTGGAATTCTTAATTTTTCATTTTTAATTTTTCATTAAAAACATCCCATGAAACATCTATTCTCCATATTATTATTTCTCCCATTTGTTGTCAATGCACAAATAACTGCGATTAATACTTCTTTCGAAGATTATACCTTAGGAAGTGTTAAGAATCAGAATAAATGGACTGTGACCAATGGTAGCGGAAACATCGTTGCTAATACGGATTATGCGCATACAGGTTCTAACGGGTTGCAATTTCTGAATAAAAGTGCAACGCAAGTTGATTTTGAACCTTATTCTAAGTCTACAACCGGATTAAATGGTGATGTTTATGTGGATTTTTGGATTAAAATCAAGAGCCTTGGTTCTACATTTACTATTATGGGCTATGATTTAGGATCTCCTACAAACAGAACGCTTGCGATAGAATTCGGTGCGGATAACAAAATCAAAGTATATGATGGAAGCTCCGGATCTGCAACTGTTAAGCCTGCTAATTATACCGCAAATACCTGGTACAGGTTATCATTCAAACTTAGTAATTCTACAAAAAAATATTGGTTTGCTTTAAATGGGAATTCTTATAGTACGGCCTTAGGTTTCAGGGAAGTACAGGTGGAACCTGTTGATTTTCATTCCTTGCGTTTCTCTCATCCAGCCTCTACTACTGTTAATTGCGATGTGGCTATTGATGATTTATATATCGGAAACAACCCTATAGCAGGTATTGATTTTGCCGAAGCAACCCCTAACGAAACATTTACCGTAACAGTGAATCAACCTAATAATGCAAAAATTACATTATCACCTGAACCAGTTAACGGAAAATATGAAAAAGGAACTAAAGTAACAGCATCTGTCGATATTACTGATATATGCAATTTCCGTTTTACCAAATGGACGGGAGATTTAACTTCTACCACGACCCCGGCCACATTTACAGTGAGCAAAGACATGACTGTCAGTGCTCAAATAGATGAAAATCCGGCAAGCGGAATAACCCGTCCGGTGCAAACTACAGCTCAATTATCTACGGCTTTAGCGGCAATGAATCCCGGGGATATTATTGAATTAGCGGATGGGACTTACAATATTTCTTCTCTTTCCGTTACCCGTGGCGGGTGTGAAAGCCGTCCCGTTATCATACGTGCTAAAAACCAGGGAATGGCCAAATTGACGGGAAAAGTAGCCTGGTCATTGAAACAAGTGGGATATGTTACCATAGAAGGATTCGTAATTGAATCGTCCTATGTGGCTACCATCTTCAAAATGGAAGGATGCAATAATGTACGCATAACCAAAAATATCCTTCGAATGAGCAAAGACAGTGACGGTCAAACTTCCAAATGGATTACTGTGGGAGATTTGTGGGACAATACAATTTGTACCAGCCATCACAACCGTATCGATCATAACTATTTTGATACTAAGTTAGACGGAGGTGCTTGGGTTATATTGGATGGCGCCCATGGAACTTCTCCGGGAGATATTTCAAAATACGACCGTATCGATCATAATTATTTTCGTAATAATACGCCGCGTGCAGATAATGAAAAAGAAACCATCAGATTGGGAGTGAGTGATTTAACGCCATGTAGCGCTTATTGCACCGTAGAATATAATTTTTTTGAAGAATGTGACGGTGATCCGGAAATCGTTTCGGTTAAATCGTGCGATAATATCATTCGCTATAATACTTTCCGCAGATGCCTTGGTACATTAAGTCTACGCCAGGGGTTCCGGAATACAGTCGAAGGAAATTATTTCTTTGGAGAGGGTAAAACAGTAGATGGAAATGGTTGTGGAGGAATCCGTGTATATGCAAAAGACCATAAAATCATCAATAACTATTTTGAGGGATTAACCGGCGAAAAATGGGATGCTGCTTGTACGATCACAAACGGTGATAATGCAAATACTTCAACCAGTTGGAGTGCTCATTTTATCCCTGAAAATGTAATATTTGCTTTCAATACTTTCGTAAACAACAAGTCGAATGTGGAAATCGGTTTTACTAACAACGACAATTACGGAAAATATCCTAAAAACTGTATTATTGCCAACAATATTTTTGCCGAAGACACCAACCCTATTCTAAAAAGCTATAGCAGTAATGCTTTAGCTGGTGTAACTTTTTCCAACAATATTATGTATCCGACCGGAACGGCATCCTTGGGAATAAATCTTACAGAAAATCAGGCCAAACAAATCAACCCGCAATTGGTAAAATCCGGTTGTAAAGCGCCTGGAAATAATTGTAATGAGAAATTGCCTTATGCAGTATATAAACTTATTGCAGGAAGTCCTGCTATCAATGCAGCAACAGGAAATTATGATTACGTAACATTGGATTTCGAAGGTCAACCTCGCGAAGGTGTGAAAACGATTGGTGCAGATACATATAGTAATGAAAAAATTGCCGTAGGAGCGGTTGACCAAAGATATGTAGGACCGGATGCTATTGACTTTGAACTGATTATTGCACAAAATACTTCTATAATTACAGCCCTATTACCAATGGTTGATATTGCTGTCCTCGATCAAACGGCTGTTATTCAATTCTCCGCAGAATCAGTTTCTGATGTAAGAATAAATATTTACGACATCACCGGATTACAGGTAAAATTACTAAATCCGGATGCGACATCCGGATTAAATCAAGTAACTGTTCCGTTGAGTGATTTGAAGGGCATTTATATCATAGAAATACAAACGAACGAATATAAGGCGACAAAAAAAATAAAGATTTGAAACTCTGTGTTAAATAATAAGATGATGAAAAGATTATTAGTCATATCAATATTAATATGCTGGTCAATGATCTTGTTTGCCCAGAAAGATACAACAACCTATGGTGTTGTTTTGCCCAAAGGATTTACTGCTCAAATCGATGTGGTTTATAAGAAAGCAGGAAATTGGGAAGGAAAGATGGATATTTATCTTCCTCCCAACACCGGAAAACCGACACCTATCTTGATTAACATCCACGGAGGAGGTTGGAATCATGGAAGTAAAGAAACTCAAAAAGGTTTTGGTTCGTTCTTCAAAAACAACATGGCAGTTGCCAACATTTCTTACCGGTTGGTTGATGTGGATCCTGCGCCCGCCGCAATAGAAGATGTGAGGAGCGTAATGATTTATTTAATCCGTCATGCCAAAGAACTGAATATAGATACAGATAAAATTGTTTTGATGGGCGGTTCTGCCGGCGGCCATTTGGCTTTGATGGGAGGTTATTTGGAAAACAATCCTGTTTTCGATGCTGACAGGAAAGATATCCTGACCATTAAAGCTGCAGCAGTTGTTGATAAGTATGGTATTGCCGATATGGTAGATTTTTCTGTAGGCTCCAAACCCTACAAATCTGCAGTCCGCTGGATTGGTTCTCAAATCAACAACAGGGATTTTATCAAATCAGTTTCTCCCATTTATTATATCAATAAAAATACACCTCCGACTTTTGTGGTTCATGGCGATGCCGACCCGATTGTTCCTTATCAGCAATCAGTGGAGTTAGTAAAAAAGTTGAATGAATCGGGAGTAAAAAATAAATTCATAACAGTTGAAGGTGGTGAACACGGAAAGTTTGATAGAGAAAAGAATAATGAAATAAGTGCGGAGATTATTGAATTTCTGAAAGAATTGAATATCATACAAGCAGATTGATAAGTTTGGTTGGTGTGGTTGTAGGTTTTTTCATCGCTCTTTGACATATTGGTTTACACGTTTTGATTTTATTTCGATAAAATTAATATATTTCTTTTTGAATAGTATATCGAAAATTACTATTTTTGTGTATTAAAAAGTGTACACATCAATGTAAGAAGATATGAAAATCATTACAACAAGAGAAGTTCGGAATGAGATAAAAACTTATTTCGAGTTGGCAGAAAAGGAACGGGTTGCAGTTAAAAGGGGAAAAAAGTATATTAATCTGATTGTAAGCGACGAACCGGATAAAGTGTTTGTAGATGAAAATTGGATAAAAGATTTTTTTTCCATTCCTGAAAAATACAGATGTAATCCATTTGATATAAGTCCTTCTGGCGATATATTTTGGGCGGATAAAAGGAATGTTGAACAATTGAATAAATCTCTTGAATCTGCAAAAAAATCAAAAAGAACTCTATTAAAAGAAGAAGACCAAAAAAAACTTTTGGGTTTGGAGTAATCCGATTATTTTGTGATTACTATGGAGAATGACAATTTTTACGAAATAGAATACTCAGAGGAATTTATTGAGCATGTTGAATTGCACCGGAAATCGGGAAATAAGTCGATTTTGATAAAAATAAATAATCTTCTAAATGAGTTAAGAATTCATCCTTATATAGGAACAGGAAATCCGGAACCACTCAAATATGATAAAAAAGGACAATGGTCACGGAGAATTACTCAAAAACACAGGTTAGTCTATGAAGTGAATGAAGATAGAATTGTGGTATATATTATATCAGCCATTGGACATTATGATGATTAATAATTAATTCAAGTTTGAATTGTTGAAATTTTAAGCGTGTAGGCCAATATAAAGGTTTATGCGCTTTTTTATTTTAAAGTATTGAAAACAAATTGAGACAATAGATCAAAGAGTTGAGCCTGTTTTACAAATGATTTTGGTGGTATTTCAGCTACTTTGCATAATTAGAATTACACACACGAGATTTTTAGAGATTAACAACAAATATTTTTAATAAATTAAATTTTGAATTATCATGAAAAGATTAATTACTCTTTTGTTCGCCGTAACAATGATAGCGCTATCATCAAAGGCAATAACTTGGGATGAAACGTTTGATTATACAGAAACAAATCTTGCGAATGTAACAGCCTGGACAACTCAAGCAGGAGTTACAATTGGTGGGACGGGTAGAAACATTGTTTCTGGAGGGTTGATTTATTCTAATGCAGGAGGAGATTATGTACATTCTAATGTTGGTAAAACGTTATACACTGACATTACAAGTACTTCAGCATCATATCCTTCTTATCGAGCATTTTCTCAAACAGCGATTAATAGTG
This sequence comes from Bacteroidales bacterium, assembly GCA_031553415.1. Taxonomy (GTDB): domain Bacteria; phylum Bacteroidota; class Bacteroidia; order Bacteroidales; family Azobacteroidaceae; genus JAIRVZ01. Next base: position 16,798 of record JAVBLO010000015.1, on the reverse strand, counting down.
GTGTAGTTTATTTGTCTTTTTTATTTAATCCTTGCAGTTCCGCAATGTCGTCTAGTGGAGTTGAAATTTTAGGGTTAGCAGACGGAACGAGTAATAATGGGCCTAAAGTATGGTTTGGAAAAACTACAGGTGTAGCGACTACTACTACGTTTAAATTCGGAACAGCAAGAGCAACTACGACTATTGGAAATGTAAATTGGGGAGAAACAGCGTATAGTATTGCTGATAATTTGAACACAGTTTTCTTAATTGTTTTGAAATATGATTTCACAACACAAAAAACTAAGTTGTTTGTCAACCCAATTATTGGAACAAGTAATGAACTTTCAGCTACAGTTGAAAGTACAGATGCAGATGCTGCAAAAACGAAACTAAATAATGTATGGTTTAGAGCAACAGGATCTGGTACTACTTACCGATATAATATTAGTGGAGTCCGTGTTTCTTATACTTGGGCAGATGCAGTTGAAGCTACAGTAGTCCCTACTGAGGCAATTTTAACATTGATTCCCTTATCAGAAGGTGGTAGTATTGCTGTTTCCCCTGTTAAAGCCGGTAATAAATATAATATTGGAGATGAAGTAATTATCACAGCTACTCCAACAGGAAATTATCAATTAAAGAATTTTGTAGTGAATGGAGTTAATACAGCTGCTACTCCAGAAAACTCACTTACATTGAGAATGGATGAAAATAAAACAGTTACTGCTGTTTTTGAAGACCCAACTGCACTTCCTAATACAGAATGGGTGATCAATCCTTTAAAGCCGGCTACAAATACTTGGGGTGATATAGATATTTTTGTGGAAAAAAACAATACAACCAAAGTTGGTACCCCTTTAGCTGGACATACTATTTATTTAAGTTCAGGACAGCATTTGAAAATTAATTCAAGTATTCCAAAATTGACAATTGAAGCAACAGCAGCAACTGTAGAAATTCTTGGAGCTTCAGCAAGTGGACTTGAAGGACTGTCTTTAAATAACAGTATTTTATTGAGCAACACGAGCTCAACTACATTGAGGATAGGCACATTAACACTTGCAGGAAATAATACAATAAATATAAGTAAATCTTTACAATTAGGTGTAGTGTCAACAGGAGAACAATCCCCTATTATTATTCAAGGTAGTGGTGTTATAACAAAAATGGGGGCAGAGGCCTTGCGTATAGCTCCAAATACGGATTTAACCAAGACAACATTTTCAGGTACATGGGAAATATCTCAGGGAGAAATATCTACTAATGCTGGTAGTACAGGTTTACATATATCTGAATTTTTACCGGGGCCAGCAATTAATATAAATGCAGGAGCAAAATATAGCATATTGAGAATGAATAAGGATTTCTTCGAGAGTGGATCATTGAATCAAATAATTACGATAAAACAGGGAGGAATTTTAAATGTTACACCTCAAATAGGAAATGCACTATATATAATGCAAGAAATTATTGTGAATACAGGAGGTACTTTTAACATAAATGCTATAGCTGGTACTGTTGATAATACAAAAAAGTCTCCGGTGACTTTTGAAAATGATATAACCTTATATCATGGAGCAATACATAATATTAGTTATAAAAATATCAATAAAGATAATTTAGATATTTTGACTGTAAAAAATCTTAGAATGAAGGTATTGGCAACCATTACACCTACACCTCCATTGTCAGCAGTAGGAAATCTTGTTCCTCCTTTAGTTAATTATAATCCAACAGATGCCCAAATGCCTACTTACACTGGAAATATAATCGTAGATCTTACATTTGACGGAAGTACAAATGCCGTTGATTTTACACAAATTTTCCCTCTTGTAATTCCAACATCTTATACAAATGATATATTATTAGAATATACACCATCTCCAGGTGAATATGTAATGACTTTACCATCTATTCCTGCCAATAATGGAAATAGTTGGATGCTATATGACAATGGTGCACTGAAAGTAGATTTGGCGGCAAATAGTCCTCTTTCTTATACGACTACTCTTTCGTCAGCGGATATGAGATTTAAATGGGGAATATCTACTGTAACTTCTGTTGAAAATATCAATAACAATGCTAATGTTGTTGATGTTAGGTACTATACCCTTACAGGTATTGAAATCCAACAACCGACCTCTGGCATCTTTATCAAAAAAACAACTTACAATAATGGTGCAGTAGAAACCACTAAAATTTTCAAAAAATAACTGATTTGAAACAACAATGCAAAGTTTTGAGAAAATATTGCAAATAAAAATGAGCTGATTTTCAAAACTTTGCATCGTATAATATAATAAATGTTTTATTAATTAAATTTTATCCCATCATGAAAAAAATTGTACTAACAATGGTTTTGTGTGCAGGCGTATTGTTCGCAAATGCACAATTGATTAAAAATAACTTTCTTGCAGGTTATACCGTAGGCCAAGACTTAGAAAAAGGCGCTTATGCAAATACAACACAAGACGAAACGAATCCCATTAAACTTAATCAATGGAACCTTTCCGGAAAGACCGGGAATAATGATCAAAGTCCCGAAAGTGTAAGCCCCAAGCTCGTAGCACCTCTTACTTATGCAAGTTATATAGAATCTGGGAAAAATGTTGCGATTGATTTGCTGAAATTAACAACAGGGGGTAGAACAGATATTTATTCTTTAGCAGATGACAATACTTACGGAGCTGGCACATATTATGTTGCTTTTATGTTTAATGTTAGCGCTGCCACTACATCAGGAGCTGAATTTATTTCTTTAGATGGAAATTATACCGGAAATGCCCAACGTGCACGTTTGGGTATAAAAGGAATTGACGAGACTACTTATGCAATAGGCTTGGGTGATGGTGGTGCTCCATCTGTATTCTCCGGTATTTATAATTTCGGAACTACTTATTTGGCTGTATTGAAGGTGGTTATTGATGGCGCTGGACTTGGAACTACATCTGTGTATATTAATCCAAATGTTGCAGGAACAGAGCCTGCATCCTCTACTGTAACGCCAGTAGGAATTACAGGAACTGCGTTAAAAGCCATTAGAGGATTGGTAATTCGTCAGAGGAGTACGCTTGCAGCACAACTTGGAGGTTTACGCTTTGCTAAAACTTGGACTGACGCTCTCGGACAAGGAGCATCATCGGCTAAAACTGCAAATGCAGATAAAGGAGAGGTTATTTCTGTAAATTATTATACAACCACAGGAGTGCAAGTTCAAGAACCTTCCAATGGTGTTTATATCCAGAAGTTAACATATTCTAACGGAGCGGTTGAAACCATCAAAATTCTGAAGTGATAATTCTAATTATAGGAAGTTAGAAGTAAGAAGAATTATATTTTCAGCTTCTACTTCTCACTTCTCACTCCTGACTTCTAACTTCTTTAAAACAATTTTCCATGAAAAAGACCTGGAATCTATTTTCAAAAACAGCTTTAATGCTATTCTTAAGCATCTTCTTTTGCGCAACACAAGGTGCGGTTGTTTCGGTTCATGCGCAATCTAAAACTGTGACGGGAACCATTCTTGATGAAGAAAAATTGCCTCTTATCGGGGTGAGTGTTTCTGTTAAGGGAACCGCTACAGGAACTATAACGGATATTGATGGACATTATAGCATTAATGTCCCAGGTAGTAATTCTGTCCTTCAATTTTCTTTTGTTGGCTATATGACACAGGCAATTACTGTTGGCAGCCAGAGTACTATTAATTTTACGATGAAAGAAGACCTGCAAAACCTTGAAGAGGTAGTCGTAGTTGGTTATGGGGTTCAAAAGAAATCTCATTTAACAGGGTCTATTACCAAAGTCAAAACAGATGGATTAGAAGATATTCCCGTATCGCGCGTAGATCAGGCATTACAGGGGCGCGTAGCCGGAGTGCAAATTCAAAATACAACATCCGAAGTAGGGGAAGCTCCCATTATCCGTGTGAGGGGAATGGGTTCGATCAGCGCCGGATCCGAGCCTCTTGTTATTATCGACGGTTTTCCAGTCGATGGTGGTCTTGGGGTTGTCAATGCAAGTGATATTGAGTCTATTGAAGTATTGAAAGATGCTGCATCTGCCGCTATCTACGGTTCCCGTGCTGCTGCAGGCGTTATTATTATTACTACAAAATCAGGAGATATCAAGAAACCCAAGTATACGGCAAAGGCGTCATTCGGAACAAAAGATGCTTATAAATTGCACCCGATTATGACAGCACAGGAATATGTGAATATGAGGGTGAACGAAAATAACCTGGCAGGAACAAAACTTTCGGATCAGGATTTTTCATTTGCCTGCATCAATAACAATACCAATTGGCAGGAAGAAGGTCTCCGCACAGCACATATTTCAAATGTGGAATTTTCAATATCTGGAGGAACCAAAGAAGTCAAATACTATGTTTCCGGATCATATCTGAACGATCAGGGAATCATGATAAACAGCGAATATGAAAAAATGTCGGTTCGTGCCAAACTGGATGCGACTTTATCTAAAATAGTAAAAGTCGGGGTCAATTTGAACCCTACTTATACAACCAAAGAAAAGCCTTCTACTCAATTCATAGATTTCTACCGTTCTCCTTCCTGGTTGCCGGTGAAACACACGGAGGCTACTGCTGCCATAACAGGAGCGCCTATCGGTTCTTATGCTTATGGTTCACAGTTTAATAATAAAATTTATTCAGGGATAGACCCTCAAACCAACGAGCCCAGAACAACTAAGGCTACCAGTCCTTTTTCTTCTGCTAATCACAATCCCCGTATGGTGATGGATACGGATCATCGTTATACAGATGATTACCGGTTGCAATCTTCAGGATATATGACTATCAGCTTAATGAAAGGATTGGAATTTAAAACATCAAATGGTGTTAATGTCAGATATAGTGTGGCGGAAGCTTACAGGGAAAAAGATTCCAAACAAGATGGGATAACTAATCGTAGTGCGTATGCCAATACGTTGACAACTACACTTTTAACGGAAAATACATTGAATTACTTAAAGAAAATCGGAAAACATGATTTTAATGCTTTGCTGGGCTATTCCTTCCAGAAAACGAATTACAGCACAGCTGGAATCGTAGGACTTGATTTCCCTACGGATTATATACATACGATCAATGCGGCAACAACCATTGCACAATATGAGGCAGATTCCAAAGGAAATCTGCAAACCGTAACCGGAACATGGAAAGAAGAAGAAGGGCTGGCCTCATATTATGCCCGGTTGATGTATAGTTATGATGATAAATATTTATTGTCGGCAAGTATCCGTGATGATGAAAGTTCCAAATTCGGGGATGAAAAAAGGCATGGTGTTTTCCCGTCCGTATCATTAGGCTGGAGAATTTCAGAAGAACCATTCCTTAAACCTGCAAGTTGGATTAACCAACTGAAACTTCGTGCAAGTTATGGTGTAACCGGAAATGATAAGATTGTTAATTATGCCAATACAAACGTGCTGGGTTCTTCCAATTATGTGTTAGGCTCCGGTAATGGAAGTGTTGTGGCAGGTATGTCAAATATATCTCCGACATTGGCCAATCCTGCGTTACAATGGGAACAAACCGATGAATATAATTATGGAATTGATTTCAGTGTATTGGATAGCAGGATTAACCTCACTGCCGAATATTATTATTCAATTACCCGGAAATTATTGTACCAACAACCAATCAGTTCCGTTAGCGGACACGATTATCAATGGACTAACCTGGGTAAAGTAAGAAATAAAGGTATTGAAGTCGAATTGAATGCATATCCGGTTAAAACAAAAGATTTCGAATGGAATGCGGCTTTTAATATTTCTGCCAACCAGAATAAGTTGCTCGATTTGGGTGGAGCGGATTATTTACCCAATACAGGGGAAGCAAATGAAATGTATATGGCAATACTTGGTGACCCGGCAATCCAGTTCTATGGATTTAAAACTATCGGAGTATGGAAAGACCAGGCGGAAATTGATGCCAATCCGCATCATGCCACTGATGTTCCCGGAGGTTTGAAAATCTGGGATGCTGATAAAAGTGGAAGTATTACAGATGATGACCGGGTGGTATTGGGAAATCCGTTTCCCGATTTTACATGGGGTTTTACCAATACATTCAAATATGCACAATTTGACTTGTCTGTTTTGTTTCAGGGAGTACAGGGTATTGATGTTTATAACGGAGACGGACGGTATAACGAAAGCCGCAAGTGGAACGAAAACTATGTTAAAAACCGCTGGATAAGTCCTGAACATCCCGGAGACGGAAAAACACCTTATTTCACAAACGGTTTTAACTGGATGCTTACAGATTATATGATTGAAGATGGCTCTTATATCGCATTGAGGGACATAACTTTAGGATATACATTGCCATCAAAAACAGCAAGAAAGATTAAACTCTCAAATGTAAGGCTATATGTTTCCGGACAAAACCTGGCTATGTGGTGGGCGTCGGATTATCGTGGAATCAATCCCGAAGCGAGGATGAAAACAGATAATTATTCCAGTCCCCTGATTGACGGTTACCAACGGGGAGGATTCCCGGTACAACGTACAATAAGCGCCGGACTTAATGTTACATTTTAATCATTAAAAAAGGAAATTTTATGAAACAGATAATAAAATATAGTTCAGCATTTCTTATTGCGTTGGTTTCCCTTTCCAGTTGTTTGGACGATATGAATCCTATTTCAAATATAGGGGAAAACGGATTTTATGAAAACCAGGATGAAATCTACCAGGCGGTAATTGCTTGTTATAATGGGTTGCAAGCGCCGGCGAATAAAGAATGGTACCTGACTGAATTACGTTCGGATAATTCCCGCTTGTATGGAAGTGGTAGCGAATCGACGGAAAGCAAGGATATCCGTTCGATGGATATGTACCGGATTGATACTTCCCATCCGGTAAATAATGAATATTGGAAAACAACATATCATAATATTGCCAATTGTAACGTTGTTTTGAAACATGCGGATGTGGTCTCTAATGATAGCATCAGACACTTGTTTGAGGCGGAAGCCCGTTTTATCAGGGCCTATCATTATTTCAACCTGGTAAGGTTATACGGACCGGTGTTTATTACAGAATCAACGATTACTGGAGATGAAGCCAACAATGCCGAAAGAAAACTGGTAAGCGAAGTGTATGCGTTGGTTGAAACGGATTTGAAATATGCAGAAGAATATCTTCCAATAGCTCACAAAGCGGCAGATAAGGGACGGGTTAATAAATGGGCGGCCAAAACATTGCTGGCAAAAGTGTATCTGACACTTGGACGCCTGGCGGAAGCCAAAACTTTGTTACTGGAAGTCGAAAATACTTCCCAAAGTGGTTATGCTTTGGTGACTTCATCTTATGCAGATGTGTTCAACATCGGTAATGAAATGAATAAGGAAATCATATTTGCAGTTCGTTATAAAGCCGGTAACTTGGGCTTGGGTTCTCCATTTTCAAATTATTTCGCTCCTGCCAATAGTTTTGCTTTGATAGTAAATGGGGGAGGTAGCGGATATAACTGCCCGACGACAGAATTTATACAATCTTATGAAACCGGAGATAAAAGAAAAGACGTTACACTTTCAAGTACCTGGAATGATGAATCCGGTAAAACAGTTTACGTTGCTTATGTTAAAAAATTTCTTTCTAAAGTTGATGTGAAGAATGATGGTGAAAACGACTGGCCGGTTATCCGTTATGCAGATGTTATTTTAATGCTTGCAGAAATCGAAAATGAACAATCCGGACCAAATGCAGGATTAGCTCGTTTGAATATGATTCGTGGCCGTGCAGGTTTGCCGGAATTGACAACAGCAGATGTTTCGGATAAAAATAAATTCCGGGAAGCATTGGCAAAAGAAAGAAGAATCGAATTTGCATTCGAAGATCAACGGTTTTTTGATTTACAACGCACCAATCAATTGATTAATGTGATGGGCAAACATTTTCAGGCCGAATTGGAACCCAATCGGGGTACAGGCGATACAACTCCTTTTTATTTGGATTCGACTAAGCCTACTTACTTGAATAATACTACATTACAGGAGTGGCAATTGTTATTGCCCATTCCGTTTAATGTGATTGCAGTATCTAAAAACGCTACTCAAAATCCTGGTTATTAATTTCAAAGACCATTGAATTATGAAATATATGAATAAAATTTCAAATATACTTGCAAGTTTATTTCTCCTTGTATCACTGTTCTTTTTCAGTTGCAAAGAAGAAATATTAATGACAGAAGAAAATACAAATCCTCCTGTGATATCTGATTTTGAGCCGCAAACCGGCCCCATGGGAACTGAAGTTAAAATCTTCGGGGAAAATCTCCAGAAGGTAAATGCTGTAACAATCGGAGGAGGTGCAGCGCAGGTGAAATACCTCATTAGTTCCACTCAAATGGTGGTTGTCATCACAAGTGCATGTACTACAGGAACAGTTACAGCTACAAATGCTCATGGGATATACGAAACTACAGACATATTTACAATATCTTATCCGGTTCCTTCTATTTCGAGTTATCCCGATACAGCGCAGCCCAACGATGAGGTTCTGATTGAAGGTGATAACTTAAATGTAGTTGCTAAAGTTTATTTTGGAGATACGGAAGGAACAATTGTTTCGCAAGACAAGAAAAACCTGGTTGTGAAAGTGCCGTATTTTGAAAACTCGCCCGTATCTATATCTTTGGCTTATTCTGACGGAGCAACAGAGCAAAAGGTCTCTACCCAGGCAAACTTTAACCTGGTTACGCCGGAACCGGTTGTTACAAGCGCTCCATCTTCAGCCGAGTCTGGAACAACAATTGAAATAACCGGAGAAAACCTCAATGCAATTACCGGAGCATATTTTGGAGCATATTCCGGAACAGTGCTTCCCCAATCGTCAACTTCTATTAAAGTAATATTGCCAACGGACTTTGCATCAACAGTAACTGTGCCGTTCAAACTGGTTTATTATGGAACAAAAGAATTAGTTGTTAATAATTCTTTCGAAGTAATAGTTCCTGATCTTTCTACAATTTATTATTGGGAAAATAAAACAACCTATTGTCAGGACCCGTCCAATACAGATAATTTTTTCTGCGCTGCCAATGGTGAAATCTATAGCCCGTGCGATTATGAAGGAATTAAGACTAAAATTGATTTTTATGTATCCATCAGTGGAGGTCTATTTCAATTGAATAATCCTAATAATAGTGAAAATCAAACCAAGAACTTCAAATGTAATGGGGCGAATCTGCCTACGGAAAAAATGCCTGTTGTTACTAAATTCCGTACATTGAAAACGGATAATGAAGCAGATAGTAAATATATTCAACTTGTTAAAAACAAAGAGCTGGCTGAAATTTCGAAAGAAATACTTGCTGCCGACGGGGTCAATTATACCACGGGTACGGCTAATACGCCAAGGTTTGAACAGGCAAGCGGTTTTGTTGCCGGTGATGTAATTTTAGTTATTCAACTGAAATCTCCGGTAACAACTATAACTGACGCTGATGTTACAAAAGTTGGTTTTATCGAAGTTGTAAGTGTCAGTTTCCTTGCAGCGCCGGATGCTAATAAATCAAGCTGGAAGTTTAACTGCTATTGGCAAAAATAAAAATAGTTAACAAGTAGACAAGTAAACGGGTAGACAAATAGGCAAAATGCCTGTTTGTCGCTCGTAAAATAAAAAATTGAAATGAAGAAGTTAGTTTTATTAGTAATATCGGTTTTCCAGATAAGTTTCATGTTTGCAGCTTCTTACAAAGTTGCTGACATAACTGAATTCAACGACAAAGTCAAATCCCTTCAACCCGGTGATGAAGTCATCCTTTCCAAAGGTGTCTGGAAAGATGCTCAGCTTACGTTTTTCGGTGAAGGAACCGAACAACAACCCATTATATTGAGGGTTGAAGAACCAGGGCAAACAACACTCGAAGGTCAATCATGTTTGAACCTCTATGGAAAATACCTGGTTGTCGACGGACTGGTTTTCGTCAATGGATATGCTCCCGGAAAAGTTGTTATTGAATTCAAAAAAGGTTCAACTAAAACAGCTTATAACTGTGTACTGAGAAATTGTGTGGTAGATCATTTCAACAAACCCAGTCGTTATGATGAAGATCAGTGGGTCGGGCTTTGGGGACAACACAATACAGTCGAAAACTGTTATTTTGGAGGAAAGAAAAACCAGGGCTGTACGTTTGTCGTTTGGCCGAATGGTGAAGGACACAACCAAAACTATCATCAAATCCGCAGGAATTATTTCGGATACCGCCCACGCTTAGGCTCAAATGGTGGCGAAACCATGCGTATCGGGACCAGTGAATATTCTTTGGAAGTGTCAGGAACAGTAGTAGAAGGAAATTATTTCGAACGCTGCAATGGAGAAGTGGAAATTATTTCCATCAAATCATGTGAAGACCGTATCATTAACAACACATTTGTGGAATGTGAAGGTAGCGTTGTGCTTCGCCATGGAAACCGCAATGAAGTTTCTGGAAACTATTTCTTCGGAAATATGAAAGAAAATACCGGTGGCGTACGTGTAATCAATGCCGGACATAAAATCTTCAACAATTATTTCTATGGTTTGAAAGGTAAAGATTTCCGTGGGCCTTTAGTAATCATGAATGGCGTGCCTAATTCTGTGCCTAACCGTTACCACCAGGTAAAAGATGTTGAAATTACATTTAATACCTGGGTTGACTGCGAACTTCCCTGGCAGCTTTGTGTGGGAAGTGATGCCGAGCGGACAGATATCCCTAAAAATGTATTGATTGCAAACAATATTGTTTACTGCCCGGAAGAGCCTTTATTGATTAAAGCTTTCGATAAAATCGATGGAATTAAATTCAAAGACAATATTATGGCAAGCAATCAGGGAAATGAAGTAGGAGATGGTTTCTTGCAGGCGGAAATTTTGTTGCGTAAAGGACAAGGAGGTTTACCTTTGGCTTTGACTAAAAAAACAACCACACAAGAAATTACTTATGTAAAATCAGATATTGACGGAAGAATACGCGCTATTCCCCAAACCATTGGAGCTTACGAAATGACAGGCGGACAAGCTGCTGTTGTTCAGGCTACAAAGAAAAATTGTGGACCTTCATGGTATAAGCCGCTTGATAAAGCGCCTGTGCCCGAACATACACCGGTAACTTATCAAATCGCTCCGGGACAAGACAACCTGTATAATGCAGTTAAAAAATCCAAGCCTGGCGATATTATCGAACTGGCAGAAGGAGAATATGTAAATGCCAAGAAAATGGCAGTATATCATCCGTTGACCATCCGTGCTAAAACTGATGCCAAATCACGTCCGGTAATCAAAATGAATCAGGATGCAACTGTTGTCGCTTTCTTCGAATTGAAAGGCGGTTCGGCATTACATCTGGATGGTGTTTCTTTAGATGGTAATCTGAAATCCAAAAATCCGGCTAAATATGCTTTTGTTACAGCCAAAGAAGATATGACAGAACCCTATGATGTGTTCATTAATAATTGTGATATCTGCGATTTCAAAAATATGGATGGGGGTTGTATTTTCAAAACGTATAAAACATCGTTTGCAGATACTATCCAGGTCGCCAATTCCATAATAAGGGATAGCTACCGTGGCTTTGCCCTGAATGATGAAAAGGACGACAAAGGCGTTTACAGTGCGGAATACACAATTTTCAAAAACACTGTATTCAAAAATATCGACCAATGGGTCTTGGATTTTTATCGTGGAGGAAATGACGAATCTACATTAGGTGGATTTTTGCAAATCGATCATTGTGTTTTCGATAATGTCTTCAACAAAGAAAACCAGACAATGATCAAACAAACCGGGTTGATCAATATAAATGTAACTAATACGATTTTCTGTAATTCGTCAGCGAAATTCCCGGTTAAATTGATGGGCAAATACAACATAATGAAAAATTGTTGTATTTACGATGCCGGAAAAACTTCTGTGGGCGGAGGTGCAAAAGCAGATAACATCTTCACAGATAATCCGAAATTCAAAAAAAATACCAATTATCAGTTAGATGATAAATCTGCATTGAAAGGAAAAGCAACTGACGGAGGAAATATTGGTTTAAAGAATTAAGTCAGGGCATTTAGCTTGTCCCCCTTTGGAGGGACAGGGGGAGGATTCCTCTTAATATAACAAGAGATGATTAAATTATTAATAAATGAAATATGGGTTATGAATCGATTTAAGTTCAGATTAAATTCAAAATCCTCCTCCTGCCCTCTCCAAAGGGGGATAGCTGTGACCTTGATGTCGCTTTTTTTATCAATTTCACTGTTTCCCCAAACTAATTTGGTTAAAATAGGTACAGACGGGCATTTAGTTTATACCCCTGATGCAGATGGATTTGTCATTCCCGATTTTAGCTATGCCGGTTATCATAATGGAAATGCAGACATTCCGGATGTTCCTGTTGTGAAAGAAATATCGCCGGTTTCGGGAGATAATACGGCACACATACAGGCTGCAATTGATGCGGTTGGGAAACTAAGCAAAAATGAACAAGGTATCCGTGGCGCATTATTATTGAAGGCAGGAAAGTACGAAGTATCGGGGACTCTTAACGTAAAATATGATGGGGTTTTGATTCGCGGAGAAGGTAACGGTACTTCGCCTTCCTCCTCAACGATTATTTATGCCAAAGGAAATACGCCGGAACAAAGGGATGTGATTATACTCGGAAATACGTCGCAAAACAAGTGGACATCAAAAGTTTCCAACACAACAAAAAATATTACAGATGCTGTGGTGCCTGCCGGCTCCAAATCGTTCTCAGTAACAAGTGCAACTCCTTTCCTGATAGGCGATTTGATAGCTGTTTATCATCCTTGTACAGCAGAGTGGCTGAATGCAGTAAATTATGGTGGAGTTCCTGCCGATTCCGGTGAACTGTGGGAAGTTGATCAGTTGCCTATCGTTTATCATCGATACATTACAGCCATATCAGGAAATAAAATAACGGTTGATGCCCCTGTGTTTTATACTTTGGATAATTCATTGGCGCAATCATATATTTACAAAATAAATGTTTCCAACACAGTTATATACAAAGAAATAGGGATTGAAAACCTTCGGGTGGATATTGAAAGTAAAGGTGGCGAAGACGAAGATCATGCCTGGCAGGCCATCCGTTTCAGGAGTGTTGAAAATTGTTGGGCTAAAAATGTTGTAACAAAGGGCTTTGGGCAATCAGGATTTATCACCGATTGTTGCACCCGTACTACTATTGAAAATTGTGAAGCCATCGAACCGGTTTCAATCATTACAGGGGAAAGAAGGTATAATTTCAATACCTACCTTAATTCACAGTTGGTTTTATTCAAAAATTGTTATGCCAATAACGGAAGACATCATTATGTATCCAACGGGACAAGTACGGCCTCAGGGAATGTATTCCTGAATTGTATATCCGATGCTATTAACAATGCCAATGAGGGTCACCGGCAGTGGACACAGGGCATGCTTTATGACGGACACAAAGAGGTTAATTTAATCAGGGCTTTTGTGCTTGGTTTGTATAACCGTGTAGACATGGGTACTGGGCATGGCTGGGCAGCTGTGCATTCCGTACTTTGGAATTGTGATGTGACTTCCGGAGGAACCATAGGTTTGCAAAAACCGCCAACGGCACAGAATTATGCGATTGGCTGTACAGCTAAATCCATTACAGGAAGACCTGTAAGTAATACGGACTTTCCTGTCGGATATGTGGAATCGCAAAACAAACCTGTAGCGCAAATTCCTTCATTATATCTGGCCCAGTTGAATGACAGGAAACAAAGTATGGCGATCAAAGAAACTGCTGCGAAAAAAGAACCATTTGATGTTGTGATTGAAAATGGGAGAGTAAGGATTAGTTTCCATGAAATCGATCAGCAAAAATTGATAAGTCTTTTCAATCTGCAAGGGCAAAAATTACATCAAATAAAAACGAATAATTCCATTGAAGAAATTACTGCTTCTGGAGGAATTGTAATATTAAGTATTGAAACAGAATCAAATAATTATACAAAAAAGATAATATACCCCTAAATCCCCTAAAGGGGACTTTGGTTTTGTGAAAAACAAGAAGGTTTTGGTAATCTAAAAAGTTCCCTTTAGAGGATTTAGGGGTTTTTGAATGGAAGTATCATGAAAAAATTAATTGTAACAATCAGTTTAATAGCATTTTGCTTAAACGGATTTGCTCAACGCATCATCACTCCGGAACAATTGGCTAAGGTTAAGGCTAACAAAGGTAGCTTTCAAAATGCCCCGGAAGCTTACCGGGTTCTTATCAAAGATGCCGACAAATTGATGAATACGGATTTAATTCCGGTTACCGAAAAAACAATTATTGCGGTAAGCGGAGACAAACATGATTATGTAAGCATGGGACCTTACTGGTGGCCTGATCCTTCCAAACCAGATGGATTACCTTATATCAGGAAAGACGGGCAACGCAATCCTGAACTGGAAAAACTGGATAAAAACAAATTGGATAAAATGGCCAAATCTGTTATCAAATTAGGTTATGCTTATTATTTTTCAGGTGATGAAAAATATGCGGAAAAAGCTGTTGAATTCCTGAATATGTGGTTTTTGGATAAAAAGACCAGAATGAATCCGAATATGGAATATGGACAAATGATTCCCGGCCACAATGAAGGAAAAGGGCGCGCCGAAGGAATCCTGGATACTTATATTTTTGTAGAAATGACAGACTGTATTACATTACTTTCCAAATCAAAGGCAATGAAGTCTAAAGATTTGGATGGAATCAAAACCTGGTTCTCCCAATATCTTGATTGGATGCTGAACAGCGACATCGGAAAAGATGAATACAGCGCCAAAAATAATCATGGTATGGCTTTTGACGTACAAGCAACAGCTTATGCCCTGTTCACAGGAAGACAGGATGTTGCTGATAAATTTATCAAAGAATTTCCTGAAAACCGCATGTCCAAACAGATTGAACCAGATGGTAGCCAACCGCTCGAATTGGCAAGAACGATAGCATTTCATTACACACTGTTTAATCTCAATCACATGATGGATATGTGTGCATTGGCGGAATCTGCAGGAGTTGATTTGTTTTCTGTAACTTCTCCTGACGGACGTTCCATAACCAAAGCTATTGAATTTATCAAATTTTATCTGGGTAAACTCCAAAGCGAATTCCCATATCAGCAAATCAAAGAATGGCCGGAAAACCAGGAAAGATGTTGCTGGATGTTGAGGCGTGCGACTTTCTTCAAACCCAATCCCGGATATGATGAATTGTTTGATGAATATTGCCGGACAAAGAATATCGATATTAAATGGTTGTTGCTGGCGAAATAATTAGTAATTAAAAATTAAAAATGAACAATTAAAAATTAATTTCATTTTTCATTTTATTATGATAACACATCATTCAATATCCTCCCCCTGCCCCCTCCAAAGGGGGATAGGCGGAATATCCATTTTCTGCATAATGCTGCTTGTTTTTTCGGCCTGTTCAAAACAACAAGCTGTAAAACAGGATATTATTGAAGAAAATTTCGATTTTGCAGCCAAACAATTGAATTATGCTTTCAAAGAAATGAAACTGGCTGTTGAAAACGAACCGGATGCGAGTATTCATGAAAGGGCAGTAAATTGCTGGAGCGAATTGACGAATCCCCGTTCACTTGAGCCGGACGGTTCATTATTGATGGTGCCTTCCAAAGACTGGTGCAGTGGGTTTTTCCCGGGAGAGCTGTGGTATATGTACGAATATACCAAAGATGAAAAGTGGAAAAAACTGGCACATCACCAAACCATTATTCTGGAAAGGGAAAAATTCAATAAACGTACACACGATATGGGTTTCAAAATGTATTGCAGCTATGGCAACGGATACCGGTTGACTGGCGATACAATTTATCGGAGTGTATTGATTAAATCTGCCGGAACGTTATCTACCCGTTTTAATCCTATTGTCGGTTGCATCCGTTCATGGGATTTTAACAAAGTCCGCTATGATAATCCCGGAAATGAGCCGGAATGGGATTTTCCGGTAATCATAGATAATATGCTTAACCTGGAATTATTGTTTTGGGCTACCAAAGAAACTGGCGACAGCACTTATTATAAAATAGCTGTCAGTCATGCCGAAACAACTATGAAGAATCATTTCCGTAAAGATTATAGCTGCTATCATGTAGTTGATTATGATTCCAGGACAGGAAAAGTGCGCCAGGGAAATACTCACCAGGGGTATAGCCATGAATCAGCCTGGTCGCGCGGGCAGGTTTGGGCGCTTTATGGCTACACTATGTGTTACAGGGAAACTCAAAAAGCTGAATTCCTGGAACAAGCCAAACATGTGGCCAATTATATTTTCACACATCCTGATCTCCCGGAAGATTTAGTTCCTTATTGGGATTACAATGCTCCCGATATTCCGAATGAACCCAGGGATGTTTCTGCAGCAACCTGTACGGCTTCTGCGTTATATGAGTTATGTAAATATGATAAGGAAAATTCAGAAAAGTATATTAAATGGGCGGATGCAATTATTGAAAATATAACAAAAAACTACAGGGCGGAATTAAATACCCACAAAGGTTTTTTACTATTGCATAGTACCGGAGCAAAAATACTCGGTTTTGAAATAGATGCTCCATTGGTATATGCCGATTATTATTTTTTGGAAGCGTTATTAAAAAAGAAGAGTTTATAGAATATTCATTTAGGGCACGAATTGAATGTTTTTCGACAGGATTTACGGGATTGAAAGGATAACCACGTAGCGGTTTGATTTTTGTAACCGTGTGGCATCAGCCCACGGTCAATAAATGCCATCCATGCCGTGATGCAATGCGCGTTATAG
>JAVBLO010000079.1:0-3458 GCA_031553415.1 Bacteroidales bacterium | reverse complement strand
TCAATCAGAATAAATACGGACTATTCTTTTGAAAGAATCATAAACTTTCAAAATGAATACAAGTTTCGAAAAATCAACAAAAACTACCGACGAATGGTACACACCTCCCTGCATTTTTGAAAAGCTTGGGGAATTTGACCTCGACCCGTGTGCTGCCGTAAATCCGCTTTGGAATATCGCAAAAACAAACTTCAACATTACAGACAACGGACTTGAGAAGGAATGGTTTGGCCGTATATGGCTGAATCCACCTTATTCACGTCCGTTACTGGAGCAATTCATCGAAAAACTGGCTAATCATGGAAACGGAATCGCATTGATATTCAATCGGGCCGACTGTAAATTATTCCAGGATATAATCTTTATCAAAGCACACGGAATCAAATTCATTAAAGGGAGAGTAAAATTTTATACTCCCGATGGGACTCAGAGCGGTACTCCGGGATGTGGAAGTGTGTTGATAGCCTTTGGAGAAAATAACGCAAAAATTTTAGAACAGGCCAATATCCCTGGAAAATATTTCAAGATATGATAAATGTTAAACCAACAAGGACGGTATTCTACTCAGGATATATTTTGCATGATTGATTTCTTGTATCTTTTTTTCTGCAAATGAGTTCAAATCAATGATAGAAATACTCGATAACTTTTCGTTGTTCTTCAGGTGCTTCAAAAGCATTTCAAGATTTACATCAGTATTACTCTTAACAGAAAAGTAAGATATGGTATAAAGCCGCGTATCTTCCATTGGATTAGATTCCCCCTCCAAATCGGATAACATTTTACAGTAAAACTCTACAGCTTCTTCAAGCAAACCCATAAGATTGAAATTAATAATACTTGTGCAAAGATAAAAGTACAGACCGATTAAACAAAATAAATTTGACAGTAGGATGAAGTTGTATGAACTACTTAATCATAACAAAAGAGGGAATTAACGAGAAAAGAAGCAATGAGAAAATTAATCTTTAAATATTTTGCCCCACCATAATAGTCCAACTATTATTCCCAAAATTGCCAATCTATTTAATACCCAGCTAATACCATATTTAGAACAAAAAACGCATATCATAAATATAGCAAAAATAGAAATAAATGGTTTTAATGAATTAACAATAAAAGTCCTATCAGAAGCTTGATGAAGTTCAAAAAATCTCTTTAACCTTTTGAAAAAATGCTTTATGGGCCGCATATTATGTTTACAAATTATCAATAATATAGACAAATACTAAAATTACAAATTATAGCACAAGCCTAGTTCAAGTCAATTGGAAAATTAGGAACAAAAATTTTCAAGTTATAGACTCTATTGTCAACAATGCTTATCATACCTTTGATAGCCATATATTCGAGAAGTTTATCTCTATGGCTTGCTGTGATGTCTGGAACTTTACTTGACAACCAAACATGAAGTTCATTAAGGCTTATGCCTTCTTTAGGTATTAATTCTTGAATTACATCTTTTAAAACTCCATTGATTACGGACTCAATCTTATCTTTAGGACAGCTTTGTGCAACTAGCATATTGCGCATCTGCCCTAGTGATGTCGATGGGCGACCGAATAAATTTTTGACGAATTCAAAGTACTGAGATATATGTTTTCCCATAAGATAAAATTATTTAGTGCTACAAAGTTATACATAATTAATTAACAAAATAGACCTTTGAAAATAAAGATTAAAAACAGTTCCTTTGTTTAAAATACAGAACTCTTTGGATTTTGCACTTATTGATTAGTTATCATAAAATGCATACCTTTGCTTCAAAGAAGAAACATTATGAGAAAAAACAATTTTCCATTATATCAAGTGTTATATAATGAGCAAAGAGGCAAGTATTGTCTTATAGATTGTGATATGTTGAGTTTAGATTTGATATTAAAATGTGGTAATGAAATTATTGCGGCTGCATGGAAATATGCAAAAGATAACAAACTTAACTGTACTCCCTATCGGGAAAGTTCGAATAAGGAAAAATTGTTTCGGTATATTAATTAACTGATAAGAGTGCTGATATACAAAAGAGGCGGGAAATTTAAATTTCCCGCCTCTTTTGTACCCGGGCAGATAGTTCGGGTATTTTATTTTAACACAATTATAAGACCCTCGCGAAAAAGTACAATATTTCCGTAAGCAGTATTGAAATCATAGTTTACAACAAATCAAAAAACAAAAACTATAAAAAGAAACATCATGAGTAAACAACAATGGTCAGAAAAAGAATACAGAATGGCAACAATTTTCAACATCTTGCCGTGGATTTTGATATTGTCAATTATAATAATCGGAATCTCCAAAGACTTCTTCAGTTCCAAACCGAACCCATTGGACAATAGTGTCAATACAAACCGCGAAATCGTTGAACATGTGATTGTAACAGACAGTTCTCAAAATGGATTTCGTATTGTATTTGCCACAACAGATAATGTAACGAAAGAACGATTGGAAGAAATACAATCACGACCAACTATCCAAAACATTTTCAACAACATGGTAAGAGAAGCATCCGTTCACTTCAACAACAACTTAAATATAACCGATATTTATGATTTTGCAGAGTTCGTGATTAAATACGACACGATTCCCGACATAGAATTACACAATATTTTTATCTATGGAAAAGGTAAAACGGATATGTATGCACGTCCCAATCCTAAAATTGAAAATTCCGCCACATGGATTAACCCGAGTACCGAACAAGGTGTGCAATTTATTGGCAGGAATGATATTTATTACCATAGAAGAAAAAAAGACAGAATTTATCGATACTGGAAATGTTACGGTATTCATGCAACCTCCTCAACAGATGAACATTACAGCCATTTTTCTGAAGATGAAAGACTGTGGTAAACATACTTGTTTCTCTGTATATATCAACAAAATAGACAAAAAAAATAATACACTTATTTCTTTGTTTTGAAAAAATAATTAGCATAAATTTGCATTCATTTTTTGAATAAATTGAGTGATTATTAGATTATTAATTGAAAGAAATAGATTTCACTATGGTAATATAGAGAAAGATTATGGCGCTTGAAACATCGCAGATTAAATTTGCGATTTCGGAACAAACGGGTGAAATGGTAGGATTCGTTTCCCGTCACTCCAAAACAAAGAAATTGAAAGGAGTTCGCGAGAACTCAATATTCGGGAAGAAAATATGTGTCTTATCTGCCGAACTAAAAGGTACAATCCTTCCAAATGTTTTGTACAATGTAGAGTTAAAACCCATGCACAAGGACAATGGTTATGTGGTTGTTTCGGCGGTTCCCACTCAATTCAATGCTCAAATTGAAACGGTGGTAGTTCCCAAAACAATTTACAGAATTGATATTACTTTTGGAAACAAAACCGTTTATTTTGACCCCAAAGACGGAAAGTCTTCTTCCAGTCGAACTTTAGACGGAGTAATTGAAATTCTGCAATCACGGAACGACATTGAAGACAAAGAAAGCGTA
>JAVBLO010000061.1:0-9811 GCA_031553415.1 Bacteroidales bacterium | reverse complement strand
TATCCTACTTTGATGGAGTATTACAGTAAATTGCATCGTAGGTAAAGAACCGCCGTATGCCGAACGGCACGTACGGTGGTGTGAGAGGTCGGAAAACGAAAGTAGGAAGAAAACTACTTCGTTTTCCTCCTACTCGATTTTTGCTTCTCTTTTTCGTGGTGCCACCAAGAATCGAACCCAATTCTTAATGTGCACTATTTCAATATTTTAGAAGTTTATCAAACTAAAAGACACCATTACAGCAACGTGCAATTTTCAATATTTTCAGTATCTGAAACGCCTTGTTACTCTGGCTGTTTGCTTGTTATAAAGGTAGAAATTAATCATTTAACTACCAAAATTATTTCGATGCTTTTTATTGCATTTTGTTACTTCTGCCCCATTCTTCAATAAAATTCCTTTTAAAGTGCAGAAATGAGAATAATTAAGAATATCAACTATTCTTTTTCAAAATATCAGGCAGTGCCGAAATCATGTAAAACGGAAGGTTTATAAGACGAAAAGTCTTATTATCCTGCGTTTTTACTTCGTCAATACCATATTTTCCCGTCCATATACGGACAGCGATATCGTGTGACGTTTCATCCATGAATTGATGTAATGATTTCAACCGGGAGTTATGTCCGCTTTTAACTTCAATCGGAATTATTTTGCCATCGAATTGATAAACCAAATCCACTTCGGCTGTACTACCTCGCTTGGCACGTATCCAAAAATTGCGTTTTACTCCTACCTCAAATGAAAGGGCTTTCAATTCCTGTGCGGCAATCTGTTCGGCTGCTTTGCCTCTCCAAGTATCCATCAAGTCACTCGAAACAACATATTCTTTCCGGATGTTGGCCGCATAATTTACCAATCCGGCATCAAGCCAAAAAAGTTTCGGTGCTTTTTTCTGGTCTGAAATCATCGGCATAATTGCGCTTGTCAACGGATAAACTAACTCCAACAGCATGGCTTTTTCCAGCATCCGGAAAGCTTCGCCTGTTTCCCGCGCTTTGTACGGAGAGCCACCAAATCCGCCCAACGTGATGGTTTCCCCTGAAAAAGTCCAACCTTCTTCAAGAATATAGCGGATAACCGATACCTGCGTATTGTTTTTCGCATACTTTTCCACATCGTTTTTATAAGCATTCAACAAGCTGTTGTAAACTGTGTCGAGTGCAGTAAAATCCCTTTCGGCAACATACCGTGCTACAGCTTCAGGCATACCACCTATAAGAGAATATCGGTTAAACAGTTCATTCAACATATCATGGAATACGTCCGGTAATTCAGCATTATGTATGGGTTCCAAAAAACGTTCTTCTCTGACAGCATTCAAAAATTCAACGAATGAACAGGGATGCAATGCCATGTATTGAACTCGTCCTACCGGTAGTGATATATGACTGTCCAACATGGTTTCCAAAAGGGAACCGGCTGCAATCACATGGATTTCCGGTAATTCTTCGTAAAAATAACGCAACAGCGATACTGTATGCGGTGAATTTTGAATTTCATCAATGAAAAGCAATATCCGACCTTCGCTTCTTTTTACATTGCAATACAAAAACAATAAAGGCAACAGTTCTTTCACATTGTCGGTGGATTCAAACAGCCTTTTGGCTTCTGATTTTTCCAGATTAACCGAAAGGTAATTCTCAAATTTACTGCCAAAACGATTCACAATTGTAGTTTTGCCAACCTGCCGGGCACCACGTAACACAAGCGGTTTACGATAAGTGTCATTTGCCCACCGTTCCAATTCTTTCTCTATACTGCGTTCAAACATAATTCTCTTGTTTTGATAGCGTAAAGATACGAAAATGTTTCATTGCAGGGGTATATTTTTGTGAAATATGTTTCATTGCAGGGGTATATTTTGTCTAAATTTGTTCCATTACAGGGGATATAGCATCTGTATTTTACCTCTTTCCCTCTCAAAACACCTGTTATTTGCTGGGAATAACTATCTTTGCAAAGTATAATACAGAATTTTAGCGGTTTAATTACCGTTGACATATAACATAACGTTCGCTGAATGGTTCTTTTCCTATTTTTTGTAATTCTTAATTTGATTGGTAATTCTTTGTTTTTTAGAGGTTTGTATTTGTAACAAATGACCTCAATCGTTGCATTTTGTGCGTTCATTTTGGGTAACACATTTGAGAACACAACTTCTGTTTTACCACGTGAAACCCCACTAAAACCGTTCGGTTTATACAATAAAAAAAG
Source organism: Bacteroidales bacterium (assembly GCA_031553415.1). Taxonomy (GTDB): domain Bacteria; phylum Bacteroidota; class Bacteroidia; order Bacteroidales; family Azobacteroidaceae; genus JAIRVZ01. The sequence continues at coordinate 7,597 of JAVBLO010000061.1, read as the reverse complement.
CAGTCATATTTCTATAACTGCCTCTGTTTCAAGTGGTGCCACCAAGAATCGAACTAGGGACACACGGATTTTCAGTCCGTTGCTCTACCAACTGAGCTATGGCACCAACATTTTGTTTTGCGGTTGCAAAGGTAAAAAAAGTTTTTAAACTCGCAAATAATAATAAATTATTTCTTCAAGGTTATGTTTTTTCCTACAGCTTTCATACATTTACGGTATTTATTTTCGTTATCATTAAAAATCAATTGAATGTTAGAAAAAGAACTTCATCTGGAAAGAGATTTATTCCTGCTGCTCAATGGAAACCATTCCCCATTCTGGGACAATGTAATGTACATATATTCTTATATGTTTAGCTGGGTCCCCTTTTATCTTTGTTTTATTTTTATCTTCGCCTATAAGAAAAACTGGAAAGAATTTTTATTGGCCTGTGCTGCCGTCGGCCTGATTGTCTTATTTTGCGACCAGCTTTCTTCTGGGATAGCAAAGCCTTTTTTTCAAAGATTCCGGCCAACTCATCATCCCGACTTCGAAAATATAGTTAATATAGTTTTTAATTACCGGGGGGGAAATTATGGTTTCTTTTCCGGACATGCCGCAAATTCATTCGGATTTGCAACTCTCATAACTCTTATGTTCAGAAATAAAGTATTGACCATAACCATGTTTGTTTTTGCCATAATCACAGCTTATTCCCGGATATATCTTGGAGTCCATTTTATATCAGACATCGTTGTTGGAACGATTGTTGGAATTTTTTGCGGAATCCTGGTGTATGAATTATACATATTGGGACGAAAATACTGGTTGAAGATTCCTTCGGAAAATTTACGAAAAACCATATATCCGAAAAAAGAGGCATACTTTTTATCAGGAGCCTATTTTGTATCGGTTGCAATAATATTAATATTTAATAATCAAATAGTTAAATTAATCGTAAAATAAGAAGAAACAGAAAAAAACAATTATTTAATGAAATAATTTGCTTATCAGATTATTTTATCTTAAGTTAGAGGCGTAAATCAAAATTATTTATTCAAAATTAAAAATATAAAGGCCATGAAGAAAACGGTAACATTCAACGAGCTTCGCAGAATCAAAGACAATTTACCCGATGGAAGCATGCACAAGATTGCTGATGAATTAAGCATTTCTGTGGAAACAGTGAGAAACTACTTCGGCGGTTACAATTATAAGGATGGTAAATCATGTGGTATTCACATTGAACCGGGTCCCGATGGTGGTATTGTTATGCTTGATGATTCAACAATCTTGGAAAAAGCATTGGTTATTTTAGGGGAAACAAATTTCAAAGTCAGTTCTATCGAAGAGTCTGCGTAAGAAAAATCGTAAGAAAAACGCAAAAAAATCCCATGCACTACAACTTTGCATTGGGATTTTTTGTTTAAAATAAAATGAAGTTAGAAGTGAGGAGTTAGAAGTAAGAAGCAAATTGCTTTTATGATAACTTTATTAACCCAAACTCCTCACTTCTAACTTCCAACTTCTAACTTCTTAAAAAACAATTATCATGGAAGACAAATTAGTAACACTGGCTATTCACACTTATCAAAAAGCCCAGGTAATCAAAACATTACTTGAAAGTAATGGCATCGAAGTTTATTTGCATAATGTTAACCTTATTCAACCTGTTGTTTCTTCCGGGGTTAGAGTAAGAATCAAAGAAAGTGATTTGCCTGCCGCCCTTAAAATTATTGAAAGCACCAACTTGCTCGACGATGCACAGTCAGGAGCCAGACAAGAGGAAGAAAAAAAGAAAACGATACTCGTTCCTGTCGATTTTTCAGATTATTCCAAACAAGCCTGTGAAATCGGATTCAATTATGCTAAAGACATAGAAGCTGAGGTTGTTATCATGCATGCTTATTTTACGCCATTCTTCCCAACCTCGATTTCTCTCGGAGACACATTCTCCTATCAGGTACAGGATGAAGAAACAATGGTTATGATGACTAAAAAAGCGCAAAGTGATTTAGATAATTTTGCTGAATTTATTGAAGAACAAATGGCCAACAAAAAATGGCCGAATGTTCCTTTCTCTTGTATTTTGCGTGATGGTTTACCCGAAGAAGAAATCGATTATTATTGCAAGGAAAATTCACCCATCATGATATTTATGGGTACACGGGGAAAAAATCAAAAAGATATTGATCTAATCGGGAGTGTAACCGCAGAAGTCATCGACAGGTCTAAAGTCCCAGTGTTTGCTATCCCCGAAAACACGCCTTTCACCAACTTTTCAGATGTAAAAAGAATCGCTTTCGGAACCAGTTTCGAACAAAAAGATTTAGTTGCTGCCGACAGCATGTTCAGGATGTTTAAAAATTACGATATCGAGTATTATTTATTCCATGTCACAAGTAAACAAGATGCCTGGAACGAAATCAAATTGTCAGGAATAAAAGATTATTTCGAAAAGCAATATCCTAAGACAAGCATCAGATATGATATTATCGATGCTAATGATTTTGCCCTGAATTTAGAAAAATTTGTACGGGATCATAAAATTGATATTATATCCCTGACCACACACAAACGGAATATCTTTGCCCGCATGTTCAATCCAAGCATGGCTCGCAAAATGTTATTCCATACAGATACTCCAATGCTGGTGTTGCATTCGTAAGTAGTGGTTAATTATTAACCACTACTTATTTATAATTATTCCAAATAATATTCTTATTTCATTGTTTTATTAACCGTTTTTTCCGACCTTTGCAGAAAAATAAACATATCCATGTTGTTATCGGAACTGCAAACAGGCGAAAAAGGGGTTATTGTTAAGATCAAGGGAAGAGGTGCATTCCGTAAGAGAATCATTGAAATGGGATTTATCAAAGGAAAAACTGTTGAAGTAATCCTGAATGCTCCCCTGAAAGACCCTGTTGAATACCGTATAATGGGTTATGAAGTTTCTCTCCGCAGAAGCGAAGCTAATCTGATTGAGGTCATCACAGAAAAAGAGGCAATTAACTTACAGGAAGATGATACTCAAAAAATACTTACCACCGAGTCTGATTGGGTAGATATTGCAACTAACAGAAGCAAAACCATCAATGTAGCACTTGTCGGCAACCCGAATTCAGGAAAAACCTCTCTATTCAATATAGCTTCCGGCGCTCATGAACATGTGGGTAATTATAGCGGAGTGACTGTCGATGCCAAAGAAGGAATATTTCATTATAAAGGATATAAGTTTAAAATTGTAGACCTTCCCGGAACCTATTCCATTTCAGCCTATTCACCCGAAGAATTATATGTAAGAAAATACATTACAAACGAAAATCCCGATATCATCATCAATGTTGTAGCTGCATCCAATCTTGAAAGAAACTTGTATCTGACCACACAATTAATTGATATGGATGCAACAGCTGTCATTGCATTAAATATGTATGATGAGTTTGAAAAATCCGGAGCAAAATTCGATCACGAAACTTTGTCTAAGATGATAGGTTTTCCTATAATTCCCACTGTAAGCAAGACCAGAAGAGGTATTGATAAACTATTCGACCAGGTCATAGAAGTTTATGAAGGAAAAAACGCTATCTCCCGTCATGTACATATTAATTATGGAGAAAATATTGAAACGTCCATTTCCAATATTAAAAAAGCACTAAAATCGAGCGGAAATATCGGCACGGAAATATCAACGCGATATATCGCAATAAAATTATTGGAAAACGATAGGGAAATCAAACCTATTGTAGAAAAACTTCCCAACAAAAATGAAATATACAAAACACTTGATTCCCAGATTGAAAATATTAAAAACGAATTCAAGGAAGAACCGGAAACAGTTTTCACAGATGCCCGTTATGGTTTCATAGACGGAGCTTTGAAAGAAACATTCCAAACGGGGAAAACCGACACAATGAAATTCACCCGGGCGATTGATTCGATTGTTACCCATAAATTCTGGGGATTTCCCATCTTTTTCCTTTTCATGTGGATTATGTTCCAGGGGACTTTTACATTTGGAGAATATCCGATGAAATTTATTGAATGGTGTGTCGAATCATTAAGTAAACTTCTATCCGGGGCCATGCCTGAAGGGCCCTTTAAAGATTTATTAATTAACGGAGTGATCGGCGGAGTCGGTGGAGTCATTGTGTTTTTGCCAAACATAGTACTGCTGTATTTTTTTATAGCATTCATGGAGGACTCCGGTTATATGGCCAGGGCGGCATTCATCATGGATAAAGTAATGCATAAGATAGGACTGCACGGCAAATCATTCATACCTTTAGTCATGGGATTTGGCTGTAATGTTCCTGCCATTATGGCAACACGTACAATAGAAAGCCGTAACAGTCGTCTGCTCACAATGTTGATCAACCCACTAATGTCATGTTCCGCCCGCCTTCCTGTTTATATGCTCTTTGTCGGTGTATTTTTCAGCAAGCATGCAGGCATTGTATTGTTCGGATTATATCTCACAGGTATCATTCTTGCAGTCATTATGGCCAAAATATTCAAACGTTTTTTATTCAAAGAAGAAGATATTCCGTTCGTGATGGAGCTTCCCCCCTATCGTGTTCCAACATGGAAATCCATTACCCGCCATATGTGGAGCAAAGCTTCACAGTATTTGAGAAAAATGGGAGGAATCATATTGATAGCATCCATAATTATTTGGTTTTTAGGGTATTTTCCCCACAGTTCAAATCCCGATAATCAGGAAGGCAATTCATATATCGGAGAAATTGGCCACTTCATGGAACCAGTCATGCGTCCCTTGGGTTTCGACTGGAAAATCAGTGTCAGTTTAGTTTCAGGAATGGCAGCCAAGGAAGTGGTAGTCAGCACAATTGGCGTATTATACAATGAACCGGAAGGAGCTACACTGCCACACAGGATTGAACTTGCAGAAAAAGCAGACGGCACTCATGTATTTACTCCATTGGTGGCGCTTAGCCTGATGGTATTTGTATTAATCTATTTTCCCTGCATCGCAACCATAACCGCCATAAAAAATGAATCCGGTTCATGGAAATGGGCAACATTTGTTATATTTTATACAACCATTCTGGCATGGTTTATGAGCTATTTGGTTTATCAAATTGGTTCTATCATTATAAAATAAAATATTTATGTGGCAATATATCGCAATAACAATCGTTGGAATACTCGTAACGATACATCTTATTCGCAAAGTCTATTCTTTTTTCTCTACCGGTAAAAAAGAGGATAAGTGTGCGGGCTGTTGCGGTTGTCCGTTAGGTTCCCGTAATTCATGAGAAAAAGTATCTTTGCAAAATCATTTACAACAATTCATAATTACTTCTGACAATGAAAAAGATATTCTTTTTAATTTCCTGCCTGATCTTTCTGTGTTCAGGTGATTTATTATTTTCCCAAACCTATAATGGAAACTCTTATAAGAAGAAAGTCAGGCCAACAAAAAATGTAATTGTAATGATCCCCGACGGGACTTCCATCGGAGTTGTTTCGGCTGCCCGCTGGTACCAGATTTACAATCATTCAGGAGGCGAAAATTTAGCAATCGACCCTTATTTTTGCGGAACAGTCAAAACATATTCTTCCAATGCCCCAATCGGGGATTCGGCTCCTACAACTTCAGCTTATATGACCGGAATGCCTCAACAAACAGGAAATGTAGCCATATATCCTCTTGCTGATAAAAAAAATGATTTGATTGTTGTTGATTCTACTATGTCATACCAACCATTAGCCACTGTATTGGAAGCTGCCCGTATAGAAAAGAAAAAATCTACAGGTTTGGTTGTTACTGTAGAATTTCCCCATGCTACTCCCGCAGATTGTTCTTCACATCACTACAAAAGAAACCGTTATAGTTTACTTGGTTCACAAATGGCTTATCAAAACCTGGATGTTATGTTCGGCGGTGGAGTTTCCATCGTAACCGACGACATGAAACAGCATTTCAATAAAAAAGATATATCCTATTATGCCAATGATATAGATGCTTTCCGCAGACACGAAAAAGGTAAAACCTGGTCATTGTGGTGTGATAACTCCATGCCTTATGATATAGATCGTGATACAACTCAGATTCCTTCTTTACAGGAAATGACAGAAAAAGCACTCAAACTGTTGTCCCAAAATAAAAATGGGTTTTTCCTGATGGTAGAAGGCAGTAAAATCGACTGGACAGCACACGCCAATGATGCAGTTGGCTGTATTACAGAATATTTAGCATTCGACAAAGCAATACAATCTGTCATGGATTTCGCAAAAAAAGATGGAAACACAACTGTAATTATCCTTCCTGATCATGGGAACAGTGGATTCACAATCGGTCGCCGGGATTTAAAAAGCTATGATAAAGCAAGTATCACGGAATTATTCAGTAATGTTTCAAAATATAAAAGAACTGCTGAAGGATTAGAAAAAATATTGTTAAAAGAAAAGCCTGAAAATTTCAAAGCTGTAGTTAAACAATATACTGATATTGAAATCACGGATGAAGAATTGGCAAGTTTAATAGAATCGGAAAATTTCAAACCGGAAAATTACATGAAGGTGAGTGACGGAAAAAATATGATCGCCAAACTGGTGGAAATCATGAATATGCGCACATATTTTGGGTTTACTACCGGCGGGCATACCGGCGAAGAAGTTTTTCTGGCTGCCTATCATCCACAGGGAGATATTCCTTTAGGAATGAATACAAACATAGAAATCAACCATTACTTATCGGATGTAACAGGATTACAAAAAAGGTTACCGGAATTAACGAAAGAAATATTCGCCAAACATACTGATGTGTTCTCTGGTTATGACTATCAATTTGATAACAAAGCTGAATTCCCTGTATTGACTGTAAAAAAAGGGGAAAACACACTGGAAATCCCCGCTTTCAAATCAGTTGTATATTTAAATGGCAAAACCCACGATGTTGGTTCTGTAGTCGTTTATATAGACAAAACAAAAACGTTTTATCTGCCTCAAAGTCTAAAAAACCTATTGGGGAAATAATAAATCCGGAGCGGAGATATTTTTCTCAACAATAAGGTGTAAGGATAGTGTAGATAGCATGCCCCCGGATTTCAGGAATAGTGAACCGGGGGCTTGCTGTATAGTACCTGAGACAGGAAGCGTTTGCCGAATGCTATTTGATTATTAATTTTTCCCTTACACCGCCTAAATCTAAAATGTAGATGCCTTTTTCAGGTATATTGATAGTGTTGATTCCCGGGTTTACATCATATCTGCCAACTTTCTTACCAAGTATTTCATATACAGACGCTTTTGTATATATGTCGGATTCGATAATTATAGTGTGGCCGGCTACATGGATTTTTAATTGATCTGTTTGGAGTTCTTCTATAGATGAGCCGGCGTCGGCGTCAATTCCTGTCGGACTCCAGTTAGTACCCGTATTGCTTATATATACTGTCAATTTTATTTTAGTTGGCGCTATGCTTTCCAGTCCCGGTATTGATTTAAGGGGTACTGTATAACTGTACCCTCCGAAACCTGGCATACGGTTTTCCCCGTTATTGTATCCAATCCAATACATCATGTTATCATTTAACGGTTGCTTCAAATCTAAGGATATCGTAAATTTTGTAGGATCATTGTCATCCTG
>JAVBLO010000043.1:0-11938 GCA_031553415.1 Bacteroidales bacterium | reverse complement strand
GTTTATATTTTCTTATTTAATGGGAGGTATTAACTTTGTTGATATGTCATACTTAACATTAAGCAATTTGGAAGATGGTAAATTGATTTATACTCGGCGTAAAACAGGAAAAGTTATTATTTTACCAATCCACCCCAAAGCTATAGAGCTAGTTAAAAAATACTATAGAGATGATGAGCCGTATTTATTTCCAATTCTTTCAAACTTTTTTGGAACTGACCAACAGAAAACGGATAGAATACATAGGGTAATGGGTAGAGTGAACAAGAAATTGAAAATTATCGGGATAGAACTTAATTTACCAATAGTACTAACAACATATGTGGCTCGTCATACTTATGCCAGTGTTCTTAAAAAGGAAGGTGTACCAATATCGGTAATTAGTGAATCTATGGGACATGCAACAGAAAAAATCACTCAAACGTATTTGGAACGTCTTGATTATTCTCAATTGAAAAGTGCGATGGAGAAGCTTATATAAGCTTGTAATGATTTACAAAGAGTGAGTTTCTTAATGCTCACTCTTTGTATTATAATGAAGAATCAGACTCTTAATTTTAATTTGAGAGATAGTTCTCACTTGCCCTTTTCAACTTTGTTTTCATAAAATCAACCAAATGTTGCGGTTCCAATATTTTGATACCATTGGCAAATCCCAAAAATTCCCGTTGTAACTCTTGGTTGATTACCACTTCTATTTCAAAAATCATGCTGCCATCATTGTTTCTTTCTATCAATTGTTGACTCCGGTGAATTGGTTTGGTCAGAATATAAGGAGCGTCACCACTACTTGCCCAAAAACGAACTTTCTCCGCTTTGGAATTAAGGCTTTTGGTAACACCTACTAAATCATTGAAAAAGGTGGCCGGGTCAAAAAGCGAGTTCTCAATAAATCGTTCTCCGGTTGCAATTTCCAATCCATGAATGCGGTCAAGGGCAAGATTGCGTAATGTCCGGCTTTTTCTCTCCAATCCGAAAACAAACCAACGGTTGCGGTATTCTTTCAATAAATAAGGATAAAATAGGATTGTTCCGGCTGAACGGGCTTTGAACGAACGGTACTTGATACTTAGCGTTTGTTTGTTGACAATAGCATGGTAAACTGTATCCAGATGTTCCAGTCCTTTCAGGTTTTCGTTCTTTTCAAAGTCAATCACCGGAATAGTATGTTGTTTCGCTGAAGTCACATGGTCTTCCAACCTACTGACAATATCAGTCATTCCTGTGAAATAATCGAATCCCTTGAATTGACGAAGTACTTCCACTGCTTCCGACATAACTTTCAAATCCTGTTCTGATAGAGGTGTATTAGTAATGCTGTAATCGGGGTCTTCATAAGTGTAATACTTATTGTCATAGACAACAATCGGTGCATTATATCCTAATTTTTCACTGCGCATCAATTGGATGTCCATTTGAATGGTGCGTTTACTGATACCTTTTTCTATTCCTTCGAATTCATAGAGGGCATCGGAACAAGCATCGATTAAATCTTCCAGTGTCCACTGACGATAACGGTTTCGCAGGCAGGTGTCGATGGTTTTATAGCGGATGAGGGCGTTTCTGTTGGCTGGCATAATTAATCTCTGATTTTTAAGATTATGTATTGAATAAGAAGTAAAACCCAATATAGAGGGAATCTGAAATAGACATACAACATAGTAAAACTATCAAAAGCTTCTCCTTTTTTGGGACCGTTTATTTCAAACTCCACCATTATTGAAAGAATAGGCAATATTAATCCGAAAACAGGAAAGAGTAAACATCCGGAGATGTATTTATCAGAATTCCAGAATTTTATATTCAGGAAAATCAAAATGAATATAACAATCCAATCAAAATATCCTGCAAATATCAGTATATCATGAATCATGATTTCAGAATTATTTTGTTCAATATTTGATTTACTTCTTCGGCTTTTTTCATTACCATCAAATGGTCACCATCTTCAACTGTATAAACATTTTGTACTTGCTTGTATGGAAAAACCTGGTCTTTTGTTCCATGAATATGATAGAGATTGTCAATCTTTATAGTCGGTTTCCAATGGGTAATCTGGTAGCTCGTCCATTTCATATATTCCGGCGAAGTATAAGTTACACATTGTTCTATATCGTCGATGGGCATATCATAAACCAAATGAGTAAACAGATTCGAAATACGTTTATTGGTTGTATATAATCGCTTGGGAAGATATTTTGTAATTCCTGTTTTCTTTGCAATACGAAATAGAGGAGGAATTTCATCCGGATTTTTCATCGAAGAAATCAGTATGTTTTTCTCTGGATTCAAAAACTTATTCATTTCCTGCATAATAATTCCTCCAAGGGAATAGCCTACAAGAATGAAAGGTTGGTTTGTATCTATGTTGCTTGCCATTGCCCGTGTATATTCTTCCAGTGTTTCGTCATCTTCAGGAATATACCATTCAATATATTGCTTTTCATAGCCGACAGGAAGTTCAATTTTATCAAAAACCTTACAATTGACACACATGCCTGACAAAAAATAGATTTTTATCATAAAAACATTCTATTGATTAATAACGAATTATATAATAATTCCGACAAAAGTAAAAAATATTTTTTTATTGCGCAAAAAGATTGCGCACCCATGAAAATATCTTTGCAATGTCAAACGATAAAAACAAAAAATTATGAAATTCAATCTTATCAGCAAAGGAAAAAATCAGGTCGTGAATTACGAACAAGCACCTGCTTACAAATTATCTCCGGAGTGGAATTTGTATACCACCGTGGTAACTTCCTCTTTGAGCGATAAGTTTTACGAAAAGGCTTCCGAACGCTTGGAGTCCCTTCGTAAACTGATTGGAGAGAATGACCCGCAATTTGTTGCCCGTTTGGCAGTTTATGCAAGAGAACAAATGAATATTCGTTCCATACCGTTGGTCTTGGCGGTTGAACTGGCAAAAGTTCATACGGGAGATTCCCTGTTAAGCCAAATGACAGCAAGAATTGTTCAACGTGCGGATGAAATTACCGAATTGTTGGCTTACTACCAACTGGCGAATGAGCGGAAAGGAACTAAAAAACTGAACCGCTTGTCCAAACAAATCCAATCAGGACTGCAAAATGCTTTCAACAAATTTGACGAATACCAATTCGCCAAGTATAACCGCGATGCGGAAATCAAGTTGAGGGATGCTTTGTTCCTGGTTCACCCGAAAGCAAAGAATGAGGAGCAGCAACTGATTTTCAACAAAATCGTTGAAGATAACCTGCAAACTCCTTATACATGGGAAACGGAACTGTCGACTTTAGGACAAAACAAATTTGAATCGGAAGAAGCTAAAAAAGCAGCTTTCACTCAAAAATGGGAAGAATTGATTGATAGCGGAAAAGTAGGCTACATGGCTTTGTTACGGAACTTACGCAATATATTGGAAGCTGAAGTTTCTTTGAATCATATCAATATTGTTTGTGAAACGATAAGTTCTAAAGAAAAAGTGCTTAAATCCAAACAATTGCCATTCCGTTTTCTGGCAGCATACAGGGAGTTATCACAAATCAATTCCGGTTATGCTTCCAAAATAATGAACGCATTGGAAGAAGCTGTGAAAGTTGCAGCCCAAAACATCAACGGTTTCGATGAATCGACCAAAGTATTGGTCGCCTGCGATGTTTCGGGCTCCATGCAACAGGCTATTTCTCCGAAAAGCAAAGTGATGAACTATGATATCGGATTGATGCTTGGCATGTTGTTGAAATCCCGTTGTAAGAATGTAGTGTCCGGAATATTCGGGGATACATGGAAAATTGTCAACCTGCCGGATAGCGGAGTTTTATCCAATGTCGATGCTTTTTACAAACGGGAAGGCGAAGTCGGATATTCTACGAATGGATATTTGGTTATCAAAGATTTAATCGATCGGAAAAAGGTGATGGATAAAATCATGATATTCACTGACTGTCAATTGTGGAACAGCAATGGAGGTGATACTCAACTGAAAGATGTTTGGAAAAAGTATAAAACCATTGCTCCGGAGGCCAAACTGTACTTGTTCGATTTAGCAGGATATGGACAGGTTCCGTTGGATATCACAGATAATGATGTACATTTGATAGCCGGATGGTCGGATAAGGTATTCGATATTTTATCTGCCATAGATAATGGAAGTGATGCTTTAAGAGAGATTAAAGCAATAGAATTATAACTAAAAAAGCAAGTGCCGTAAATAAGGGTTCCTTCGGGTCGCCGGTTCGACTCCGGCCATCGCAAGATGTAGCTCAGTGGGTAGAGCAGTTAATCGTCCCTTGTTGACCTGTCGCCTTGCTTTTTTCTAAAACCCTCCATAGCTTAAAAGGAAAAGCCTGCGGAAAAATTGACTTATCGCAGCGTGTATGGATATTCCGGTTAGACCTGCGCGGACTAATGGGTAGAGTTTACAGATGCACCGAAATTGGTAACACGAAAGTAGGGAAGCGTATTTACAGCCATACTGCCTGATGAGGGAATATGAGTTCGAATCTCATTGGAGGGACTAAAGAAAATGTTATTTGAAATTTTGGAAAAAGTAAAGTGGGTGCCGTAGATAAGGGTTACTTCGGTAGAGCAGGACTCCGGTTCGTGTCGCAGGTTCAATTCCTGCCTTCGCAAGATGTAGCTCAGTAAAAACAGTCTCTTGTCGCTTTTAGCCTCACTTTCGATAAATAAATGAGATGCCGTAATGAAGGGTTACCACCGCCGGTTCGAATCCGGCCAAGTCTCTTCATGACTATTGCTCTCATTTTTGATTTTAATTCATAAACAGAATGTCGTAGAAGAGGGTTACTTCGACTCAATTTAGGGGAGGAATAGTGAGGTCGTAAAACCGACGAGACTATCCGGTTCAACTCCGGCATGTCAAGCCCCGTTTCCCTTTTCGCCTGTTACTTCTGTTTTTATTGATATGAGATGCCGTAGTAAAGGGCTCCATCGGTTAGCTTTTCAGCGTGCAAGTTCAAATCTTGCCATAACAGCAATGTTATGAATCCCTCTATGCCAGTTGCTCTCATTTTTAAATGTTTAATTTGTAATTGATTATGCAAAAAGTAATTTCAACAGAAAGAATCCCAATCAAAATGTGGTTGGATGAACCGGAAGAAGGTTCTATATTGCAGGCTAAGAATTTAGCTAACCTGCCATTCGCCTTCAAACAGATTTGTTTGATGCCCGATACTCATCAAGGTTATGGAATGCCTATCGGTGGAGTGCTGGCAACCCAAGGAGTTATTATACCAAATGCTGTCGGTGTGGATATCGGTTGCGGAATGTGTGCTGTGAAAACCAACACAATTGCCGATTCTATATCGAAAGAAGATATTAAAAAAATCATGAGTGGTATCCGCGAATTGGTTCCGCTGAGTTTCGAGCATCATAAAGAACGTCAGGACGAAAGCCTGATGCCACAGGATTTTAATATTGATGAACTTCATGTAATCAAAAACCAATATTTAGGGGCTTTGAAGCAGCTCGGAACATTGGGAGGAGGAAATCACTTCATCGAATTACAACGCTGTAATGATGGTTACTTGTGGATTATGATTCACTCGGGAAGCCGTAATCTGGGAAAGCAGGTGGCGGACCATTACAACAGAGTAGCAAAGAAAATGAATGAACTTTGGTGTTCTTCAGTCAACCCGAAAGCAGATTTGGCTTTCTTGCCTTTCCAAACAGATGAAGCGCATAAATATTACAAAGAAATGCGTTACTGTACGGAATTTGCTTTTGCCAACCGTCGATTGATGATGGAACGGATTCAAGAAGCAATTTCATCAGTCATAGCAAAAGTCGATTTTGAGCCGATTATCAATATTGCCCATAACTATGCCGCCTTTGAAGAACATTTCGGAGAAAAAGTGATAATTCACCGGAAAGGGGCAACTTCAGCCAAAGCAGGAGAAATCGGAATTATTCCGGGTTCACAGGGAACAAAATCCTACATCGTAGAAGGCTTAGGGAATCCGGAAAGCTTTATGAGTTGTTCGCATGGTGCCGGACGGGCATTAAGCAGAAGTGCCGCCATTAAAACTTTGGATTTGGAAGCCGAAAAACGCAAATTGGACGAACAGGGAATCATCCATTCGGTGAGAAATCAATCGGATTTGGAAGAAGCATCTTCGGCTTACAAAGATATTTCGCAAGTAATGGCATTCCAATCTGATTTAGTGAAAATAAGGACTGAATTGAGTCCGTTGGCGGTGATTAAAGGGTAAATGCATATATTTACAGAAAATTGGAGAGTTATGTTTCAAGAGATACAAGAAAAATTAATCGGGATAGAAGAAAAATATAATGTCCGGATATTATATGCCTGTGAATCGGGAAGCCGTGCGTGGGGTTTCCCATCCACAGACAGCGATTATGATGTGCGTTTTATTTACAGCCTATCAAAAGAGCAATATTTGAGTATTGAGGACAAAAAGGATACCATTGATATTCCGGTCAATGAAGTGCTGGATATCAATGGCTGGGATTTTAGAAAATCACTTCGATTGTTCTGTAATTCCAATGCACCACTCTATGAATGGCTGCAATCTCCGATAATCTACAAGCAAGATAATTCTTTCCTGAAAGGCTTAAAGGCTTTAATGCCTGAATATTTTTCTTTACGGAAAGGGATGCACCATTATTTGGGTATGGCAAAAAACGCATGGGCTGAATTGCAAGGTGATGAAGTCAGAATAAAAAAATATTTCTATTGCCTTCGTCCTTTATTGGCTGCCCGCTGGATTGTCGATAAACAAGAACTACCTCCCATGGAGTTTGCTTTACTCAGGAATCAGATTAAAGATGAAGCCTGGCAGAAAGCGATTGATGAATTACTGACGATAAAAGCACAAGCTACTGAAAAAACGACCATTCAACCGGTTCCGGTTCTGAATGCATTTATTGAAGAACAAATGGGATTTTGTGAACAACATATTCCTTCGACTAGCAAAGAGGGTATAGATATAGAAGCATTAAATGTTTTATTCAGGAATATAATTTTATGACTTTCGAACAAATACATAATAATCAACAGGTTTTACTGCTGCAATGTATAAGCGGCAGTAAAGCTTATGGTTTGGATACTCCGCAATCAGATACGGATATCAAAGGAGTATTCACCCTTAGTAAAAATGAATTTTATGGGTTAAATTATACCGAACAGGTTTCAAATCCAAGCAATGACATTGTTTATTATGAACTGAAACGGTTTATGGAATTGCTTTCCCGGAACAATCCCAATATTTTGGAACTGCTGAATACACCTTCCGACAAAGTTCTATATAAACATCCAATTATGGATTTAATCCAGCCGGAGATGTTCCTCTCAAAACTTTGCTTACAAACATTTGCAGGTTATGCACAATCACAAATAAAGAAGGCTAAAGGGCTCAATAAAAAGATTTTCAACCCGGTAGATGAAAAACGAAAAAGCATATTGGACTTTTGTTACATCATTGAGGGGTATGTCGCTGTTCCCTTACAGGTTTGGCTTAACCAGAATAATTACCAACAAGAAGATTGCGGATTAATAAACATTCCACATTCGAAGGATATGTACGCCCTTTTTCATCAAAGCCAGATGAAAGAAAAGCTATCGGGTATTTGTTCCGGAGATAATGCCAATAATATCCAACTAAGTTCGATTCCCGAAAAACTGGAGCCAAAAGCGATGATGAGTTTCAACAAAGATGGGTATTCCATCTATTGTAAGGAATATGCTCAATATTGGGATTGGGTGGACAAACGGAATGATACCCGTTTTCAGAATACGTTAGAGCATGGTAAAAACTACGATGCAAAAAATATGATGCACACATTCCGTCTGTTGAACATGGCGGAAGAAATTGCTGTTGAAAAACAAATTCATGTTTTCCGTAGGGACAGAGATTTTCTTTTTAAAATCAAAAACGGTGAATTTTTATATGATGAACTGGTGAAAATGGCCAATGAAAAGATAGTCAGAATAGAACAATTGTATGCCACAAGTGATTTTCCGGATATGCCGGATGAAAATCGAATTATTGAGCTTTTAATAAAAATGAGAGAATTAATTTACGAATAATAGACATTATATCGAATAAGTTTTTAGAATATTGATTATCAGTAAATTACAATCAAAAAAGTTAAAGCACTGTAAATAAGAAAGATGCAAAATTACTTGTTTTCTAAGTTGCTGATAATCATAAACAATAACATACTATTGAATATAAACTCTAATAATTATAAAAAACAACTTGCACAAAATCTCAAAGGTACCACTTCAAAATATCGATACTTTAGCTGGAATTATGTGTAGGTAATCTTCGTTCCAGCTTGCAGATAAAAAACAGCCGTAAGAAATCTTTCAAAGGAAACCTTACGGCTGGTTTTTGTTTTTAGTTTGTCCGATTCTGTTCGCTATTAATCATTGCTATCTCAATTCGGAGTATCCTTTGCAATAAGCCTGATTTCACCACTTAGGGCATCTTTAAGTACAGCTTTAATGAACTCCTGAGCATCAATGGAAAAAACGGTTGTCTGCTTTTCCTTTTCGTGAGCATATTTTACTTCTTTGATTTTTATTGGCCCCCAATTAGTATCCACATAAGCATCCTGAAAGTGAAAGGTGTAATCCGAACCTGACGGCAGATTGCGCTCTAATTCATCAAACGTAGCGATTACTTTTCCTTTTTCATCACGAATTTTAGCATCCGAGGTTGTTTCCAAAGGTATATGCGTAGCATTAGTCCATACGATACTTGGTTTTCTTGGTGGCAAGCGGAAACTACTAAGATTGTCGAGAAAATTCCTGTATTGCGAAAAGTCAAGATTATTCGCTTTTGCCCATTCTTCATCAACTAAAAATAAGCGATGTCGTTTGGCAATATGTAAGTTAAGCTCTGTTTCTCCGATAATTCCTTCCCCTCTATTGGGAGTTCTTAACTCTTTCATATTTATGCCATAATAAGAGGCATAGCCTTTTGCTCCTCCTTGGTAACCTACTTTTGTTACCATAATTCCGGTTACATTATTCAGGTCAACCAGAACGCCGTAAAAATCTCTGACCTTGCCGATTGGAACTGTATTATTGTAGTTTTTACACTCAATGGCGACCTTATGTTTAACCCCGGCTATTTCATATTCCCAATAAACATCAATTTGATGTGCCTGCCCCGATTTGCCTACAAGCTTGACATTATGCTTAACATCTGTCGTTTTTACGACATCAACATCAACCAACGCTTGATAAATCTCTTGGGCAAATTTTTCGTATTCAATATTTGGATTCATACTCAATATAATGTACTACAAAGATATAACAAAAACATATCCTACACTGAATCGCATCCAAACAAATAACAATTTGCTATTCAACACAGAAGCCAAACTAATGGACAGTTAATTGAATTAAACGGTATTGTTGATTCATATTTTTACTGTTTGAAAAATTTAAGAATAAAAAAGTAAGCATATTTGTTTACTTTTCGTACCTTTGTAAAAAAGTTTTCCTATGATTAATCGTATTGACATATTAAAAGGCATTCATCCCGGGAAAATTATCGAAAGGGATTTGAATAAAAAGCATTTGACACAAAGAGCTTTAGCAAAAACAGTTGGGGTTCCCTATCAAACCATTAATGCTATTATTTCCGGCAGAAGGAATATTACATTGGAAACGGCTTTGAATATTGAAAAAACGCTTGGTTATGAAGAGGGTTTTTTACTCATTTTGCAAGACTTTCATAATATTTCTGTCTATAAAGAGCAGAAGTCCAAAGAAAAGTATGGTCATGCTCCCAACATAAGAAAATCTCTTTTTTGGGATTCCGATTTCAATAAAATAGATTGGGAAAGATATAAAAAAGCTGTTATTACCAGAGTTTGGGAAAGAGGTAATCAAAGCGAAAAGGAAGAAATTGCCCGTTTTTATAACATTAAAATTGCAGATGTTGGTAATTACATATCGACATCAAATTATCCCAATCCTTCCAAACATATAAATAAATTATGAACAACCGGACAATTAATAAAAAATTGCATTATGAAACAGTTACGCCTCAATTGCAAAAGGCACTGATTGACTTAATGAGTAACTCTCTTTTCAATCCGTTTTGTCTTGTTGGAGGAACATCTCTAAGTCTCAGGTTAGGTCATCGGATGTCTGTGGATATTGACTTATTTACAAACGCTCCTTACGGAAGCCTTGACTTTAACATCTTTGAAGATTTCTTTAAGGAAAACTATCCGTACTATTCGCGCCCTGATAAAAGCAATATTGTCGGTTTTGGGAGGTCATATTACATTGGAAATTCGAAAGATGATAATATTAAGGTTGATTTATACTATCATGATGAAATCATCGAACCGGTCGATTTAATTGACGGCATACGGATTGCAAGCTTAAATGATATTATTGCTATGAAAGTAGATGTTATTTCAAGAGGTGGAAGGAAAAAGGATTTTTGGGATTTACATGAATTACTGGAAACGTTTTCCATTTCCGATATGTTAGAAATACATAAGCTGCATTTTGAATATACACATAATAGAGAGCATATTATAAATAATTTTGTCAATTTTGAAATTGCGGATGAAGAGATTGACCCTATCTGCTTGAAAGGTAAAATATGGGAGTTGATAAAATTGGATTTTGCAGAAGAAATTGAGAAATTAAAGTTTTCATAATGCATAAAGACGATATATTCTCCGATACATTAATTACTTTCCATCCAAAATGTCGCTATTTTGTGGCGTCCACAACGTGGCAGTTTGTGGTGTTATCTTACTGATAATAAGGACGTATTCAGGCAAATTACTATCTTTTCAATCAACATAAAATTATGGCAAATATCAATCCACACATTAATTTCAACGGCAATGCGGAAGAAGCATTCAACTTTTACAAATCAGTCTTTGGCGGAGAGTTCACAAAAATAATTCGTTTCAAAGACATAGCAAGTGCTGAATTTCCGGTAGCAGAGAAGGAAGCAAATAAGATAATGCATATTGCTTTACCAATCGGTAAAAGTGTTTTGATGGCGAATGATGTACCTGAAATACTGGGACGGACAAACGAAAATGAGAACAGAAGCAAAATTGTAATCAGTGCGGAAAGCAAAGAAGAAGCTGATAGATTATTCACCGGACTTTCGGCATGTGGACAAATTGAAATGCCTATTTCCGACAGTCCTTGGGGTTCCTATTTTGGTATGTTTAGAGACAAATATGGAATTGAATGGATGGTAGAATTTGACTCGAATGATAAGGGACAACTATAACATTTCATTAGAACCCTTAGTAAATAAAGATATTCCATTATTTGACCAATGGTTGAATAAGGGGTATATTTATAAATGGCTGTGTCCGGATGGAGATGAACAAAGAACGGCTTGGTTGGATGAGGTAAACAATAGAAATAGCAAATACGATTTCATAAAACATTTTATAGTTTGCTACAACGATGAAAAAATTGGATATTGTCTTTATGCAGATTGTTTTTTCTTGAAAGATTTAGAGGAAAAAGGACACGATTTCGATAATTTGTATGGGGATGTTGCCGAAGAAAATCATACCTATGAAATTGGCTATCTGATTGGCGAAGAGAAATATTTGAATAAAGGCATTGGCAAAATGATAATTCAAATACTGGAAGAAAAAATTATAGCAATCGGAGGACATGAAATATCAGCAGACCCTTCGGAAGAAAATGTATTCTCAATAAAGGCTTTATTGAGTAATGGTTTTAAGAAAAAAGGAGATGGAGATTATAGGAAAATATTAATCTAGTCACAGTGTGTTGATAATGATATTATACAGCGATTTCAATGGTTATGATTCCTTTTACGTTTGTGGAGATATTCACGGCGAATTCAGGACCTTGCTTTATGAGATAAAGCGAAGAAAAATATCCAATGCTGTTATCTTGATTGCCGGAGATTGTGGAATCGGTTTTGAAAAACGAGAATAC
>JAVBLO010000006.1:0-75079 GCA_031553415.1 Bacteroidales bacterium | reverse complement strand
TGGGTCATGGATATCGGAATGCCCGGCCCCGATAAAGGCAAAGGTGGAAAGCATATTATCCTTCCGCCGAACTACAAAGGACAAGTGCCGGCCGGATATTATACGGGAAAATCAACAACCAATCAGGTATTGGTGTTGTTGCGCGCCATTCCGCTGGATAATAATCCCGAAACAGGTGAAAAATTGATGAAATCTGTTAAAGTGTATCCGTTGGGAAAACCGGCTCCGGAGCTTAATTGGATAAGATTAAACGATAAACCGGGCGATTTTACGCCTGGTCGCTGGGAAAACAAGATCGTCTATTGGGAACGCCTGGCCAAATTTATCAACGAAGAGCCTGCTAATCCTGAATACCGCACCTGGTACGGCGAATTAGCCCAATTGGGTATTGAAAAAGGAAAGCCGTTTAATCCAGATGCCCGCATGAAAGCCATTCTGGAAAAAGCGGCTAAAACCGCTAACGTCATTATGCGTGTGCAATCCTTCGCCGACCGCAGCGCTGACCGTATTGTGTGGAAAGACCGCCAATGGGAATGGGCTGTATTGCGCTATGCCGGCGATGGAAAATTCAATACCGAAAACTATGTCGACTTGTATGCCCGCGAAAAATGGTTCTATCAGGCGCAAATCGAATCGCCTGCCATGTTCAACCGCGCACCGGGCGCCGGTTCCTTGTATTGGTTAGGTTTAAAGGATAATACCGGAAAATATCTGGACGGAAGCAAAACCTATAAATTGACGGTTCCGCAACCGGTTCCAGGCAAGTTGTTCTGGTCAATAACCATTTACGATAATGCAACCCGCAGCGAAATTGCTACTGAACAAAACAAAGCAGCCCTGCGTTCGATGTTTGAACTGAAAGACCAGAAAGGCGCTACAGTCGATTTGTATTTCGGCCCCAAAGCCCCTGCCGGTAAAGAAAACGTTTGGATACAAACCCTTCCGAACAAAGGTTGGTTCTCCTATTTCCGTATTTACGGTCCCGAAGCCCCTGCTTTTGATGGTAACTGGAAACCGGGTGATTTTGAGGAAGTGAAGTAACTTTTCGCAATAAATAAGGCTGTCTCAAAAGTATTCTGTGTGCTAATTAAACTTTTAAGACAGCCTCATTTAAAAAAATCCGTTGGTTTTGTTTCCTACAAAAGAGAACTGATCAACTTCAGTAGGCCATATTCTCCTTCATCGTATCAAGGTTTTTCTGCTTCTGAGGCTTTTATTATGTTTATAGTAAAAATAAATACAACCCATTGCTAACAATATCCACAAACCGTTGCCTATGGGTAGAGACTCCGTTCCGATTCCGGTTCCCAACTCATACCCGCAATCTTCACAAACACCATCGACCACCATTCCTAAACAAAAGGGACATTCACTTGTAGATCTTAATAACGGTTTGCTATCAGAAGAAGACATACTTTGTCCGGATGGTTGATTCGAAAAGGATTCAGGGACTACAATCTGATTATTAAAATTATTCTCAATAAAGGAATTATCTTCTGAACCATAAGATTGTTCAAAACCCACAGAAAACGCCTTGCATACTACCATAAGGAAACTTAGCAGAATCAATATTTTATATATCATAAACTTAACTTAGATGTTTTGGATGTCCTATGTGTATTTGCTTTGACAATGATAATCGAATCTAATCCGGTCAAAGGAATAACAAGGTAACTATTTTTTGTACTACCCTGACGGAACAATATCCGGCCTGCTATATCATAAATTACCGCATTTTCAATAGGATCGCCAGCTGCCGAAACAATATGTATATTATCATCCTGAACAAATATTTGCAATGAGCCTGATGAATTTTCTTCTATTGAAGCCTTTGTATGTGGAGAATACAGTAGATAAAAACGGCCGATCTGATTGCCTTCAGTATTATTAAAACTATATTCAAACTCATTTCCCTGAATTGGAGTAGTACCCGCTTTCGTATCCAGAAAAGAAAAATCACCGCCATAGTCTAATGTATTGAAGCCCTCAATATGAATGTTTGTAACTCCTTTGGCCGTTGTCGATATTCCGATAGGCAGTGACTCCGGAAAATCCTTTATTCTATTAATATCCACGTATATATCATCTACAATAGTAAACACACTTGGCGCTGAAGTTACTCCCTGGATCAACATCCTGCGGGTATCTTCCGATAAATCAAACCCATTTTTCGATTTTTCCGATACAACAACAACTGCTTGTGATGCATAGTTGGTATTGCTGGCAGTTATACGCAACATTCCTGACTGGCCTGCCGAAGAACGGAGTTTTAAGCCGGGCGCTGTCACACTCATATCTTTCGTGATTTTCAGTGTGGATGGGGTTCCGTTATAGCCATCTTTTGTTGTTACGATGAAAGCTTGCATGGGTGCGATTGATTTTGATTCAAGTAGTGGTAAACCGGTTGATGTATAGTTAATGATATCGCCCTCGTCATCTGCCATACCCGAATAAGTAAGAAAGTCTGTACCATTGCCAAGTATTTTGAAGGAGGGAATGATTACATCTTTGTTCTCCCGATAGAATTTTTCAAAATCGATATGCGACATCAACGGATTTCCGACAACGACATTTTGCCCTTCATCTGTCCGCTTGGAAGGAACTTCAACAAATATTTCACCTGACATCGTTTTTTCATATATGAAACGACTTCCATAGTCACGGCCTCCCTCAGGTATTTTTTCCGTTTTCGAAAGGAGTTTTTTACTTACATCATCATAAAAATTAAATAGCATTTTGGTTTGAGGGAATGCCCATGGTGGTGCAGTTGTTATTAATTCCATTGTACTTGTAACAGCTCCGGCATCTGTCACCTCTTTATAATAAACTCTTCCTACCCGGGTGCTATACCCCTCGCCGGCATTTAATCTTATATTCGTATTGTTGAATGATTGTGTCCAATCGGCATAGGGAGCACCGGTTTGAGGACTTGTTGTATTGTATAACTTCATTTCGGTTATCGGATTGGCCCGTTCAAACATATAATCGCCCGAATACATATCACTAAGTGGTGCGGACAAGTTATACCATTGCATTGTATTTACATTCAAATTCACTTTTGCTGCATTGTATGTTAAGAGATCAGTACGTGCTACCTCGCCTCCGAAGCCAAATTCGATAGTTTTACATGTGGCATTGGTTTCTTCAGTCAGCACAGGGTAATGATTTTTACCTCCCGGTATAATAACATCAGTACATTCCCCAGGTACACCATTGTCCCAATTGGCAGGATCATTCCAGTTACCAGGCTCACCTATTGCTGTCCATTCACTTTCCGAAGGATAAAAACTCGTATAGAACTTGGCTGGTGAGGACTCACACCCTCCTTCTTTCACTACAGTCAAGTTATGTGTATATATTCCGGTTTCCGTCTCTGTCAAAATAAAACTTACCTCATTGGATTGGATTGTAAGTTTATCGTAAGGAATAAGATCCCCATCTACAAAACAGCTCCAAGTATTATCCCAATCCTCATTCTCTATTATGAATGTTATTGTTGAGATTTGGGAACAGGCATCTTCAGATACAGACACGCTTATTTCAGGCTTTTCTTTTAATGTAACAGGTAAAGATTTCTCTGCAGAGCATCCCTTATTTGTAGTATATATTACTTTTAATTCGCCAGGTTCATTCCACATTACTGTAACTTCAGGCCCCGTATACGTAAAACTTCCCACAATAAAATTGGAGGCTCCGGTTACAGACCATACATATGATAATCCATTCCCCTCATTACTTACTGAATAGGTTTCGGTACTACCTGCACATACATTATCCTTTACTATACTATTCTGATCTTCTTTTATAATATCCCCATCCACAGGCATTTCATTCACGACAACGGTAAAGTCAACCTTATTGGATTCACATGCATTTTCGCAAGAAGACGAGATTGCATATGTTGTTGTTTCTCCAGGTGTTACGAAAAATTCCGCTCCTCGCGGCGTTGTACCAATAAGAGTGTAGCTTTCATCTTCCTCATTCTTTTGATAAAACAGCCAAGTATCCGGATTCGCATTATTGGAGTCAGAAATAAAATGGCGCAACTCTACCGGCGAACCGTTACAAACGGTGGTATCTGCGACATCCACCAACGTCACAATAGATTTAGCAGTGGCAGTTACTTTCATAGCAGTAGAATTAATCACTTTGTCTTCGGAACCAACACCAACACGATATTGTGTTACAACATCAAAGTCTCTACCGCTTCGAATCACTAATCTCGCTACCGATTTATCCACATCAGATGTCCAGTCATCATCATTTCTTTCAGCAGAAATTCGCTTGGGAGTAGCACCCGATACACCATCGGGAACAACAGTGAATGTAGTTTGTTCCATTCCCTGGGCAGTCATATATATGACAGTATCTCCCTGGCATACATTTTCTTCTCCCAACAAAGGAACAATAGGGATGGTAAGAGGTTCGCACACTAAAGCCTCAACCGGAATATAACCTAATAATCCCAATGGTTTTGAATTTGCATCTTTTGGCACTGGTACTGGTGTCGTTATAGTTATCGGCAATACCTGACCTGCGATGATTGCAGGATTAGCAGGCGTAGTAAAATAAATAGTTGATCCTATCTTTGTATCTATTTCTTCAATGTCCCTTCTTGCATTGCCATTCGTATCGGCATAAAAATCGAATGGAGCCTGAAGTCCGGGCAGGATGTCTGTTTTTGTCAGGATATTGAAACTTCCAGTCCATTTACCATCTTTTACTTGGCCTGAGGTACTCGCATTAGGAACAAATTCCAATTGGAGCCATTCTACCGTAATTGCAGGATAACTTTGTGCCAAAGATTCAAACATATCGCAGGTTTTTCCTCCACATTCGATTTTTCCTTGACGAATAATTTCCATATACAATTGGTCTGTGCCGCAAATGGCTTCGGAACTAACAGTAAACACAAAAGAGAAACTTACTTTTCTTTTTACTTCATTTTCTAAAACATCATCTTCTAAAATATCATCAGATAAGGGCATGACATATTCTATTCCTCCATCTTCAGAAACTTTATCTTTCCGTACCTTAAATCCATCCGGGTAACTTTCGCTATCAAAAGAGCTCAAATCTAAGTCCATGCCATATGGTATCCGGAAATAAATAGAATCTGCACTAAAATCGGGATTTCCTTTTATTAATTGATAGTAATCAACCGTCCACTTCACTCGTTGCGGATCGCCGGATATGGAACTGCTGATAAAAGTTTTATCCAAATGACTCACTAATTCATATTCAATTTCGTCAGTCTGGCCAAAATCCAAATGGAATTTCTGGGACTCAACGCTTTTCGTGTCTATTTTAGCCTGAAGGCAGGCATCATATCCATTTACAATAAACTGCAGATTAGAACCTGCATAAAAACCACATTCCGGCTTTACGGCAAAGCGTACGAAAACCTCATTTTTATGCAGTTTGACAGGAATATGACAAGTATAATTTATATTGTCCTTATCTATCGGCAAACTTACCCATGTGGATGGTTCTTCCGGATTTTGATATTCAGCTCTTACTACGCTTATATCCGTATATTTCCAGTCAGACAAGGTTACGGCAATATCACCCAAACCACCATTGCCAACATCTTTAATTTTCAATGTATAGGAAGTTTCCGTGCAAGGGGACTGTAAACCTTCGGGTTCACCCGCAATGCTGATTTCCGCTACCGGAGCAGCCGTATTTCTGTGCAATTCAAGAGTATTTGATGTTGTGTATCCGCAAGCTCCGGTATTTACATTTAACCGGATTGTTACTTTTCCTTCACCATCATAACTCGTAGCTTTTGGCGTAAATTGAGATTGTACTACATTTTGTGCGTTAATGACCGTAACGCCGGGGTAGAATTCATCAGCAGTGCCCGGTTCAAACTTGCCGGTGGCCGGATTCTTTATTTCCCACTGATACCACGGAATGGGAATAGTTACATTTTCAATTTTAGTGTCGAGGATAAAAGCATTACCGTTACACAAAAAATATTCATCCGGGTTGATACTCACAGATGGTGATTGTTGAACAGTTACCAACACAGATAATCTCGGGCTTTCGCATCCTTTATCGCTTGTTTGCGATAGCCAATAGGTGGTGTTACTTGTTAAACCTGTTCCAGGCAATAATGGAGTTTGGCTATCTGCCGCATCATAACAGTTGAGGGTATTTCCTATTGGAATTGTAGTCGTTACTTTGTCTAATAAATTACTAACCTTAGCAGCACTATAGCAAAATGCCGAATTTGAAACAGCAGGTTTTGCCGGTATCGGGTTGATAGTAAGTGCCATTATAGTGTCTTTTACACAATTGGACGTTGTGTTGAATCTCACATAAACAGGACTTTGTGCAGCACTATAGGTGGTTGGGTTTGTTATTGGCGTTGTATAAGCGGCATTGCTGTAAAAGAGAGTATCTCTGACATGGGTTGCCGATGTGATCAATTCTATCAGATTTATTTCGGTGCCGGAACAAATATCGGGAATCGTAAATGTGATAACCGGTATGTCTTCATTGTTTATTTCCACAGCACCAACTTCTTCGTTACAACCTACCGGACGGCTTATGCCTCGTTGGTCTGTGCCGAGGTCAAAAGCAGTCCATGAATCGACAACCGATTTAGGGATATAATTATGCGCCGGTCCTCCTTTTTTTATCATGATGGTTTGCGTTTTTCCACCATTGTCGGCAAGAGTGCCAGTCTCGAAAAGGTTCAATAATTCGCCATCTCCCAACATTTTATTACTTCCGCCCAAGTTCAAATTGCGGGTAATATTATAGTTTGCGGCAGTAGGCGCCACACTTATTTCGGCATTAGCTGCAGTGCCGGTTCCATTACCATAAATTATATTTCCGTTTAGTGTTTTTCCTGTTGCATTGTTAAAGAAAAATGCAGTGGCCTGATTATTGCCAGTCGTGTTGCCTGTAAATGTTGATAAGGCTATTTGTACAACATCGTCGGCTGTTGCTGAATAAATAGCTCCACCGCCGTTATTGTTGGTAGCTGTGTTTCCGCCGAAAGTAGAGTTGGAAATCTTTCGGGTCGATTTGTTATTAGCGTAGATACCACCTCCTGTGCTTGCCATATTCCGGTCGAAAGTGGAATTAGTACATGTAAATTCGCCAGTAGCATAAATACCTCCCCCATTTGTTTTGGCCTTATTTGCAGTAAAAGTTGCATTGGCAATAGTAGAAGTAGTTTTGGCATAGATTCCGGCGCCACTACCACTACCAGCTTTACCTGACTCGTTATTACTGACAATAAGTGTATCTGCCTGATTGGCTGTAAATGCTGCTCCGCAATAAATACCACCACCATCACCACCTGATATATTTTCTTCAATAATGGTTTTTTTTCCTGACTTTATTTCTATTTGGCTATTTGAATATATTCCTCCACCTTGTTTAGCTGTGAAAGTAGTTCCGTCAGTTGTCCCGGCTTTATTTCCTCTGAAAATTGCATTTCCGAGTGTCAATTTATAGGCTGAACCGACTAATTTTATTCCCCCCCCCTCGACGGCACAAGTATTGCCTTCTATAAGCATATATTTTATAGGACTAAAATCAACATTGGATTGTTGAATCCAAATACCGCCACCGCCAACAATGCCACCTGAACCCGTCGTTTTACAGTTTGTGACTATTAAAGTATCACATTGCTGAACATCAAATTCATCATATTCCGGAAAACCTTTAGGTCCTGCCCAATGGGTTATCCCTCCACCGTTGGTGCCTGCTGTGGAGTTGTTTATTTTGATCGTTCCTTCCAATTTCAACACATTTCCAATACCTAAAGCTCCTCCATAACGAGTACATTGACAATTATCGAAGGTACTGTTTTTTAGGATTACCAACGAAGAGGTTGAACTATAAGACTCAATAGCGCCACCATCTCCAATGGAGCCTAATGCCTGGCAATTGTAAAAATCACCATTGTTAACTTTCAAAATCAAGCGACCTATTGTTTTGTTATTGGTAAATATCCCCCCGCCTTGCCCCTTTACTGCAATACTGTTATGTACCTTTAATTCTTTTACAGAATATAAATCCAAGCCAACCATGGTATAGATTCCACCGCCACCCCAGTTTCCATCTCCATCGATAACATAAGCTGTACTATTGGTAATAATTAAAGTATCTAATTCTGAGGCAATAAATTCATTTTGAACACCTTTCATGATACTACCGCCATTACCGCCGGACTCATTATTGTCAAAGTACAAACTACCTTGTAATTCTAAATTTCCTTCGGCACAAATAGCTCCACCCGAACTTTTCATACATCCGGCAGCAGAGGGCGAACCAGTCTCTGACACAGCCACAATGGCTGTTCCATTATAACCTGATTTATTGCCTGTAAACGATACATTACGCACAGTCAGCGCTGCACCATTGGGCGCTATGTAAATTCCGCCTCCTCTTTCCAAAGATACATTGTCTTTAACAATCGCATTGGATAGCAATAATTTTCCGGTATAGCAATAAATTCCGGCCCCATAAGTTTGTGATGCGGAAGAGCCTAAGGCTTTACCATTTTGAATGACAATACCGTCTAATTGGGATGGTTCGTCCACACTGGTAAACAAAGAAACCACATGATAGCTTTTGGCATTTCCATCTAAAATGGTAGGACTGTTTTTGAAATCTCGGTTTGCTTCATTGAAATCAGAAGTATAGCCACCTAAAATAGACACACCTTTTTTTAACATAAATGTATTATTCGGGTCTGTATTGGTCGAATAATAAGTACCGGATGTTATCTTAATAATATCGCCAAACATCAAGCAAGGATTATTTAGAACAGAAGCCAAGTCTGTGGCAGGTAGTGAGCTATTATTCATTCCATCACCGGAAGAGGAAGCACTTTTATCAACATACCAAACAATGGGAGTAGAATCGATCCTGCCTTGACAAGCGCTTCCTTGAGTTATTTGCACCGAACCAATGTCCATCACATTAGCATTAAGGCGGTTTATATCCCGCTGATCAGAAGAACTGTTTCCACCAAATGACATGGATTCTACCATTGGAATTTGACCATTTGCCAATTTGCCTTCTTTTATCATAATGGTTTGAGTATGCCCGCCATTATTTGCCAATACAGCCAAGTCTGAATTATTTACATCCACCGAAGCAAAAATAGTTGTTCCTTCACCCGCAGGAACTTTTTGATTATTTGCACCGACAAGCGCCTGCTCCCTAACAATATTATAATTTGCAATGAGCGTGCCGGTAACTCGATTTATTTCAGAATCGTCACCGGCTCCATTACCATAAATAATATTTCCATTCAAATTCAGTGTCCCGGCATTCCAGTAAATAGCGTTTGAGTTACTATTTTGGGTTGTGCTGTTTCCATTTAATGTACAATAATAAACAGAGGCTCCACCTTTGCTAAAAGCAATAGCTCCTCCATTATTTGCCGCTTTATTTCCGGAAAAAGTACAGTTGGATATTTCTTGTGAGGTATTTGATGACTCCGAGTGGATAGCT
This sequence comes from Bacteroidales bacterium, assembly GCA_031553415.1. GTDB lineage: Bacteria > Bacteroidota > Bacteroidia > Bacteroidales > Azobacteroidaceae > JAIRVZ01. The sequence continues at coordinate 65,596 of JAVBLO010000006.1, read as the reverse complement.
CCTCCAAGACTTCCTGAACTATTGTTGACAAATGTACTTTTCTGGATGGTCATGACTTTTGTATCGCCCATATAAAAAGCGCCTCCCGAAGCAGCAGCTTTATTCCCTGATATGGTGGCTTTACTAAGTGTAAATAATCCACCTTTCACGTAAAAAGCTCCACCGTTTTGTCCAGCTTCGTTGTCTGAGATGATTGTACTTGATTTATCGTTTATGAAACTAAGGTATAAATCTTTGGTTGTATAGATTGCTCCACCCAATCCCGATCCTCCAGCCTTATTACCGGAAATGACAGCGCGGGTTTCCTTACCCTCCTCCTGTTTGGTAAATAACATTTCGAAAGCACTGTATATTCCTCCTCCATCACCTTTTATTGATTGATTTCCAGTAAGAGTAAGTATTTTCACTTCAGCCACATCAAGCCCTATAAAACCTGTTCCTTTGTATATACCACCACCGCTACCTGTGGCTGTGTTGTTTGTAACAGTTAAGGCATCGTTAAAAGCAAGAGGTCCGGTAGCAAAAATCCCTCCCCCATTGTAAGAGGTAGAAGAGTAAGTGTTATTGGCAAAATCCCACCCGGCTATGTTATCTGATAGGGTAAGGTTAAAGCCGGTAACAAAGTTATTTTGATTATTAACTACAGTATAGACTCCTCCACCTTGTTGTCCTGCCTTATTACCTGAAATCTCGGAATCAAAAATAGTCAATCCTTGTGTATTAATATAAATACCGCCACCTTGCAATGCTGCATTATTGCCGGATATTTTCACATTGGTTGCCAATATGGTATTGTTTGTATAAATACCACCACCGGATATTGTTTGCGCGGTATTGTTGGAAATTGTAGCGTCTTTAAAAGTTAGAGTTCCTGTAGTATAAATACCACCACCGGAAACCCGGGCAGTGTTATTACTTATGTTTGTAACTGCATTTGTCAAGTCTAAAGGGAGAGCCGCAGCTATATAGATGCCTCCACCCAAACCATTAGTGGTACCACCTGCAACTAACCCTTTCGCCTCATTACCATTGACAGTAAGAAATGTTCGATCGGTTGTGATAATAAATGTATTTCCTGTATTACTCTTATAAATTCCCCCTCCGGTATTCCCCGCAGTGTTATTGTTTACAGTTACATTGCCAGCCAAAATAAGGCTGTTGTTGGCGTAAACACCGCCACCGCGATTATCTGCTGAGGCATAAACACTTCCATTATAACCTGCTTTATTTCCCGAAATAGTTATGTTTTTCAATCCTAACAAAGCAGCGGCATAAATACCACCTCCATTAGTGCCGGTTTCGTTGTTATTGATTTCTGCCGACAATAAATTGGCTGCAGTGGTAAAGTCAAGGTTTGTTGCAGTATGTATTCCTCCTCCGGTAGCACTTTTAGCTATATTGCCATTCATTTTTAAAGAAGTAAGGCCGCTTACATCAAAAGGTGCAGTAGCCGTATTTTTATAAATACCTCCACCCGAATTGCTTGTTCCATTGTTACTGATATCTATTGCGCCTTGCAAGGTTAAATTATTGCTGGCATAAACACCCCCGCCATGATATGAACCTGAATATTCATCGGTTGAAGTCCAACCGGCTTTATTGCCAGTTATGGTTGTGTTATTTAAAATCAACGCAGATGTAGCGTAAATACCGCCACCATTTTGTATTGCCGTATTGTCAGAAACAGTTGCTTTTGTAAGGACTAAAACACCTGTGGTAGAAATCCCGCCACCGGTAGTGACAGCCGAATTATTTTTGATTTCTATAGTTTCTAAATTGGTAGCCTTAGAGAAGTCAAGCTCGGTAACAGTATATATTCCTCCTCCGGTAGTAACATCTGTAGAATTGCCATCGATTTTTAGAAAGGTAAGCCCGGTCACATCAAAAGGAGCGGTAGCCGTATTTTTATAAATCCCTCCGCCCGAAGATCTTGCACCGTTGTTGCTAATTTCTATTGCACCTTTCAAAGTTAGATTGGAGTTGGCATAAACTCCTCCTCCATGGATATTGTTTCCGGTATATGCTCCATTACTCCAGCCTGCTTTATTGCCCGATATAGTCACATCATTCAAAGTCAATGCTCCGGCTGCATAAATACCTCCACCGATAGTTGTTGCGATATTATTAGAAATGGTTGAATTAGTAATAGACACTGTTCCAGCACAGTGAATGCCTCCACCAGTAGTAGTTGCAGAACAATCGGTTATTTCGGTATTATTTAGCACCACTGTTTGTGAGGCTGTGGCAAAACTAATAGCCCCTCCTGCGCCATTTGCCCGACAACCTTTTATACTACAATTAGTGAGTGTTATAGTACTATTTGCCACATTGGTTCCAGATACTATCCCACCTCCTTGAGTTATTCCGCCCGAAGTAGCATTTGGACCTTGAAATATTAAATTTTCAAAACTTACCGATGTATTTGCTGAGATAGTAAAATGGCGGTTAATGCCCGAATAATTAAGCACAATATCACCTGTTACGTTTGGTGATTTCCGAAGCGTCAGATTCTTAGAAATAGTAATGTTGTTACAGGTTTGATCTTCTAATATTTCCAATGTTGACTCCGCCGTAACAGTTGGTGATGATACAGCCACCGATAATGAAGGAAAATCACCGCCATTACCAACAGTATAGGTTGCGGCATGAAGGATGCTAAATCCTATTGTAAACAAACATAATGTTAAAGTCTTCTTCAAAGGGTTCGCTAATTGCTCCATAAATGTTTTTCTTTTCATATGAGATTCTCATCGCGCATTTTTGAACATGGCTGTGAAGCTGATGTAGATTTTTGCTCACAGTTCACAAAATAATATAAACTAATTTATGTGTTGTTCTTAATCCAGTTAAAAAAGCCTACAAAGTTAGTGCCAGTATTATGCATTTGACCTGATTGAATATTGTATTATTTAGACATTATTTAAAATATAATACATAAATGTATATGAATAAACTATAATTGTCACTAAATGACAATTAATTTATATCAAAATACATTTATGACATTTTATTTTTATAATATATTTGCACTTTCATTATTAAGTGAAGTACTTGAGATCAAATGAATCAAGAAAGTATTGTTTTTTTATCAAGTTATTTTATGGATAATTTTGCATTAAATAAAAAAATTATTTCAGCGATTAAACAACAAATATCTAAAAATGAAACTGTTGCAGGCGTTTTGATTGATCTGCTTCCGCTAAGCAAAGAATCCATTTACCGAAGACTGAGGGGAGAAATTACGTTTACCTTTGAGGAAATAATAAAGATATCTAATCGATTCGGGGTTTCAATCGACGATATTGTTGATTCGGGAGTTGTTTCTACCAAATGGATTACCTTGAATATGTATGATTTCTTTTCATTAGAAAATTATTTTGAACGTTATTTCGAGCGACTGGATGAAAAAACAGAAATAATCCATAATATACATACAGCCAAAAATTCGAACTTTCGTAGCGCCTGTAACACCATTCCTCATCCTTTTATCATGTCATACATGAAACTATCTCAGCTTTGGCACTACAAATGGAATTACCTGACGAAAGGTGCATCCCCAAATTTTGCTCTTTCAAATATGATTCTTCCTGAAGGATTGATTGATAAGGAAATACATTATGCTCATATACTACAGGAGATTTCCCATACTGCATACATATTGGATCAGAATATCTTTGCTTTTACTGTGAATGACATCCGATATTTCCTATCCCAGAAATTAATTTCTAATAATGAATTACAACAACTTAAGCAGGAGTTGTTGGATGTGATTTCCGACATGGAAATACTCTCAGAAACAGGCTGTTACAAGTCTGGAATGAATGTGATGCTCTTTCTGTCTAAAATAAATATCGACGGTTCTTATTATTATTTTGAATATGATAAGAAACATTCCTGTTCTCAACGGATTTTTTATGTTGACCGGTTTGACATTAAAAATGAAAAATTCAGCATAAGGCAAAAAGAATGGATTGATTCATTGAAAAGGACTTCCACTTTATTAACTCAAAGTGGCGATCGGATACGATTTGATTTTTTCGAGGATCAGCGGAAGTTGGTGAAAAGTCTATAAAATAGTTCTTTCCTCCTGGCAATGTATATAGTAGACGAAAAGGTATCATTCAAGGAAAATATGCAAAACTGGTAGATACAGGAGTATTAAATTGAGCCAAATAGAAAAATAATTTGTATATTCGTAATTTAAAACAAATTATTCGAGCATGAACAATCTGGTTATATTGACAGGCGCTGGTATGAGTGCCGAAAGTGGTATCAGTACCTTTCGCGATTCCGGCGGTTTGTGGGAAAATTACGATGTGATGAAAGTGGCCAGTATTGAAGGCTGGTATGAAAATCCTGATTTGGTGCTTCAGTTTTATAACGATCGCCGCAGACAATTGAAAGATGCCGAACCGAATAAAGGTCATCAAATCATTGCTGATTTTGAACAATATTTTCATGTAACTGTAGTTACTCAAAATGTGGATGATTTGCATGAGAGAGCCGGAAGTTCTTCAGTAATTCATTTGCATGGTGAATTAACCAAAGCATGCGATGAAAGTAAAACCATTATTTCGGATATCGGATATAAGGAAATTAATCCGGGAGATAAAGCTGTCGATGGAACCCGGTTACGCCCATTTATTGTTTGGTTCGGAGAAGCAGTTCCTTTGATAGAAGAGGCTGCCCGAATTGTTTCAGAAGCCGATGTTTTGGTAATTGTGGGGACTTCCCTCCAAGTTTATCCTGCTGCCGGATTGTTGCATTATGCCAAGCCAGGAATCCCTGTTTATTTAATCGACCCCAATGAAGTGAGTACAACCCGGAATGTGGAAGTTATCAGGGAAAAAGCAAGTTCCGGATTGAAATTATTGCAAAAGCAACTGGTGAACCTGTGAAATTTGTGTACTTTATTAGAACTACTTCTTCCAGAAACCGGGAGTAAATAAAATAAGCACAGTGAAAAGCTCCAGGCGGCCGACTATCATCAAAAAAGAATAATACCATTTGCCTAAATCAGGCATGGATGCGAAATTTCCGGAAGGGCCATATTCACCGAATCCCGGACCTATATTCCCAATCCCGGATAGCGTAATTCCCCATGCATCTTCAAACCTGATGTCCATAGCTGTGAATACCAGTAAACTAAACAGGATGGTTGAAATATAAAGAAATCCAAATGCAGAAACCCTTTGTACAATGTTGATTGAAATGGCATTTTGATTAACCCTTACAGGAATGATTGCTTTGGGATGTATCTGTTTGCTGAATTCGTTAAGCAGGTTCTTACACAAAATAGTAAAACGGATAGTCTTTAAACCACCACTCGTGGAACCACCACATCCTCCAATAATCATCAGGAGTGATATTGCTACTAAGAAAAAAGAGCCCCATTGGGAAAAATCTGCCGTAGCAAATCCTGTGGAGGAAAAAAGAGTGGCTACCTGGAAGAGGGAAGTCCTGAACGATTGGTGGAAATTGTTATATTCCTCTGTATAAAGTAATCCGCCGGCAATAACCAAAGTCGATAGAAAAGTAATGCTCAAAAACCATTTTAATTCTTCGTCTTTGAACATCTTCTTGAAATTGCCTTTGAAAAAGAAATACCATAATGTGAAGTTGACAGAACTGATTAACATGAATATGGATAACACATAATCGATATAAATGGAGTCCCAATAAGCAACGCTGGCGTTCTTAGTGGAAAAACCTCCTGTCGACATGGTTGAAAAAGCATGGCAACAGGCATCAAAAGTATTCATCGGGCCTATCCTTAATAATAGCACCAAAATTATGGTAAACCCAAGATAAATAGACCATAATCTTTTGGCTACCTGGCCAACTTTAGGGCGGAACTTGTCATGAGTTATGCCGGGCGCTTCATCTTCGAACAAGTGCGAAGAACCTCCACCTGCTATCATCGGAAGAAATGCCAGCACGAATACAATCATTCCCAATCCGCCAATCCATTGAGTCAGGCTTCTCCAGAATAAAAGTCCTTTAGGCATTATTTCAACATCGGTAAGGATGGACGAACCTGTGGTTGTCAATCCCGACATCGTCTCAAAAAAAGCATCCGTCATCGATGGTATGGCTCCGGAAATATAATAAGGTAAAGTACCGAAAATAGAAAATAATACCCACGAAAGGGTAACGGTAAGGATGCTGTCTTTTTTGGCAATATGCTTTACTTTTGTTCCATATCCATACCAGCTTAAGATGATGCCCACAACAAATGTAATGCTACCACTTATCCAGATATATTTGGCGACAGGCTCCTTGAAATGTACGGAAACCAATGCGGAGAGGAAGATTAACAAGGCTTCCAATCCTAAAATAAATCCCATTTCCTTGGAGACAAGCCTGAAGTGGATATCCAACCCTTTCATAACCAACTAATTGAAATAATCTTCGATTTTGCGCATGGCTGTATCCAAACAGAAAACCACAACATGGTCGTTTGCTTCGATTTGTGTATCCCCATTAATCAATTGAGGCTTCCCATTCCTGATTAATCCTCCGAGAGTCATGTCTTTACGCAGATTGAGGTTTTTCACAGGCTTCTTTGTTATTTTAGAATTCGGGCGGGCGACTAATTCCGCCACATCAGCGTGGGCAAACGTGAGACATTTTACATTAGATACATCTGCATCCAATAAAAACTGGTAAATATGGCTGGCTGCAATCATTTTTTTATTGATTACAGTCCCGATATCTAATTTTTCGGCCAATGGAATATAGTCTATGTTTTCAACTTTGGCTACGGTTTTGGGTACTCCCATCGTTTTAGCAGCTAAGCAGGCCAGGATGTTGGTCTCCGAATTTTCGGTCAGGGCGACAAAGGCGTCGCAACCCATTACATTTTCCTGTATCAAAAGTTCAGTATCACGTGCGTCTCCGTTGATAATCATCACATTACCGGGAACCTGTTCGGCTAACTTGTAACTTTTATCTTTCTTTATTTCAATAATCTTTACCCTGATGTTGTGGGGAATGTATTCCGCGACTTTGACGGCGATGCGGCTTCCTCCCATAATTACGATTTTTTTGATATTGATTTCCTCTTTCCCCGAATGTTTTTTGATGATGTCGATATTTTCTTTCAGGGCGGTAAAGAATAAAATGTCATTTGCTAAAAGTTGGTCGTTACCTCTTGGAATAATGGTTTCAGCGCCTCTTTTGATAGCTACTACGTGATATTCCTTGTCGTCTTTCGAAATGTCGTAGAGGAATTTGTTTACAATAGGAGCATTTTCCCTTACCTTAACACCAATAAGTATAAGGGCGCCGTTGCAAAGTTCCCACCATTGCCTGACCCAGGGCTTTTTTAATGCACTGACAATCTCTTTAGCTGCCAGCATTTCGGGGTATATCATGGAGTCTACTCCCAGATTCTGGAAAAATTCCTTGTTTTTGGGAAGTAAGTATTCGTAGTTGTTGATTCTTGCAAATGTTTTGACAGCACCTAAATTGGTTGCCAGCATGCAGGCGGTTATATTGGTAGATTCTTCGGGCGTGACGGCAATAAACATATCAGCATCCTGTACACCAGCACTCTGCAAATCTTTCAGTGAAGTAGGGTTTCCTTCTATGGCCATTATCTCGAAATGATTCGCAAAATTCAATTTTTCTTCGTCCGGGTCCATTAAGATAATGTCCTGGTTTTCTTTAGCTAATAATTTGGACAAATGTGTGCCGACTTCACCTGCTCCAGCAATAATGATTTTCATTTTTATTTTACCAGGTTTAGAATGGTGCTTTTAATGCTTTCATCATCCATACCACATAATTTGTACAATTCGGGAATAGAGCCATGCTCTATGAATTTGTCGGGAACACCGACTTTATGTATTTTCGGATGATAATTATTTCGTAACATAAAATCGGAAACCGTAGTACCCAATCCTCCTGTTATAGTACCGTTTTCAACAGTTACAACATATTTGTAATTCCTCCCTACTTCATGAAGGATTTCTTCATCAATTGGTTTTAGAAAAATCATATCGTAGTGGGCGGCATCTATACCGGATTCTTTTGCATTTTCAATTGTTTTTTTTGCTATATAACCGATAGGTCCGATAGATAAAACCGCGATATCTTTTCCATCTTTAAGTTTTCGCCCTTTTCCGACAGGCAGTACTTCCGGTGTGTTTCGCCATTCTTTTAATTCTCCTTTTCCCCGCGGATAACGGATAACAAAAACGCCATTGCCTTTTTTTGTGCCGGTATACATCAGGTTCCGCAAATCGTGTTCGTTGATGGGAGAGGAGATTGTTACATTGGGAATGCAATTCAAATAAGCCAAATCGAAAACGCCATGATGGGTTGCCCCGTCTTCTCCTACTAAACCGCCACGATCAAGGCATAAAACCATATCTAAGTTTTGCAATGCAGCATCATGTATGACCTGGTCGTAGGCACGTTGCATAAATGAAGAATAAATATTGCAAAACGGCAACATCCCTTCTTTGGCCAATCCTGCAGAAAATGTTACCGCATGTGCTTCTGCTATGCCTACATCAAAAGCCCTGTGAGGCAATTCTTTCATCAGGAAACACATGGAACAACCGGTTGGCATTGCAGGAGTTACACCAACAATCCTATCATTTTGTTTGGCCAATTCAACCAATGTGTGACCGAAAATATCCTGGTAGAGTTGTGGCTCATCCAATGATTTTTTGATAATCCGTTCCCCGGTTTCTTTGTTGAATTTTCCAGGAGCATGCCATTCTGTAGCCGATTCTTCAGCAGGTTTGAAACCTTTTCCCTTACGGGTAATGATATGGAGTAATTTGGGGCCTTGCATGTCTTTAATATCGTTCAGCACCTTAATCAAGCCTTCCACGTCGTTTCCGTCGATAGGCCCGAAATAGCGGATATTGAATCCTTCAAAAACATTGTGTTGCCCTGTCAGCAAGGCTTTCAAGCTGTTGTTAAACCGGAGGATTAATCCTTTTCCATGGTCTTTAATCAGGCCATATTTACGAAGTCCCCGGTATATATCGTAACGGATTTTGTTGTAAGTCCTGGAAGTTGTGATATCTACCAGATATTGACTCATGCCACCAACGTTATTATCAATAGCCATGTGATTGTCATTTAAGACAATCAATAAATTATTGGGAACCGAAGAAGAATTATTGAGTCCTTCAAAAGCCAATCCACCTGTCATGGAACCGTCGCCAATTACCGCCACAACTTTTTTGTCTTGTTCGCCTTTCAGGGAAGATGCAGTGGCCATACCTAAAGCAGCAGAAATAGATGTGGAGGCATGACCTGCTATGAACGCATCATATTCGCTTTCATTGGGATTGGGAAACCCGGAAATACCACCTAATTGGCGGAGTGTATTGAATGTTCCCCGTCTTCCTGTCAAAATTTTGTGGGCATAAGCCTGGTGGCCGACATCCCAGACAATTTTATCATAAGGAGTATCCAAAACATAATGCAAAGCAACTGTCAATTCAACAGTCCCCAAACTGGATGCAAAGTGTCCCGGAGTTTCAGATAGAGTTTCTATGATGCAATCCCTTATTTCTTCGCACACCTGCTTTAAAAGGCTGGGTTTAAGCTTGCGAAGGTCAGAGGGATACTCGATTTTTTCCAATAAGTTATTATTCTTATTCTCAGACATAGTATGAAAAATAGTTTTGCAAAACTACACATTAAACCGGATATAAATGTATTTTTGCGAATGAAAATGTTGTTTAAGACTGAAATAGAAATTCCTCCTTATGATTTTAAAATCAGTCACCGGGATAAAATCCTGATGACAGGTTCTTGCTTTGCCGAAAATATAGCGGAGAAGATGTTGTCAGCCGGATTTAATATTTGTGTAAATCCTTTTGGAATAGTGTACAATCCCGCATCGGTTTCCAAAAGTATTCAAACGATAATTCTGTGCAAAAAGTATTCCACATCCGAATTAATTGAATATAATGGATTATGGCACAGCTTTGATCATCATGGGAAATTTTCCGGCTCTAACCCGGAAAAATGTGTGGATACAATCAATAAGGAGGTTGAGTCTGCCCATACTTACCTGAAAAAGGCTTCAGTTTTAGTTGTAACTTTTGGAACAGCATTTATTTATAGCCTGAAATCGATCGGATCGGTTGTTTCCAATTGCCATAAGTTGCCGGAAAAAACATTCGACAGGAGACGTTTGGCTGTCAGCGAGATTGTTGAGGAATGGAAAAGCCTTGTAAATTTTTTAAAGCAATTTAATCCGGAATTGAAAATATTGTTTACTGTAAGTCCTATCCGGCATTGGAAAGACGGAGCGCATGAAAACCAGTTGAGTAAGTCTGTTTTGTTATTAGCCATAGATGAGTTGATTAAACAGTTTTCCGATTGCTATTATTTCCCGTCGTATGAAATTGTGATGGATGAATTGCGTGATTACCGTTTTTATGCCGGTGATATGTTGCATCCTTCAGGTTTAACCGTTGAATATATTTGGGAAAGATTTTCAGGTGTTTTTTTTGAAAAGAAAACAAAGAATTTAATCAGTGAATGGATAAAAATCAAGCAGTCATTAGAACACAAACCTTTTAATCCTGATTCTGAACAATACAAAGTGTTTTTAGCACAAACACAAGCTAAATTAAGTGATTTTTTGAACAAGAATAAAGATTTCGTCATTCCATGAAACTACAATTATTTTATGTTGCAGGTCTTCTTATATTGATGTTTTTTGCATACAGAGTTATGTCTAAAGTAAAAGATGCGCCTAAAGAAGAAGAAAACAAAGAACCGGTCAAACCGGAAAAAGAAATACCGAATGATAAGATTATTCTGGTGGAAAATGTAAACCGGGAACAAATAAAAAGTGTATTGAAAAAGTTTTGTAAAATGTATAATGAAGATGAGTATGCCGTTTTACCGCGGTTAACTCCATTATCAGATAGCCGTTTTGCGATTACCTTTCCTTTTGATGATGCCCTGGAAATTGTATGTTATCTGGTTAATTATCTTAATTACCCGTCTGAAATTGAATGGAATGCGATAGTTCATGGATGGGCTACCATTGAAAACGAATTGTCATGGGAAGAAAACAAAGATATTCTTGGCAAGAAAATCATATTATATTGCGATCCGGAAAAAGAAGATGACTCTGAACATACAGAAATCGTCACTTCTGAAAATGCAGGATACAGGATTAATTTTAGTTCGGAAATTATAAAAGACGAATTTCCCGAAAAACAATATGTTGAACCGGAACTTCATCCGGAAGATTTAGAGGGGAAAGAACATCAGGATTTTGAGTGAGTCGTCCGCGAAGCGGGCAAATATGAATAACCGCGGGTGAAACCCGTGGGAAAACTAAAAATATAATTATGACCAAACAGTTAAAAGTACAATTCAAAGCTTTCAAAGAAGGAAAGTTGATTACCGAAACTTTACAACATGAAGAAATTATTGTTTTGTGCAACGATAAACAGAAAGAAGAGATAAATGCCCTGTCAAAATATTTATCTCATGAAAATACTCTAAACTTGATATATTACCGACAATTAGAATCCGGTTTGTACGAAGTGGAATTCATTGTGTTTGAACCTGATTATTTGATGGATATCAGTATGTTGGCTGAATGTTTCCGTCCGTTCGGCAATCATCCATTGAACTACACATTATCACGCTTGCGTTCACCCGAAAACACCCGGCATTTGTTGTTAGGAAATACAGCCAACTTTTTTGTAGATGAATTGGTAAATCAAAATCCTGTAAATCCTGTAAATCCCGTCGAATATAAAAATGTACTGAAAAAGCTATTCAAAACATCACCCCTTGAATTCACGACTTGTGAAGATTTGAACAGTCCTGATACCGAAAAAGCTTTTTTTGATTCCTGCCGTCAACAGTTCAACCAGATAAAATATGCCGTGGAAAATATTTTCCCTAAAGAAAATATCGATGTTAACAAAATAATTCTGGAACCTTCTTTCATTTGTAGCGCATTAGGTTTACAGGGACGATTGGATATGATGTTGCAGGATTTTTCTGCTTTTGTGGAATTAAAATCGGGAAAAGGAGTTGAAGATTTCCGGACAAAACAATTTATGCATTCGGCTGTCAATCATTATGTGCAAATGATTTTGTATCTTGCTGTCTTGAATTTTAACCTGGATTTGAATGATGAAAACGTTAGCTCATACCTGCTTTATTCCAAGTATCCGGTATTGTCGAAAGAAGGACACTCCAAAGAACAATTACAAAAGGCTTTATCATTGAGGAATGCCATCGTTGCATTGGAATATTCCATACAAAAAGAAAATAATACGACTTATACCCAATCAATATTGAATCATATAAAACCGAAAATACTCAATACAGCCAATTTATCCGGGAAATTCTATGAAAATTATTTGTGTCCACAAATAGATAAATTCAGGTCGATGATAATGTTCCTGAATCCTTTGGAACTAACTTATTTTTTGCGGGTATACACATTTGTTGTTAAAGAATTGTGGCTTTCGAAATTAGGAGAAAAAGAATTTGAAGGAGCAAAACGCGCCAGTAACCTTTGGCAGGCGTCTACAGATGCAAAAATAGAAGCTGGAGAAATATTTTTCGATTTGAAAATAATTGAAAATAAAGCTTCTTCCAATGAACATTCTGTTGTGCTAAGCATTCCTGAATATGAAAATTTTTATCTGCCTAATTTCAGGGCAGGTGATGCTGTTGTTTTATATGAAAGGAATAATGAATGTGATTCTGTAAATAACAAGCAGGTATTTAAAGGTGCTATAGAATTGCTGAATAACGAACGGATACAAATCCGTATCCGTGCACGGCAACGTAATCTGAGCGTTTTGCCTGAAAATTCATTGTATGCAGTGGAACATGATTATATGGATACTGTTTTTTCGGGAATGTTCAGCGCTTTGTATTATTTTGTCCAAGCCAATCCTGAAAGGAAAGCATTGCTTTTGGGACAAAGAAATCCTGAGTTTGATGATTCAAAATTGAAAACCGTAGAGCATGAAACAGATGATGTTGCTCGTGCTGTGTGTAAAGCGGTGGCTGCCAAAGATTGCTTTTTGCTGGTTGGTCCTCCGGGAACAGGCAAAACATCATTGGCCTTGAAAAAAATAGTTGAATCGTGTATTGAAAATAAAACCGGAAACGTTTTGTTATTGGCTTATACAAATCGTGCTGTCGATGAAATATGCAAGGCCCTTTATGATATTGATAAAAATTTCAACTTTATCAGGATTGGGAGTGAATTGAATTGTGCCCCCGAATACAGAGAGAAGCTATTGGATAAAAGTCTGGACTGCTGTAAACGCCGTTCTGATGTGATTGAAGTAATCTCTGGATGCAATGTTTTTGTCGGAACAGTAGCTTCAATATCTTCCCGGCCGGATTTGTTTTCCCTGAAACGCTTTGATATGGCCATTATAGATGAAGCCACACAACTTTTAGAACCTCATTTGCTGGGAATTCTGTGTGCCAAAGATAAATCAGGAAAAAATGCGGTCTCCCGCTTTGTTTTGATAGGCGATCACAAGCAACTGCCAGCAGTGATATTACAATCGAAGGAAGATTCTTGCGTTACAAATGAATTGTTGAATGAAGCCGGAATAACAGATTTAAGTAATTCTTTATTTGAAAGATTATACCGGAAATATAAAAAAGATAATTGTGTATATGCTTATGATCAATTGACTAAGCAGGGCCGCATGCATCCCGTTATTGCATCTTTTTCTTCCCACCATTTTTATGAGGGAAAATTAGATTGCATAGGACTTCCTCACCAATTGGAAGAGGAATATGCTCAAAAACGTTTGGTATTTATTCCTTCCCAAAGCACAAAGAGAGATAAAATAGATAAAATCAATCATCAGGAAGCTGGAATTGTAACGTCAATTGTCAAAGATTTGTATGATAGATCAATGAATAATGGAGAAAATTTTTGTTCTTCCCATATTGGAATTATTACATCATATCGTAACCAGATTGCTTTGATCCGGAAAATGTTAGTCGAGACAGGTATAAGGGAATTATCGGAAATAACGGTTGATACGATAGAACGTTTTCAGGGAAGCCAGAAAGATATTATTATTTATTCTTTTTGTGTGAATACAACCGGGCAATTGAAGATGCTCCCCAATATCATAGAAGAATCCGGATATATTATCGACAGGAAACTGAATGTTATGCTCACCAGGGCAAGAAAACAGTTGTTTATTACCGGGAACCGGGAACTTTTATCCCTGGATTTGATTTATAACAAGCTGATGAAGCATATAGAAGATTTAGCAACTATCAAATCGTTCCCTGATTGAAGTAAATTAAAAGTTTTTAAGGCAATATTCTGATAAAATAACATTAGCAAGGAAAATAATAGGTAATATGTTTACGTTTATTTAAAACTAATATAGCGAAGATGTCAGATTTAGATACCACAATAATGAATTGTCTTAATTTTTTGATTTTTAATTCATTGGTTATTTAATTATTCCCGTAGAAGAAAAAATAATTTGAAAAATGTATTGTGGAATAATGAATAATGCAATATCTTTGGAAAAAATTATGGAAAACACAACATTATTCAATATGTAATGTTGATTATAAAATCCGTGAAATCATATCTGAAAATTCTTTTTTAACTATCGATTAATGATAATTTATCGTAAACATGATTACTTTTGTCGCTAATTTTGTTATAATTGCAGGAAAATATAAAAATCAATTAACTTTATAAATTTAATTTTTAAACAAACACAAATTTTTTTATGGAAACAAAAAAGAAAAGAGAAGGAAAAAAATCTCGTGGAGTTTCAGCTGGTATTATTATTGCATGTTGCTTTGTATTAGCACTATGTATTTTTATGTTCATCTTGGGTAATCCATCGAATTTTATTAATAATGATCCTTCTAATCACCCGCTACCCGGTAACTATTTAGGAACAGTATATAAAGGAGGTCCTGTTGTTGTTATCGTTATCACACTTCTTTTAACAGTTTTGGCTTTAAGTGTTGAACGTGCATTCGCTATTGCTAAAGCAAGAGGAAAAGGTAATTTGATTAACTTCGTTTATGATGTTAAAAAACAATTGGAAAAAGGTGATTTGAAAGCTGCTGACGATCTTTGTTCAAGACAAAAAGGTTCTGTAGCTGCTGTTATTTCTGCAGGTTTGAAAAAATACGAAGATATGGAAACAACCACGGAAAAATTAAGCAAAGAGCAAAAATTATTAGCTATCCAAAAAGATATTGAAGAAGCAACAGCTCTTGAGTTGCCTACAATGGAACAAAACCTTCCTGTAGTTGCTACAATTTCTACACTTGGTACACTTTTCGGTCTTTTCGGAACAGTATTGGGGATGATTCGTTCATTCGCCGCTTTGGCAAATGCAGGTGCTCCTGACTCTGTTGCATTGGCAACCGGTATCTCTGAAGCGCTTGTAAATACTGCATTGGGTATCGCAACTGGTGCTTGTGCTATTATTTCTTATAGCTTCTTCACCGGAAAAATCGATAACATGACTTATGCTATCGACGAAATGGGATTCTCAATCGTACAAACTTACGCTGCTAAACACGAATAATTTAAAGAAGGGTTTAATTTTATGCCAAAAGTAAAAGTAAAACGGAAGAGTACATTCATCGACATGACGGCGATGAGTGACGTGACGGTTCTTTTGCTTACCTTCTTTATGCTTACTTCGACTTTTATCAAAAAAGAACCTGTGCAGGTAACCACTCCGGCATCAGTTTCTGAGATAAAGATTCCTGAAATAAACGTACTTTCTATTTTGATTGAACCAACAGGGAAAGTCTTTATGAGTCTTGATAAACAAGAAGATAAGATGCAAGTATTAAAGAGAGTAGGTGAAGATTACAATATAACTTTCACCGATGAAGAATTGTATAAATTTAGTTTGATTCCATCTTTCGGTGTGCCTATTGATGGAATGAAAAAATTTCTTTCATTGACAGGGGAACAACAGGATGAAGTCCTGAAGAAATATGGTATTCCTACTGATTCAATAGACAATCAATTCAAACATTGGGTGAAATATGCCAGGGAAGTGAATAAAGACCTCTTGATCGCTATTAAAGCGGATGCGCAAACTCCTTATCCGGTTATTAAAGACGTAATGGGTTCTCTTCAGGATTTACGTGAAAACAGGTATAACCTGATCACCAGCCTGAAAGCAGGAGCCGGAGCGGAAACTACCAAAGAGAGCCAACATTAATTGAGTATTTAATTTGACAAAAAAGAAATATTATGGCAGAAGTAAATACCGGTGGTGGCGGACACGATAAAGGTAAGAAAGTAAAACAGAAAAAAATCAATTTGCGTGTCGACTTTACACCTATGGTGGATATGAACATGCTTTTGATTACATTCTTTATGTTTTGTACTTCATTGAGCAAACCGCAGACAATGGAGATAAACATGCCTTCGAAAGATAAGGTAAAAACAGGAGAAGAAACAGAAGTAAAAGCATCAAAAGCTATTACTATAGTTATGGGTGGAGAGGATCGTGTATTCTATTATTTTGGTTTATTGGATGAGAATGCATATAAAGATCCTAACTTTTTGGTAGAGAGCAATTATAGCGAAAACGGACTCAGAGCAATGCTTTTAAATAGAAATGCTCAGGTGAATGCCCAAATGCAGGCGCTGAAAGCAAAGAAAGCGGCGGATCAGATTACTGAGGAAGATTTCAAAAAACAATCTCTTGATATTAAAGGAGACAAAGAGGCTCCGGTTGTGATGATCAAGGCTATGCCTGAAGCTACTTATAAAAACCTGATTGACGTTTTGGACGAAATGCAGATTTGCAATGTCGGTAAATATGCAATTATTGATATACAGGATGGGGATGAATATCTGGTTAATAAGTATCTGGGGCTTATCCCTGACGAAGCTACCGCAGCTAAATAATCGTACCACTTAAACATATTGAATTATGGCAAGTAGAAATATAGATTTGAATTCACAGGAGTGGCGCGACTTGGTCTTTGAGGGTAAGAATAAAAAATACGGAGCATATTATCTCCGTAAAACTTCTACAAAACGTCACATCAACGCTATGATTATTGTGGCTGTATTTGCAGTGGTTGCTTTTTCTCTTCCCAAACTGATAGAAACGGTAATGCCGGATAGAGCAGCACAAGATGAAATAGGTCCTGTAGTTATGACAGACTTGACTCCCATAGAAGATCAAGTGAAAGAGGAACAGATTATCAGGCAACCAGAGGCACCGCCTCCTCCAATTCTTCAATCATCCATTAAATTTACTCCTCCTGTAATTAAAAAGGATGAGGAAGTTAAAGATGATTCGGAAATGAAAACACAACAGGAATTGACTGATACAAAAGTTTCAATCTCTGTTGCTGATGTTAAAGGAACAGATGATGGTACCGGTGTTAATATTGCCGACCTTCCGGATAATAAAGTTATTGTTGCTGCTCCGAAGGAAGAAGTATTTACTCACGTAGAGCAAATGCCTCAATATCCTGGAGGAGATAAAGAAATGATGGCTTATCTGTCTAAGAATATCAAATATCCCGTGATTGCACAGGAACAAGGTATTCAGGGAACAGTTGTTCTTCGTTTTGTAGTTGGTAAAAATGGTGAGGTTACAGATGTTACTGTAATGCGTTCATTAGACCCAAGTTGTGATAAAGAAGCAATCCGTGTGGTAAAATCAATGCCCAAATGGGTGCCCGGAAAACAAAATGGTAATCCGGTGTTGGTGTACTATACATTACCTGTTCGCTTTAGATTAGCACAATAAGATTCAATAAAAGAAGTTGGAAGTTGGAAGTTAGAAGTGAGAATATTACATTCTGTAAATTCGCTGATAATTTCCAACTTCTAATTTTTTATAGATATCCTTTATTTATTCTCACTTCCAACTTCTAACCTCTTAAAAAATGCAGAGAGAAAATAGAAAGGAACCCGGTCAAAACACGGGTTTATATATTTTTGAATGTGCCATGTCATTATTATACTTATGCATGTCGTACATTTTACTTTTTACCAGGATTTTTGAAGATGCAGTCTCCGATAAAAATATTCGTTTGGTATTAGGGATACTTTTAGGTGTATATGGTATTTTCAGAATCTACAGAGCTGTGAGGAAATTCCTGAACAGGTAGATTTTACCTAAATTAACATGATAATAAGCTGTTTTTGCATTACCTTTGCATTGATAAAACTTGATTTATTTAGTATCCTGATAACACTAAATAACACTAAGTAGCATTAAAAAACCTGCAAATTGAAAAATATTTGCTTTATTTGCAGTGTAAAATTGTTACATTCATTTTAGAAAAATTATATATGAAAAACTCGGTCTGGTTGCTGTTGATCTCAATTTTATTAGTTGTTTCTTCATGTAGTAAAGCGCCTAAGTCTACAAAATGGCAGGATACTACAACTACAGGAATGGTTCCAATAGCTTGTGACCAATGTCTCCAGCCAATTATCCAGTCGGAAATAAATGTTTTTGAATCCCTTTATCCCATGGCTTCAATCAACCCTATATATACGGACGAAGTCGAAGCAATCCAGCTTTTGATGAAAGACAGTGTTCGCTTAGCGGTTACTACCAGAGGACTGACAGAAGGAGAACGGGCTGCTTTTACAAATAAAAACATGGTGGTCAGGGAATTGAAATTTGCAGTTGATGCGATAGCTTTGATAGTGAATAAGGAAAATAAAGAATCTGTTATCGGTGTTCCAACCGTAAAGAAAATCTTAACCGGTGAAATTACAGAATGGAAACAATTAGATCCTAAATCCAAATTAGGTAAAATAGAAGTTATGTTTGACAATCCGAACTCCAGCACGGTTCGTTATGCCATTGATTCTATTTGTGGCGGACAGGAATTATCTAAAAATTTATATGCCCAGAAGAACAATAAGGAAGTTCTTGAAATGGTTGCTAAAGTACCCGGAGCGCTTGGAATCATTGGTGTCAATTGGATAAATAATGAGAATGATACTACAAACCTGAGTTTTAGTGATAAAATAAAAGTGTTGCCGGTTGGCCACTATGCTAATCCCGACGAATTCAACAGTTTTGAACCTTATCAGGCTTATATTGCACTGGGTAACTATCCAATGACAAGGAATGTTTACATTTTATTATCGGATCCTAAAAACGGGTTGTCTTCCGGTTTTGCTTCGTTCGTAACAAGCGACAGGGGCCAACGTATTATTTTGAAATCAGGAATTGTGCCTGCAACCCAGCCGATTAACATTGTGAATGTCAATGATAAATTTCCTCACTAAACTTAACAAATATAAAATAAGAACATTATGAAAATGAATTGGAAAAAAATACCGGCAGTTGCAGCAATCGCTTTTTTCTGTATTGCAAGTGTATTTGCTGCTGGTAATGGAAAAGGAATTGAGTATTATCGTGCAGAATTGTATGATGCTGCAAAAATTTACTTTAATCAACATTTAAATCAAAATCAGGGAACCGACTTAGCAGAAAGTTATTATTACATAGGAGAATGCTATGCAGCTACCGAAAAATTAGATTCTGCAGCTTACTTTTACCAGAAAGCAATCCAAACTGATCCGGAATATCCTTATGCTTACATCGGTGAAGGTAAATTGGCTTTGAAGAATAATAATGCCAACCAAGCCAATGATCTTTTCAAAAAAGCGATCGGTTTTGCTAAAAAAGATCCTGCTATACACACTTCTGTAGCAGAAGCATATATTGATGTAAAACAATATGACAAAGCAGAAGAAGTGTTGGATAAGGCAAGAAGTGTAAAAAAAAATTATTCCGGAATTTATGTTGCTGAAGGCGATATGTTAATGTCGCAAGGAAAATCGGGCGATGCCTGTGCTAGATATGAAAATGCAATCTTATTTGATGCAAACGATAAGGTTGCTTATTTGAAAGAAGCCCGTGTGTATAAAACTATCAATCCAGATTTAGCATTGGATATTTTGAATCGTTTGTTGGCGGTAGACCCTGAATATATCCCTGCCTATGCAGAATTGGGAGATACTTATTATAAGAAAAATAACTACATAAAGGCTATTGAGGCTTACAACAAGTTTATTACCATACCGGGAGTACCAACCAAACAACAAATAAATTATGCTTCCTTGCTTTATTTTACAAAAGATTATGTGAATTCGTTGTTAGAGATAAATAAGGTATTAGTAAAAGAACCTCAGAATTTCGTTATGCGTCGTTTGCAATTTTATAATAATTATGAACTGGAGAGATATCCTCTAGGTTTGGAACAAGCTGAAAAATTTATCCAGGCAGGTCCACAAGATGATTTGATTGCTCAGGATTATATATATTATGGACGTTTATTGGATAAAAATCAAAATTCAAAAGGCGCTATTGAAGCTTATAACAAAGCATTAAGTATCGACCCTGCTAAAACGGATATATCAAAAGATTTGGCAGTTGCTTACGAAAAGGAAGAGAATTATGCCAATGCAGTAATTTTTTACAAGAAATTTATAGAAACCGATAAGAATGCTACCTTGATGGATGTTTTCAACTTTGGCCGTACTTGTTATAATGCAGGTAACCAGGGTATTGTCACAAAAGATGTTCTTGCTCCTAAAACCAAAGAGCAATTAGCTGCCGACAGCCTTTTAAGAAGAGGTTATCTATTGCAGGCAGATTCTGTTTTTGCCCAGGTAGTAGAAAGATCGCCGGAAACTTATTTGGGATATTTCTGGAGAGCCCGTACAAATGCAAGCCTTGACCCGGAAACTTCTCTTGGTTTGGCAAAACCATTTTATGAACAATGTGCTACAAAATTGGAAGCTTCGCCTGAGAGTACATCAAGAAACCGTAATCTTATAGAATGTTATAGATACCTGGGTTATTATTATTACCTGCAGAAAGATAATGCTACTTGTAAGATGTATTTCCAGAAGGTGCTGGCCTTAGATCCGGAAAATGAAACAGCCAAACAGATTTTGGATGCTATAAGTAAAATGAAGTAGTCTATCCGATTAGTATAATTTCCGCCGATTCGAGTTCTCCTCTTATCGGCGGTCTTTTTTTAGCCAGACATATTTTGACCTTTTGTATTGAAGGAAATTCTTTTTTTATTCTTCGCAAGATTCTTCCGGCAACATATTCTAATAATTTAGACGGAATTTCCATTTCGCATTTAACTATTTCATAAATATCTGCATAGCTTACCGTATCAGATAATTCGTCTGTTTCAGATGCTTTTTGTAAGTCTACCTGTAATTCCAAATCTACAATAAAAATATTACCTACTTTTTGTTCTTGTTCCATTACCCCGTGAAAGGCGTGGAATTGCATTTTATTGAGCCGTATTGAACTTTCCATTGCTAAATGCTTTAATTAATTTGCGAATAAAATAATATGCCAATTAATATGTAAGAAAACCAATTGGCATATTGCATATTATTTTATTGGCAAATTCAAATAGAACCTGAATCGAATTCTTCCTGCAAATTTGCAAATAAATTCCGAAAACTTTTTGTTTCCTTTCAAACTTATATTATTTTTGTTCATCACTTACTTTTGAAAACAAAACTACGATGTTAAAAGCAAAACAAATTATAACAGCTGGAGTTCATAATACTCTTGCAGAAGGAACTGTGTTAACGGGAGAAATTAAAGCAGAAGAAGATTTCCGTATTGATGGTGTTGTTGAAGGCATTATTAATTGCAATGGGAAAATAGTCATTGGTACTAAAGGATCTGTTAATGGCCAGGTTATTTGTGCCAATGCCGAATTGTTGGGGAAATTGCAGGGCACGATAAAAACATCCGGAGCACTGGTGCTTAAATCTACCGCTGTTTATTCAGGAGACGCTTATACCAAAACCATGGAAATTGAGCCGGGCGCCGTTTTTAATGGAACTTGTACGATGATTAATGATCAGGAGAATTAAGGTTTCTAATTCTCTCCAAAAGTGTTGGATGCGAATAATGCCAAAACACATACCACGGATGCGGATTTAAGTTGCTTAAAGATTTAGTAGCAGTCTTTTTGAGCCCGCTGATTAAAGCATTCTGTAACTTGAACCTTTTTACAAAACTATCAGCTTCGTATTCATTTTTTCTGGAAATATAATTAGTAATTAAGCCCATTATTTCAGTGATGGGAGCAAATAAAAAAGAGAAACCTATCAATCCTAAATGAAATGATGGAATATCACTCCCCAATGCATGTGATAAAATAGGACTGTCTAAGAATAAAGATAAAATAAAGAGAGTGATACCGGTTGATATGACTGATATTATTAATGATTGCAGGATGTGCTTTTTCTTGAAGTGTCCGATTTCATGAGCCAAAACAGCTAAAATCTCATCTTCTTCCAAATCTTTTATCAGCGTATCATATAGAACAATCCGCCTTTTCTCACCTAAGCCGGTAAAATAAGCATTGGCTTTAGTACTCCTTTTTGAGCCATCCATAATGTAAATATCCTGGAATTCAAATCCGGCATTCCATGCAAAGGTTTCTATTTTTTGCCGCAATTCTCCTGAACGCAACTTCCTTTGTTTGTTGAAAAGCGGAACGATCCATTGGGAATAAAACATGCTCATAAGCACTGAAAAAAGAGATATGATAATCCATGTCCATATCCAGAACCAACTTCCTGTGTGTTTGTAAAAATACAGAATAGCTGTTAATATCACTCCTCCGATTATAAAAGTAAGCATCAATTGCTTCAGGATGTCTGTAATAAATAACTTTTTGGTGGAGTTGTTGAATCCGAATTTTTCTTCGATAACAAATGTATCATACCAGGCAAAAGGAATACTGATGATAAGTCCGGCCAATGCAAGAATCCCGATATATATTAAAGGCAGGAGAATGAAATTTCCAGTGATTTGCCTGACCAAACTGTCTAAGTAGCCAAATCCGCCGGATAAGAGCATTGCTAATATGATAACAAAAGAAAAGCCTCCGGAAATAAGCCCGAAACGGCTGTTTGTTTTTTGATAAGCTTGTTGCCGGACATATTGATCTTCATCATAAATATCAACTAATTCTTTGGGAATTTCAGGACTCATTTTTGTCCTGTTCAGGAAATTTAAAATTTGCTCCCAAGTAAAGTTGAGTACAATAATAACAATGATAAAGTACAATAGTGCTTTTTCCATGGTTGTGTGATGTTGTATCTGAAATTATAAAATAAAAAAGAGAAACAACTGCCCCCAAAATATTGTGTTGTCCCTCTTACATTACATTTTCTTTAAAACTTTGAAGCCTGTCAAATACACTAACAAGCTGAGTTAAAGATAATTTATTAAACAGTCCCCAATTGTGGTGCAAAAGTAATAGTCTTTTTTCAGATTTCCAACAAAGTTTGTGTGTTTTTATTTTTGAATTACCTTTGTGAAAAAAGTGTTATTAAACATTGATTATTAGGTAATATGTCGGAGAGAATCAGAATAAAAGATATCGCTAAATTAGCCGGAGTATCAACTGGAACTGTTGATAGGGTATTACATAATCGGGGAAATGTATCAGATGAGAGCAGGAAAGCGATCGAAGCTGCCTTAGAAAATATGGATTATAAACCCGATATTCATGTGTCGGCACTTACCTTAAAAAGAGAATATAAATTTGTTATTACAATTCCTCAATATGAGAAAGGGCAATATTGGGATGCTTTTGTGACTGGTATTCAAAAAGCCATGGATAAATATTACAGATTAAAAATATCCATACAATATTGTTTTTACAACCAATTCGACCTTTTCTCTTGCCGCAAAACGTTTGAAGAAATAATAAGGCTTAATCCTGACGCAGTTATTATTGGTCCTACTTTCAGGGATGAGACTGTTTATCTGGTAAATAAACTATCAGGTATGAATATTCCACATGTTCTTGTAGACTCCATGATTGAAGGAATTTCTCCATTGGCTTTTTTTGTTGCAGACCCACATGTTTGCGGTTATTTAATGTGTAAATTAATTCACCAGTTAGTTCCTCCCGGATCGGGAGTTGCACTTCTTAGAGCGATGCATACCGGAAATGAAAGCGCCAATATAACAATTCTGCGGGAAGCTGGTTTTTTAGCATTCTATGAAGAAAATAAATTATGTAACAAAATATACAGTGTTCCATATTCTGCTATTGACACAAGACAAAATGACGAATTGATCGGTGATTTTTTTGAAAAGAATCCGGATGTAAAGGGAGCTGTGGTGTTGAATTCCAGGGGTAACATAATTATTGATTATTTGAAAAAAAGAAATTTGAATGACCTGAAATTTGTTTGCATGGATTTGACAGATGCTAATATTCAAGCTCTCAAAGAAGGATCCATCCATTATTTATTGTGCCAGAGACCCGATCAGCAAGGTTTTATGGCCATGGAAGCCCTACTCCAGTTTTTGATATATGGGCAAAAAGCTAAATTTGAAAATTATATGCCCATTGATATAATTACCAAAGAAAATGTTGATTTATTTACAAATTTCAATGCATGATAAGTGAGTGGAAGATAAACTCAGATTTAGAAAAGATAGTTCGAAAAACCGGAATTTAGTTTTGATTATTCAAATTTTCATGTAACTTTACGACTTGACAATTCAAATCATCTCTATATATGTTGTATACTCATTTATTTGGTTTATAAAGTCACAAGATTTTTAATGTTTATTAAGTTGTTTACGTGCACGGATAATGTTATAAACCTTATAAACCAAATAGTCTGCAATGATTCTTAAATTTACAAGTTAAATATCATGAATAGACGAAATTTTCTTAGAAATAGTTCGCTATTGGCAACCGGATTGTTAGTGGGCGGATTTGATTTAAGTGCAAAGCAAAAAACCGGCAAGTCTAAGATTCGGAAAATAGTACCGAATGAAAAGGTAAATCTGGCATGTGTTGGAATTGGTAACCGGGGAGGAGACATCATCAAAGATCTTTATAAAACCGGTCACTGCAACATTGTTGCACTTTGCGATGTAGATATGGGAGCCCCCCAAACATTGGAAGTTAAAGGAATGTTCCCAAATGTTCCATGTTTTCAGGATTTCCGGAAAATGTTTGATAAAATGGGCAACAAAATCGACGCGGTTTGTATAGGAACCCCTGATCATAGCCACTTTCCCATTACAATGTTGGCAATGTCCCTCGGCAAACATGTGTATGTAGAAAAACCGATGGCACATACATTCAATGAAGTGGAGTTGATGATGAAAGCCGCCGAAAAGTATGGCGTCGTAACACAAATGGGTAACCAGGGGCATTCGGAAGCAAATTATTTTCAATTCAAAGCATGGAAAGAAGCTGGTATCATCAAGAATGTTACGGAAATTACGGCTCACATGAATAATCCACGCCGCTGGCATAGCTTTGATTCCAATATAAAAAATTTTCCTCCGGCCGAAGCGGTTCCATCTACTCTGGATTGGAATTGTTGGTTAGGCACTGAATATTTCCACGACTACAATCACGATTATATAAATGGTCAATGGCGCTGCTGGTACGATTTCGGTATGGGAGCATTAGGCGATTGGGGTGCTCACATCATTGATACTGCCCATGAATTTTTAAATTTAGGTCTCCCTACAGAAGTAAATATGCTTTATGCTAAAGGACATAATGAATTCTTTTTCCCTTATTCATCTACTATTTTGTTTAAATTCCCCGGAAGGAATGGTATGCCGGCATGCGATATAACCTGGTATGATGGTATCGATAATTTACCACCTATTCCTGCCGGTTATGGAAATGTGGAACTCGACCCGAATATTCCACCTCCCACAAACGGACAAATCCAACCTTCGAAATTAAATCCCGGTAAAATAATTTACAGTGAGGAATTAACATTTAAGGGAGGAAGCCATGGTAGTACATTGTCGATTATTCCGGAAGAAAAAGCCAAAGAAATGGAATCAAAGCTTCCTGAAGTGCCGCAAAGTCCTTCCAATCATTATGCCAATTTCCTTTTAGCGTGTAAAGGACAAGAACGGACACGTTCACCTTTCAGCATTGCAGGGCCTTTGTGTCAGGTATTCTGTCTGGGAGTATTGGCGCAACGGTTGAATGCCAAATTGCTTTTCGATCGGGAAACAAAACAAATTACAAATAACGATGCCGCTAATCAGATGCTGATAAGTACGGCACCCCGCAAAGGCTGGGAAGATTTTTACAAACTTTGATGGATAGACGCGAATTTTTGAAAGACTTTGGTATCGCAGGTAGCGGTATACTGTTGGCAACCAGTCCGTGGTTTTCAGTTTTTTCTGAAACGAAAAATACGGTAAATCATAAGGCTCGCATAGGAATAATTGGTCCCGGTTCCAGGGGACGATTTTTGATGTCTTTCATAGTGAAGAATCCTAAGGTTGAGATTGTTGCTATTTGCGACATTTATCAACCTTCCATAGATGAAGCTTTGAAAATAACACCACAAGCCAAAGTTTATCATGACTATCGTCGCTTGCTGGAAGACAAATCTGTTGATGCAGTAATTGTTGCCACACCATTAGACAGGCATTTTCAAATGGTAATGGATGCTTTTGATGCCGGCAAACATGTGTATTGCGAAAAGGCATTAGGATATACCATTGAAGAAACTTACCGGATGTACCAACGTTACCTGACTTCGGGAAAAGTATTTCTTGTAGGTCAGCAACGCCTGTTCGATCCCCGCTACATCAAGGCGATGGAAATGGTGCATCAGGGCGTTTTCGGGGAAGTGGAAGCCATTCGTACTTTCTGGTTCCGGAATAATGACTGGCGGCGTCCGGTTCTTTCTCCGGAATTGGAGCGGTTTATCAATTGGCGGTTATACAAAGAATATTCCAAGGGCTTAATGACAGAATTGGCTTGTCACCAATTACAGATTGGTACATGGGCTACAAGATTGATACCTAACGCAGTAATGGGGCATGGCGCTATCACTTACTGGAAAGATGGCCGTGAAGTGGATGATAATGTAAACTGTATTTATATATTTGATGATGGCAGGAAGATAACTTTTGATTCTGTGATTTCAAACAAGTTTTATGGGTTGGAAGAACAGATTTTGGGAAGCAAAGGAACTATCGAACCGGAAATCGGTAAATATTATTTTGAAGACATTGCCCCAGCACCTGCGTTCCTGCAATTGGTAAATGATATAGAACATAAAATTTTCGATAATGTATCTTTTGCCGGTCCCAGCTGGGTTCCAGAGACTGCCAATAAAAATGAAGGGGAATACCTTGCAGGAAAAAAACCTCAGGGCGATGGCACTTCTTTACTATTGGATGCTTTTGCCGAGGCTGTGATTACGGAAAAACAACCTCCATTAATAGCAGAAGAAGGTTATTATGCAAGCGCCTTGTGTTTGCTCGGATATCAGGCAATTGAAGAACGAAGGATGGTTACTTTTCCGGATGAATACAAACTTGACTATCTAAACCATGAAAAATGAAAGACTTGATTATCAGTAAAAATGCCATTATCCGGGAATTGTGGATATTATTGGGATGTTATCTTGTAGCCAATATCGTGAATATGATAGCCATCATTGTGTATTCAACTTCGTGGTTTGAAATGTTGTCAATGCAAGGCTATGTTGTTGTTTTTACTTTGGCACTGTACCTGTTGGCAGGAATAATCCGCCTTATTATCAATTTGTTGATACAAAAAAAAAGAAATAAACATAAAAAAACAATTTTATCAATTTTATTATTGGTGGCGGGCATGCTGTCGATAAGCTCCCAACCTGATTTCAATGGAAAGAGTTTGAATAATGACGAAGTTCCTAAAGTAAACAATATTCCTAACACAATATCCGATAAGGAAAAAGCAGAAGGTTGGAAATTGCTTTGGGATGGAAAAACTACAAACGGATGGAGAGGTGCTAAACTTACAACATTTCCAGCCGGCGGATGGAGCATAGAAAACGGTATTTTGAAAGTCCAGAAGTCAGGTGGAGGAGAATCTACTAACGGCGGTGATATCGTTACTGTGAAAAAGTACAAAAATTTCGAATTGTCAGTTGATTTCAAAATAACTCCAGGAACACAGCACTTATTATTGTTAAAGGAAATCATGTTGAACATTGGCTAAATGGCGTAAAAATGGTTGAATATGAACGGTCTAATCAAATGTGGCGGGCATTGGTTGCATATAGCAAATATAAAGACTGGCCGGCTTTCGGTGAAATAGTGGAAGGAAATATTTTGCTTCAGGATCATGGTGATGAAGTTTGGTTCAGGAATGTAAAGATCAAAGAAACAAAGAATAAGAAGAGTAAATGATCCTGTACCCAAAAACAGTCAAACTGAGTCCGATCTAAAACAGTTTAATCTAAAATTTCATTATTTAGAATATGTCTAAAAAAATCATGCAAATCGCTTGATTATAGCGTGATAAGATTTATTATTTTGTGATATTGCGAAAAGATAATTCAAAATAATTTGCTCTTCCGAGAACTATGTTTACATTTACATTGTTATTAACAAAATTGTTAAACAATAATATTAAACAAATTTGTTTTACAAGAATGATAAAAGCAATGAAAACGGAGACTAACAATGAACAATTAATTCTTGAAGCTGCAGAAGCAGAATTTTTGGAAAAAGGATATAGCAGTGCTAAAACGACGGCTATTGCTAAACGGGCAGGGGTGACACATGCGATGCTTCACTATTATTTCAGGACAAAAGAGAATTTATTCCAGAAAATTTTTGAAGAAAAAATTCAATTATTAACCAGCTCATTCAATCTCCATTCCACTGAAAAACTTCCTTTTGAGCAAATTGTACGAAATTTCATAGAATTTCATTTTGATTTTCTTCGAAAAAACCCCCGACTAATTTATTTTGTTTATAATGAAGTCGTAACCAATGAAGCCAATCGAAATATGCTTTTTCAAAAGTTACAACCCAGGGTAGCTACAGTACTTGTCCAAGTTGAAAATTTATTGAATGAAGAGATTGCAAAAGGGACCATAAGGCCAATCAAATTTTCAGATTTGTTATTGAATATTGCTTCTATGAATATCGTAACTTTCATGGCGCTTCCTATTCTCAAAGATTTAATGTCAGAAAAAGGTTCTGAGTATTTGGAAAATCTTATTAATGAGAGAAAAGAAAGCAATGTCCAATTCGTTTTAAATGCATTAAGGTTGTAATTTTTTTGTTTGTCATTTAACAGATTTGTTAATCATTTTTGTTAATGGGATACGACCAACAGGTAACCATTATTATTTGTTATATGTAAATAAAGATATAGTCATGAAAAAATTAGTCATTTTGAATTTAATATTCCTTTGTAACCTTGTTGCTTTTGCACAAATAACAATTCACGATTGTTATGAGAAAGCACAGGCTAATTACCCCTTAATCAAGCAATACGGCTTGATTGAAAAATCAAAAGAATACAACCTGTCGAATGCAGGTAAAGGTTATTTGCCACAAATTACCTTTTCAGGCAAAGCCACTTACCAATCAGATGTGACAAAAATTCCTATTGACTTTTCCCAATTGGGAATACAGGGTATAAGTATCCCCACATTGAGTAAAGACCAGTATAATGCAACCGTGGATGTCAATCAGGTTTTATGGGATGGCGGGACAATCAAGTCAAAAAGGGAAAGTGTCCGTACTTCTTCCGAAGTGGAAAAGAAAAATTTGGCAGTTGAGCTTTATTCTATCAATGACCGGATTAATCAACTTTATTTCGGAATATTACTTTTCGATGCCCAAATTGAACAGAACAAGTTTTACCGGGAAGAACTTCAACGGAATTACGACCGGATATCTTCCTGCATACAAAACGGAATTGCTAATCAAGCTGATTTGGATGCTGTTAAAGTGGAACAACTGAAAGCAATACAAAATAAGAGCCAATTGACCCATTCAAAAAAAGCGTATATGGATATGCTGTCGGCTATGACAGGAGAGAAATTAAATCCAGATGCCAGATTGGTAAAACCGGAACAAATTACCTGGCTCAATACTTCCATCCAACGGCCTGAATTGGAATTATACAGTGCCAAAATTAAAAACCTGGAAGCACAAAACAAGGAAATAAATGCCGGTCTGATGCCTAAATTTGGCTTGTTTTTTACCGGTGGGTATGGAAAACCCGGATTAAACATGCTGAGTGATAAATTTGAAGCTTATTATATAGCCGGAGCCACTTTATCATGGAATTTCAGTCGTTTATATACCAATAAAAACAGCAAACAATTGATACAGAACAATATTAATTCAGTTTTGACACAACAGGAAACATTCCTGTTCAATACAAATCTGGATATATCCAAAAAGCAAAGTGAAATAGATAAATATCTCGATCAGATAAAATACGATGATGACATTGTTGCCCTAAGAACTTCCGTCAAACAATCATCAGAAGCAAAAATGACTAACGGTACGCTTTCGGGAATTGATTTAATGAGGGATGTCAATGCAGAAGATTTGGCAAAACAAGATAAAATCCTTCATGAGATAGAATTGCTGCTTGCCATGTACAATCTGAAATATGTAACAAACAACTAAAAAGAACAATAAAAAAATATAGACATGAAAACAAATAAATTATTTTTTTCCGGAATATTATTGATTCTGACAGCTTGCGGAAACAAAGACGGTCAATACGATGCATCGGGAATTTTTGAAGCTACAGAAGTAATTGTGTCTGCCGAAGCCAACGGAGAATTAATACAATTCAATGTAACGGAAGGACAACAGGTAGAAGCAGATAAACAACTCGGATATATTGACACTACTCAATTGTATCTAAAAAAAATGCAATTATTTGCCAATATGAAATCTGTAGAAAGCCGTCAATACAATGTCTCCAAACAGATAGCTTCCATACAGGAACAAATAATAACTCAAAAAACGGAACAAAAACGGTTTGAGAATCTGGTAAAAGCAAATGCTGCCAATCAAAAACAATTGGATGACATCAATTCTCAAATTGCTGTTCTCGAAAAACAATTAGCTGCTCAAAGAGAAATATTGGAAAATAACAATAGAAGTGTTTCTGGCGAGAGTTCGGGATTATTCATGCAAATTGCC
This sequence comes from Bacteroidales bacterium, assembly GCA_031553415.1. Lineage (GTDB taxonomy): Bacteria > Bacteroidota > Bacteroidia > Bacteroidales > Azobacteroidaceae > JAIRVZ01. The sequence goes on along the minus strand of JAVBLO010000006.1, from coordinate 34,607 downwards.
CAGATTGATGACCAAATCAAAAAAAGTATTATTTCAAGTCCGATCAACGGAACTATTCTATCCAAATATGCCGAACAAGGCGAATTAGCTTCTCTGGGAAGGGCTTTATTCAAAGTGGCGGATATTGAAAATATGAAGCTACGGGTTTACATTACAGCCGGCCAACTTACATCAATGAAAATCGGACAAGAGGTGAAAGTGTATGCCGACTGGGGAAAATCTGACCGCAAAGAATATTCCGGAAAAGTTACCTGGATTTCTGATAAGGCTGAATTTACTCCTAAAACTATCCAAACAAGGGATGAACGTGCCAATCTGGTATATGCTGTGAAAGTAGCAGTTAAAAATGATGGTTATATCAAGAAAGGAATGTACGGTGAAATCAAATTACGAATTACGAATTAATATGAAAGCCCTTTCAATAAATAATATAAACAAATCCTATGGTGATGTCCATGCCCTGAAAAATCTGAGCTTTGATGTTAATCCGGGAGAAATTTATGGCATTATTGGTCCTGATGGAGCCGGTAAAACAACACTCATCCGGATATTGACGACATTATTGCTTGCCGATAGTGGGACAGCCACTGTAGACGGACTTGATGTTGCTAAAGATTATAAGCAAATCCGTAATGTTATTGGATATATGCCCGGAAAATTTTCCCTCTATCAGGATTTGACAGTAGAAGAAAACCTTGAATTTTTTGCAACTATCTTCCATACGACAATCCAGGAAAACTATCATCTTGTTGAAGATATATACAAACAAATTGAACCTTTCAAAAAACGGAGAGCGGGAAAACTATCCGGAGGAATGAAACAAAAACTGGCATTGAGTTGTGCATTGATACACAAACCGGCTGTATTGTTTCTTGATGAACCAACAACCGGAGTAGACCCTGTATCCCGCAAAGAATTCTGGGATATGCTCATTAAATTGAAAAAACAGGGAATTACCATTTTGGTTTCAACGCCTTATATGGATGAAGCCTCCCGTTGTGATCGGATAGCCTTGATACAAGATGGTGAATTCATGCAAGTAGATACACCTCAGGGCATTATCGATTCCTATTCTGAGATTCTTTGGTCGGTTCAATCAGATAAAATGCATCACTTATTAAAAGATTTACGTGAATTTCCAACTGTTAAATCTTCATTTTCATTTGGAGAAACATTCCATGTTACGATTGAGGAAGGTGTTGTTCAAGAGGATTTGAAGTCTTTCCTGAAAGGTAAAGGCCATATAAATATAAAAAATCGAACCATTCAACCAACAGTGGAGGACTGCTTCATGTTGTTGTCTAAAAATCAATCGGATAAATGAAAGAACAAGTTATATATACGGAAAACCTGACAAAGAGATTTGGAAATTTCACGGCAGTCGATAATATCTCATTCAGTGTTGATAAAGGCGAAATTTTCGGATTTTTAGGCGCTAACGGAGCCGGCAAAACAACAGCCATGCGTATGTTGTGCGGATTGAGTCACCCAACTTCGGGAAAAGGAACTGTTGCCGGATTTGATATTTTCAAACAACCGGAAGATGTGAAGAAAAACATCGGTTATATGAGCCAGAAATTCTCTTTGTATGAAGATTTGAAAATATGGGAAAACCTCAGGCTTTTCGGAGGAATCTATGGAATGAGGTCGAAAGAAATTACAGAAAAAACCGATAAAATACTGAATGAGCTTGGTTTTGAAAAGGAACGCAATACCCTTGTCAAATCACTTCCTTTGGGTTGGAAACAAAAGTTGTCTTTTTCGGTGTCTATTTTCCACGAACCGAAAATCGTCTTTCTGGATGAACCCACCGGAGGTGTTGACCCTGCCACCCGCCGACAGTTCTGGGAGCTGATTTATGATGCTGCCGACAGGGGAATCACTGTTTTCGTTACCACACACTACATGGATGAAGCAGAATATTGTGATCGGTTATCCATCATGGTCGATGGGAAAATAGAAGCCCTCGATTCTCCTGAAAATCTGAAAGCAGAATATGGAGCCGGTAGCATGTACGATGTATTTTACCAAATAGCAAGAAAAGCAACCCGAATTGACAATTAAAAATGAAACAGTTTTTAGCATTTATAAGAAAAGAATTTTATCACATATTCCGTGATAAACGCACCATGTTGATATTGCTGGGTATGCCAATTGCACAGATATTACTGTTCGGTTTTGCCATTACAACCGAAGTAAAAAATACTCAGGTGGCCGTATTCGACCCATCTAAAGATGCTTCAACACAGCGAATCAAAGAACAGTTCCAGGCAAGTGAATACTTCACCATTGCAGAAGAATTGACAAATCCCGACCAAATCAACGATGTATTCAAATATGGTAAAATTAATTTGGTAATCGCTTTCGGTGAGAATTTTGCTGATAATTTGTTACGCACAGGTGAAGCGTCAGTCCAGCTGATAGCTGATGGAACCGACCCTAATCAGGCAACCATGCTGACTGGATATGCTTCAGGTATATTAGGTTCATATCAGCAGGAACTAATAGAGTTATACAAGATCCCGTTTCAAATCATACCGGAAGTAAGGATGTTATATAACCCGCAGGGGAAAAGCGCCTATAATTTTGTACCGGGTGTTATGGGACTTATCCTGATACTGATATGTGCCATGATGACATCCATTGCCATTGTGCGGGAAAAAGAAACAGGTACTATGGAAATATTACTTTCATCACCATTGAAACCGATATATATTATCCTTGCAAAAGCAGTTCCATATTTTACATTATCAATTGCCAACCTTATAACTATTCTGCTATTATCTATATTCGTACTTGGGGTGCCGGTTGCCGGAAGTTTGTTTTGGTTGACAATGATATCACTCTTATTTATTTTCACAGCTTTATCGTTGGGTTTACTTATATCCACGTTGGTTAACACTCAGATGGCGGCCATGCTCGCATCGGGTATGGGGTTGATGATGCCTGTTATGTTGTTGTCGGGTATGATATTTCCTATTGAAAGCATGCCGGAAATATTGCAGTGGATTTCCTCTATTATACCTGCCCGGTGGTATATTGCAGCGGTGAAGAAAATAATGATTCAGGGAGCTGAAATACAGTTTGTTGTCAAAGAAATATGTATACTTGCAGTAATGGCAGGAGGTCTTATAGTGTTCAGCCTGAGTAAATTCAAAAAACGATTATCTTGAATTGGGAATGGAGAATGGAGAATTAATGCATGCCATTTTTTCATTCTCAATACTCAATTCCCAATTCTCAATTAAATAAAGTTATGTTAAAGTTTTTAATAGAAAAGGAATTCAAACAAATATTCAGGAATTCATTCCTTCCAAAGATAATTTTAGCGATGCCCCTGATGATGATGTTGGTATTCCCCTGGGCTGCAAATCAGGAAGTTAAGGATGTCAAATTAAGTATTGTTGATAACGATCACAGTACTTATTCGGAAAAGTTGATTCAAAAAGCAACCTCTTCCGGTTATTTCAAGTTAACGGATGTGTCGGCTACTAATAGCGAAGCTATGAATAGTATAGAGTCCGGAAAAGCTGACATCATCCTCGAAATACAAGATGAGTTTGAAAGAAATTTGGTAAAAGAAGGGGTCGGCCATGTAATGATATTGGCAAATTCAGTTAACGGAACCAAAGGTACCCTGGGTTCATCATACCTTTCGTCCATTCTCACCGATTATTCGGCAGAATTGAGGCAGGAATATGGAAGACAAGCAGGAGTTGTTTCATTGTCAGCGGCTCCTACATTCAGTATCATATCTCAATATAAATTTAATCCTCATCTGGATTATAAAGTCTTCATGGTTCCCGCCTTAATGGTGATGTTGCTGACTATGTTATGCGGCTTTTTACCGGCATTGAATATTGTTGGGGAAAAAGAATCCGGCACTATAGAACAAATAAATGTAACTCCCATAAAAAAAATCATGTTTGTATTAGCTAAACTAATTCCTTACTGGATTATAGGATTTGTTATACTAAGTATCTGTATGATATTGGCAGCATTGGTTTATGGAATTTATCCTGTCGGCAATTTAGTCACTATTTACCTGTTTGCAACAATCTATATCCTCGTGGTTTCGGGAATGGGACTGATTATATCTAACCATTCGGATACCATGCAACAAGCTATGTTCGTGATGTTCTTCTTCATAATGATTCTTCTTTTGATGAGCGGATTGTTTACCCCAGTCTCCAGTATGCCGGAATGGGCGCAGACAATTACTACCATCAATCCATTGAAATATTTTATACAAGTGATGAGGCTTGTCTACCTGAAAGGCAGCGCATTCAGCGAAATGATACCCCAATTTTTCGCCCTTTGCGGTTTTGCCTTGGCGTTTAATACATGGGCAGTATTGAGTTACAGGAAAAGCAGCTAAGCACAAGTAAAAGTAATTGTCGTTTCTATAATTCGATTATAAATACGTATACATTATATTTTTTGTCTGCTATTATTTGCAGGCCAAGAGGTAAATCTGTCGTGCATCTTCCATATCCAATTCACGGAAAGCACCAAATTTTCCGCCTGTATTGATTTTTAGTGTATCAATTAATTTGTTGATATCTTCTTTTTTTGCGACTAACTGTTCGAAATTAACAGGAAGACCAATTGAGGTGAAAAAATCTTTTGTTGCCTTGATGCCTTTCAACGCGATTTCCTTTTTATCTCCTGTTCCGGAAATACCCCACACACGGGTAGCAAATTGTACAAATTTGTCAACTCCCGAAGTATAAACATATTCCATCCATGCAGGGAATATAACTGCCAAGCCGGCGCCATGAGTTACATCATACAATGCACTCAGTTCATGTTCTAATTTGTGGCTCGCCCAGTCTTCTTCGCGTCCTACTCCGCAAATGCCCGAATGTGCCATTGTGCCGGCCCACATGATGTTGGCTCTTGTTTCATAATTTTGCGGTTCGCTGATGGTGACGGGACCTTCTTTAATGATGGCAAGCAAAGTTGCTTCGCACATCCTGTCGGTAATTTCCACTTCACGGGTTTGGGAAAAATAGCGTTCCATCACATGTGCCATCATATCTGCAATTCCGCAGGCTGTTTGGAAAGAAGGCAGGGTAAATGTTAATTCAGGATTCATGATAGAGAAAACCGGGCGGATAAGATTGCTGCCGGCTCCTCGTTTCAGGTTTCCTTCAACTTTAGTGATTACCATGCTGTTAGAACCTTCACTGCCGGCTGCCGGAATGGTCAGGATGGTTCCTACGGGAAGTGCACGGTTAATGGCAACGGAGCCTTCAAAGAAATTCCAGAAATCTCCGGCATAAGAGACACCTGCAGCAATGGCTTTAGCTGAGTCAATAACACTTCCTCCGCCAACAGCTAAGATAAAATCAATATGTTCATCCCGGCATAATTCAATACCTTTATACACTAAGGTGTCGATTGGGTTGGGTTGTGCACCTCCTAACAGTACATATTCAATGAACTCGTTTTGCAGGCAGGATTCAATTTGCGCCAGCAGGCCGCTTTTCACAACAGAACCTCCGCCATAATGCACCAATACTTTTTTACCACCGTATTTTTTGATTAATGCTCCGGCATTCTTTTCTGTATTTTTCCCGAAGACAAATTCGGTCGGACTGTAGAATTTGAAATTATTCATGATAATATAAAATTTGGGAGTACAAGGTACACCTTACACTTCTCACTGAAAATGAAATAAATGGAAAAGTTTGGATAACTTTAAATGCAAAATTAAAAAATTATTGATAACCAACGAATTATTTATCCGGTTTAAATAATAAAAAACGAAAATTATTTTGAATGATTATAATTATCAAAAAATCATTATTTGCAATGATTGTTTATGTAAAAAAAATACTTAATTTTGAAACGTGTTCTTCTAAATTCTTAAAAATAGAAAACTACATACGCTATAAAATATTTTTCTTAAAAATTAAAACTTTGCATATTAATGAATTACACGATTTCAATTTTGAAAAAAGCAGCATTTCTGGCAATTTTCTCTTTAATTTCTTTTACCACAATTTCTCAAAACAGAAGTCCATATTTTGAAGAATATATTCAAACGTATAAAAATTGGGCAATTTATCAGATGTACAAATATAAAATTCCGGCAAGCATAACATTAGCTCAGGCAATATTAGAGTCAGCTGCCGGTACAAGCCATTTAGCCATTCATGGAAATAATCACTTTGGTATCAAAGATAAACCGGAATGGAAAGGTGACGTAATTACTAATCCTAATGATGGAGAACTTTACAGAAAGTATGATTCTACTATAAAATCTTATAACGATCATTCCCTGTTTTTGACACAAAGGCCTTGGTATAAATCGTTATTTGATTTAGATATAACTGATTACAGAGGATGGGCAACCGGATTGCAAAAAGCAGGATATGCTGTGGATAAAGCATATCCCCAGAAACTTATCCGGATTATAGAAACTTACCAGTTGTATTTGTACGATCAGGATTTGGTGGCTAATAAATAATTTTATAGCCATGTGTTTCCACATAAACATAAAATACTATGCTATGGTCATAGTATTTTTTTTTCTCTTTATTTCTCCTGTAAATGCGGAGAAAAGGGCGTTAATAGTTGCGATTGCAGAGTATCCGGTTAATAGTGGATGGCGTAAAATCAATTCAGATAATGATGTGCCCATAATAAAATCAGGTTTGTTGAAACAAGGATTCCCCGGAAATAATATCAAGGTTCTTTTGAATACGCAGGCAACTAAAGCTGCAATTATAAGGGAATTTGGCATCCTGACAAGAAATGCGAAACCCGGAGATATCGTCTATTTCCATTTTTCCGGTCATGGACAGCAGGTGACAGACGTTGATGGAGATGAATTGGATGGCTGGGATGAAGCATTGGTGCCTTATGATGCCTTGCAAGAAAATGTGACGAATGAAATGTATCCCAGCAAACATTTGATTGATGACGAGCTTAATGTGTTGATTAAGAGGTTGCGTAAAAAATGCGGAAAAAACGGAGATATTCTTGTCTGTATTGATGCTTGTCATAGTGGAACGATATATAGGCACTTGGATGATGTGATTCCAGCAGAGAATGATAAAAATAAAATTTTTCGGGGGACTGATGAAAAGTATATAATTAATATACCTCATGATAAAACCCCAAACACTACAAATAAATATAATTACGAAGATTTTCCTCAAAATCAAAAAGACAGCGAAGACCTGTCATCATTCTTAGTAATAAGTGCATGTAGTGCAGAGGAGAAAAATTATGAATATGATGATAAGGATACAAATAAGAGATATGGTTCTTTGTCATATATGTTAAGTTCTCTGTTCGACCAAAATATAGGTAATATGAGTTATACTTCTTTTTTCGAGTCTTTGAAAATTGGTATGGCTTCATTAGGAGAGTATGGTTATAAACAGGTACCTCAAATGGAAGGAATTGCTGGAAGAGAAGTCTTTGGAGGGAAAGCTGTAAAAGTTCCTAATCATTTTACAGTTAAAAAGTTAGATGCCAAGGAAAAATCAGTTGCAATCAATGGTGGAATATTGGCAGGAATTAAGCCCGAAACTGAAATTGCCTTTTTTTCTCCTGATACTTATGATATTACCAATGCCCAACCAATACAAACAGCTGTTGTTACAAGTGCCGGATTGACAGAAAGCATCCTCGAGTTTTCACCTCCTTGTAAGATTAAATCTGACTCATGGGCTATAGTGTCGAAATATACGTTTCCGGAAGGGTTGGAGAAAAAAAATAGAGCAAGGATTGTAAGAGATGTGAAATCTACCAATAGGGATGTTATACTCGAATTCATTCCCATTGATGAAAGCGGAATAAGTCAAAGTATAGATACAAAAAAACGGAATGGTACCATTGAGTTTTTTTATAATGACCGTTTTGACGTAATGATTACCAACAAAAGCAGTGTTCCTCTTTATTTTCAACTTATTAATGTATTGCCAAACGATGAAATTAAGCTTATTAAAATGGGTTTAATGCCTAATGATTTTTATGTAGAACCGGGAAAAACAAAAAAAATTCCTCTCAAAATAACAACTGGAGCACCTTTAGGATTGGAAGCTATAGTTTTGGTCGCATCAGAAGATATTTTAAACCTGTCACCTGTAGAAACATTAAGAGGAGATAATCCTGATAGATATAGTCTTAGTGAATTCGAACAGTTTATAAACGATTTATACGGTCAGGAACGCTCTTTCTATTATCCTTTCAGAGGCATTAGCTTAGATTCAAAAAACTATTATGTCAGATATAAATAAAGGAACAAGATGAAACAACGTTTTATATTTATCGTATGCCTTTCTCTTTTTGCAAATTGGGTATGTGCTCAGGACAGACCTTTCTTAAAAAAGTGCAGTGATTTATTGGAAAAAGAAGAATTTGAAAAAGTAATTCAGCAATTAAATAATAATTCCAAAGCATTTGAAAGCTTAAGCGCTGATGATAAACTGTTTTTTTGTCAATATCTGGCGCTTGCCAATATTGGGGTGGGGAATTTATCTGATGCGGATAAAGCTTATAATTTAGAATTATCGTTTGCTGAGAAACTTTTTGGTAAAGAAACTCCTGAATATGGAATTGTATTGTCTAAAATAGGTTGGTTTTATTTCAGGACGGCGAGATTTGCAGAGGCTTTGGATTGTTTCAGGAAGGCTGAAGCCCTTTCATACAAAATAGGTTTTGACAGTGATCAGGATGAAGCAGTTTTATATGATTATATTGCAAAACTCAATGATGCTTTAGGAAATACAGCAACAGCGGGTGAGTATTATGAAAAGGCAAAAAAAATCTATGACAACAAATTAGGGAAAAAACATCCGTATTATTTAATGTTTCTGGATAATTTGGCCGTTTTTTATAGTAAAAATGGAAGACAAAGGGAGGCGGAATTGTATTTTTCCGAAGTAATTCAAATATTGCAGACTCTGAAGAAAGCTCCTCCTTATATGAATCATTTAGCTAATGATTTAGGTATTTTAGGATTCCAAAAGCAACAATATCAGATAGCTGAATTCATGTTCTCAACCCTGTATGATATAATAGTCCCGGATGTACGATATAGTTATGCCGATATGCATCATTTGTTAACTCTTGCGGAATATTATAATTGGAAAGAAGATTATAAAAGAGCACAAAAACTGGTATTGATTATCAATCAGTTTTACAATACCCGGATGGATAATAACGCTTTATTATTGAATGAATCAATCAGGGAATCTTACTGGAAAACACTTGTGCCTGTATTTGAATTGTTTAATTCAATTGCAATCAATAATCCTTCAAATGAATTGATTGATGTGTGTTATAATAATCAACTGTTGAACAAAGCGATTTTGCTTAATTGCAATATTCAGATACGAAAAATTATTCAATCGACTACAGATAATGAATTAAAATCTCTTTACGATTCATATTCTCAATCCAATCAGGATTATTTTCGTTTGTTTCAATCGAGATCTGTGGAAGAATTATCTTCCAATATTGAAATTTTAAGTAAAAGAACAACAAAACTGGAAACAGAATTAATAGCTAAAATCCGTCCTTATGTGCAGAATAGTCCCGGAATTCTTATCTGGGAGGATGTCAGGAATCAATTAAATCAGGATGAAGCTGCCATTGAGTATATTTCTTTCAATTATAAAAATACCAATGAAGTTTTATATTGTGCATTGTTGTTGAAAAAAGGATATGCTTATCCTAAGCTTATTCCTCTTTTTGAAGAACAGGAGTTCAATGATTTATTTGTAGGAATGACCAACCCGTCCGATATTTATGTAAGCACACGAGCCGACATAGATGAATCACGTCTTCCGGCAAGCAGAATAAATTATGGCAAAGAATTATATGAATTGGTTTGGAAACCGGTGGAGTCATACCTGAAAGATACAAGGAAGATATATTATGCACCATCCGGAAAATTGCAACAAATTGCGTTTGCTGCTATTCCGACAGATAATGGGAATGTATTGATGCGGCAATATGATTTATGCCAGTTGACAAGCACACGGGAAATCGTAAATGACCAAAATGCAAATGAATCAATAAAAAAGATAACTCTGTTTGGAGGGATTCCTTATGATGGATTTTCACCTTTAAAAGGAACTCTTCAAGAAGTACAGGGAATTAATAATATATTAAGTAAACAATCAATCCATGTGGAAACGTATATCGGAAACCGGGCTTCTGAAAAGACGTTCAAAGAACTTAATACCAAACAAAATGACGTTATCCATTTTGCTACCCATGGTTTTTATTTGCCTCAAACCAGATTGAAAGAAGAAAAATTCAGTTACTTGTCTTTTTCAGAAAAAAATAAGAAACTTTTAATGGATAATCCTTTGTTAAGATCCGGATTGGCATTAGCCGGTGCTAAAAAAACATGGAATGCTGACTCTGCTTCCAATAGTGAAGAAGATGGAATTCTTACCGCCCAGGAAATTTCTCAATTAGATTTAAGTGGAACTAAATTGGTAGTTCTGTCTGCCTGCAATACAGGTTTAGGAGATATCGACAAAAGTGAGGGTGTCTTCGGCCTTCAACGTGCTTTTAAATTGGCCGGAGTTCAATCAATCCTGATGAGCTTATGGGAGATTCCGGACAAGGCAACTTCAGAAATGATGAACTTATTTTATCAGTATTGGTTGGTTGAAAAAATGAATAAGCGGGATGCTTTCAAGAAGGCACAGAATAAAATCCGGGCCAATAATCCTTTGGATATACAGGCTTGGGCTGGTTTTGTGATGGTAGATTAGTCGATCATAACAAAGCCTGCCCAGGTAATTGCAGATATGTTCTTGTTTTTTAGTTCGATTTGAGCTTTTCGAAAAGCTTCATGTTTATCCATCTTATTGTTTATCCAATAACTATAAAACAATTGCATTAAGTCAGATATTTCATTGTCAGGAACCGGCCATAAGCTCATCAGGATTGATTGAACTCCGGCCATTTTAAATGCACGTTGTAAACCATAAACCCCTTCACTGCCACTGATATCTCCTAGTCCGGTTTCACAGGCAGAGAGAACAACTAATTTTGTTCCACTCAGGTTCAGGGAAGATATTTCTTGTGCGGTAAGAATACCATCTTCATCATCATCCGGAATAATATTTCCATTCCAGGCATTATTCGCTCCTGACAGTGCCAAGCCTGAACGCAAGAGTGAATTTTCGATAACTATAGGTATGTTATCTTCATAAAAAGCTGAATACCGGTAATTTTGCAAAGTTGCATGATGTGGGGGAATGTAGAAACCATGTGTTGCAGTATGGATAATATCATATTTTCCTCCAAGTTCCTTGAAGTTTTTTTCACTGGCATTATGACCGCAATACAGACTTGACTTGATGTTGTTATCAATTAGGATTTGGTTAATGTTGTTAACTTCGGTGATACTCCCGGCAAGATATTGGAAATTTTTTGTCAGTACAGCATCTTTGGCAGATATTGTATCATTGTATTCTATTCCTCCAAAAAGCGCTACACTCTCGATGGCTCCGGATTCATCTTTATGGGATAATATTTCTTTTGTACTTGAAACTTGTCTTAGGTTATATTTCTCTATTAAAACAGTATTTTCATCTACAGGAATAGCTGCAAAAGAAACTTGTTGCAGTTTACCGGATGGTGAATAGTATATAGTATTGATGTCATCAAGATAGTTTTCTATTGGCTCCCAGATTAATTCGTATAGGTGTTTATCATAATTTATTGTACTTTCCGGAAGACGGGATTTGTCTATATCTGCCCGGGTGTTTGAATAAATACCGGATGGGTTTATAACGCCTGTAAACAAATCATTGAACTCTTGTTCTTCAAAAAGAGGAATGAGCATAGGATTCGGACTATCTTTTTTTAATACCAAAGCGCAATAAGATATGGCATTTCCTTTATAATTATGATTCCTGAAACTAACAAACTCAATGGCTGCCTCATTATCCTTTAACTTATCAGATATATTTTTCCACCCGGTTTCATTTGCATTTTTCATTTCATAATATTCAGGAAAGCTTTGTAACAATTGTTTTTCTATTTTATTGGATTCTTCCTGTAGTTTTGATAAATCCTCCTGTTGATTTAAGGGTTTTGTATATAACCAATTGATTTTCCGGTTGACTTGTTCAAAATTGTCCCATAAATTTAACAGGTTTTCATCTCCTTTTTGCATAACAGATTCACGGAAATGCAGGGATTTACTTAATAATAAACCTTTACAGAACAAAGCATTATCATAAAAGGCTTTGGACGATTCATGATCAGTTGGATAAAGATTGAGGAAAAATGTAGGATAAGACATTTCAAACCCCGATTTTACATTGTGCCAATAAAGATTGCGTTCCGGTCCGGTAAGGAAATTAAAGTTCTTTTGAACATTTGTTTTCTGTTTTTGAAATGCTTCAGATATATAAGGTTTAGCCACATCAGGTTTTTGATTATAATCATATAATCGGGCTAATGAAGTAAGGCTGTTTAAGTAATCAGGATGATTATCACCAAGTACCTTTTTTCGTCCTTCAACAGTTTCCAGGTAAAGGGATTCTGCTTTGAAATGTTGTTCTGTAAAGAGATATAGTCCTGCAAGGTTATGCAGCGATTGTAAATAATCAGGATTGTCTTTACCTAATAGAATTTTACGCCTTTCCACTACACGCAAGCTATATTGTTCCGCTTTTTCGTATAAACCTTGTTTCCTGTATAATTCGGCCATGTTAGAAAGAAGGGATATAAATTGTGAATTATCATTTTTCTCATTTTCAAAACTATCCAATGCCTTTAAATAATATGATTCCGCTTTGGCATTATCCCCTTTTTCGCTATATAATAAACCCAGATTAGTCAGAATAGTTGAATGAATTTTTTTTTGCCAATTATCTGTATTTGCCAAATTGTCCAGGGATTTATTAAACAAATTTTCTGCTTTCGAATAATTACCCAAATTAAGATATAGGTTGCCGAGATTATTTAAAGCAGAACAATAAGATGCTCCTTCTAAAATATTATTGGTTTCATTCAGTTCTATGACTTCCAAATAATATGACTCTGATTTTGAATATTCTCCCGAAGACAGATATGCTGAAGCCAGGTTATTTATTGTAACGGCATATTGTGGACTGTTTTTACTCCAAAAATATTCTCCTATCAAAGCAGCCTCTTCATATAAAGGTATTGCTTTCGAATAAAATCCAAATGTCCGGTATAATTCACCTAAAGCATTCAATACGCTACATTTTATTGGTAATACATCTGTTTCATATTCAGAGACTAATTCTTCCGGCATTTCATACAGTAGTTCCAAGGCATTTTCAAGGAAAGGTTGGGCTTTGAAGTACTTTTCGTTTGCGTAACATGATATACCTAAAGCAGCATAAGCCATCATTTGGGGAGGCTTATCACCTGCAAAATATTGTTCTTGTATTTTCAATACCTCTTCTCCCCAGTAAATGGCTTGTTCCAAATCCTGGGAGTTTAAACATTCTACAATTTTATATAGATAATCACGACCTTTATTGGCTTGTTCCAAATTAAAATCCTGTGGTTGTGCCTGTAAATCATTCCCAAAAATAAATAGAGAAAATAAAAGTGTGCGAATAATATTTTTTATAACCATTTCTTCTCATTCAATTTATCTAACAATTCCAAAGCTTTATCTGCTAACTTATCATTGTCATGCCTGTAAGTCTCTATTTGTAAAAGTACAGATTTGGCCTGTTCCCGTTGTCCTGATTTCAGATAAACTAACGACAGGTACCAAAGCGCTTGGGGCTTGAATTCAAATTCAGGATCGGATGAGAATGTTGTTAAATCCTGGATAGCTTTGCCTGTTTGCCCCATGTTTATCATAAGAACGGTTTCTGATAATTGCTTGCTTTGCTTTTCTGCAGTTGCACCTCCTCTTGTAGATGCAGCTTTGAAATCGCTGTAATATTCATTGAACAAATCATTGTTTGAATATTGTGGTTGCAATCCTACATACAGCAGTATTAATATAACGGCTGCCGCAGAAGCGATATAAATACTCAACCGTTTGAAAATTGATTTTTTAGGTTGTTCAATATGATATTTGGTTTCTGCTCCCGAAATTATTGCACGCATTTCATCATCAGATGACAAGTTCATCATTTCTTCCAACGCAGCTTTTTCCCCTTTTATCTGAAAACCTTCAGTAATCTGGCGGGTAAGTTCAACCTCTTTGCGAAGGTTTTCATCATCTTTCATCATTTGTTCAAAAGCGACTTTATCTTCATCAGAAAGCATGTCGAACAAATAATCATCTATTTTTTGCTGTGATTCAAATTTTTTATTCATAATCGAAAAAATCTTCTTTGTTATACAATCCTTTAATCATCCGTTTGAGTTTTTCCATACACGACAAGCGTTTGTTTTTAGCAACCTGTTCGCTTTTGTATCCCATCAGTTCCCCGATTTCCTTAAGACTTTTACGCTCGAAATAAAACAAGGTAAGTGTGAGGTTACAGGGTTCATCCAATTCTGCAACAAACCGGTTGATTATTTCCTGCCATTCAGTTCCGAACGCATTGTTCACATCTATAAGTATATTTTCGGTTAGATCAGCTTTTTCTTTTTCATCCCTGATATATCTTAATAATCCGTTTTTTCCTATGGCGAATAGATACGTTTTAAGTGACACAGTCAATTTTTCTGCCGTTAATTTACCATCCCGGATACATTTATATAAAGCAAAGAAGCTTTCCTGATAAATATCAATAACCGTCTCTTTATCAACTTCAGGAAAGTATTTGCGGGCAAATCCTATGAATTGTTCCCTGTAGGTATCATACAGTTTCTCAATTTCCTTATTCGGTTTTTTATCGGAAAGGAAAGGGCTTAGTTCATCGTTTACTTTCATATTCATCAGATTAATTGCTTTAAAAACAGGTTGAAATCCATTTTGTCATCAATGTTGAAATTTTTCCTTAAACGATGCCTTGCCATGTGCACACTGCGGTGCTCGACACATAAACATTCGGCAACATGGTGGTTGTCCATTCCGGTAGCAAAACTAATACAATATTTTATATTTATCACCGATAAATCTTTTCCCCGGTATTCTTTTTTCAGGTTCAGGAAAAAATTGTCGTTAACAGACCGGAGCGCTTCGATATAATCGTGCCGTTCTTCAGCAGTATCCAATCTTTTGTTGATTGCATTATATATTTCATGAACAAGCTTTGAAAAATAGGGGTCTTTTATATTAGTTCCCGGTTCATTCTGTTTGCTTTGTTCATAGTGATTGACTCTTTCAGAAAATTCATGAATCTGTATAATCAAATTTTGCTGTTCATTTTGCAAGAAAAACATAGCTTCATCCATTTCCGAAATTTTCAAACCTTTAAAATGGTTATCTAAAAGAACTTCATATTTTTCGAGTTCCACTTTTTTGAGTTGTTCCTCTTGTAGTTGCTTTTGCAATTCGATTTCATTTTTCTCCATTTGCATGATTTGGAGCCGTGAATCGGCCGCTTTTTTACGGGAGAGCATCCACCGGAAAATAAAGAAGAAAGAAACAAAACTTAATAAACAAATACCCAAATAAAGCCATTTAACATTGTTTTGATATGCTATTTTCTGGTCTTTTTTATCCGATTCATATTTTGCATTTAACTCGGTAATGGTTCGGTATTTTTCCGCATCATGAATTTCGTTTAGGCAAGCAATTTTTTTCCGTTCATATTCCATGGCGGCGGCATAATCCTTTTGTGATTCAGAGATTTGTGATAGGCGGTCGTAGATATACGAGTATATGGAAAGATTACCCTTGTTTGACCAATTGTTTATCAGCGTCAATTGTTTTTCAAAGATATCTTTTGCTTCATATAATTTTTTAGATTTAAATGCTATTTCACCTTCTACCCAATAGCAGTTTACAATCATGGAAGTGTCGAGAGGGTTAGCCCATTGTTTTGCTTTTTCGAGATAATAGGTTACTGTATCTAAATTATAATTTTCTTTTTTTATCAAATTATCGGTCAACATGATATAGTTATGAGAGATATTAAATTCAGATTTTTGTTGTTCAGATAAATTTTCGAAAGTAAAAATAGCCTTTTTCTCGTATAAAATTATCGAATCTAAGAGTTCTAATTGTTTATTATTTTTTTTATATAAACCATTATAGTAGTGTGCTGTAAGATTATATAATATTATTTTATCAATTTGTTTTGAACATATTGGTGCCATTTGTTCTAAAATTTTCTTTAGTGCTGAGGTGTCCTGTTTTTGTAAATAGGAAAAGGCTATATTGTTATATATGGTACTTTGTTGGTATTTTATTCCAGCTTTTTCGTAGAGTTCAATTGCTTTATAATAGGAATTGTGTGCTTTAAGCTCTTCTCTTTTATAATTATAGTAATCTCCTAAAAGTTGGTAATATAGAGCTGAGAGTGAAGGGTCATTTATTCTTTCAATATATAAGGCAGCTGAATCCAAGTAATTTTTAGCATATGTGTAATTTTGTACTTCAATATAATATTCAGAATGATCTAAACAACTACTGACATATTTGTAAGATTGAATATGTTTGTTCGTATTTAGTGTTAAATTTAAGAAATATAAAATAGGGAAAACACTAAGAATGCCTCCAATTAATAAATTTTTATGTTTAAGAACCATTGTATGTTTAAAATTATGTTTAATGCTTCAAAATTATAATATTTCTTCATTAAATTTTGTATAAGTGTAATAAAAATAAACAGAACAAGAGTGCTAAATTTTTGACACTCTTGTTCATTTCCTAATTGATGTGCACTAAGCGGCAATTAAGTCTGTCTCTTCAACAATAATATTATCATTGAATTCGAAAGTGATAGTAGGTTGTCTAGGCCTTGGTTTTAATATTCCTGGTATTATTTCACTCAATAATACACTGCCATTTCCAGACACGTTGTTAATACTTCCAATCTTTTCAGATTGCCCACTCTCACTCATAGTAACCACAGCGCAAATTGCTAACGCTGCCAATAAAAACATCTTTTTCATAAGATAAATAATTAAAGATTAATAATTGCCAGTCCTTTCTGATTGGCGTTCTAATCTTCAATTCCAGATGTCGGGGAAAAGTAACAGGGGTAGTAAATAAATTTTGGTTAGTAGGTGCTCTTTGATTCAAGATTAATATTTTTAATTATCTTGAATATAGGTGTTTATAGTGATTGTTGTTGTTCGGAAATATTTTTCAAAGGGAAATAAAAATGATTATCAGATAAATTGCTAATAGGCTGAAAGCCTGATTTATTTCAGCCCAATGGCAACGCCTTGGGTTTTGAATTACAAATAAATCCTCAGAGGGCTGAAAGTCCAACTTAATATTCATTTGTCCTTTCAGGACGCAGAGGCTTGTAGCAATATTTTTACCCAAGGCGTTGCCATTGGGCTGAATTAAATTGCCGCTTCACGGCGTTAGGTACAATATCCGGTAATCGTTTTATTTATCTATTTATTTATCTGAACTAAATCCTTCACATTCGTTATTAACCAAGTCAAAATACCTTTTTTAACATATTTGAATTGAGAAATCGATTGATTATTAATTGGTTATAAAATTGGTGCAAATAATTAAGTATTGCTTGTATATACATGTAAACACCTTTTTTCTTTTACTCAAACTACATTTGACCGTCATTTTATAACATACAAAAGTCAAAATCCCTGGCACGCAGAATCAAGATGTATATTTTATCGTATCCTTAATGGATACATTGATTATCCGTATTTACAGTGATTTTGAAAATTTATAAAATATTAATGACTTAATTTTGTAGTACCTAAAATGTATACACCATTAAAGAAAGACAACCCGAAAGAAATTTTGGAGATACATGTCGGACAGCTATTATGGAGTCAGGTGAAGAAATCGGAGAAATCTACTGCCGATATAGCCCGGCAGTTAGGTACGAGTCCGAATAATCTTTATAAAATCTATAAAAAGAAAGACATAGATACATTTATTATAAAAAGATTCGGCAAAGCATTGGGCCAGAATATTTTTTCCATTATTGCAGGAGAATTGGGCAAAGAATTGGATGCTAAAAGTGTAGATTCAAGTATTGCACTTATAAAAGCGATTTTTCAGGAAAAGAATTTTTGTGATTATTGTCAATTGAAAGGGAAGGCGGGTGAGGAGAAGAAGTAAGTTCATGCATTTGGCAATGTCTGTTGGTTAAAAAGAGAAATATATAAATAATAATGTCATGAAAAAGCTATCGTTACTCCTCTTGATATGCTTTATTGCATTTCCGGCGAAAGCATTAAAGTATACGGTGACAGTCCCTTCCGGGACAAACGCTTGTTTTATAGCAGGCGATTTTAATAATTGGACATTCTCGGAAATGACCAAATCTTCAGCAACGGAATATTATTATGAAAATCCGGCTGCTAATACTTCACAGGGATATAAGTATTGTTCCGGACCGGAATGGGCGTATGTTGAAAAAGATTCCAAAGGAGTTGAAATATCCGATAGAGTCTATTCTTCTAATGATGTTGTTGAAACATGGGCGAGTTTGTGGAACAATCTATCAGGAGAGCCTCTCCATGTTACTTTCCTGGAATCTGCGTACCAAAATAAAGGTAGTTTCGATCCCGGCACATCAGGAACAATAGTCGGAGATTTAGTTTTCTTCAACGCCACATCCGGCAACATGGTGGAATTTGCCGGGAGTAACCAGGAACCTGCCAATAAATCTGAACTTCCTTTCCAGATGGCGGGAAGAACATATTTAAGAAATACCGGTACCGGATTCCGGACGGTATCGTCTTATCTTTCAGGAACAACTGTCGAGGTTTATGTGGCACCTTCTGGTGGGGCTGCAAGAAACATAAAATTTACAGTGAACGGAGATTCTGTTAAAGCTGTAACGACAGGAGCTGTTAGCAACTATGCTGAAAAAATAACTTATACAACAAAAGCCACAGGACAAATTGGAATTACAGCCAATGGTGGCGGAGGATTGTATGTATACGATTTCAAAATAATTCCTGTTGAACCTCAAATACCATCTGAAGAATATCAGGCATTGGTAGACTTGTATAACGCCACTGCCGGAACCGGTTGGAAAAATAAGTGGAATAATATATCCCAAAATAATGTTCATGAGGGAAATTGGTATGGAGTGAAAGTTTCTCTCGGACATGTTACCGAAATAAATTTATCAGACAATTACCTGCGGGGAACTATTCCGGCATCTATACAAAATTTACCTTATCTTCAAAAATTAATATTATCAGGTAACCAGCTTACCAGTTCAATGCCAGCTTCCCTTAATAATTTAACAAGCCTGCTACAATTGGAATTACGGAATAACCAATTGTCGGGAACTATACCTGATTTGAGGGGTCTGACTAAATTACAATCATTATATTTAAATCAGAACCAGTTGAAAAATATGATTGCCGCCCTGCCCACGGTTACTCCTGTATATTGGTGGGATAGTGGATTTAATTTAACCAACCAGTCAATTACAATTGATACTCTAAGGTTTAAAGGAAACGATGTTTCCATAGATTTGCCTCAGATTTGTACGTATAATCATTCAAATAAAAATTTCAACGCTGCGAATAGGTTCAGGTTATACATAGATAATTCACAAAGGGGAGATTTTCATACGGCTTCAGAGTATGGCACTCTGACTATTCCGGCATCTGTTTTGTTAGACCTGAGAACATCCCAGAATGTTTATCTGCAACAGTATGAAGGGGATGCGTCCGGTACCAAGATTACATTTCAGAACATCAAAATAGAATTGCCACGGGTTCCTGATAATGAATATGAGGCATTGGTTGCTATTTATAATGCTTTACATGGTGAAACATGGTATAATAAATGGGATATATCTCAGAATAATTTACATAAAGGAGCCTGGTATGGAGTTAGTCTGGAGAATGGACATATAACCAAGCTAAATTTACAAGACAATGGACTTTATGGAAATTTACCTCCAGAAATCGGCAACTTGACTTATTTGAAAGAATTGAATTTATCGCATAATGGGTACGGCACTTATTATACAAGTTATTATATAACAGGAGAAATTCCCGGTTCTTTAGGTAACCTTGTCAGCATGGAATATTTAAGCCTGAATAATAACCAACTATCAGGAAATATTCCTGCTGAGTTAAGCAATCTGCCGGGTGTAATAACGGTAGATTTGTCATATAACCAATTGTCCGGGAATATTCCGGTAACGATAACAAATTTATTGACTCTAAAGTATCTTTACCTGGGACATAATAAATTGACCGGAACAATTTTGCCTGAATTCAATAAATTGACAGAGTTGATAGGTTTCTCCCTGGATAATAATTTGTTGTCAGGAATAGTGCCTTCTTTGAGTAACCTTACTAAATTGGATGGGTTATATCTTTCAAATAATCAATTGGAAGATATAGAAGCTATTCTTCCCAATGCACCATTTGGATGGAGTTTCAGTTTAGGCAATCAATCCATATCGCTTGACACATTGCATTATAATGGAAACGATATCATTATTTCACTTCCAAGGATATGTTTGTACGATTATTACAGCAAGAATTTCAATGCTGTCAATAGTTTTGAAGTGAGGGTAAATAATTCAAAAGTGGGAAGTAATATATCTGCAAATGAAGAAGGTAAAATAACAATCCCATCTTCTTTTTTGGCCAATTTAGGTAAAGGACAACCTGTTTCTGTTTGTCAGATAAATGGAACTGCATCCGGGACTATTCTTGCTTATGATACAGTTAAGATTGCAACATCCAATATCCCGGATATTGAATACCAGGCGCTGGTGGCTTTATATAATTCAGCTCATGGCGAAACATGGTATAATAAATGGGATGTTTCACAAAACAATCTTCACGAAGGCGTCTGGTATGGAATAACCATTGAAGACGGACATGTCACAAAACTTAATTTGGAAAGCAATGGATTGTATGGCAGCTTGCCGGAAGAAATCGGCAACCTGACTTATTTGAGAGAATTAAACCTGAGCAATAATAGTTATTACTATGGTTGGTACGACACCCGTTATCCGGAAGGAAATATTCCTGCATCTTTAGGCAATTTAAGCAATTTAGAATCATTGAATTTGAGTGGAAACCGGTTCTCCGGAAATATTCCGGCCGAATTAGGGAATTTAGCAAACTTACAGGATTTATATTTGAACAATAATTTGTTTACAGGGAGTATACCGGATGCTTTGGGTAGTTTAACTGCTTTACAGAATCTTAATTTAGGATATAACCAATTGGCAGGTGTTATTCCTGCTTCATTAAATAATTTAACCGTATTAAAACAATTAGAGTTATATAACAATCAATTGTCGGGAACTGTTCCTGCATTGAATAATTTAACTCAACTGTCTTCTTTGAATATTTCCAATAATCATTTGAGTGATTTGGAAGTTCCTCTGCCAAACACCTCTTACTATTGGGGCTTTAATATTGGTTATCAATCTTTATCAATAGATACATTACATTATACCGGAAGTGATGTCGTGGTTTCTTTGCCACGTATCACGTTATACAACCATGATGCCAAAAATTTCAATGCGACTAACCGCTTTGAAGTCTTGATAAATGGTTCAAAAATAGAAGATTTTGTCGCTACAGATGTTCAGGGACATCTGACAATACCGGCTTCGTATTTTTCAAGCTTGAGAAAAGGGCAACCTGTATCTTTACGGCAGATTGAAGGAACATCATATTATACTACATTATTATATGATACGGTTGAAATTAATATACCCCATATTCCGGATGTAGAGTATAATGCTTTGGTTGCCTTGTATAATTCCACTCATGGAGAGTTATGGTTTAATAAGTGGGATGTTTCTGAAAATAATTTACACGAGGGCGCCTGGTATGGCATAACTATCGAAAATAGCCATGTAACAAAAATTAACCTGCCTTCTAATGGATTGCATGGAACTCTTCCCGAAGAAATTGGTAATCTGGCTTATTTGAGAGAATTGAATCTGAGCAGTAATAATTACAGCTATGGTTGGTATGATACACATTATCTTGAAGGGGCAATTCCTGCTTCCATAGGCAATTTAAGTAATTTGAAATCTTTAAGCCTGAATGATAACCATTTTACCGGAAATATTCCTGCAGAATTAGGTAATCTGGTGAATTTGAAGGATTTGAATTTATACAACAACCAGCTTAATGGAAATATTCCGGATGCATTAGGAAATTTGACCTCTTTACAGAATCTGAATGTAAGGAATAACCTGTTAAGCGGTTCTATCCCTGCATCATTTAACAGTTTGGTTATATTAAACCAATTGGAATTATCCAACAATCAGTTGTCGGGTACTATCCCTGCATTGAATAATCTGACGCAACTGTCTTCTCTGAATTTTACCAATAATAATTTGGAAGATGTGGAGGCTCCTCTTCCTGATGTTTCTTACTATTGGAGTTTTAATATCGGTTACCAGTCTATTTCTTTAGACACATTACATTATGAAGGAAATGATATTGTGATTCCTTTACCCCAGATTACTTTATATAATCACAGCGCTAAGAATTTCCAGGCTACAAACAAGTTTGAAGTACGGATAAACAATAATGTAACAGGAGATAATATTACTCCTGATACTCAGGGAAATTTAACAATACCTCATTCTTATTTATCAGGTCTGAAAAAAGGACAATCTGTATCTTTCCGCCAGGTTGAGGGAACTGCCAGTTATACTGTACTGTATTATGATACCATTACAATTAATCTGCCTCGCATTCCGGAAGAAGAATATGAAGCGTTAATTGCCTTATATAATTCTACTCATGGCGAAACTTGGCATAATAAATGGGATATTTCTGAAAATAATCTGCATGAAGGAGCCTGGTATGGAGTTTCAATGGAAAACGGGCATATTACCAAACTTAATCTTCCCGATAACAGATTGTATGGAAATTTACCAAGTGAATTGAGTAATCTGTCTTATTTACAGGAGTTGAATTTATCTAATAATTCCTCTTATCAATATGAACCCAGTTATGGATATATGTATAAATATTTTGAAGGAAATATTCCTGCATCTTTGGGAAATCTGAGCCAATTGAAAGTGCTTGATTTATCTTACTGCCATTTTTCAGGGAGTATTCCTGACGAATTAGGACAATTAACAAATTTGCAAAAATTGAACCTTTCAAACAATCAATTAACGGGAAGTATTCCGAAAGAATTAGGCGGAATGAAAAGTATCGAATATCTGTACCTGAACAACAATCAGTTATCAGGATTAATTCCATCTACGATTGCCAGTTTTGGAAAATTGAAAGAATTGAATTTGTCATACAATAAACTGGATATTCTGGAAAATACATTGCCTTATAGCCAAAGTGTTCCTGTTTATCTGTCTTACCAATCTATTAACAGGGATATTATTCTGGTAAACGGTGATGATGTGATTGTTGATTTGCCAAATATATGTACATACGATCATGAAGGTTTGAATTTCAATTTAAGGAATAATTTTACATTGAGAATCAATGGAAATGCAAAAGTCACGGTTCAGGCTGGAGCAAACGGTCAGGTTATTTTCCCTGCATCATATTTTCTGAATATTCAGCCAACCGATAAAATTTCCATTTACCAGGAAAACGGAAAAAGTAATTATTCGACAATCAATTATGATAGTTATTGTACGGCCTTGGATATTATCCCGGATTCGGAATTCCAGGTATTGGTTGCTTTATACAATGCAACAGCAGGTGCTGACTGGAAAAATAAATGGGATGTGTCGGCTAATACATTAAACGAAAAGATTTGGTATGGGGTTACTGTTGAAAGCGGACATATTACAAAAATCAAATTACAAGGCAATAACCTCAACGGATTTATTCCTGCTGAATTGGGTGGCCTGCCATTCCTGAAAGAATTATTATTGAATGATAATTTGTTATCGGATGCGATTCCTGTTGAATTAGGTAATCTGGAATCCCTCACGAAATTGTCTTTATACAACAATCAGCTTTCGGGTAATATTCCCGAATCGGTTGGAAACCTGAGGGTATTGACTGAAATGTATCTGCAGAAAAATGCTTTAACCGGTAAAATCCCTGTTACATTGGCCAATATTACAACCCTGAAGGAATTACAATTGAACAACAATCAATTGAATGATACTATTCCAACTGCGTTGGGCGCCATGAATAGTCTTGTTTCTTTGAATATATCCAATAACCAAATCAAAGGAAAGTTGCCTCAAACGATTAATAATTTAGATAACCTCAGGATGTTGGATATTTCCAATAACTCCATCAGCGAATTGGAAAATATTATCACCTTTGGATCTAATGTGAGTGTTAACCTGAATAACCAACAGATAGATAATACGGAGCCGTTGCTGATTGATGGCAATATGATAACATTGCAATTGCCGAATATCTGTACATATAATCATACAGCCAAGAATTTTAATGCCCGTAATGAATTCATTATCAAACTGAATGGCGAAACTAAAGGAAGTGTAACAGCATTGGAGTCAGGAAACCTGTTGTTTGCTGCCTCGCTGGTTGAAAATATGACGGATGGAGACGAAATTTCTATTGTGCAGAAAAATGGACAAGCTTATGGAACTTCGCTGATATTCCATGCTGTACGCACAATCACAACACCTATACCTGATAGCGAATTCCAGGCATTAACGGCGATTTATAATTCATTGGGTGGCGCTTCCTGGATTAATAAGTGGAATATAACGCAAAATGATTTACATATCAGAGATTGGTATGGTGTAAGCATAAACCAGGGACATGTAATAAGTATTCAATTGCCGTCTAATAATGTAACCGGAAATATTCCCGACTTAAGTGGATTGCCTTATTTGCAAACATTAGATTTATCACATAACTCAATTTCAGGTGTTTCAGCAATTTTACCGGCATCTATAACGACTCTGCGTTTGAACAACCAAAGGTTTATCAAAGGAGAATTTGTCTTGAACGGAACATCTTCAATTAATATTCCCGTGATAAGTACTTATAATCATGAGGGACAAAATTTCGGAACAATTCCGATGTTTGATATCTATGCGGCGACTGTTAAAATGACGCCAACGCCATTACCTTCGGTTGCAGCGGGATTGCTATTCAGTACTATCAATGAAGATGTCAAAATCCCGTTGGGAACTCCGATAGAACTTCGCCAGACTAATGGATCTGCAACAGGAACATCTTTATATTATATCATTACATATAAAATGGGAGATGCTAATGTCGATGGATTGGTAAATATCCAGGATGTCCAGCAAACATTGAACTGCATCCTGCTCGAAAAACCCCGTCCGTTTAACTTTGTGGCCGCAGATATTAATGCCGATTCTAAAGTAAATGTGCAGGATATTGTACTGACTGTCAATCTGATTCAGTCCATGCCATTGCAAAGTCCGTTAATGATTCTGCGCTCATCTTCGGAAAATGTGGCTGACCTGAAAGTTGAAAATGGAATCGTATATCTTGAATCTCCGGTAGAAATTTCAGGATTGGATATCCGTATGGCAGGAACTTCTTCGTCGGGAATACAAAGCCTGATTGCAGATGAAAACATTCAGTTTATTGTTGGCGAATCTGAAAACCAAACAAGTGTGATAGTATTTTCGGTTTCAGGAAGTGTAATTCCGGCAGGAAAAACTGCTTTGTTTACAATTGCTCCGGGGCAAGTTATAGAAAACGCCCTGTTAATCAACAAATCGGCTCAGCCGGTTGAACACAGGATTAGCAATGCCCCGAACCAAATAAATAATGCGGTGCAGAAAGAAATGTATCTGTTAAATGCACCTAACCCGTTTGTAGAAACAACAGAATTTATCTATCAATTGAATGAAGAAGTATCTTCAGTTCAAATCAGGATATATGATCAAACCGGACGCTTGGTTGATATGCTTCAAAATCTTCCTGTGATTCAGGGTGAAAACAGAGTAGTTTATATTAATCAGAGCTTGGCTGCAGGTCTTTATTATTATGAATTGGAAGCTGTTCAAAACGGTAAGCTTTATCTGAAGAAATCAAGTAAAATGTTAATTCGTAAATAATGCTTTCTATAAGGTATTTAAATAACTGTTAAATAAGATAGTATGAAAACTAAATATATAATATTTGCAATATTGCTATGGGGAATGATGTTGAATGCATTTGCCTCATATTCCCAACAAAGCATCAATAAGCTTCATATACCGGAAACAGAAGCTAATGTAGGTAAGAAAATTAATGTTTCTGTCAATTTGACTAATGAAGCTGAGATTACAGCTCTTCAGTTCCGGTTGCAAATACCTCAGGGAGCAACATTGTTACCATCGGAAGTTACTTTAACCGATCGTAAAACAGATCACGTAATTTCGGTAAAACAAATCGATGGTAATAATTATCTGTTTGTTTTATATTCGATTACAAATACATCTGTGAAAGGTAATTCCGGAGCATTGATTAATGTTCCGTTACAAACACCTGCCGGTTGGGAAGAAAATTCTACACATCCTTTTGTAATGAGCGAGGTGGTATTAAGTACTAAAAATGGAGAAAATGTACTGAGTTCTTTCGAATCCGGAAGCATTAAAGTGCTGGTTGAACCGAGACCCGATATTGCGGTGTCCTCTGTCGGAATAGTTGGAACATCTTTTAGTCCTGGAGATAAAATATCAGGTTCATGGGTGGTGAAAAACGTTGGGGATAAGATTACCGGAGCAGGCTGGACAGAACAGGTTTCGCTTGTTGCTGATAACGGAGAAACTGTTTTCCTCGGGAATGTATATTATAATCAGTTATTGGCTCCCGGAGCATTGGTCACCCGGCAGGTCGATTTCACTTTGCCGGAATTGCCGGGCGTTAATGGAAATGTGAAAATAAGAGTGAAATTGGTTCCGGATGCTAATCTGGGAGAAATTTCTTCTGCCCAGGGAAACAATGCCCTAACAGCGGATACTTACATTACTATTGGTAAAAAGTTAAAATTAGAATTGCCTTCGGGAACTATCCCGGAAAATAATCCGTCTCCGGTTAAGTGTGTATTATTCAGAAGCGGAAGCCGTTTGTCTGCCGAAACTTTCACAATAAATGCAGACGATCCTTCACGTTTGAATGTGCCGGCTTCGGTAACTATACCTGCCGGACAATCAGGAGTGGTATTTTATATCAATGCAATTGATAATACGGTTTTGAATGCAATTCCAACAGTTGTAGTTACTGCGAAAGGTAATGGTTATACCGATATCACCGGACAAGTTGCTATTGAAGACAATGAAATACCTTCACTGACAATTAAAACGTCTAAAGCGGAATTAAATGAAGGAGAAACATTTAAGCTCACAATTGAACGGGAAGTGGTTACAAGTGAACCGTTAATTGTATGCCTGTCTTGTGATCATCCTAAACGGTTTGAATTTCCGGCCAAAGTAGAGATACTTGCCAACCAGAAAAGCGTTGAAGTAAATGTCACTGCTATTGATGATAAATTACCGGATGTTACAATCGATGCTGTTTTCAGTGTAACAGCATCTAATCATGTTCCTGCAAAAGCTACAGTAACATTATATGACGATGATATTCCTGAAATATCATTAACTATAGCTCCTGAAACAGTTACCGAATCAGCAGGGCCAATGGCGGTAATGGCAGTCCTTAAACGGCTTACCAAAACAGATACTAATATTACTGTAAAATTATCCGATAATTCCAACGGGAAGATTTATTATTCTTCTTCGACCTTGACTTTGGCTCCCGGAGTACAGGAAGCCCGTTTTACCATTGGTGTTGTTGATAATGCCTTGGTCGACGGCGATCAGGAAATTGATATTACTGCTGCCGTATATATTTCTTCCTGTAGTTGTTCTGCTTCAGGAACCAGCGCCGGAATTGTCCACACCAAACTTACTGTTTTAGATGATGATGGTCCTGCCTTGAAAGTAACATCCTCCCAAGCTATGTTATTAGAAGGCAAAACCGATGCAACGATATTGACTGTCAGCCGGAATACAGCTACGACACAAGCTTTGACAGTTACACTTTCAAGCGATCACGACAGCGAATTGATATACAATAAGACTGTAACAATTCCTGCAGGGCAAGCATCTGTTGATGTTCCCGTATCAGTAAAGGCAAACGATATAACCGAAGGTGACCGGACTGTTACATTCACTGTTACTTCCTCTGGATATACAAAAGGTGTTTGCTGGGTAATGATTACCGACCAGACTTTACCTGATGCTGTAATATCTGATTTGAAATTGTCTGCCGGTCAGGTTGAGGCTGCCGGAAAAATAGATGTCAGTATTACTGTTGCCAATCAGGGAGTATCTGTTCTTCCTTCCCAAACAAAGGTGAATGTATATTTGAGTAACAGTGCCATAAAATTATTGACATTATATACTCAAAAAACATTGGCAGCCGGAGAAAGCGAAGTAATCACGAAAAATATTACTTTGCCCGATATCACCGGCAATTATACATTATCGGCTGTTGTGAATGAAGAGCAAACTGTAAAAGAGTTGTTATATATCAATAACAATTCGGGAAAAGCAGCAATCAGGTTATTGCCCAAATATATGGTATCAGTAACTACAGATAAAAAAATATATAAACCGGGAGAAGCTGTTGTTATCAATGGGACGGCAACCGGAAACGGTGTGGCCAATGCTCCGGTTGATGTTTATATTATCAATTCGGGTATTCGCCAGGTTGTGAAAGTTACAACCGGAACGGATGGTAAATTCCAGACAACATTCCAACCTCAGGCTTATCAATCGGGACATTTTGTCATCGGTGCCTGTTATCCGGATGAAGGTCTGGAAACAGGACAAGCTTCATTTGATATATATGGATTGAAACGCACGTCTTCCGATTATGTCAAATGCGAAACGCTTACAGATGAACTTTTTACGGGAACAATTCAACTTTCCAACCCTGGAACACTTAAGCTGACGAATGTTTCGACAACAATTGTATCGTCTCCCGCTAATTGCAATGTCCAATTCGAACCTATTGCAGAAATTGCTGCTGATGGAACAGTTGATTTGAAATATACCGTAACCGGACATGCTGTAACCGAAGGAAGCGACTGGGAATTAATCAAGGCCCATGTAACTACTACCGAAGGTGCAACATTGGATTTAACGATTTATTATTATTGCCGTTCTCCGAAAGGACAATTGCAAGCTAGTATTTCTTCTATCAATACAACAATGATAAAAGGCGCTTCCCGCGATTATTCATTTACGATAGCCAATATTGGTAAAGGAGAAACTGGAAAAATTAGTTTGAGTTTGCCGCAAAACTCAACATGGATGACTGCCGTAACACCTAAAGAGATGGCATCGCTTAAAAATGGTGAGTCAACAACAGTAATTCTTCGTTTAACTCCTACTAATGATATGCCTTTGAATGTTCCTGTAACAGGAAGCATTGGAATCAATTGTGAAAATGGACAAGGCTTGCCTTTAAGTTTTGAAATTGAACCGGTTTCGGAATCAAAGGGCACATTGATTATTGATGTTTGTGACGAATATACTTATTATACACCCGAAGCTCCTCATTTGGCAGGTGCTAAAGTAGTTGTCAAACATCCGGTAACCGGTGCGGTAATTGCTCAGGGAATAACTAACGATAAAGGAATATATACCATTGAGTTACCTGAAGGATATTATGGTATAGATGTTTCAGCAGATAAACACGATCGTTACCAGAATAATATTTTGGTTGATCCGGGAAAAGAAACAAGGAAAGTGGTTAATTTAAGTTTTCAGGCGATAACAATTGACTGGAAAGTTGAGGAAACAACGGTGGAAGATGAGTATGAAATTGTTACAACTGTGAAATATGAAACGAATGTACCCACTCCTGTTGTTGAAGCGATACTTCCAGAACAAATACCAGTAGAAGAACTTCAGGCAAATGGATATTACATGTTTAATGCAGTTTTGACTAACAAGGGTTTAATTACGGCATCGAATGTTCAGTTAAATTTTCCTGAGTATGAGGCTTTGTCGTTTGAATATTTAGGGATGGTAAATGGATTAAATCTAAGACCTCAGGAGTCAGTTATTATACCTGTTAGAGTTTCTCTAAAAGAAGAAAGCCAATTAAAATCTTCAGTTTCAATTAAATCATTTATAAATTTACCATGTAAAATAGAAACTTATGTATTTTATGTATGGGATTGTGGAAATGATAGAAAATGGCATCAATATCCGGTTACAATAAAACTTTTAACATGTTCTTTTAATTTAAACATCGGCGATGGACAGCCATGGACATATAATCCTCCCGTAATTCCAGAATGTCATCCTCCTCGTTTCCCTTGGGATATACATATTCCTCAATATAATTGGCCGTGGGAATGGGAATGCCATCCTCCTAAGTTAGAAGATACAGGATGTATACCTTGCCAGAACAGGATAATACGAACATTGGCTATGTGTCCCATAAGTATTCCTGTATATGATTGTCTAAAATCATCTTGGGATTGTGGTAAAAGTATTGCATCTGGTAGTATGGATGCTTGGGATGTTTCTGACTGTGTATTGACTACAGTAAGTTGTGCATCAGAAATTTGTGCTTATGCCGCTACTGCTAGTGTGGTGGGAGCAAAAGTTGGGGTTGTTTGTAAACTTGTAGGAACAATAACCCAGTATGTCTCTTGTCTAAAAGATATTTTGAAACCGTGCGACTTAAATGGTGATGAACCAAATCTTAAATCTACAAATAGTTCTATATCATATATTGAGGAATTTCAAACTAAGGCTTCAGTTGGATTAATGCAGGCAGAGGCAGAAGCAAATATTATTAAAGAGTATTTTGGAACTGATGAATGGAATAATTGTTCAACAGAAGAATTCTCAATTTTAATGAATTATTTATATAATCAATACTCTAAAGCGGGATATATTAATCCGAATGAACAAAACTTATTAAACCTAAAACCAACTGCAATATCAACAGAAGAATTTATTAAATTTATTGATAGGCTTAATAATACAACGAAAGTTTCTGTTGGTGAATATGTGGAAGGAAATAATTATATTCACCAAGATGTCATATCAAAAGAATGGAATGATATCAACCAATCAGAATCTATAGCAGTTGAAATGGGATATTCTTCTGTAAAAGATTTAATGGATACTGAATATGAAAAATTTAAGAATAAATTAGAAGAAGCATCTTCTTCCGTCTGTGCTTCCATCTCCCTCCAATTCTCCCAAACCATGACTATGACCCGCCAGGCATTCTGTGGAACATTATCCGTCTTCAACGGACATGAATCTACTGCCATGCAAAATGTGAAATTGAATCTGGTTGTGAAAGATGAATTGGGAAATATAGCTACAGAACATGTATTCCAAATAAATAATGAAAGTTTAGATAAATTTTCAGGTGACTTGAATGGGGAATGGACATTAAATGCTCAGGAAACAGGAAAAGCTACAATCTTGTTTATCCCGACAAAATATGCAGCGCTGACTGAACCCAAAGATTATTATTTCGGAGGTACTTTGTCATATCTTGACCCGTTTACAGGATTGGTTGTTACCCGAGATTTATATCCGGTAACCCTTACCGTAAAACCATCTCCTAATCTCGATTTGACATATTTCATACAGCGCGATGTGTTGGGTGATGATCCTTTAACTGCAGATGTAATTGAACCGATGGTACCTGCCGAGTTCTCACTCTTAATCCATAACATTGGAGCGGGAGAAGGAACCAACATCAAAATGGTAACAAAACAACCGGAAATTACAGTAAACGAGAAAGGTTTGCTTATTAATTTCGAATTGTTAAGTTCTCAATTGAATGGCTTAGACCATACATTAGCTTTAGGTGAGAGTGTTGCTACGGATTTTGGTAATATCCCTGCCGGAGGTACTGCTTATGCACAGTGGTGGTTCACAAGTACATTGTTAGGCCATTTTACAGATTATGATGTAAAAGCAACTCATGTTACAAGTTATGGCAATCCTGATTTGACTTTGCTTGATACTGTTACAATTCATGAATTAATCCGGAGCATCAGGATACCGAAAGAAAATAATTCTTTCTTAACCGGATTTATGGCAAATGACATTCCTGATGCAGATGACCTTCCGGATATACTTTATTTATCCGACGGAACAATCGAAAATATGGTTGTTACTTCAACAGCGCAACTTGCAGGTAATTCCAATAATCAATATACATTGTCGGTAACGCCGCTTACCCCGGGATGGAATTATGGTAGTATAAATGA
Source organism: Bacteroidales bacterium (assembly GCA_031553415.1). GTDB lineage: Bacteria > Bacteroidota > Bacteroidia > Bacteroidales > Azobacteroidaceae > JAIRVZ01. The sequence continues at coordinate 2,398 of JAVBLO010000006.1, read as the reverse complement.
TCCGACTAATGGTCATCAAAAATTATTAAGTATCAGGAGAGTAAGTGATAATGCGATAATTTATTTGCACAATTTCTGGCAGACCGACCGTACTTTACGTGATGGAAAGGATCCTTTATACGAAAATAAACTTCATTTTGTTGATAAATTCGGAACAGGTGCTGAGCAGTACATATTGACATTTGAAGAAAAACCTGCTGTGATATTAGCAGTGGAGTCATTCACCGGAATTCCTCAGGCCGGAACTGTAGCTTCAACTCCGGTGTCGGAAGTCAGGGTTCGTTTCAATAAGCCAATCGATGCTTCAACGTTTACTGCAGATGATCTTACTTTGAACTGCCAGGGAATAAAACAGGATGCAAGCCTGATATCTATCACAAAGATAAATGATCAGGAATTTACACTGAATATTGCTCAGGTCGCTCAAAATGACGGTTATTATGTTCTTACTGTACAAACAGCCGGAATAACAGATAATGAAAATTTCAAAGGTGAAGCTGGTGAGCCTGTCGTTTGGATTCAATATTTAGATGGGAAAGTGCAATTGACTCTTACTGTTACACCCGAAAATACAGGTAATATTTCGTTGTCTTCCGGAAAGTATGTATATGGTTCCGTATTCAATCTTGTGGCAACTCCTGCAAATGGTTATGAATTTGTTGGTTGGAATATGGGCGGTAAAACTCTTTCCACAGAAGAGATCTACCAGCACACGTTGTTGAACCAAAGTGCGATTACGGCTGCATTTAAAGCTAAATCATACAATATGACATTGGTATATGACCAAGCCGGAGGTTCTATTACCGGTGGAAGCACAGGTATTTATGAATATGGGAAAATATTCAATTTAATAGCAATGCCGGTTTCCGGTTACAATTTTTCAGGATGGAAAGTTAATAATGTATTAATGGGAACCAATACAACGCTTCAGGTTACGGTTAATTCTGATGTGAATATCGAAGCAGTGTTCACTAAGGTTCCGGTGATAACTGAAAAGACAGTGACTTATAATCTACTCACAGGCTGGAATTGGATATCTGTGAATGTTGCAGATCCCAATTTGAATAATCTGGTTTCAATGTTTTCACCAATAGTGAATAATCTTGAGACTGTCAGAAGTTATGATTCGGAATTGCTTAATGTTGAGGATTCTGGTTTGGAAGGTTCTTTGATAAAAATAGAGCCGGAATACGCATATAAGATTAAGATGAATCAATCCGGACAATTGAAATTGAAAGGTTTCCCATTTATGCCGGATGAAGTGAATATCGGTTTGAATTCAGGTTGGAACTGGTTAGGATATATTCCGGATACGGAAATGAGTTTGAATGATGCTTTTGCTGGTTTGAATGCTGAGATGAATGATGTTGTTAAAGGTCAGGATGCTTTTGCAATGTATAATGGAAGTGAATGGATTGGCAGTTTGAAAAAGCTTGCTCCTGCCTCTGGCTATATGTATTATGCAAATCAGGCTAAATCGTTTATGTATAGCCACATAATAAATGAAACGCCCGGATCTTCAATAATGTCAAGTATCTGGAGTTATGACAAGAGGAAATATTCAGATAATATGAATATTGTAGCCCGGTTATACAGTGGTGGAGATTTACTTGATCCTGCAGATTATGCGATAGGTGCTTTTGTCGAAGATGAATGCAGGGGAACGAGTGTGGAAGTGAGTGGTTATCAGTTTATTACCATACATGGAGAATCTTCGGAAGAAACAGTAACCTTCAAAGCAATAAACATCTCTACCCAGGAAGAGTATCTGGTAACAGAATCTGTTAATTTCTCCAATAGCATAATGGGTAATTTGAATAGTTCATTGAGTTTGCATTTGGAGTATATGACCGGTATAGATAATGTCAAAGTCAATCGCGTTATTGGAATTTATCCGAATCCGGTTAAAAATACAGCCCGGATAAAATATACTGTAGATAAAGATGTAACAGAATTGATGCTCTTTATATATGATGTTTCCGGAAAAGTAGTGGATAAAGTAAGTATCAAATCTTTTATTCCCGGAAGTAATGAAATAGAATGGCAACGCAAAGGATTGGCCTCCGGTATGTATTATTATTCATTGGAAGGATATGGTAATCAGAGATTGGTTTTCAAAAATACAGAAAAGTTCATAGTTGAATAAAGTATTTGTATTATCTTTCTGCAAATGCCATCAGTATACATTTCAACGTAACGGATAACAAACGTGCGGTTGCCCCATAAACGCTCCCCGAAGAGACAAATGTTTCTTCGGGGAGCGATGAAAGTCTCATCGGGAAGCAATCAATGTCTCTCCCCGATGCAATCAAAGCTTCATTTAGAAGCGCCCAGGATTGTTTCAGACACCATACGGTTAAAGCTACCTTATGATAAAGGCATTGGCATACAGGTTTTG
>JAVBLO010000017.1:0-71840 GCA_031553415.1 Bacteroidales bacterium | reverse complement strand
AAGGCGCTCAAATTGAAGTTCCAATCGGCATTCAGTGTGAAAGCCCGGATACAATAAAGTTTTCATTCTCAAATTTGGGGAATATAAATTGTGAATCACTCACATTAACAGATACTCGTTTGAATAAAACAATAGATTTATCTGAACAAAGCTCGTATTCATTTAAAAATGAACCTAATGAAGGTGAACGTTTCATGTTGCACATAGGAAATCCGAAAGCAGCCGCCAGGATTGAATCTGCAAAAGAAGAAAATACATTTCAAGCATTTTTCCATGAAAATATACTTGAGATATCATCATCTGAATATATTTTAAATGTAAATGTAATCACACTGCAGGGAGTCAAGTTGGTAAGTTGGCAAAACCTCAATGCTAAAAGCCTTAGCAAAGAAGTTCAAATCCCTGCCGGAATATATATTCTAACCGTAAAACTCAATAACGGGGAGAATAAAACAAAAAAAATATTAATTCATTAATTATCGGTTGTTAAACATGAAAATAAATAAACAGATATCAGAAAAGAAAAAGCACATATTGATTACTTTGATCATATTTATGTGTAATGTCATAATATGTTCAGCAGATGGAACGCAGTCCCTTAGTCCTTTTGCATCGGATGAGGAACGTACTGAAATATTCAATAATAACGGCACTTCCGTATTTGGAAAAACAAACGATGCATACAATGAATATTTCCCTTTTCAGAAAGATGATTTAAGTAAATCGTACCTGAAAGAAAATGTTCTTCGGGGTCCGGTTGGCCCGCCTATCAACGGTTTGCCGATAGATGATTCTTATTTGTTCATCTTCTTAATGATATTGGGTTATGCCGTTTTCAGAATAATCAAACGAAAACCTGTAGAATAAGCGATTTTATTATTAGACAAAGTGGGTGAATTCATTTTATGCAATTCACCCACTTTATTAATTTTTGATTGAAAAGATAACATAATATATATTGAATTGACGATTAAGCATGAGTATCTACTGTTGGTGTGAAAAAATATTTTATAAAGTTTTGAACCTTTTCTCCTTTTAATTGTTAAGTAGGAAACTTTTAATTAAAGAGCTTATATGCAATTTGTACATTATGTAAAAACTATTCTTCTAATCGGGTTTATTTTTTCTACGTGTTTTGTCAGTGCCCAGGAAGGAGATGATAGCTTATTATATACCATTCATTACAATGACTCCATAATAACTCCACATAAAAGACCTTGGAAAGCCGCATTGGAAACATTCGGACTTAATATTGGGATTTGGGGATTTGACCGCATAGTTCTCAATGGAGATTATACCTATATTAGTATTGAATCGATGAAGAAGAATCTTCAATCTGGATTTGTCTGGGATAATGATCAGTTTTCTACTAATCTTTTTTCTCATCCGTATGCCGGTGGATTATATTTCAATACTGCCCGTGCCAATGGAATGGACTTTTACCAATCGATTCCATATGCAGCAGGTGGGAGCTTGATGTGGGAGCTATTTATGGAGAATGAACCGCCTGCAATTAATGATTTTATTTCAACTTCCATTGGAGGAATGAGTTTGGGTGAAGTTACTTACCGGCTTTCAGATCTTGTCCTTAATGATAAAACTACTGGTTGGGAACGTTTTGGGCGGGAATTATTGGCTATGGCAATTTCTCCAATGAGGGGATTTAACAGGCTTATTGATGGAGATATGTGGAAACGGAGAAATATAAAAGGAAGGGCTTTTGGTAATATTCCGGCGTCGTTTTTAATGAGGGGTATGTATCGAGCCCTTACTGAAAATACAGAGTTTAATGAGGGTATTTCCAACTCTTTTTATGTTGATGTCAGGCTCCTTTACGGAGACCCTTTTGATTACGGGTGTGAGAAACCATACGATTATTTTAGTTTAAGAGCTGGATTTAATCTTATTTCTGACGAACAGCCTCTTTTAAGCAATGTTAATGCTATCGGGATGTTGTGGGGGAAAGATATGGAATTGGAAAGGGAAAAACGTCAATTAGTATTGGGTATTTTCCAGCATTTTGATTATTATGATTCGTACGCCAGTGTGTATAATGTAACGAAACATTCATATAGAATTTCAGAAGCGGCAGCCTTTGGAGGTGGTTTATTATACCGGCAGGGATTTAGGAAAAATAATAATTTTCTTTTAGCAGCGCACCTCAATGGTATTATATTGGGAGGAAGTCTGACAAACCATTATGATGCCATTGACAGGGATTATAATATGGGTAGTGGTTACAGTGCAAAATTCAAAACTACTTTTCTGTTTAGCTCCAGGTTTGAAGCGATATTTAATTTCGAAAATTATCAGATTTTCACGTGGAAAGGATATGAGCCCAATGTGAATTTGTCTGAATTGTCTAAAGAAGAGCAACTTAACTTAAACGTGCAAGGTGATAAAGGATTCGCACGATTGAGTGTGTTGAATTTGTGTTTCAATTATCACCTGACAAAACATTTTGACTTATCTGCCGATTTATCTTATTATAACAGAAAAAGCCATTATGTTTATTATCCTGATGTGAAATATACCGTTTCTGAAGCTAAAGCCGGGGTCGGCTATTGTTTTTAATTATCAACTATTGTTTTATAACCAAAATCCAATTATCTTTGCCTTGCAAAGGAAAATAAACAGATATAAAAATAACTTAAAAAACAAAATGACAATCCATAAAGAAGGCTACAATACGCTTGCTGTAACAACCGTAGGGCTTATTTTGCTTAACCTTATTATTTATCATTTAGTCGGAAAATCATTATTTTTTTATTTCATCCTTTTCACATCCTCCATATTCTTTTTAATAATCCTTAATTTCTTCAGAAAGCCGGTACGTGTTTTTGACGTTACAGACGATAATACCCTTGTTGCTCCGGCCGACGGAACTGTTGTGGTTATTGAAGAAGTGATGGAAAATGACTTCTTCAATGAGAAAAGATTGCAGGTCTCTATTTTTATGAGCGTGTTTAACGTTCATATCAATTGGATTCCCATTGGTGGAAAAATCATGCATTCTTCCCATCAACGCGGACGTTTTATGGCTGCCTATCTTCCGAAATCAAGTACGGAAAATGAGCGTTCTTCCGTTATTATAAAAACCAAATCAGGACAAGAAATCTTGTTGCGTCAGGTTGCCGGCGCTTTAGCCAAGCGTATTGTTACTTACCCTAAAGAAGGTCAGGATTGCCGGATCAACCAGCAATTAGGTTTTATTAAATTCGGTTCGCGCGTGGATTTATACCTCCCTCTCGATACGGAAATATTGGTTGAACCCGATGATAAGGTTTACGGGAACCGGACTGCTATTGCCCGTATCAAATAATTTTAGATATGAAAAAGCATATTCCCAATATGATTACATGCCTGAATCTGATTTCAGGATGTATTGCTTGCGTAGTGGCATTCAATAATGATTATTTGTGGGCATTTATTTTTATCATTATTGCTTCCATCTTCGATTTTTTTGATGGATTTGCCGCCCGGTTGTTGAAAGCATATTCCAATATCGGAAAAGAACTGGATTCTTTGGCCGATGTTGTTAGTTTTGGTGTGGCTCCCGGAATGATTATTTTCATATTTTTGAGGAATATCCTGGCGCCCGGAATACCTGCATTCCCGTTGCTTGCTTATCTACCATATCTGGCATTTTTAATTCCTGCTTTTTCGGCACTGAGGTTAGCTAAGTTTAATCTTGATGAACGCCAGACAACTTCTTTTATAGGATTTCCAACGCCTGCCAACGCTTTATTCTGGGGTTCGTTTATATATTCGCTTTCCCAATTATATGTCAATCCAGGCTTTTTGGTTTCATATATTTATATAACAGTAATAATTATTGTTTGCATTTTGTTATTTTCTTCCCTGATGGTTTCAGAACTACCGATGTTTTCCCTGAAATTCAAAAATTATTCATGGAAAGGAAATGAGGCTCGTTATATTTTAATGATAATTGCTGTCGTATTGTTTGCTATATTTACTTTCACGAGCATCAGTATAACTATCATTATATATATATTAATGTCTCTGTTTATCAGGGACAAACATTAATATGGAAAGGAAAATTTGTGCACTGTTCGATATGGATGGTGTTGTTATAGATACAGAGCCTCAATATGATATTATCTGGAGTGCTATAGGAAAGAAATATCATCCGGAAATAGATGACTTTGAGAAGTTAGTAAAAGGCACAACAATGTCCAATATTCTGAACACTTATTTTTCCGATCTTTCGGAAGAAGAAATAGACCAGCTTATTAAGCTGCATGACGAGTTTGAACGGAATATGACTTATCCTGAAATTCCGGGAGCAGTTGCTTTTATCCGCTCATTGAAGCAAGCCGGAATTCCAACAGGGTTAGTTACAAGTTCGGGCGAAGAAAAGGTAATCGCAGTGTCTAAAGAATATCATTTCGATGAATTATTTGATACAATTGTGAGTGCTCAACGTATTACAGAAGGAAAACCTAATCCGATGTGTTATCTTTTAGCCGCAGAAGATTTGGGTGTTAATCCTGCCGATTGTTTTGTTTTTGAAGATTCTTTTGCCGGCATTCAGGCTGGTACCTCAGCCGGCATGAAAGTAATTGGACTTTCCACTACCAACTCAAAAGAATCGCTTCAGGATAAAGTGCTCAAAGTAATTCCTGACTTTCAGGGGTTTTCTTTATAAAACCCATCCCACCACTCCGGTTCATCTTTTAGCCATTTGGCAAACCACGCAGCAATGGTGTTATTCCATTCTATGCGTTTTTTGTAAGATGTTATGGTATGGTTCTCTCCTTCAACCTCAATAAATTCAACCGTTTTTCCTAATAATTTTAATGCGTTATACATTTGTATACTTTCTCCAATAGGAACATTGGTATCCAAACCTCCATGCAGGAGTAGGAGAGGAGTGTTGATTTTATCTGCATGGAATAAAGGACTTTGCTCCGTATATAGTTTCGGATTATTCCAGGGGAAACTTCCAGCAGATGCGGTTCCGCTATATGAATATCCCCAATAGCCTTCGCCCCAATAACTTGCCAGGGAACTGATTCCGGCATGTGATATGGCAGCCGAAAATATGTTTGTTTTGGTGATTAAATATTGAGTCATAAAGCCGCCATAAGAAGCGCCTATACATCCGATTTTATTTTTGTTTACAAAAGAATGTTCGTCACAGAATTTTTGTGTCCCTTCAATGATTTCTTCTGCAGTAGGTTCTCCCCACGAATTGACATGGCGGGCTGAAAATTCCTGTCCGAAGCCGGTTGCTCCGCTTGGTTGTAAAGTGTAAACGATATAACCTAATGCCGCGTAAACGTTCAATGGATAACGACTTTCAAAGTTCCGGGCAGTCGGGTTAGTTCCACCATAGTAGTAAACAATCACCGGATACTTTTTATTAGAATCGAAGTTGGGAGGCAGATAATATCTTCCCCTGATTTCCGTACCTTTTGATGAAGTAAAGTTCCAGTCTTCAATTTTTCCGAATGTTAATCCGGATAATTGCTTTCCAAATGGATCAGATAACATTTCAATTGATTTAGACTTTAAGTTGAAAGAATAAAGCCTGTAAGCATTACTAGCACTTTCTCCCCTGTAAACGGCTGATAAAGATGTTTTTGATATGCTGAAATCAGCAATCATATCCTCTTTTAGATCTAACTTTTCGAATTGAGACGTTTTGGGATCGTATGAATAGATAGATACCCGGTCTTCATTTTCTGCTTGCAGGTATATTTTATTGTCGGATGATGACCAGTAGCAATTTTGTACTGAAGGATTGAAATTTTTGGTAAAAGTATTAACCTGCTTTGTTTTTAAATCCATGATAAAAGCCTGTCCATCGAAAGAATTGGATATTTGTCCGGGCAGAATATTCAATCCGATACCATCAAAAGCTTCAGCACTTCCTTGAATAAGGATTTGTTTGCCATCGGGAGAAAAAGATGCATTGGAGATAAAACGGTCTTGAGACAGGGTATCTATGTCAGATGTTATTAAATCCATTGCAAGCAAATTGAACTTATAAAATAATCTTTCGCTCAAGTCTTCTTCTGTAGTCATGAACATAAGCTTTTTGCTATCGGGACTAATGTCACAAACATACATGTTCGTTTTACCGAAAGTTAATCTATCGGTTGTTTGTTGTGTAAAATCGTACTTAAAAAGACTGTGTTTTTTTCTGAAAGAACCTTCCCGGTCGGATGGGGAAAGGTATCTTTTAAGGGAAGATTTATCATTAGGCATGCTTTCATCGACTGCCAGAATCATGAATTTTTCATCAGGTGCAACATAAAAAGCTTCAAATGAAATACCTTCTCCTATTAATTTTTCATCTAAAGTTGCCGGGTCGAAGATGTATATATCCTTATTTTTGATACCATCCTTATAATATATGATTTTATCGGAAGTTGGCATCCAGTAAGACCTTACGGAAGAAGGGAAGCGATAAACCAGTTTATTGCCGTTTAAGGTTCTTAACTCGGTGACAATTGAACTTTTTCCTCCTTCATATACAGTTACATATCTTGCAGTGAGATATTTGCCTGAAGGAGATATGCTCGCTTCGGTAATGCGTGTTCCTTCAATAATATCATTCACGGTGATTTTTTTTTTGTCGTCTAAAGAAACCCGGAATTGGGTCAATGAATCGCCTTTTTGTGGAATTAAAACTGTTTTGATTTCCGATTTATTGAAATTGCTGAATGTCGCCAATCTTTTAATAACGACATTGTATTGCTTAGGCTCCAATTTCAGGTCAATATCTATACTGGTAGATTTGGATATATTATCTTCTTTACTTTCCTTGCTTTTCCCTTTTTCATTATTGATATAAACTTCGAACATTTCTGTGCAGGTTATGGAAAGTTTCGCTTTGCAGTACCTGTCTGCATCAATATTGAACGAAAGCAGTTGGATAGCTTTGTCTTGTTTTGGTTTCTGGGAGTTCCAATCAAAATATTCCAAAGGAGCAACACCTGAAGTGTCGGTTTTTAATATTTTTTTATTTGAAAATAGTTGCTCAAAATTAACAGAGGTATTCAACAAATCTTTGTCGGAATATTTTTTCCCGTTTATGTTAATAGTGTCAATTATTGCGGGAACAAATACCGGAATTAATTCGGAACATTTATAACTTTCGATTTTAATTTCTTTTTGAGAGAAAAGATGTTGTCCGCAAAGAATGAAAATAAGTAATAAAAAAAGATATCTTTCCATTTAATATTTTTGTATTTATTCATTAGATTTGAGTAATTTAGCTCAAAAATAAGTGTTTATTTCTTTTATTTACATAGATTCTGATTTTTTTTCAAAAAAATCATTCGTTGTATATGTAAAATACTTATATTTGCAGAAAGAATGAATCAAAAAGCGTTATTATATTCTTGATTTCCATTTTTCTTTCAACATAAATTGGTACAGAGGTATCTTGAGTTTTTTTATCCCCAATTTTGTCATGTGGCTTGTGAGAAGTAGCTTTCAGAATTTTATTAGTAGTGTGTGTGTATCTTAAGAAAGGCCTTAAGCAATTTTGAGAAAGAAAATGGATTTCGAGATATTTATAGTTAAAGATAAGGTAATCCTGTTGTTTGGTAAAAGGAACAACAGGATTTTTTTATAAAAGAAAAAGAGATATTGTTTTCTTGATTGAAACAATATCTCTTTTTTTAAATAAATAAGAGTTGACCTTATTTAGAAGCTTCAATAGAAACTTTACGGAATTCTTTCAAAGCTTTTTCAATAGATAAAGAAGCTTTTCTTGCACGTGTGCCTGCAGCTTTATTTCCGTTTTCTAATTGTGCTGATGAATCTTTTGAGAATTCTGCAAAAAGTTGATTCAAGTTAGCTAATAATTCTTTCATGACTTTATAATTTTTAAAAATTCAGGGGCAAAGATAAGTAAAATCCTAACACATGCAATATTCCTTTAAAAATAAACTTATCTTTTGAATAGTTGTTTATTTGTTATGGAAACAGTGGTGTTTGCAAGGCTTAACAAAATCGTAATATTTTTGTAATAACTACATCACATTTCTGTAGTAATCTTGCATTCAAATTAATTCTGTTAATATTTTTGATATGAAAAAGGTACTTTTTTTAATGATGGTTGTAGTGGTTGCTTCCGGTTGTAAACAAAAAGCAACAAACAGTGAAAAAAAATCGACAGTTGAACTTTCCGGAGCGGGAGCTACTTTTCCTCAACCCTTCTATAACATTATTTTTAAAGCTTATTCTGATAAAAGTGAAAATAAAGTTACTTACGGAGGTGTTGGAAGTGGCGGAGGTATCCGGAGTTTGAAAGACCAAACAGTTGATTTCGGAGCTTCCGATGCATTCCTTTCTGATGAAGAAATGGCTGAAATGGGCGCCCCGGTGTTACATATGCCTACTTGTATGGGTGCTGTAGTTTTGGCTTATAATTTACCGGAAATCCCTAAATTGAATTTAAATGGACAAATTGTATCAGATATTTATTTAGGTAAAATCAAGAAATGGAATGATGCAAAAATCAAAGCATTGAATCCGGATGCTAAATTGCCTGATCAGACCATTACTCCTGTCTATCGTTCGGATGGTAGCGGAACAACCTTTGTTTTTAGTGATTATATGACTAAAGTGAGTCCGGAATGGGCTGAAAAAATAGGAACAGGTAAATCCCTTACCTGGCCTACGGGAATTGCTTCTAAAGGTAATCCCGGAGTTGCCGGAACAATCCAACAAACAAAAGGTGCTATCGGATATGTAGGTTCGGAGTATTCACTTTCGTTGAATATCCCTACAGCATTGATGCAAAACAGTACTGGTAATTTCGTTGAAGCTGGAACTGCTTCAATCTCTGCTGCAGCTAAAGGAGAACTTCCTGCTGATATGCGTACGATGATTACCAATTCTCCTGAACCGGATGCTTATCCTATTAGTTGTTTTACATGGATTATAATATATAAGGAACAATCTTATGCAAAGAGGGATTTGAATCAGGCTAAAGGTTTGGTTGACCTGTTGGATTATGTGTTGAGCAATGATGCACAAAGTGTAGCTGCCAATATACATTATTCTCCATTACCGGAAACTGCGTTGAAGAATGCAAAGGCAATTTTGAATACAGTGACATTTGACGGAAAAAACATTGAAAAATAATTGTCGTCCGTAGGGGCAATCACATAGGATTGTCCCTACAGAATAAATCATTTATAATGAAGGATAAAATTTTCAAATCCCTGTTGTTTGCCGCCGCTTGTTTAATTTTGCTTCTCACAGGAGGTATTGTCTATGCATTGGTAGGACAATCGCTCGGAACATTCAGACATTTCGGATTCTTTGAATTTATAAGTTCTTCCGAATGGGATCCGAGAACGGGACAGGAAAATTACGGGGCGTTTTCTTTTATCACAGGAACTATACTAACTTCATTACTTGCGCTTCTTTTCTGTATACCGTTCTCGCTTCCTGTTGCCTTATTCACGGGTGAATATTTCAAGGGTAAGAAAATAGCTGCTGTAGTTGGTTCCATTGTTAATTTGTTGGCAGGAATACCTTCTATTGTATATGGGTTATGGGGATTTTATACTCTACGGCCTTTGATTGTATCTTTGGGCCTGAATGAACAGGGATTTGGAATCCTTACCGCTTCATTGGTATTGGCAGTCATGATAATTCCTTATGCCTCTTCTCTTAGCTCGGAATTTATTTCAATGGTTCCCAATGATTTGAAAGAAGGCGCTTATAGCTTGGGAGCAACTCGTTTGGAAGTGATTTTTGCGGTTAGTTTTCCTGTAGTAAGTTCGGGTATTCTATCTGCATATATATTGGCATTAGGCCGGGCTTTAGGTGAAACAATGGCTGTTACGATGCTTATAGGTAATACGAATAATATTCCAAAGTCATTGACAGATACAGGAAACACAATGGCTAGTATTATTGCCAATCAATTCGGGGAAGCAGATGGACTAAAATTGAGTTCGTTGATTGCGATAGGATTGCTGTTGTTTTTAATTACCGCAATAATCAATTCGATTGCAAAATTAACAATGAGGAAAATGGTATGAGTTCAAAATTCAGATTAGCAAAAAACAATATATTTTTCTATCTTGTGTGCCTCTTTTCCGGAATTACAATGTTACCATTGTTTTTCATCCTTTTTGAATTGATAAAGAAGGGATACAAACAATTCAACTTCAGTTTGTTTACGGAAGTTGCACCGACATCGATGGATGCCATGCTTGCCAAAATGAGCGGAGATGGTATTCCCGGAGGCGTTTTGAATGGTATTACAGGTGGATTGTTGATTATTGGAGTCGCAATTATAATTGCAATACCCATCGGAATTTTTGTTGGAATTTATTTATCGGAACATGCTAATTCATCTTTTGCCGGAATTGTAAGGTATCTGACTGATTTGATACAGGGAACGCCTTCAATTGTTGTAGGTATTATAGCTTATGCCTGGATTGTGAAACCGTTGCATAGTTATTCTGCATTGGCCGGTAGCTTTGCCTTAGCCATTATGATGTCGCCTTTGGTTATCCGCTCAACGGAAGAGACCCTGAAGCTTTTACCCGGAACGCTGAAAGAAGCCGGATTGGCATTAGGGGCATCATATACCAATGTTATTTTCAAGGTAATGTTGCCTTCGGCTTTTGGCGGATTATTTACGGGAATATTACTGGCTATATCACGTGTTATGGGAGAAACGGCCCCGCTGATGCTGACTGCTTTGGGATCTTCTGCCGTCAATTGGGATATCAACCATCCGACAAGTGCTATTCCATTACTTATATGGGAGTTTTATAACGACCCGAATTTGATAGATATGATTTGGTCATCATCATTATTATTACTATTATTGATTTTGACATTGAACTTAATCGCTAAACAAGTGGCAAATAAATGGAGAATACAATAACAAACGAATATTTGCTTAAGCTGAAAAATGTCTGTGTTTCATATACGCCGGGTAAAAATGCGGTGAATAATGTAAGCGCAGGTGTTGGGGAAAATACGATAACGGCTATCATGGGACCTTCCGGTTGCGGAAAGAGTACGTTGTTGAGGGCAATCAACAGGATGCACGAACTTTATCCTCATATCAAGACCACAGGCGAAATATTGTTGAAAGGAAAAAATGTATTGGAGATGAATCCCATGGAAGTACGCCGGCGCGCCGGTATGGTTTTCCAGCGGCCGAATCCGTTTCCTACAATGAGCATATATGATAACGTGCTGGCTGGATATAAGCTGAATAGCATTAGTCTGAAAAAAGATGAGAAAGATGAAATCGTAGAAACAAGCCTGAAAAATGTCGCACTTTGGAATGAAGTCAAAGATACAATGACCAAGAAAGGTTCTTTCCTTTCCGGAGGACAACAACAGCGGCTTTGTATTGCCCGTGCACTCGCACTAAAGCCGGAATTATTACTTATGGACGAGCCGACTTCTGCATTAGACCCGATTTCAACAAATCATATTGAAGAATTGCTGTTGGAGTTGAAAGAACAGTTTACTATCGTGATAGTAACTCATAACATGTCGCAGGCGGCCCGTATTTCAGATTATTCTATGTTTATGTATTTGGGTGATTTGGTGGAATATGATACCACCAAACAAATGTTTACTAAGCCTAAGGATAAACGGACGGAAGAATATCTGACCGGAGTATTTGGATAATTTTTAATTCTTAATTTTTCATTCTTCATTTTAAATGGAAACAATAAAATCAAAATACCTAAGCAAGTTGCTTGCTGATTTCGAATTACTTTCGGAAATTGTATTAAAGGAAATGGGCATTATTAGAACTTTGTTCGAAAAAGGAAAAGACTTGACTTTATGCGAAGAAATTGAACGTTCTGAAAAGATAATTGATAGTCTCGATGTAAAAATCCGGGAAGAAGTTATCAATGCGATTTTCCTGTTTAATCCTAAAGCAATGGATCTCCGGAAAATTATATCTTATCATGATATGACCATTTATCTGGAACGTATCGGTGATTTAATCCTGAATATTTCTAATTTTGTTAAAGATAATGATTGGGAATCGGAGTTGTTTATCGAGCTTAAAACATTATTGTCCAAAATGTTGAAACATACCGAGAAAATGGTAAGCAATGCAGTTTATGCTTTTTCTTGTGAAGATAATTCAAGGGCGTATTTAACAATTGCAACAGATGATAAGGTTGATGAATTATTCAGGGAAATAACTCTGAAATTACAACAATCTTTTGCCGGCAAGATGCTGACCGAAAGTGAATTGAAAATGATGATGAGTATCAATAGCATTTCGTATAACATAGAGCGTATTGGTGATAATGCTACTAATCTGGCCGAATCGGCGATATATTTGATGGAAGGGAAGGATATCAGGCACGGAAATAAATAATGAAATATGCAAACAAAAATTCTTGTAGTTGACGACGAAAAAGATATCTGCGAAATTCTTCAATTCAATCTTGAAAATGAAGGGTTTGAAGTTGATATGGCCAATTCGGCAGAAGAAGCTCTTCATAAATTATCAAATGAACATCAGATTATCTTGTTGGATGTGATGATGGGTGGAATATCTGGCTTCAGAATGGCTGAAAAATTGAAAAAACAAGGTAATAAAATTCCGATTATTTTTTTGACAGCCAAGGATACGGAAAATGATTTATTAACAGGTTTTTCTATTGGAGCGGATGATTATATTTCCAAACCATTTTCTATCAAGGAAGTAGTTGCACGGGTTAAGGCTGTCCTGAAACGCACAGAAAAACAGGAGGAACGAAGCCAACAAGAAGATATTATTGTTGATAAACTAAAGATAAGTCCGGAGACTAAACAGGTGGTATTGGATGAAATGCAGATATTGCTTACTAAAAAAGAATTTGAAATACTTTTTCTTTTAGTCAAAAATCCGGCCAGGGTTTTTACACGTGAGGAAATCCTTGATAAAATCTGGAAAGATGAAGGTTATGTATTGGAACGAACGGTCGATGTACATATCACCAGGTTAAGGAAAAAACTTGGGCATTATGGACATTACATCATGAACCGCTCAGGATATGGATATTGTTTTACTATGTGAATTTTGAATTATGAAACTGACTTATAAACATCGGCTTTTTCTCTATTTTTTTGTTGTATTTTCCTTGTTTACAGTAGGTATAATCATCTTTGAACAAAAGAGGGAAAAAACTTACAAAACGGGAATCCTGGAATCAGACCAGGGTATTTATACTGATTTTGTGCATAACTACATAGTTCAGAATCATATTCCGCTTGATGATATGCAGCAGGTGAAAAATATATTGCCTTTGCTGCCTGAAAATCTTCGGGTCACAATTATAAAAAACGATGGAAATGTGATTTTTGACAATGACCTGGAGGCTTTGAAAGGAATACCCAACCATCTTGACCGTCCTGAAATACAGATTGCCAAGTTGAAACCTTACGGAACGAATATCAGGAATTCTGCTTCAATGAACAAAGAATTCATGTATTATGCCAAATATTATAATGATTATTTCATTCGGGTGGCTATTCCTTATGATATAACAGTTAAGAATTTTTTCAAAACAGATAACATCTTCCTTTATTTTATTTTGTTGCTGTTTTTTGCGACAATGATTGTGATGATTTATTTGTCGAATCGTTTTGGTAAATCTATTTATAAACTGAAAAATTTTGCATCGGCAGCGCAAGCCGGAAATCCGGATTTGGAAAATATTATTTTCCCGGAAGATGAATTGGGAGAAATAGGGGAGAAGATTGTTGATGTTTATAAACAGGTTCAGGAAAATAAAAAGAAAATTTCTTTAGAGAGGGAAAAAATGCTCCAGCATTTCCATTCGCTTCAGGAGGGGCTTTGTTTCTTTACTCCCAAACGTAAAAAGATATATAACAATTCGCATTTCATTCAATATTTGAATTTCCTGACGGAAAAGCCGTCTTTGAATGTGAACAGGATATTTGAGGACTTGGTTTTCAGGGATTTGCAGGATTTTTTAGATGGGAAATCGGATAATAAATCAAATGTTTTTACTACTCAAAAAAGCAGGGATGGAAAGCATTTTAATATTGCGGTTGTCCGTTTTGAAGACAATAGTTTTGAAATTTCCATCAGTAATGTTACGAAAATGGAGAAAACCCGTTTGATGAAACAGGAAATGACTAACAATATCGCCCACGAATTAAAAACGCCTGTTACAAGTATCAGGGGATATCTGGAAACTTTGATAAAACAATCGGAAATTGATCCCGAGAAACGTCAGTTTTTCTTAGAAAGAGCTTATTCGCAGATTGTCAGGCTGTCTGAATTGATACAAGATATTTCTTTCATCACCCGCATGGAAGAGGCTTCGGATTTATTTGAAATAGAAAATGTACATATTCAACCTTTATTAAAAGAGTTGAAGAAAGATTTGTCGGATAAGTTTGCCGAGCATAAAATTGATTTTGATATAAAAGTAGACAACAGTGTAGTTGTTGAAGGTAACCGTATTTTACTTTATTCCATATTCCGTAACTTGGCAGATAATACCATTGCTTATGGAGGTGATAATCTTGAAATGCAGATTACAAATTATATGGAAGATGATAATTATTACTACTTTTCTTATTATGATAGTGGTAATGGAATTGAAGAAAAACATCTTTCCCGTATTTTTGAACGTTTCTATCGTGTAAATGAAGGACGTACACGAGATACCGGTGGCTCTGGGTTAGGATTATCCATCGTTAAAAATGCTGTTTTATTCCATAAAGGTGAAATCGTTGCTAAAAACAGAACAGAAGGTGGGTTGGAATTCCTATTCACAATAAAGAAAACCAGATAATAGTGGTTAGTGGTTAGTAGGTTTGCGCACAATAATTAGCGTAAGCCTACTAACCACTAACCATTAACCACTAAAAAAATCTGTGTAATCTGTGAAATCTGTGTGCTAATTTTAGCTACCTTTGGGTTCAAATTTTTAATATGTTATTTCACGAAATTATTTTTGGACCCATTAAAAGTCGTCGTTTAGGTATTTCTTTAGGAATTAATTTACTGCCAACTGCCGGTAAAATCTGTACTTTTGATTGTATTTACTGTGAATGCGGGTACAATGCAGATGGCCGTACACAACAAAGCTTTCCGGCACGGGAAATAGTTGTGCACGTGCTTGAAGATAAGTTGCAGGAATTAAAAACAAATGGTACCATTCCTGATGTATTTACGTTTTCAGGAAATGGAGAACCAACCTTGCATCCTGAATTTGAAGGAATTATTGATGATACCATTCAACTCAGGGATAAATATTTTCCGGAAGCCAAAATCAGTGTATTGTCCAATGCGACAATGCTTCACAAAGAAAACGTTTTCAAAGCATTAAGCAAAATTGATAATAATATCCTGAAATTAGACTCGGTCTACGAAAATCAGGTCCGCCTGATAGACCAACCCTTGCAATCTTCATTTTCTATTGCTAAAGTGATTGAAAACCTGAAACGTTTCAATGGAAACCTTATTATCCAAACCATATTCCTGCGAGGAACTCATAACGGACAACCTGTTGATAATACGAGCGAAGAAGAAGTAAATGCCTGGATTGAAGTTTTGAAGGAAATCAAACCTAAGCAAGTAATGATTTATACGATTGATCGTCCTACCCCGGAGAAAAATTTGCAAAAAGTTTCTCTGGAAGAATTGAATACTATTGCCGCAAAACTTACGAAAAATGGGTTTAATGTAAGTGTTTCAGGATAAAATACTATCTTTGGGCTAAAAGAAAATAAAGCATAGAAATGATTCTTGATAAATCGGCATTACTTATATTTAAATCCAGGCTGAAAAGCATAGAACGCTTTGAAAAATATCCCGATTTAGTTCAATCCGAACAATTTAATAGCCTGATAAAAACTTCTCAAAATACGGAATGGGGCAAAACCTATGATTATGTATCCATAAGGTCTTATGACGATTTTGCTTCCCGTGTTCCAATACAAAATTACGAAGATATAAAGCCTTTTGTGGAACGTATCATGAAAGGCGAAAATAATATCCTTTGGCCTGAAAAAATCAAGTGGATGGCAAAGTCATCCGGAACCACTGATAAAAGCAAGTTTATTCCTGTAAGTGAAACTTCCTTGCGGGAATGTCATTATAAAGGAGGAAAAGATACTGTAGCTACTTATTTGAATAACAGGCCGGACAGTTGTTTTTTCGGAGGAAAAGCACTTGTTCTGGGAGGCAGTTGTAAGCCGGCTCCTTATAATAAACATGTTATTGCCGGAGATTTATCTGCCGTACTTATCAAAAATATCAATCCATTGGCAAATTTTTTCCGGGTTCCCTCGAAGAAAATTATTTTAATGGATGAGTGGGAAGCTAAACTGGAGGCTATTTGCAACAATACTATCAATGAAAATGTAACTAACTTGTCAGGAGTTCCTTCCTGGTTTATGGTTCTGATTAAGAAAGTGTTGGAACGCACCGAAAAAAAATACCTTACTGAAATATGGCCTAATTTGGAAGTGTTTTTCCATGGAGGTATCAGCTTTACGCCTTACAGAGAACAATATGAAGCGTTGATTCCTTCTTCCAGAATGTGTTACATGGAAACATACAATGCCTCGGAAGGATTTTTTGGCATTCAGAATAATTTGTCCGATCATTCTTTACTATTATTATTGGATTATGGGATTTTTTATGAATTCATACCGTTGGAAGATATTGATTCGGATAATCCTAAAGCATACCGGTTACAGGATGTTGAATTGAATAAAAATTATGCCCTGGTGATGACAAGTAACAATGGTTTGTGGCGATATGTTATTGGTGATACCGTTATGTTCAAAAACAAAAGCCCCTATAAATTTATAATTACCGGACGAACACATCATTTTATCAATGCATTCGGGGAAGAGTTAATGATAGATAATGCCGATAGGGCTTTGCGTCAGGCTTGTTTGGAAACCAACTGTAAAATCAGAGAATATACGGCTGCTCCGGTTTATATGTCATCTGAAAATAAAGGCAGGCATCAATGGTTAATCGAATTTGAAGAAGAACCTACTTCCCTGTCGGAGTTTACTGCTGTTTTGGATAAAACATTGCAAAACCTGAATTCAGATTATGAAGCCAAAAGATACAAAAATATAACTCTTGATATACCATTAGTAACGATTGCCCGCAAAAATTTGTTTTATGATTGGTTGGGGCAGAGGGGGATGTTAGGCGGGCAACATAAAATCCCCAGATTATCCAATAACAGGGAATATATTGATACTTTGCTGGAAATGAATGAGTAGTACTAGAATTGCTTCAAATGTTGGTATAGCATCCTGACCGGCAATCCCATTACATTATAAAAAGAACCTTCGAGGCTTTCTACTCCAATGTAGCCAATCCATTCCTGTACGCCATAAGAGCCTGCTTTGTCATAAGGTTTATATTTTTCTATATAATACAAAATTTCTTCCTCTTCTAAAGTAGCAAACTTTACTTTGGAAACAGCAGTAAAAGTGATTTGTTTTTCTGTTGTGGTAAGGGAAACTCCAGTAATAACTTCATGTGTTTTGCCTGATAAAGCTTTCAGCATGTAAATAGCATCTGATTTATCTGTTGGTTTTCCGTAAACTTTACCATTTAGCCAGACAATGGTGTCGGCCGTAATCAGTAGGCTTTTTTTATCTAAAAATTGTGTATAGGCATCTGCTTTAGCTTTGGCTATGTAAGCCGGGATTTCTGTTCCGGATAAATTTTCGGGAAAAGATTCATCAATATCCGGTAATGTTTTTACTTCAAAAGGAATATCCAATCCTGCTAATAACTCTTTTCTTCTCGGGGAATTGGATGCTAATATAATATTGTACTTCAGAAAAGTATTTTCCACTTTAGATTAATATGTTTATATTTTAAGCAATTAGCCTTAGGCGCAATTATAGCAATTAATTGCAATTTAATTGTGCAAAGCAAATTGCTATTAATTGCTTGAAATAGTATAAATTGATTTTTCGGCAACACTTTCTAATTGTCTTCAAATAATTTTTCAAGTTCTGGATAATGTTCGTATAACATCTTAAATAATACCAATTGTGATATATTTTTTTCTCTATACTCTAACTCAACCAATATAATCTTAATCTTTTTGCCATTCATATTGATGTGTTCTTCAATATTGCATGAAAAATTGATTAATTTATCAAGGTTGTTTATAAACCATGAAATATTTTTTTCAGATGGTTGCCTGAAAAAATCCGAATCCAACATCGTATCAAAATGAATATGATATGAATTGTTAAAACAGAAGTCTAATATTTGTTTGTTAAACCTTATTTTCATGTTTACCAAATACATTAATCCTGGATAAGTTTTTTTATGGCTGAATTAACTTTTTCAAAATCAAACTCAGAAATGATTTGTTGCTTCATTACTTCAATTTGGTCGTTACAGAGATTGCCGATGCTTCCTTCGTGGGTGCGTTTAGCTGTCTTATCTGCTTTAAATTCTCCGGCTTCGATAGCTAAACCTACCTGTTTATAAGCATCCCTGAATGGAATTCCCTGCAATACCAGTTCGTTTACTTTATCCACACTGAACATTAATGAATATTTTTCATCATCGAGGATATTTTCATTTACCTTGATTTCCTGCATCATCAGGTTTGCCATATCAATACAATCAGTTAATTCGTCGAAGGCAGGACAAAATACTTCTTTGATAATTTGTAAATCGCGGAAGTAACCCGAAGGCAAATTGTTGGTTATCAGTGTGATTTGTTGAGGCAGAGATTGTATTTTATTACATTTTGCCCGTGTCAGTTCGAATACATCCGGATTTTTTTTGTGTGGCATAATACTTGAGCCAGTGGTGAATTGGTCGGGAAGTTTAATGAATCCGAAATTCTGGCTGTTATACAGACAGGCATCAAAAGCTAATTTGGATATGCTTGCTGCAATCCCAGCTAAAGCAAAACCTACAGTGCGTTCCATTTTTCCACGACCCATTTGAGCATAAACAACATTGTAGTTCAGGTTGTCAAAGCCTAATAAATCGGTTGTCATCCGGCGATTAAGGGGAAATGAAGAACCATATCCGGCCGCTGAACCCAATGGATTTTTATTACATACTTTATATGCTGCCAGTAACAATTGTAAGTCGTCAACTAAGCTTTCAGAGTAAGCGGCAAACCAAAGTCCGAATGACGAAGGCATAGCAACTTGCAAGTGAGTATAGCCGGGTAAAAGAATTTCCTTGTATTTTTCGCTTTGTTCCAGTAATGTGCTGATTAACTCGTCAAGTTTAACAACAAGTTTTTTTATAGCATCGCGTGTGAACAGTTTCATGTCTACCAAAACCTGGTCATTTCGTGAACGCCCACTATGTATTTTTTTTCCTACATCGCCTAATTTTCGTGTGAGCATCAGTTCAACTTGAGAATGAACATCTTCCACTCCCTGCTCAATTGCAAATTCTCCAGAAACTGCAATGGAGTATATATTTCGAAGTTCCGACAACAAAAGTTGTAATTCGCTGGAAGTAAGCAAACTGATACTTTCCAGCATGGTAATATGAGCCATGGAACCCAGTACATCATATTGTGCCAGATACAAATCCATTTCACGGTCTTTTCCAACCGTAAATTTTTCAATTCTTTCGTTTACAGGAACTGATTTTTCCCAAAGCTTTTTCATGAATTACAAATTACGAATTACGAATTACGAATTACGAATTACAAATGTGTTTTAACTATAGTTTCGTAATTCGTAATTTTTAATTAGTAATTATTTATAGGGTATTGCCGCCAAAACATCGGCGATTTTGTTGATTCCATCCTGGATTGGCTTGGAAACCATGGGCTTGATGAAAGGATTGAGTTCCGCCTTAATGGTTAATTTCATTTTTGTATCATTTTCATCAACTTGTTTCAGTTGAATCCACATGGTTACATCAACCGGCGACTCATCGGCTTTGAACTTGATAGTATTACTTGGTTCACGTTCAATTATTGAAAATTTGATTTTTCCGACAGGATTGACAGAAAAACTACAAGAATCTTTATCAAAAGAAAAATCTGATATTTTTTCTTGTAGTATACGATCCTTCATGCGTTCAAGATTGGTTAAATCAGAAAGCATATCAAAAATATCAATCCCGTTGTACGGGATCGTTTTAATTTCGCTTATAAATTCAGTCATTTTTTAAGAAGTTAGAAGTTAGAAGTTAGAAGTTAGAAGAAGTAAATGTTCTCACTTCTAACTTCCCACTTCTAACTCCTTTGTTATTTATTGGGGTTCCAATTTGCCGGGTCTTTTCTCCAGCGTTGTAATATGGCAATCTCAGATTGGTCTATATAATCTATTTTAAGCGCTTCATCTAAAATAGCATCATAATGGCAAAGAGTTGTGAGTTCGACTTTTGATTCCTTGAATTTTTCTTCAGAAATAGAGAAACCATAAGTGAAGATAGCAACCATTCCCAATACGTCACAGCCGGCATTACGGATAGCTTCAACTGCTTTTAAACTGCTTCCACCTGTTGAAATCAAATCTTCTATAACAACCACTTTTGAACCTGGTTTCAAGTCTCCTTCAATCAGGTTTTCCAAACCGTGGTCTTTAGGTGTTGCACGTATGTATACGAATGGTAAATTCAATTCATCGGCAACCATAGCACCCTGAGCAATAGCGCCTGTGGCAACTCCGGCAATGGCATCTACGTTCTCGTATTTTTCAAAAATAATACGGGCAAGTTCCAATTTAATGAAATTGCGTATGGCGGGGTGTGATAATGTTTTCCGGTTGTCACAATAAATGGGGGACTTCCATCCGGAAGCCCATGTAAACGGATTGGCGGGTTGTAATTTAACGGCCTTGATTTTTAATAACTTATCCGCTACAATTCTTTCTAGTGTTTTCATTGAGTTTTAATAATTGATATTCTTAATTTTCGCCTGCAAAAATAATTATTTATGCCGGAAAATCCATGTAAATTGTTATGAAAATCTATGTTTTGTGGAAAACTTCATTTATTCTTCACAACTTACACAAAATATATCCCCATTAAACTCTTTGGTTAAATCAATTTCTTCCCTGAAAATGCCGAAAACAGAAGAACCCGAGCCCGACATGGATGCATAAATAGCCCCAGACCGGTATAATCTGTTTTTTATTCCTTCGATAGAAGGATGCTGATAGAAAACACTTTTCTCAAAATCATTTACCATTGTCTCTTTCCATGTTTCGATAGGATTTTTAATGATTTCCGTCAATGATAATTCCGGCTGTTGGGGAGTTATTCTTGAGAATGCATCTTTGGTAGAAACGTGAATGTCCGGTTTTATCAATACGATATAATATCCTTTAAGTGATAAATCAATAGGTGTGAATATATTTCCGGTTCCTGTAGCAAAAACAGGTTTGTTACGGATGAAAAACGGACAATCCGCCCCTAATTGGGATGCATAAAATTCTAAATGCTCTTCTGAAATGTTTAAACTATAAATGTTATTCAGTAGTTTGAGCATGAAAGCGCCGTCTGCAGAACCGCCTCCTAACCCTGCGCCAAAAGGAATATTTTTCCTTAAATAAATATCTATTTCCGGAAGGGAGTATTCTTTTCTGAGTAAAGTGTATGCTTTTATTACCAGATTTTGTTCGGGATTTCCATCTAAAAGTATTCCGGATTGCTTGAAAATTCCTTTTTCTCCAGCAGCAGGAACTACCTCCAAGGCATCCTTAATGGCAACCGGATAAAAAACTGTCTCCAGATTATGATACCCATCATTTCTTTTGGATACGATGTTGAGCCCTAAATTGATTTTTGCATTGGGGAAAGCAAGCATGATTTTAGAAGTTAGAAGTGAGAATTAAGAAGTTAGAAGTTGTAATTAAGAAATTCTTCTAACTTCTTAATTCTCACTTCTAACTTCTTTCAAATACCTAGTCCGTCGCTGAAACTATATTCAACGGCTTTTGATTGCAATATCTTTGAATTGGGAGGCACACCGTGTGTTAACCAAATATTACCACCAACTGTTGTTCCTTTTCCAATAGTTATCCTTCCTAATATGGTTGAATTGGAATATACCGTGACATAATCTTCCAGGATAGGATGGCGGGGTAAATCGATGGGATTACCGGCTTCATCCAGGGAGAAACTTTTGGCTCCTAATGTAACTCCTTGATACAAACGGACATGGCTTCCTATAATAGAAGTTTGTCCGATAACGACTCCCGTGCCATGGTCGATACTGAAATATTCACCTATTTGTGCTCCCGGATGTATGTCTATACCAGTTTCAGCATGTGCTAATTCTGACATAATTCGGGGAATAAGAGGGATTCTCAATTTCAATAATTCATGTGCAACCCTGTGGTTAAGTAATGCGCGCATAGCTGGGTAGCAAAATATAATTTCTCCTAAACTTTTAGCAGCAGGATCTCCATCCAGAATAGCTTTTACATCAGTAGATAACAGCCTTTTTATTTCAGGTAATTTATCAATGAATGTTATGGCGAAAGTAGAAGCGTTTTCTTTTGCTTGTTGGGTGTTTATATCCTCATTTTCAAATGATAAGGCAAAGTAAATTTGTTCGGAAAGCAATTTGTAAACCTGTTCGAGATTTACTCCTGTATGGTATTGTAAGGAATTGGTATTGACAAGCGGATTCCCAAAATATCCGGGAAACATGATTGCCCGGATTTTATCCAAAATTGTCTGTAAAGAATTAGATGAAGGTAATTGCTTGTCATATAGCGGAATATAAGGAAAACTGGCAGAATGGTTTTCTGCTAGTAATTCCACATTTTTACTGATCGCCTGGTATATTTCTTGTTTATACATAGTTTTTATCTTTGTGATATCAAAATTATGAAATATCGTTGATTTTGCTTCACAAATTTAGATAAAAATAGCGAAATATGTATGCGATATATAAACAAAGCCTGAAGTTTTATAGAAATAATATATCTATCACCCTTTAATAACGGTTAATGGACTTAATTCTGTTTTGATTTTTACCAAATCAGATTGTAGCTTGCATTACAGAACCTTCTTCCAGTTCGTCCAACCACAGTTTGATTGGTATTCTTTCTGTTGAAATTACTTTTTGCGTAATAAAATATTTTTTATTTTTGTCAAAAAAACAATTGAAAATTATATATAATTATGAAAATTAATCGAATTGTATTGGTAATTACAGCCTTGGCATTAGCATCCTGCTCATCGTATCAAAAAAGTACTGTAACTTACAATGAAAATAGTTCGTCAGACACTTATAGAAAACAGGAGACTCAGTCCGATAGGACCGAAAATGACACAAGGATGATGATTTACAATGCTTCAATGATTATTGAATCCAATCGTCCAGATACGGTAAGCATGCAAGTTTTTGGCCTTGCAAAAAAATATGGTGGTTATATTTTGAATTCAGGAAATAACTATACTACATTAAGAATTGAATCTTCCAATTTATACAAAGTGATAGATGAAATTGCTAAATTAGGAAAATTAAAAGATAAGAATCTTCAGGGTATTGATGTTACTGATGAATTTAAAGACAATAAAATCCGGTTGGATAATGCAATCAAAACCCGTAACCGTTATTTGGAAATGCTTCAAAAAGCAAATACTATAGATGAAGTTTTGAAAGTAGAAAAAGAATTGGAACGGCTGAATCGTGAAATTGATTTATTGGAAGGAAAAATAAATAAAATGGAACATTTGGTTTCTTATTCAACCATCAATGTCAGATACGAAGAGAAAATCAAACCAGGAATAATCGGATATATTGGAATCGGTTTATACAAGGGGGTTAAATGGCTATTTGTAAGATAGAATTACCTGAAAACAATGCAAGGATTTTACTTTTGAGTTTTAACAAAAATAAATCAACTTTTTTTACTCTCTATTGTTGTAATTATGAAATGGCGAAAGATAGTTCTTGTCATAACATTTATTTATTAACTAAATTATAATTACAATGGGAAAAGAAGGTGTAAAAATTATTAAAGGTATCGATGTCAACAAATTAATTAAACTGTTGAATGCAGCATTGAGTGAAGAATGGTTGGCTTACTACCAGTATTGGGTAGGAGCGCAATTAATGGAAGGTCCAATGCGTACTTCAATCGAAGCTGAATTATTAAAACATGCGAATGAAGAATTTGGACATGCCCAACTTTTGATAAACCGTATTATCGAACTGGACGGGATTCCTGTTTTGTCTCCGGACGAATGGACTAAATTGGCCGGGTGCAAATATTTTCCACCTACAGACCCGTATGTAGAAATTATCTTAGACCAGAATCTGCAAGGTGAAAGATGTGCTATCGAGCGTTATCAGGAAATAGCGGCTTTGACTGATGGAAAAGATTTTGCAACACATGAAATCGCCGTTCAAATTTTATCTGATGAATTAGAACACGAACGTGATATTGAAGATTGGTTGAAAGATATACAACAAATGAAGTTGCATATCAAATAAACACTCTAATTACCATGTAAGATTTAAATGCCTTCGGAAACAGATAATGTACCGGAGGCATTCATTTGTTTGCCCGGCATGCGTCCGTCCTGTTTCCACTCGTGAAATATATGATTTGTTTGTTCCTATTTTTCTGCGAGTTCTGCCTGTGTTATGTGAGCTTCTTTGCGGGCTTGCTCAATGATTTTCCCTGTATAATAAACGTAGGCTTCCCGTTCAGGAGTTCCTTCTTTACCAAAAAGTTCATCCATTTCAGTGCTGATACTTCTGATTTTAGATTTTGCTTTCATAATATTCTTGCTTTATGCGTAATGCTTTTGTTATCCCAGTCCCCGTGCTTCCGGTAATAAACATGTCCTTGAGCTCCGCGACAAAATCAAGTTCAGCCAACCGCTGAACCTGATTATGATCCAATCCTCTCCCAATGGAGAAGTCTATTTCTTCCACTACTGCCTTATGCTCCAGGTGCATGATAGGAGCAGAAGAGGGGGCAACGAAAAGAAAATTTTCCATTTTCGGCTAGCTGCCTCAATTATTTTTGAGACAGTTTCTTTTTACTTTTAATAAATCATGTCTGATGCACCTCGCAAGTATCCTATCGATTCCAATACTCCAAAGAAAGGATATTCAGGGTCTTTTTCGAATTCCAGTGATATAACTCCTTTGTAATCTGTCATTTTTATGGCTTCCAATATCGGTTTGAAGTCCATTACTCCACGCCCCATTTCGCAGGTTGTTCCTTCTTTTGCAGCAGCAGTTTCATCTTTGATATGAATGTCAAATATTCTATTTTCATATTTTACAATATCTTGCGCACTATTAGCGCCCAACCGTACCGTATGTCCCAAATCAATACAAATTCCGACACGTGAATCCATATTTTTAATTCTTTTGTATGCATCTTTTGCATCCGGATAAAGGAGGTTATCAGGTCCGTGCGTATGAATGGCTAATCTGATTCCGGTTTCTATTACTTTTTTCTCAACATAAGGGAGTAATTCATAATTGGGGACACCAACCAGCAAATTTCCACCGAACCTGACTACATAATCAAAAGCATTATCTACTTCTTTTTCCGTTTTCATGTAAATAGGGCCTAACGCATAAGGAATAACACCATGAATAGCACATTTTTGTTTGAAAACCTCCATTTGTTCTTTCGTGCTGTTTAATGGAAGATGAAAATCTTTCACAGACATATA
The DNA here is from genome assembly GCA_031553415.1 of Bacteroidales bacterium. Taxonomy (GTDB): domain Bacteria; phylum Bacteroidota; class Bacteroidia; order Bacteroidales; family Azobacteroidaceae; genus JAIRVZ01. Next base: position 46,210 of record JAVBLO010000017.1, on the reverse strand, counting down.
CTTGGCATCTGCAATTTTGTACATGTTTAATGTGGAATCGATATCAAATTTGCGAAAAGTATAAGCAGCGATACCTATTTTTACTTTATTCGAACCGTGTTGTTGAACCGTTTGCGCAAAAGTGTGTATTTCGAAAAAAAATACACTGATTAGGATTAAGAATAAATACTTTTTCATGATTTCAGGAATTAAATTTTACAATTATCAATAAATATATTCTTCTTGCAAAAATAACCCATTAAAATAATTTTCCAACCCGATTTTCAGATTGATCTAAAATAAATATTAATTTTGGGACATGAAAAGATATATATTGCAGTTTTTTCTGTGTTTGTTAACACTTCCCTGTTTTGCTCAGTATGTAGTAAAAGGTGGGACTGGGGCTCCTTTGCTTGCAAAGGATGATGGAACCACTCAGGTTTATTTACTGAATGGTTTGTCAGGTGCGGAAATTTCTTATACTTCAAGTGAGGAAACAATCCATCAATGGTATAAATACAAGGAAAAAATGAGTGATAGAATTCCTGTTCCAAGTCTACCAGTTGGAGAAACCAAAACTTCTACGATTACCGATGTGGAAGATGGATATGGTTATTATGTAGACAATATCACTACTTCCAACCGATTTATCTGGATTATCGATTATTCCCGTTATATTCCTGTTTTTAATTCTCTTACCATTGAAGAATCGGATGATAAGTGTGAACGGATTAAATTATTAATCGATATTGATGCTGCTAAATTAGAATACCATGATCCATCAAGTGGAATGCTTCTGGATGTTGTCAGGGATTATAAACTGGATTATTCAACTATGATTGGGGATGAAAATAGCAAAAAGTACACATCTCAGTTTATAGAAGATAAAATTCAAGGCACAGTTCCGGAATACCTTATTGATCCAGCTCCTTTGGAAGATACCGATTTTACCCTTTCCGGAGATCAGTTTGCTGAGTACTTCAATATGGGAAAAGAAATGAAAACTAAAGAATATACGGCAATTGCAGTGGAGGCTAAAATAATCGCGGATAGTTTAACCACTTCGGGTAATGGAATAACAAGTGAAGATGGCAGTATGTCGGCTCCGGTTAGTTTCACATATACTGCATATGCCAATGAACCTGTCGCTACTTTTTATACATGGAAAATTTATAATTTAACTAAGAGTAAAACCGACCCGGTATCCCAGACGACCAACAAAATTCTGCATTATACCTTCGAAGATCCGGGGCGTTACCAGGTTAATTTAGAGGTAAGTGATTATCAATCTATTTGTACATTTAAAGATTCTATACCTGATATTATTATTTCTGATTTCATGCTTTGGGTTCCGAATGCATTCAGTCCAACAACATCACCTGGAACAAATGATGTATTTAAGGTTGTCTATAAATCAGTTATAAAATTCAATGGATGGATATTCAACCGCTGGGGAAATGAATTATTCCATTGGACGGATCCTGATCTGGGATGGGATGGAAAATACCGTGGAAAATATGTTCCGCCCGGAGCTTATTTTTATGTGATTGAAGCCACAAGTGCGGATGGAGCGAAGCATGTTAAGAAAGGTGATGTGAATATTGTGGGAGGAAGATAAAACAATGAAGGATACTGGGAAAAACCATCAAAATATTCTTCTTGTTTCTTTGTTACTGTCTTCAGGTATCTTCACAGAAGGCAGATTATCAGACATTTGAAAACATTGGCTTAGGAACTGAAGCTTCTGTAATCAGTTGTTTTCTACAGGATACCCAGGGGCTGATTTGGATTGGGTCGGATAAAGGTTTGTTTAGTTATGACGATTATTCGGTTCAGCATAGCACTATTTATTCTGTAATTCATTCAAAAGATGATTGTATATATATCGGAACTTATGATGGATTTTGCAGGTATATTCCTGCCACAGATACCTTTGAAAGAATCAACCTGCCTGTAAATACAAGAAAAGCAAATCAATTTGTTAATGCTTTATTGGAAGATACTTAACGAAATTGTATCTGGATTAGGACAGAAGGAAATTTGTATAAATATGAGCCATTTAAAGGGAAAACTGTTCAAATCAGTCCTTTCTCCGATAATTCTGTTAAGTCACTGGCTGGATGGAGACGGAAGTTTGCTTGCCGGAACGGACAACGGCTTATTTGTGTATGATGAGTCTGTATCAGCACTTCATTTGCTTCACGATTCAAGGAATCCACAATCATTATCCAACAATATTATCTGGAATATATTCACGGATAAAGAGAAAAATGTTTGGATTGGAACTGATTATGGAATTTCTTTAGCTCCTTATAATAAGTACTCCCTATTTATTTCAATTTCACAACTTACCGGAACAGGTAATGGAAATCATTTTTATGCTTTATATGAAGATTCGCGGGAAAACTTCTGGTTTGGAGGTACCAATGGATTTATCAGGTTTAATGAAACCAATGGAAATTACAGGAATACACTTTGGTACAGAATGGGAGATTCGCGATATACTTTGCCTCACAACCGTATACGGCAAGTATACGAAGACAAGGAGCATCTGTTGTGGATTGCTTCCGATGGAGGCGTTAATCGCTATGACTATGCAAGTAAACAATTTATACGTTATAATATTACAGATAATACCGGGATAAATAACAGCAATTGGGCTTATCATATTTTTGAAGATAATAACGGAAAACTTTGGATAGCCACTTGTCTGGGTGGGATTTTTATTGTAGACAAACAAGCGCTTTTACAAACCAAATCCGGAAATTTCATTGCAGAATATAATTTTTCCACACAAAATGGTTTGTCGGGAATGTTTATCAATCAGATAGTTCCCGATCAGGAAGGGAAAAGCTATCTTAAATTAAAAACTCGTCTGAAAGAGTTGACCGGAAGAAGCAATGGTATGGGATATGATAAACGTAAAGCAGGACTCCATCTGTTTATGCGTGGTTGGATAGAGTACTTTCAGTTAGCCGATATGCAGAGCTATCTAAAGCGTATAGATGAAAGGCTTTGCCGTAGGATATGTATGTGTATCTGGAAATGTTGGAAGAAGGTTAAAACGAAGTTTGTAAATTTACAGAAGTGTGGCATCAGTAAGTTTTATTCCTGGCAACATGCCAATACTCGATTGGGATATTGGTGCATAGCAGGTAGCTGGATATTGACGAAGGCAATCACTAATGACAAACTGAAACAGGCGGGTTATCCCACTTTGATAGGGTATTACAGTAAATTGCACCGTAGATAAAGAACCGCCATGTGTGGTGGTGTGAGAGGTCGGAAAACGAAAGTAGGAAGAAAACTATTTCGTTTTCTTCCTACTCGATTCCTTAGATTCCTATACGGTTAGAAAAATGTGGTAGGAATATTCAGCCGGATATTATTACCGACTATTATAGAGCTTTTTATTTCTTTTTTCAGATCTTTGATTTTGCTGTTTATTACATTATCTCCATCCCCCAAATTAGCTTTTTCGATGAAGTGTTGTGACATAATCTCCATTCCGAACGATTCAAAAATATGTCTTTCATTTGTGAATATAAAATTATATCCCATTTCTTTTGGGGCAAGATTCTTTAAAGAATTGAAAGTATTTATCAGTACCACTTTTTTGTCTTCCAGAAGTTTTTTCATTCTACCTTTCTTGTTAATGGAATAGGCGAAACCTTCACAGAAAACACGTTCAATATAGCCTCGTAGCATGGCAGGCATCCCGTTATGCCATATAGGATAAATGAATGTGATGATGTCGGCATCTGATATATGTTCCTGTTCTATAGCAACATCATTTGATACTTTATTCGCAGCGATTTCATCCAAGTCTTGACAAGTTAATATGGGTTGGAATTTCATTTTATACAAGTCACGGAGTTTCACTTTGATTTCGTGTTCTTCATACAGTTGTACAAGTTCTGCGGCAATTGATTGGCACAAACTTTCTGTTGAAGGATGGCATAGTATTATTAACTGTTTCATACTCTAACCTCCTGTCTTTTTTGGTTACTACTTATTTGGGGAATATTAGTTATAACATCCAATAATATGAATTTGTTTTGAATCCGGCTTTGTTTTTAATATATTTAACTTTAGTATTGCTTTTTATACACCTGGGTGTAGATTCAGAACATCATTCCAAGAGAGAAGCACAAAATGTTTTCATTTTTTTTAATAGAAACATCTTTCAGATAATTTGGAGCGGATTCAATATCCGAAAAATACAGATAATTTTTTGAGGGAATATAGATTTCGTACCTGAAATCAAAATAAAGGTATGAAATATTGGCCGATATGCCGGTAATCAGGTTTAGGTTAAATTGATGGTTTTTATTGCTGAAATTGTAATTGTAATCAGTTTTATATTTATCAATGTAAGTATATTTGAAATTAGGTCCTAAAAAAAAATTGAAGATATAAGCATCAGATTTAACAACATTATAACCAAGTAGCATAGCTGAATTCAATGATTGTGATATTCCACTGATATTATCTTTGTTAGTTGCTTGTTGTTGTGTTTCCGGATTAATTTCCCTCATTAAATACAGTTGATATTTTTCTCTTACCAAATAATAACCGATATCAGGTTGAATGAAAAAATTCCCAAGATTGATACGCCCGAAAAGAGCGCATTGAAACCCTGCCTGATTGATAATGTTACCATTGATTTCGTTTTCGTTTTGGTAAATTTGATAAGAGTCGGTGTTGATGGCGTCAAATCCGGCACGGAATCCCCAATTGAAACTTTTTTGTACAACTTTACTGAAGCGATTCATTTGTGCGGATGAATTACTGCATAATAATACAAATAACAACAATATGAGGAAATCTTTGTGCATGATTTTATTTTTTCTTTTTCTTTACGCTCCAACCGAATTGGCCAATCATTTTGCCTAGTTCATAATATTTGCCATGTGAGTATGCCAAAAGTCCGGCTTTTTCCATGTCGAAAGCACCTGTTTTTGAATTGATATATTTATCATCAGCCAAAACATTCACTACATCAGAAATAAACATATCATGAGAACCCAATGGAATAATTTCCTTGACTTTACACTCAATACATAAAGGAGATTCTTCGATGATTGGAGCTTTTACAATTGTTGCTTTTCCCGGAGTCAGTTTCATTTCCTTGAATTTGTTGAAATCTTTTCCCGATTTCACCCCGCACCAATCAGTTGCGAAAGCCATTTCCCTGGTAGTAAGATTAATCACAAACTCCATGTTCTTTCTGATAATCGGGTAAGAGTGGCGTTCCGGACGAACCGAAATATAACACATGGCAGGATTGGTACATATCGTTCCAATCCAACTGACAGTCAGAATATTATATTCACTTTCTTCCGCACCGCAAGTAATCATTACGGCCGGAAGCGGATAAATCATTGTTCCGGGTTTCCAGTCTTGCTTCACAACAACTCTATTTCTTCTTTTTTGATTTTCATTTCACAATACTGGCATTTGAGCGTCACATTTTCTTTGTCAGTAACCAGAAAACGTGTTGCCATGGGTTCATTGTTCGTGATGCATTTGGGATTGTTGCATTTAACCAATCCTTTCAATTCATCGGGCAAACTTACACGTTTCTTTTCTACAACAGCGTAATCGCGTATAATGTTCAGGTTGACTTTCGGGGCGATTAAAGAAATCCTGTTGATTTCGTCTTCTTCAAAGAATTTATCGGATATTTTGATGATTCCTTTAGTTCCCATTACTTTACTATCAAGATTGTAGCCGATAGTAACCCTGTTCTTCAATTTTTCTATACCCAGGATATTTACCACTTTGAATAAATGGTCGGAAGGTATATGATCTATTGCTGTCCCGTTTTCCAATGCGGCGACTTGCAGTTCTTTTTTTACAAACATAATATAAAAATTAAAAATTAAGAGTTAAGAGTTAAGAGTTAAGAGTTAAGAGTTAAGAGTTAAGAGTTAAGAGTCGGTCTATACGTGTTATAAAACTCTTAATTCTTAACTCTTAATTCTTAACTTTCTACGTTGATTCCCAATACCTCACAAATAATCGCTTGCCGTGCAAATACGCCGTTTTTAGCCTGTTCTATGTAATATGCTTTAGGATTGTCATCGACATCATAAGCAATTTCATTCACACGTGGTAGCGGATGCAGGATACGCAGATTATCTTTACTGTTTTCCAGCATTTTATTCCTTAATATATATACATTTTTCACTTTTTCGTATTCTATTAAATCAGTGAAACGTTCACGTTGTACGCGGGTCATATATATAATGTCTGAACGGTTGATAATCTCTTCCGAAAAATCGCAGGATTCATTGTACTTGATTCCTTTTTCTTCGCAGAAATTCCTGTAAATTTCCGGCAGCCTCAGTTCTTCCGGTGCAATAAAGTTGAATGTCGGGTTGAAATGCGACATACCGGTGATTAATGAATGCACGGTGCGGCCGTATTTCAAGTCACCAACCATGGTAATTTCCAGATTTTCTAATGTACCTTGTGTTTTGTAGATAGAATATATATCCAGTAAAGTTTGCGAAGGATGCTGATTGGCTCCGTCTCCGGCGTTGATGATGGGTATTTTTGTTACTTCCGCAGCATACCGGGCAGCTCCTTCGAGGTAATGGCGCATGATAATGAGGTCGACATAATTGCTGACCATGAGGATAGTGTCTTTCAATGTTTCTCCTTTGGAAGAACTGGTGGTCGATGCATCCGAAAAACCGATGATACGTCCGCCTAAACGGTTTACGGCAGTTTCAAAACTCAGGCGCGTACGGGTGGAAGGCTCAAAAAAAAGGGTGGCGCAAACCTTCCCTTTTAATAATTTCCTGTTTGGATTCTTTTCGAAAATCTCAGCTTTTTCAACCAATCTGAGGATGTCTTCTCTCGAACAATCAACAATAGAAACTAAACTGTTTGATTTCATATTTACATTATTCTTTGCTTACAAATGTAGATGCTTTTTTTCAAACCCTATGTCTAGTAGACTGTTTATTTATGTTAAATAATAATATATGCGTAAAAAATACGCAAATATATTTTGCTTATTGAAAAAATGTTCGTTTCTTTGTTTGCGTAAATATTACGCAAATTTATTTGAATGAAAAGTTGAGAGTATAAACTTTTAAAAATTAGAAATCATGGGAACAGGACATTATTCATCAAGAACGTACAGCGCAGTAACCAGTGCTCGTAGTTATGCATCTAAATCGGCCAGCCAGATTTTTTCCGATTCATTAAAAGATACCATGAATCCGGCCAAGTTGAAAAATGGAATGAGGGAATGCCGCGATTCGCTCGATCATCCTTACAGTGTTCCTGTTATGGTGTTCGTTGATGTTACAGGTTCGATGGGTGGAATACCTTTCAACTTGATACAGAATAAATTTCCGAAAATGATGGATACGCTTGTCGGATATGGAGTGAATGATGCCCAGGTTTGTTTCGGAGCTATCGGAGACCATATTTCAGATCAGGTTCCGCTACAAATCGGACAATTTGAACAGGAAACCGTAAAATTGGTTGATGGCTTGGCGGATGTTTATATTGAAGGTGCCGGGGGAGGTCAGGCCATGGAGTCATATCCGTTGGCCTGGTATGTTGCCGGTTATCATACATCGACAGATTCTTACGAAAAGAGAGGATTGAAAGGTTTTTTGTTTACAATTGGAGATGAATCATTTCATCCGCAATATAACGGGAAATTTATCCAACAGTTGATGGGAATGAAAGAAACTCCACAGAGATATACTGCAGAGCAATTATATGCTTCAGCCTCAGAAAAGTACCATATTTTTCATATTCATGTCAATGATGGCAGTTATAGTGCTGATGATATCGGTCATAATTGGAAAAAACTGTTGGGAGAGCGTTTCCTGGTTCTGGATGATACTAACAATGTTGCAGAATTGATTGGTACTACAGTTTCAGTTATTAATGGAGCCGACATGGATAAGATATTGAAATCGTTTGACCGTTCGACGGCATCCAATATATCAAAAACATTAGCGAAGTTAAATTCTTTGGTACCAAACAAGTATAATAGTGAACCTTCTGTTATAACTCTTTAATGTTCAAATGGTGAATTGTGAGGCTTTGCCGGGAATAGGGGATAGTTACACTTCCCATCTCCCGACGAGTAAAGCGAGTTTCCCATCTCATATAATTTTAATGATATGATAAATATTGTTTTAGGTACAGCCTTTGGCGATGAAGGAAAAGGTCAATGTGTTCATGCTTTGGCTCATCCGGAGGCCTTAGTTATCCGTTTTTCAGGTGGGCATCAATGTGGTCATACAGCCACAACAAAAGAAGGTTTGCATCATGTTTTTGCTCAATTCGGTGCTGGAACATTCCGCGGTGCAGCAACTTATATAAGTCAATATTGTACGGTATTTCCGATTGCATTTTTGAATGAATATAAGACTTTGCAATCATTGAATATTGATTTTCCGGAATATTATGTACATCCGATGGCTATGCTCACTACTCCATACGATTTAGCTTTTAACCGTTCATTGTCGATGATAACAGGTCATGGAACTTGCGGGGTAGGATTTGGTACAACCTTACAGCGCAATGAAGATTTTTATAACCTGTATGTCAATGATTTGAAAACTCCTTATGTTTTTAACACCAAAATATCTTTCATACAAAAGTATTATGAAGAAAAGGTAAAAACCATGAATATGAGTTCCCAGATAACGTATGAGAACGAATTAGAAGTCGCTATGGAAAACTGGGAAGAAAGCCTTGATTTTTACCGCCGGTTTATTCATGTAGAAATATTGGATATGGTTGTTCCAGATTATAAAGATTTTATATTTGAAGGTTCACAGGGAATATTGCTTGACCAGCATTTCGGATTTTTCCCGCATGTAACACGAAGCAACACCTCTTCTCAGAATGCAATGGAAATCATAAGGAATTCTTTATTGAAAGATATGGAAATTTCTACTTATTATGTAAGCCGTTGTTATCAGACACGACATGGCAACGGTACTTTTCCGGATGAAAATGCAGTCGAATTGATTCATACGGAAAATGAATCGAACAAAGAAAATGACTGGCAAGGTATATTCCGTACTGCTCAATTGGATTTTTTATTAATTGAACATGCAATCAATTGTGATAAGATTTATAATCCTTTGAGCAAAAAACATTTGATTTTAACTTGCTTGGACCAGTTAAAAGATAGAGAGGGCTTTGAACAGGGGGTGGCAAAAAGTAATTTGATAGGAGTTATTGATGCAATTGAAATGAAAGATTGTGTGGATTGGATGTAATATTTTTTTAAGTTATAAATGCTTGCTTTTTCAAACTATAAAGTATCTTTGTTTTAACTAAATAGATGGAATGATATGAAATATGATTTAGAATGGTTGATTGATAAATTCGAAAAAGGAAAAAAACTTGATTATATGTTTTTTTGGGGACATCAGAAGAGTAAAAATGGGGAGTTGACTCAAACTTGCTTTAGTCAATGGTGGCCATCTCCTTTTATAGTCGATGGAATTAGGTATAACACCGCTGAACATTGGATGATGGCACAAAAGGCTTTGTTATTTGGAGATCAAGACTCTTTTAGCAAAGTTATTTTAGCAAATTCTCCTTCAGAGGCAAAAACAATAGGACGGCAAGTCCGGAATTTTAATGAAGATATTTGGAGTTCTAAACGTATAGATATTGTAGTACAAGGAACACTACATAAATTTACTCAAAGTGAAGATTTAAAGAAATACCTGATCGATACGAAAAATAAAATTTTAGTCGAGGCGAGTCCGGTAGATAAAATTTGGGGAATTGGATTGGCAGTAGATAATGAAAAAGCAGCAAATCCTAAATGTTGGAAAGGACTTAATTTACTTGGGTTTGCGTTAATGGAAGTCCGTGATATCCTGCTGGATAAATAGCATGGGTAACTCAATGAACTATTCTTCCCAAGATCGGGGAAACAAGCAAAACTACCAGCAATATCTTGAGGCCATGGATGCCATTTCGATTGAAAAAGTAGCATCAGCCAGTACTTTTTTCGAACCCGGAAAAGGAAATCTACTTATTGATGTTGGTATGGCTTCAGGAACAAGTTCAGCTATCCTTGCCAAATTATTTCCTGAAATGCAAATCATTGGGGTGGATATTAATCCCCAAATGGTGGAAATCGCCCGGAATAACTATCAATTACCGAATTTATCGTTTCAATTGGAAGATGGAGAAAAGTTGTCCGGTTTTGAACCTGGAACCATTTCCGGATTTTTCAATTGCTCTTCAATCCACCATATTACTTCATATAATCAATATGACAATAATCGTGCGCTGAATACAATCAAACGCCAGGTTGATTTGCTCAAAGACAGAGGCGTTTTGGTTGTCCGCGATTTTGTGAAGCCGGAAGAAAAGGAGGTTATCCTGGAACTTTCTACTATTGATAAGCCAGACAGACCGAATGATGCTGATTTGTTTCTCCTGTTTTCAAAATCTGCCCGTGTTTTAGCCATTGATTCAGAAAGAGGATTTCCTGTAAAAGAAGTGAAATCTTCAAAAAAAGATGCTCGTAGTTTCCGTTTATTTTATTCTGATGCCGTGGAGTTTATTCGCCGGAAAGATTATTATTCACATTGGGAAGTCGAACTTCAGGAAGAATACGGATACTTTACTCAAAAAGAATTTGAGGAATGTTTCAGGAATTCAGGCTTACGGATTATTCTTTCATCTCCCATTTATAATCAATGGATTATCAATAACCGTTATAAAGGACAATTCCGGTTGTTTGATTTGGACGGCGAAGAAATAGGTTTTCCCCCGACGAATTATTTGATTGCCGGAGAGAAAGTTGCCGGAGGAAAAGAAGTCAAATTAATACGTCATTTGCCTGTTGTTTCGAACTCGTTCCTACAATTTTCTTCTTATCTTCACAAAGAAACCAAGCAGGTTTTCGATGTGGTGAAACGCCCTAATGAAGTGACGGATATTATTCCATACTACAAAGATGGTAACAAGATAACTATTTTAGCTAAGCATAGTTATCCACGTCCATTGGTAAACCTGAAAACGGATAGTCCGGTTTTGGATAACAAATATTTCAGCGGATATATTCCCGAAGGCATTACAATTTCAAATACTGATAATTTGCAAGCTGTTTTAGCAGAACGTTTTGGAATTCAAACTAATCATTATCAATTAATAGAACAATCATTAAGTTATTATACTTCTCCCGGAGGAATCAATGAAAAAGTATCTTCTTGCTTTATTCCACTAAATTCATTCCTTGATTATTCTATTATTTTGAAGACAGGATTTTCAGGATTTAAGGAATCCGGTTTCATCCATTCGTACGATGCGGCCCAATTACTCAATACAGCACAAACTGGTGCATTGGTAGAAGCCCGTCTGGAGTTGAATATATATCATCTTTTTTCGAAATTTGAGATTCCATTACCAAAATGGTTAGGCGAAAAAATAAAAATGAAATATGATACGGTTTCCCGGATTTCAAGTTTGAAAGATTTGTTGTCTATTTCCAATCAGCTTTTTGAAGAAACTAATCAATCTGCCGGATTTTTGAAAACTGATCGGGCTTGTTTTTCCGAATTGGGAAGAGAAGATAGTAACTCAGTTTTGGAATATGTTTATCCCGAAAATCTTAGTTCCAATACTTTGGTAACACTTCCCGTTTGTAAAATGAAGGGCGAAATTTATGTGGGACTTGAGGTACGCGACCTTCCGGTTCCACAAACTCATGGTGGTAATAGTACAATTATTACCGTTTCAGCTAAACGTTTACCTAAGAATATCGAAAATATTTTCCAACTTAACCTGTATATTTCAGAACTGAAAATCGGGGAAAGTAAAATTGATAGATATTTCAAGTTGGGTGAAAAATATTATCCCAGCATTGGAGTGACAACGGAACAGGTTTATCCCTTTGTTGTTTGTCTGGAACATCCTGCCAAACAATTGAAATGGGTCGCTTTGGATGAATTAATTGAAAATTTTGAAAGTCTGGAAGATGCCCATTTGATGATTTGCTTGGCAAGGTTGAGGCATGCATTAGGAAAACTAAATATTTAACTGAACGAATTCTTTGATATAATTTTTATCTAAAATTTCACGCCATTTCCTCATGGATAAAAAAGCCTCATTATCAGGCGAGAGTAAATAATCGAGCACATTTTGATTCACATTTTTATCAGAACGTAAACGAACACCGGAGCCGCTGATATCGCCCAAAGTACAAATGGCTGTTTTTTTTATCAGATTGATATCTACATACGAACCAGCTTCTTTGGTATCGAAAAGTTGTGGAGGATAATAATTCTTGTATTTTCCATTGATAGTCTTGATTTTATCCATACATACATGATAAAAGCTAACCACCTTTATGCTGTGAGTTTCCGGAATGACAAAAACAGAATCCGGATTTAATCCTGCGTGTGTAATTTCCAGTGCTTCAAGCATGGTGACAAATTCTATCATCCTGGAATAAATCCAGTTGGCATGTTTGTCTTTATCTATTTCAGGTAGAAGCTGTATCACTTTACTTAAAGGAATGCATTTCCGGTTGGAATGATAAACCAGTTCTTCTCCTTCAAAATCCAGGTTGGAAGGAATGTATCGCATAAAATGTTTGAGCGATTTCTCATCAAAATTACTTTTGGCTGTAAAAATGATTTTGTCGTAATTCGATTTTGATACTTTAAGCAAGTTTTTATCTCCAATCCATTTGTGAATTAGGTAATTAGACCTGTAAACGCCTGATTCATCCTGAAATTCATAGCCTTTATTGAAATCGTTTTTCAGGTTGTTGAGGTGGGTAAAAGCTAAAACAGCATCGACATCTATATTTACATCAGGATGTAAATGTTTGGCTAAAACTTTGTAATCATCCGGAGTTTTACAAATATCCGGATACCAGTTGGCCGAAAGTATTCTGTTGATATAGTTGTTCATATTACATCTCCCATTTCCCAGAGAGCGAAGCGAACTTCTCATCTCCCTTATATATGTTCGCAATCAAAATAAAATCCGTTTTTAGACAATTCTTCATATTTTTGCCTGTTGAAACTGTATAATTTGGCTGCCCGGTTTGGAGCTCCTTTTACCAATTCATTATGGTCAATCAATAGATTAAAGCCAAGCATTTTCTTCCTGAAATTCCGGCGGTCTATAGATATTCCTAGTATGATTTCATAAAGTTTGTGCAGTTCGGGTAAGGTGAATTTTTCAGGAAGCAATTCAAAACCAATCGGTTGGTATTTAATTTTCCCTTTCAATCGTTGTCTGGCTGTTTCTAAAATGCCGGCATGGTCGAATGCCAGGGAAGGGACTTCCGACAAAGGAAACCATTTTACATTATTGGCTCCGGTTCCGGCTTGCGCATGATAATCTGAAAGTTTTACCAAGGCGTAATAAGCGATGCTTATAACCCGGTGACGAGGGTCGCGATCAACATTTGAAAATGTAAATAACTGCTCTATGAATATATTTTCAAGAGCAGTTTCATCCCGGAGTTTTCTGCGGGCACATGTTTCCGCATCTTCATCCATATTGATAAAACCGCCCGGCAATGCCCAGTAATCTTTATAAGGTTCGATTCCCCGTTCAATTAACAAAACTTTAAGTTCGCCTCCGTCAAAACCGAATATTACACAGTCTGTTGTAACTGCCGGCCGTGGATATTCATATATATATTTGTTTTGTTCCATAATTTAATTTGCGTAGTAATTACGCAAATATAAACACTAAAAATGAAAGAGAAAAATTATTTCACCATTTTTATATGAAATATTTTTACCTTTGCTTCGCTTTATAGCTAACAGATTATGATTGAGGAACACATAAAGATTCACGATAAATTTTCGATAGAGCTGAAAATTGGTTTTAATGCCCGGCAAAACCAGGAAGAAAATGATTTTTCAATGAATATGTGGGTTTTTATACCCAATCCATTGGATATCAATCAATATACCTATTCCAAATCCGAATTTTACAGGGATGTAAAATCCAATATCAGGTTGATTACGCCTGTATATCTATTGCGGGATATCGCCAACGAAAGCAAACTACCGTTGCGGTTGCTGATTTTGTCGTTTCAAAATCTGGCGAGTGAGCCTACTCAGGCGAATGTTGCTAATTATGAAACACATATCAAAATGTTTCAATCCATATTGAAAAGTGCTTTACGCGAAGATATCAACCATATTAAAGGTTGTAAATCGGAAAAAGAACGTGAGTTTTTGATTGCTGCTTATATCCGGAATGTTTCGGCGATTGCATCGGCTTACCGGAACCTGATAGAAATAATTCATGTCCCTACCGTCGAAAAAAGTGTTTTCGGATATTATCTTTTTGGAGATGAATTTATGAGCAACCTGATAGAGTTGCATACGTTCAAATTGCTCATGTGGTTGCGGGAACTCCAAAGTGATTCTTATCCGGAAGAAAAGGAAGGACTTCTGGAACTTATTGAAACTGAAATTAAATATAAAAAAGAAAAAGGGTTTCCTATTGTAGATAGTGAAAGTCGGAATCATAACCGGGATGCTGTATTCCGTTACAGTGCTTTGAAAAAATATATTGAAAGCCAACTTTTTCTGAACACGAAAAAACGGGAAGACGGAACATTAGTAAGACAATTTTATTATAGTATTGCTGCTGGTATTTCAATGATTTTTGCCACGGTAATTGCATTTTCATTTCAGGTCAAGTATGGAAATTTTACGTTGCCGTTGTTTATTGCATTGGTTGTCAGCTATATGCTAAAAGATCGTATCAAGGAATTGTCAAGGTTTTATTTTGCCCACAAATTAGACAGCAAGTATTTCGACAATAAAACAGATATCAGCTTTAATGGTGTTTCATTAGGCTGGTATAAGGAAAGCCAAACATTTGTAAAGGAAGAACAAACGCCACGGGAAGTCATTCAATTGCGCAATCGTTCCGCTATTTTGGAAGCTGAAAACCGGATTAACGACGAAAAAATTATTTTGTACCGCTCACAAATGTTTTTGAGCCGCAAGGAAATCAATAAGGCCAATATATATCCTGTGGATGGCGTGAATAATATCATCCGCCTGAATGTTTCCGAATTTATCCGCAAGATGGATGATGCACATGTCCCTTTATATATTAGAGATGAAGAAGTTGACTACAAGATTATCGAAGGCGAAAAAATATATTACGTGAATTTTATTTTGCGTTATCAATATATGGACCAACTGGAACTGAAACGTTACCGGATTGCCTTTAACCGCGAAGGGATCAAGAGTTTGGAGCAATTTTGACCTCACACAGATTACACAGATTAGAAAATTTAACCACGAATTTCACAAATCTACACATTGTATTAACAAGGCAATTAAGTGTAGATTCGTGAAATTTGTGGTTTTCCCATAAAAAATAAATCTGTGTAATCTGTGAAATCTGTGCGAGGTTTTATTATTTTTGTGTTTTCAAATCACTACTAATATAGCACCATGAATATTACGACTAAAGAAGTTGAACTTCTTGCCCCTAATGCTGATGCAGCCAAGAATGGTCGGGATTTATATTCCAAAAAGAAATTATCTCAACTTTCCAAATCTGCAGACAATACATTGATTTTCGGACAGTGCGCCGGAAGCGGTAAAAATCCTTATTATTGCTCGGCTGATTATATCGAAGAAAATGTTCCTGTATTCCGTTGTAATTGCCCCAGCCGGCAAATCCCTTGTAAGCATGTACTTGGGTTATTGTATGCCTGTGCCAATGGAGATACATTTGTAGAAGCGGATGTCCCTGAAGATATTGCTTCCAAACGTACCAAAATAGAAAAAAGGCAGGAAAAGAAAGAAAAAGAAAAAGACGAAGTCAAAAGTTCTGCCAATGAACCACCTAAAAATCCGAAAGCCAGGTTGAATGCACTTGTAAAAAAGACAGAAGCCCAATTGTTGGGATTGGAAATTGCCGAAAAACTGATTCGCAGCATTGTACAAACAGGTTTATCTTCTGTCGATGCCCAATCGAAAAGAACATTTTCCGAACAAATCAAACAATTAGGAAATTATTATATTAATGGTATTCAGACTGCTTTTAATGATTTATTGTTGGAAATCAATGAAGTAAAAAACGACCAGTATACCCGTGTTATCGACCATGTCAATTATATTTATGCACTGTTGAAAAAAAGCAGAGAATATCTTACTGCTAAAAAAGAAAATCCCGAACTTATAGAGTTGAATTCACCCATAGAAGAGCAAATCGGATATGCATGGAAATTGACCGAACTGATGCAATATGGTTTATGGGAAGAAAATGCGGAATTACTGCAACTTTCGTTTTATAACTACGACGATATAGCGCGTAAGGAATATGTTGATGAAGGTTACTGGCTTAATCTCCGTTCGGGAAAAATCTACAAAACAAAGAATTACCGTCCTTATAAAGCTAAAAATTATATAAAGGAAGAAAACAGTTTTTTTGATGTATTGCACACAAAAGAATTGTATATCTATCCCGGAGATATTAATCCCCGTGCCCGTTGGGATGATTTTTCGGTAAAAGACATTACTTCTGTAGAAATACAAAAAGCCCAGTCTTTTACAGCTAATAATTATGCCGAATTGGTAAAAACGGTCAAAGCATCCATTAAAAATCCGTTAATGGATAAAAATCCTGTTGCATTGATTTGTCTTCACAAAGTATATTTGATGGGAGAACATGTCGTTTTGGAAGATGAATCCGGTAATAAGCTCACACTCAAAGACTCTACTTATTTTGATAATACGGTAGAAAACACATTGCAAGCCATACTTTCTCCTGAAATAAAAGGTTGTAGCATGACTGTTATGTTTGAAAATAATGTTGAAACAGGCTTGTTTTCAGCACGCCCGTTATCAATACTGACAAGAGAAAAAATAATCCGTTTACTATACTGATAAATGAGCAACATTTGTGCAAACTGCTGTCATTGGGGCTTTCCCCGCAATGACAGGAAACTCAGACGTTGTTCTTTAATCAATTTTCAATATAACAAAAATCGTGGCAATACAATAATTAAAAAGAATCATGAAAATACAAGCATTATATGATTTGCAACAGGAAATAAACCGGCTTTATATTGCCGGAAGTAAGTTTGCTAAAAATGATCCCCGGTTAGGCAAGCAATTACCTGTTTTGAATAAAATGGGAGAAAAGGCGCCTGTTTTCAAAAAGTTGGCTCAAAATGTAGAAGAATTGATGCAGTCGGAAACAACTGATTCAGCAGAGAAACTGTTAAACACTGGCATTTTGCTCTATTCAGTTCTATACACACAAGGTGAAATGACAGCAGAAAATACTGAAGTTTCGGAATTGCAGCCTGCTTTCAATCTGCAAGAACTGAATACTTCGGTTTCCTATCTTGAACTGAAACCTGTGATAGAGGCGCTTACAACGACTAATCAAGGTCGTATGGCAATAGTAGAAAACGGCTTCAAGCAAGGTATATTCAATGATTTCCGCACTTTTGAATATTTAGATAAAGGGCTGGCTGATAAATATTCCGATTTAGCCGACTATATTGAAAAAACTGTAATTCCCTCTGTCGGAATCAAAGTGTTACCTTTTCTCAAAAAGAATTTCAGTTATGAAGGCCGTACGGAAGATGTCCGCCGGTTTCGTTTGCTTTATCAAATGCACGATAAGGAGATCAATGAAATGATTGAAAAAGTGTTGGAAGGTGATGTAGTTAATTTGCAGGCTGAGGCAGTTAAGATGCTAGCTGATAATCCTGAAAACGAAAATTTGATTATCAAATTAGCCGATGATAAGCATAAACTTGTCAGGGAAACTGCTTATTTGTCTTTAGCGAAGCTTAATACAAAAACAAGTCTGGAGAAACTGTTGCAAGTATTTGTAAATAATAAAAACAATACAAATCTGGAAGGTATAGTTGCTGCCCTCAATGCCGGGAAAATTTCGTTCTTCCTGGAAGATGTTTACAAAAAAATCCGTGATGATTTTGAAGCATTTATTTCAATGGAAGATGAAACGGATGATAAGAAACTCATTGCCGGTTTAGATAAATTGTCGGCTGAATTTCCTGCTTTGCAAGGTAAAACAGAGGGTTATATCATACAATTCTGGGAAGATATATTGACTAATGAAAAATTCAACAAGTTAATTAATAAGAAAAAAGCCGTACTTGGGAATACTTCCAAATCCCTTGTAATGAATATCTGTATCAACTTGGGAAAAATCAACACAGACCTTACCCGTCAAACATTGAAGCGGTTATTTGAAAATCCGTTGGTACAGAAAAATTGGTGGGAATATGTTTCCGTTCAGTATTTTGGAATTGCAGCAGCAGAATTCGGAAAAGAGAAAATATATGATCTTTTCAGCAAATGCTTCAGGGAAGATAAGCTGATGAATCGCATATTGATCAGTACTTATGCCGAAGGAAATTACAATGGTTATGCTACCTGGAAAGATTTGGTTTTGAGTCCTGATAAGTTAGATAAAAGATGGGTTGATTTATTCTTGGGAAAAGGAGAGAAAAACTGGAATTCAAATGTAGAACTGCTCTTTTTGATAATATCTTGTTCCGGTTCTCAAAGCGATCAAAGCAAAAAAGCATTGAAAGGATATATGGAAGAAGTTATTAAAAGCAAGAGATTGCCTTATCATGCTTTGTATATTTATGTTACTGATAAATTGATGGAATCGGGTATGTCGCAAAGATTCGAATTATTGACCGCATCATTGGAGAATAATAAATATTACAGTTATGATTCGGAGATTTACAAACATGTTTCCGAAGCTGATTATCTGAAAGATTTTCCGAAAGATTATGCTAAAAGGTTCCTTGTTATTTATCAGAAAAGCAATGTAGAGTATTATCAGGATATTGCAAAGAAAATAGAAGCTAATCCAGGAAAATTTCAACAGTTGATTAATAGAATTAAAAATTAAAAATGAACAATTAAAAATGTCAAATAAAACAGAATTAACAGATGCGCTACGTCTTCCTGCGGAGTTACTTTATGCTGCCGAACTTGAAGCTTTGAAAGCCGAAGATGCCAAAGAAGAAAAACCAATAGGATGGCAATTGTCGCCTAAAGCAGTATATAAATTTATTACCGGAGGAAAAGCCGGAGGTGTGAATATTACTCCTAAATACATAGGTCATAATCGTTTGGTGGAAATTGCTATTGCAACCTTGCTTACTGACAGGGCTTTGTTGTTGATTGGTGAGCCCGGAACCGCCAAATCGTGGCTTTCGGAGAACCTGACTGCTGCTATTTGTGGTGATTCAGCTAAAGTAATTCAAGGGACGGCCGGAACGGGAGAAGAACATATCCGTTATTCATGGAATTATGCCATGTTGTTAGCTCATGGACCCAATGATGCTGCATTAATCAAAAGCCCTATTTACAGGGCGATGGAAACCGGAAGTGTTGCCCGCTTTGAAGAAATATCCCGCTGTGCTTCTGAAGTACAGGATGCTTTGATTTCTATCATGTCGGAAAAAACAATATCTATTCCTGAATTATCTAAAGAATTGCCTGCCCAACGGGGATTTTCAATTATTGCCACAGCCAACACACGTGACAGGGGAGTAAATGATATGTCATCAGCATTGAAAAGACGTTTTAATATCATTGTTTTGCCTTCTCCCGGAAACCTGGAAACGGAAGTGGCAATTGTAACAAAACGTGTGGCTGAAATATCTTCTAACTATCGGTTGAAAGCTACATTGCCAAAAAATGAAGCTGTTGAAAAGA
This sequence comes from Bacteroidales bacterium, assembly GCA_031553415.1. Taxonomy (GTDB): domain Bacteria; phylum Bacteroidota; class Bacteroidia; order Bacteroidales; family Azobacteroidaceae; genus JAIRVZ01. The sequence continues at coordinate 26,507 of JAVBLO010000017.1, read as the reverse complement.
TTGTAACCATATTCCGTGAGTTACGTCAGGGAATGACTTTAGATGAGAAGCAAAAACTGAAATCTCCGAGTGGGGTTATCTCTACAGCTGAAGCCATTTCGCTGATAACAAACAGTATGGCGCTTGCCGGAAGTTTTGGTAATGGAAATATCACCGACTCCGACCTCGCTGCTGGATTGCAGGGTGCTGTTGTTAAAGATGAAGACAAAGACAAACTAGTCTGGAAAGAATATCTGGAAAATGTAATGAAAAAAAGAGGTTCGGAATGGAGAGGGTTGTATAACTCTTGTTCGGAGATGAATTCCTAAAAAACACCCCTAAATCCCCTGAAGGGGACTTGGTGCATGATAGACCATGATTAACTACAAATAAAATATTATAAAATTGCAATATAACGATATTGATAATATAGCTTCGCTAAAGTCCCCTTCAGGGGATTTAGGGGTTGGAATTGGGATTTTCGGAGTTCGCCACCTTTCCCCATCCGCCTCATACCATCTTTTACATTATTTAGAAAAGCATAAGCCTAAATATGTGCTGATTGAAGGGCCTTCTGATGCGGGAGAGATGCTTAAAGGTTTGGCAGATAAACGGATTAAACCGCCTGTTGCTCTTTTGGCATATACTAACGAATTGCCTATTGAAACTATTCTGTATCCTTTTGCCGAATATTCTCCTGAATTGCAGGCTATCCGGTGGGCAGCACAAAATAAGGCGGAAGCCTGTTTTATTGACTTGCCTTCCAATATCATCCTGAAACTGAAGCAGGAACGCAGTGCTGAAAATACTTCAGAAGAAAGGAAGGCTTATTATAAATATCATAATGCCATTTATGACAAATTAGCCGGATACAATGGTGAACCGGATTATGAAAGCTATTGGGAACGTAATTTCGAACATAATCTTCAGGAAGGAAGTTTCAGGGAAGGTCTGGGTTTGCAATCACAACAAATCCGTTCGTTGATAGTTGAAGAGGAATATCAGACAGTTCCTTCGGAATTTGCCTATAACCTGATACGAGAAGCGCATATGCGCCGCGAGATGCAAAAAACAATTGCTGCCGGCGCTAAACCTGAAGAAATTGTTGTCATTGTGGGAGCTTATCACGTTTCTGGTATACAAAGTGATTTGCCGCCTCTTTCCGATGAAGAACTGAAATCACTTCCCCGGGTTGAAACCATGATGACATTGATGCCTTACTCGTACTTAAGATTAAGCAGCCGCACAGGATATGGAGCCGGAAACCTGGCGCCTTTTTATTTTGAATTGATGTGGCAGTGTATGAAAGAAGGCGATTTAACACAACTTTCCGCCATCTATCTGTCAAGTGTGGCTGATGCATTGAGGCAAGCCGGAAATAATGCTTCTTCTGCTTCGGTTATTGAAGCAGTTCGTCTGGCTAATTCCCTGTCGGCAATGCATGATGGCAGCTTGCCGGTACTGAAAGATTTACATGATGCCGCCATTACTTGTCTGGGACATGGCGAATTATCACAGGTTGCTGAAGCCTTGAACCGGGTAGATATTGGTACAGCTATTGGAAGTTTACCCGAAGGTGTAAGCCAAACACCCGTACAGGAAGATATGGCTCGTGAATTGAAACGCCTCAAATTAACCAATTATAAATCAGTAGTATCTCAGGAAATTACTTTGGATTTGCGGGAAAACCGTAATGTAAAAAGTGAGGAAGCTGCTTTTCTGGATCTAAACCGTTCTACCTTCTTTCACCGCATTAAATTGTTGAATATACAATTTGTCAAACCGGTTGCCGTGAATCAAACCGGAGCAACCTGGGCGGAAAAATGGATTCTGCAATGGACTCCCGAAGTGGAAATCGAGGTAGTCGAATCGAACCTGAAAGGTGAATCAATTGAAATTGCCGCTGCTTTTGTTTTGAAAGAGGCTTTAGAAGAATGTAAAGATATCTGGAGTGCTGCCAAACTGATTAAAACAGCGTGTGAATGTAACCTTGCAGAGAATTTTACCAATGCATTGAGTGTATTGCAAAAATTAGCTGTTGATTCCGGAAGTTTTAAAGAAGCTGCAGGTGCGGCAAGGGAATTATCTGTTCTGATTCAATACGGAGATATCCGGCGTTTTGATTTACAGCCGCTTGTTCCTTTGTTGCAACAACTGTTTCTCCGGTCTTCATTGCTTTTGCTTGATGCTTCATCTTGTGATGATAAAGCTGCAACTGAATTGATTTCTGCAATCAATATGATGGATTTGATTTCGCAGGAACAGTATGAGGTTGTCGACAGTACCCTTTGGATGAATGAATTGAAAAAACTGGCCTGGCGTGATGATAAAAATGCTAAACTTTCGGGACTTGCATTCTCCATTTTATTAGAGCACAATTTGGTTGAAGAAGATGATTGCGCCAAAGAAGTATCCCGCCGTCTTTCCCCCGGAATTCCTGCTGATATCGGAGCCGGTTGGTTTGAAGGACTCTCGGGCAGAAATCGTTATGCTTTATTATCCCGAATTTCCCTTTGGAAAGAATTGGATAACTATATACAAAGTCTGGAAGAAGAAGATTTTTTCCGTTCGGTAGTTTTCCTGCGCCGTGCATTCGGTTCTTTTGAATCAAACCAGAAAAACAGTATTGCCGAATTGCTTGGTGATATTTGGGGAACAGGAGCTGAAGTAACAGCAGAAATTTTGCAGGAAGAACTTTCGGAAACAGAGGCTGAGAAATTGAATGAATTGAACGATTTTGATTTCGATATTTAACCTCTAAATCCCCTGAAGGGGACTTGGAGAGTGATAGACCAAAATTAACTATAAATAATGATATTAAATAATATTGATAATATAGCTTTGCCAAAGTCCCCTTCAGGGGATTTAGGGGTAGGATTGCAAAATATGTTTTACGGAGCTGCTCCGGTTTTATTTGAATTTGCTAAAAATAATAGAAACAATCTAACAGAAGCAGAATCTGTTCTTTGGCGGTTTTTATCAAATAATCAGCGAAAAGGATTTCGTTTTAAAAGGCAACATCCAATTAAGTATTTCATTGCTGATTTTTATTGTCATAGTAAAAAAATAATTATAGAAGTTGACGGAGGATATCACAATATTCCGGAGCAATATGAATATGATAGAAATCGAGATTATGAACTGGAAGAATTAGGTCTAAAAATTCTTCACTTTACAAATGAACAAGTTATTTTTAATATTGAAAATGTAGTAAAAATTATAGATAGTGAACTCAACTCAATCTAATAATACAGTTTCGCCAAAGTCCCCTTCAGGGGATTTAGGGGTTAAGCGTTGGCGCCTTGTCTTGGGCGGCGATTCCGGCAATACCTTATCTAATGTTTCTTTAGATGAACGTAGTTCTGTAATGGATGCTGCCCTGGCTGCCATTTATGACGGAACAAGCGGAAATGGTGGAGGCGGAGGTAAAAAACAGGGTGGGGGACTTGGTCCGTCTGCACCCAACTTAGCCAAATGGTTAACAGATATCCGCAGCTTTTTTCCTCAGGATATTGTGAGTGTAATTCAATCAGATGCCATTGAACGCAAAGGATTGACCAAACTTTTGCTGGAACCGGAAACACTGAAACATGTGAAACCTGATATCAGTATGGTAGGAACGTTGATGGCGTTAAAAGGTCAAATTCCTGAAAAATCGAAGGAAACAGCACGAATGCTTATCAAAGAAGTTGTCGATGACATCATGAAACGGATGGAGCAAGGACTTCGACGTGCCGTTACCGGAGCTTTGAATAAAAGAGCTCATTCTCCTTTGAGTAATTTTTCTGCAACCGATTGGAAAAGAACTATCAACCGGAACTTGAAAAATTACAATACGGAAACCAAACAACTTATTCCCGAAAAATTCTATTTTTTTGAACGGAATAAGCGGCAAAAAGCGTGGACTGTTATTTTGGATATTGACCAAAGTGGTTCCATGTGCGATTCGATTGTTTATTCTTCTGTAATGGGCTCTATCTTTGCAAGTATGCCTGCTTTGGATACACATGTTGTCGCTTTTGATACGCAAGTTGTTGACCTTACGGAATTGTGCAGGAACGATCCGGTTGATATGCTTTTCGGAGTCCAATTGGGCGGAGGGACTGACATCAATAAATCAGTCAGCTATTGCAGGGATCTGATTACAGATCCTCGTAAAACGATGTTTATTTTGATATCCGACTTATATGAAGGTGGCGTGGAAGCCGGACTTTTGCGTCGCTTGGAAGAAATGCATGCGGAAGGAGTCAAAGTGATTACTTTATTAGCTCTCTCAGATAGAGGAAAGCCTTCTTATAATGAACCATTAGCCAATAGAATCAGCAAATTAGGTATCCCATGTTTCGGTTGTACTCCCGACAAACTTCCTGAATTGGTAGAGGCTGCATTGAAAGGATTTGATTTGAAAGTTTTTGAATCAACAAAATAAAATTCGTACTTTGAGTAATGAGCAAAAGTACGAATTCTATTAAAACTACGTAGATATTATCCGGAAATTATTCAGGCAAAAACAAAATGATTGAAAAAATCATTGTCAGATAACTCATCTTTCCTTTTTACAATAATACCTAATTGAGTTAGCATTTCTTTTAATTCCTCGGCAATTTCGTCGATGTATAATTCAGTTATTTTTTTGCAGAACATCCACCAGGATGTGTAATTAAAACTAATGTCGGATAGTTGTTCTTGTTCTACCCGTACAACTTTTCCATCTACGATTTCAAATACATTCATCATGGTACTTTCAGAAATTCCTTTACTGAGTTTCCCTTTTTGAGTTGGTACTGCAATTTTTTTGATCATGGTTATCGTATTTTTTCGTTTTACAGTATTAATAAAACGGTGATTATATAATAAAGTTTTGTGTTAATGGTTATTTAATGATTTTGAATGTTTATTTACTTTCACTTGAAAAATAAGGTAATTGGCTTTGGTGTTGTTTGTGGCTGTAAATAGCAGTACAATATACTACTTTTTATTTTATCCCGGAATAAAATGAAGTTAAAAAATCTATACTTATTTCAGTTAAAGCTAACATGCTGTTATCGGTTTGTTCGAAAAAGTCTGTTGTAATTTTATTTTTTGGTCCTGATTTTTTCCAGAGGCCAACGACTTTTCCATTTCTGACGATTACAGGCCGGAAGATGCCGTTACTTGAAATTGCTTTACTGTGATTTTCTGCCGGAAGAACCGCTTTCCTGTCCCTGTAAGAAACGATATATTCATCAAAAGCGGGTAACAAATGCATGGATTCTTCTTCCGGTTTATTTGGACGTGAATCCGGGAACCAATAAATTTGTGAATCAATAGTTTCGGATATAAAATCTTTTTTCACCATCTCCAGAGCATGTCTGGCTTCTGTTACAGACAATCCTGACCACCAAACAAAATCTTGCACGGTTGCCGGTCCATGGCTTGAAAAGTAAATTTTGGCAAGTTTGGCCAATGCTTCATCTTTATTTAAGGTGGCAGTACGGGGAACTATTTCTTCAATAAGAGCATAGGTGTGTTTTTTATTGTGGATAGCTCCACTGCAAACTATTCCTTCTATTTCTGCCCGCATCATGAAATGAACCATGCGTGAAGAGTTAATTTCTATTCCGGAATTTTCTAAAACAACAGATAATTTATCGCGGGTTAATTGTTTGTTTCCGGTCAATACTTTTTCAATAATATTGTTGCATTTGGTATAGAGTTCCTCAGTGATTTCCAAATGCAGGTCTCTTGATTTGCAGGCAGATTTAATTTTCTCTTTAGAGAGATTCAGCATCCAACGGATATTTTCCGGAGAGACAAAATGCCAGGTTGGCCTCATTACATGAGTCCTGAGAAATTCACCTTTATTGAAAGCATCTTCTATTAATTTGTCTGTAAGTCCGGGAAGCCGTATGCCAATCGCCCATTTGGCCATGTTGTAATCTTGCGCCTGCATGGCGCCCATCCATGAAACAATTTCCGTTGGAGTTTTGAAGTTTGTTCCGGCAAGCTGTTGATTGATAAGTCGTATGTCTGCAATCTGTTTCATTTTTGTTTCAGCATTTTTAGGGAAAACCAACCCAATGTTATGATAATCAGGATAATGATGCTCCACAATATCCATTCGTTTTCAAACAAAGCTTTTGTGATTGGTGCGGGTTGCTCTTTCAAAACAATTTTTTTTCCTAATGATACTTCTGTTAGGGTCTCTGGAATTTTTTCCCTGAAGTGTTCTATATCATAAACCGGCATCTTTGCGTTATCATTTCCATAATAAAGAGAATATGAAGCATCCGGGTTGCCAAATCTGGCAATTAGATAATATATATTTCCGCTTATTGATACCGAATCGATGTTTAGTGGCATATTGTCTTGATTCTCAATGGCGATATATATGTTTTTCAGAACTGTATTGTCAAATTTGATTCTGCTTTTTTCCATTGAACTTAATGTCGTATTCGTTAAAGTTTCGTAATTCTTGAGCCAGCTTTTTTCGGTTTTAACGCTATCTGTAATATACTTGACAGTTACTCGCCGGAAATAATCAACAGTATCTTTTACATGTATTTGAAGGTTGCAAACCGGAACTTTTTCCGGTAAGTCAATCCGTATTATTGATTGTTTACTTTTTTTATCGATGTCTATTTTTACCGCAGTTGCTTTGTAATATTGATATTGGCCGGGTGTTTTTTTTACCAAACCTATGCTTGCGGAAATTAATTCAGGTTTTTCATTTGTTTTGATGTGAAGCCTGTAAAAACGATAATTAGCAGTTGGAAAGTCAATTGTAGTAAATTGAAAATCCGTGCTTTCATTGTCGATGGATAAAATCCGGTAATTATCTACAATAGAAAACCACTTACTTTCCGTTCCATCTCTGCCTTCTAATTTTACCTGCCAGTCGAAATTTTTCTGACGAAAATCCAAAATCATTTTATTGACAAGAGTAGGGGAAGTGTGTGTATTTTCTAAGGTAAAATAATAACCGTCATCCGTTTTAGTTTGATTAAGTAAGTTGAAGATAGTAGGCTTTATATCAATATTGTCGATAGCTTTTTGTAATATGTAAGGAACTTCTATTGTGTCATTATTTTTAGTTACACCATATATTCTCATATCAGATAAGCCGGTATTGAGTTCTCCGAAAATATCATCAGGCAAAACAATTTTTTGCCATTGCTCTTTTATATCTTCAATTGGCCGGGAATACTTGTATCCGCTTTGTGCAAAACAAAGGGTATTTACCAGCAAAAAATACAATAATAGTTTATTTCTTGTTTTCTTCATCATTGTAAATCAGATGTTTGTATTTATTATAAAGGAATGAAACAATCAGCAACAATATTCCCAAAATAACTAAAACAATTGTTTTGGCAATGGTATCCAAATCGCTCAAATCATAGAAAAACAGTTTGATAAGCGTTACGCCAAAAACAACGATGCCACTGATGCGAAGATGCTTTTTCTTTTTCCATATTCCTATGGCTATAAGCATCAGTGCATATACACCCCATAAAATACTTAAGCCAAGTTTGTATGTTTGTTGGAAGCCCGCCATATCCAGCCAATGGATTAATTCGCTGCTGATAATCCATAACAGGGAGCCATAAAATACAAAATCGAAAGTGATTCTGAAATCAGGCATATAAGATTGTTTGCTTTGCTTGTACAAAGAGAAAATAGTAAATCCTGCAAATATCAGCGATACATAGCGGATTGCGATATACCATGAGTTTGCTTTCCACAATGAATCGGAAGAATCCAGATAAAAAGCTCTTAATTCGCTCAAAGAATAAAGCCCTTGGAATAAAAATACCAAAAGAATTAGAATAGAAAGCAAAATAGATGCAATACCTAAGGTTTTGTTTTTTATTTTAAAAATATTGACAAGCATTAATATAGAAACAAACAAAAGGGTATAGTTGATTTTCCAGATGCTTTCAAACTCTTTGATGTGGTAATTGAAATATTGTTCCGCAAAGCCTTCTGTGTTTATTTCAATCATTGATTTTTGGAATGAAATACTAAAGTAATTGTCTATTTCAAAGAAAACAGATAAATACAATGCTACTAATAAAATGACCGGAAGACAGTAATTAAGAATTTGCTGTAAGTCTTTTATTGGATTTTTAAATCTGAAATGGACATAATTGATACAAGCCAAAACACCTGTGAATAGTATGGAAGTCAAGAACTGGATGTTGAAAAAAGGAGAAAGAACGGGATAATCGAGCATTGTTCTCCAATCCATTGCAAGGCTTACAAATGCCAGTAATATCAAAGGGTATGATATTTTTTCGTAAATAGGAATATTCTTAATTCTTCCGAAAGCAAAAAGCAGGCATGCTTCCGCCGACCATAACAAGGTAATCCAATTACCATCTAATTGTACTGGTATCGCAATGGTTATGAATGCGAAAACCAACAGGATAATCAGGTAAAGGAGATTTTTATCAGCTAATTTTTGTTTGTGGATGATAACACCTGAAATAAAATGTATAATAGCATTGGCAAGAGTAAACAATCCAAGCAATTGATTACCGGTAGGATGGTTGTCTAAGATGGAATAACCTATCCCGTAAAATATAAATGAATTGAATAACAGCGGTATAATGTCGAATGGTTTGTATTTTTCTTTTTGAATAAGCTTGTAAATCAGGAATATAATATAGAAAATAAAGAAAAATACACACAAGAATGTGAATGCCAGCCTGAAATCATTGTGTGTTTTGTATGAAAATAAGTACCAGGCGAAATATATCAGCCATGTGAGTATGAAAGAAGAAACGTAAAGAGGTTTCCAGTATTTTTTGCATGCTAAATATGTTATTCCGATATTGATGATAGCCATATAACTGAACAACACAACAGTTTGTCCGGAGTTATTACTCAGTAAAAAGGGTATGGCATAAGCGCCTACCAGCCCAATATGAGCAATAACCTGCCTGTTGTAATGAATAGCTGCAATAACTGTGAATACTGTAAATATTAACATCAGGATAAATGCCAATATCTGTGGAATAAGACTGTAAAAAGAATAACCGGAATAGGTAATGAAATACATGATGGCCATGGCTCCACTCACTAATACGGCGCTGTAGTTAGTATATTTTTCTTTCAGTTTGATGCCAAAACCCAGCAACCCGAATCCCAGTAAATAACCCAGTACGATTCTTACCAAAGGACTGATAAGCTGGTTGTCAATCGAATATTTGACACCAATTGCGACCCCGATAACAGTAATAATAATCCCTATTTTACTGATAAGGTTTTCACCAATAAATTTTTCAATATTTGATTTTTCTGTTTTCTTTATTGGTTGCTTGTCTTTCGGCTTCGGTTGAGATATAGGAGTGATAGCCTGTTCTATTACAATCTCTTCTGGTGTTTTAACTTTTTCTGTTATAGGCTGTGGGGTGCGTTGATCCTGTTCTGCGGTTTCGGTTTCTTTTTTTTGAGAAAGTTTCAACAAGCTCAATTCACGTTTGATTTCCTGAATCTCATTTGAAAGAGTATATTGTTTTTGGGAAACAGCAAGCAATTTTTCTTCGAGTTTCCGGATTTCATTTTCTATATTTTCCATATTTGTGTTGAATGTTTTTTGCAAAACGAAATCTGGCGTAAGCGCTCGGCGTAGTTTTTAACTACGTCGTTTATAGAAGCAAAGCTCTGCTTTGCATTTAGCAAGCCAAGAGGCTTGCTTTCAAGTACGACGTAGTTAAAAACTACGCCGAGCGCTTACGCCTATAACGCTGCAATTGCACCATTTTTAAATGTACAATTAGTTCCCTATATTTTCTTAAACCCGATTTTCCCTTCCTGGTAAGTATCGATTTGATTGAAGAATTTTTTCATTTCTTCAAATTGGCTTGCCGGATAACGCCCGGGTTTGATTTCTAAAGTCTGTATGTATTTTAAAGTATTATTTTCCTGAACAAGTGTATTTTTAAATGAACCGTATTCAGAAATGATATCACCTGTTTTCGGTTTCTGTTCCAAAGTATAACCTTCGGGAATTTGCATCGAAATCGTATCTGATTGGAATGTTCCTGATTCGAGAACTATATCAAACCGGCGAGTTGAACCTGTCAGAAATCCTTTCATCCCCATTCGTGCCGGATTGAGTGGAATAAACATGCGGGAACCTGTTTGGGAAGCATAATCTTCACAACCAACAGCATAATAAAGAGCCATTTCCGGATGACTGTTCCGGGTTTCTTCTTTCTTGAAGTCAGTGATTTGAGGCTTGTGTACTTTCAATAATCCTGCCAGGAAATTATTTTCTTCTTTGTTGCTTAATCCTCTCATTTTGAATAAAATATTTTCGTATTCCTCAAGTTTGTAACTTGTATGTATTTTTAAGTTAGCGGTTCCGTTTCCTTCCAAACCTACATCAATGGCATTTAATTCCTGACTGGCAGATTGAGGGTAGGAGGGAAGCGTACAAAAGTATGATTTGTCTTTTCCTACAGCCATAGCATCATGTCCCGCAATGTCACTGTGTATATAACCAAAAGGAAGCAGTTGGCTTGTACATTCTAACCAAACACTGTCTTTTTCCATTGGTACCATAAGGATAACATGATTTGCTTGTCCAAAGCTTGGATAATCCTTGAAAAAGCGTTTTTTATTCATGCTGATGACTACATAGTAGGAAGGAATATCAACAACCTCCAGCATCGACTTCATATAGTTTGTCAAAGCCTTACAATCTCCGAATCCGGTTTTTGCCACATCGGAAGCCAACATCGGTTGCCAGCCGCCAATGCCTAATTGTATGCTCACATAATGAGTAGAGCTTTGCATGTATTCATATATACGCTTAACTTTTTCCTTTTCATCCGGAACATCTGCCGTCAATTCTTTGATTTTGTCAATTGTTTTCTGAGGTAACTTATCCCTGCCGACTAATAATTCTTGTTGCCATTTTCCGAAACTTTCCCAGGATGACATATCTCCGCACTTATCATACATGCAAAATTTGGCCGGGGAAAGTAATACAACCGGTAATATTTCATTTATGGGAGCAAAACGTTCATAAGGGAGTGCTTCGAAATCAGTCAATGTCCATTTGAAAACACTGTCGTTGTTGATAACCGACTTTTCCGGATTTATTTTAACAGCCTGGTTCTTATGTCTTAAATTTAAATCTTTGGGTAACGATAAAGTATAATAAGCCTTTTCCAATGCAACATTAAATCCCGGAATAGGGTAAAAAGCCGGATATATACAGATACCATTTTTGTATTTTATTTCATATTCATATCTGATGGTAAAAGGATATGCCGGAGTATGGTATTCATAAAAAGTATGCTTGACATCGGTTGCCAGTTCGGAAGATAATGCAGTAGTAGTCAATTCCTTTTTGCCTATCTTCTTTATTGTTTTTCCTGCTGCATTGATAATCTCTCCCGAAAAACTTTTCAACTCATGGAAAGAATCTTCATAAGTGAAAAAATTGGCATACAGGTTACCTTTCTCACCTAAAATAGTTATAGTATAACTTGCTTTGTAAGTTCCTGATTGTAAGTCCTGCTGCTTGAACGATTCCGAAGATTCCCTGACAACTGCGTATGCATCTTTCTTCAGGTTTTCAGGAATGGCTGCAGCCGGATATCCGTCGGCTTTTATGCCGTGTATATTCAGCAGTAAGAAAAGACTAAAAAAGAAAACAAAATTATATTTCATTGTTTAAGAAATTAGAAGTTAGTTCACTTCTTTTTTAAAGTAATAAACTCATTGTTTTTAGCAAACATTTTAGACCAGAAATCCCGCAAATGTTCATAATTTGCGGCGGGAACTATACATGTGTTCAGGTTAAAACGATAAGTAAGCTGGAGTGTATTATCGGTTTGCCTGACTAAATAGCTGAAGGATGCCAGGTTGTCTTCGTATGTGTATTTTACGGATTCCGGCATTTCATCAACTATATATCCTTCCGGGATATTCAAGTTTAAGTTGACTCTTGTTTCGTAAGGATATGAAAACTCGACAGGAAGCTTTCTTGTTTCCTGCTTGAAAGAATTTGTTTTCATGGCGGCAAACAGTAACGGATTGATAGAAATAATCTCATTTTCAGCTAATTGGATATCGTTTTTTGTGAAATCATATTTTTCCAGGAAAGAGTACGATTTTTCCCTTTTTTCTTCAAAACTGTAATTCGAGATTTTAATATCACTATGGGTTTCTTCTTTTTCAATATAGTCGCTTTGGTCTTTGGCTGCATCATATTTTTTTTTGAATAGAAAAGCAGATTCTCCGCCATAGATTTGGAATATATTTCCCGATAATGTTCCTTCTTCGTTGAATGATGCGATAATATTGCAAATAGATGCATTTTTGACAATGTTGGTTAAATCAACCCATTCGAACCTTCCCGATTGCGTGCTTAATGCCTTATCTACCATGCAGTCAATCGGAATAACATTGATATCGGTATAGCGAAGGGTAGCATCTAAGTAATATTTACTTTCTCCGGAAGTTACGCAAACAATGAAATAGTTCAGGTTATCGATACTAGGATAAGTCATAGGTATACGGCCTCTGCTACGCAAACTCATGGCTACAGGATTGGCGTTGAATCCGGCATCCCTGAGCGCGCAAATTAACAACGCATTGATTTCCCCGCTTGAGCCTACGCCGTCTTTTAATGCTTTTTTGACGTTTTCAGCGCCCAATGTTGCTTTGTCGTTCCATTTGACTTTATTACGGACCATGTCTAAAATTACCCTGATTTTTTCAATATCTTCCGTCTTTCCTGCTAAGACAGAAGTCAATTCATCTTTAAACAAATTTTTATTATTCATTTGTTTGCCGAAAGCATCACTTTCGTCTAGCTGCTTGACTATATCGTTCCATGTTTGGGAATAATTTTTATAAACTTGTCCGGGGATTTCTATTTTCCTGAGTTCGAAAGTAATACCCGACATAAAATCGTAATAATTCCAAACGAAACTTTCATCTTTCAGTGCAGGTAAATCTCTTGCTTCTGCTGAAATTTCTTCAACCGTACAACTCAATAATTGTGCTTTGAAGGTAAATGTTTGATTGACTTTTTTGATATTTACTTTGATGGGTTCATATCCTCTGGTTTCCCTGTTGAATGAAAAATATTCAGGGATTTTAATGGCAAAGTAGCTGTATTGAACCGGAATTGACCGTTGGAATTTATAATTTTCAGGATCATAATAAAAAGGAGAGGTTTGTTTGTATTTATATTCAATTACAGAACCCACTTTGACGGCAGGCATGGAAAATTTCAACCTTTTCCGGTGTTCTGTAATATCTTCGGTGAAAATATAATCTTTAGATAGTTTTTCCTTGACTACTTTTCCGCCTTCGAGGTTATAAGTAAAACCGGTAAGCCCGGAAATATCTTCGCTGCCGGCACGAGTGCTTCCTTTATAAAAATGTATGTTTTGGTTGGCATATCCGGTACCTTCCTGGGTAAGTATTTTAATGCGTACTGTATATTCTGTAACAATTTCAAAATCTACTGTTATTGGATTGAGTTGATAATAAACATCACAATATTCATAAAGGACAACCGCAGACGCTGTGGTATCTTTTTCATAACTCGTCATTTGTAAAATTTCTGGAGATATATCGCCGAATTTTTGTTTTTCCTGGGCTGGGGAAAATTGTGCTACACAAAGCAGGAGCATAAGAACAATGAAGTTTTTCATAACAGTACGCATGGCAATGAAGTTTTAATTAATAAATAGATAGTGATAACAAAGGCAAAAATAATCTTTTTTTGAAATACACAAGAGGTTTTTATACTTATATTTGCGCAATATATTATGTTTTACGTTTTACGTTATACGTATTACGTTTGAACATATAACGATAAAATTTAAAACGTATAACGTAAAACGTACAACGTATAACTATCATGAAGAAAAAAGTTAAGGGGATGAATTCATCCAAACGCCTGACAAAAAAAGAAATTATCAGCAGGATAATCAACTGGTTCAATACGCATCCCCGCGAATTGATGAATTATAAACAGGTGAGTGCAGAAATTGGCGCTACTACTCAGGTAAATAAATTGTTAGTTAATGATATTTTAGCCTCTTTGCAGGCCGACGATTTCCTGATAGAAGAAGATAGGGGAAAATACCGTTTGAATGGACTTGGAACGATTGCTGAAGGAACTTTTGAACGCAAGTCAAACGGAAAGAATTCTTTTAAACCGGAAGGTGGTGGTAACCCTATCTTTGTTGCAGAGCGTAATTCCATGCATGCAATGAACGGCGATCGTGTGAAAGTACAGATTCTTGCTAAAAGAAAAGGACGCGATCCGGAAGCCGAAATCATTGAAATACTGGAACGTACACAGCATACTTTTGTCGGAACATTAGAAGTACAAAAGAACTTTGCATTTTTAGTAATGGACAGTAAAATATTGGCTAATGATATTTTTATTCCGAGAGATAAATTAAAAGGCGGGGTAAGCGGACAGAAAGCAGTGGTGAAAATCCTTGAATGGCCCGACAGAGCGAAGAATCCGATAGGAGAGGTGGTTGATATTTTAGGTGAAGCCGGAAATAACAATACGGAAATGCATGCTATTCTTGCTGAATTCGGTTTACCTTATAAATATCCCGAAAATGTGGAAAAAGCTGCAGATAAGATACCATTGGAAATTTCCAAAGAGGAGGTAAAAAACCGGGAAGATTTCCGTAAAGTCACAACTTTTACGATTGACCCGAAAGATGCCAAGGATTTTGATGATGCTTTGTCTGTCAGGAAACAAGAAAATGGGCTTTGGGAAATAGGTGTGCATATTGCGGATGTTACGCATTATGTGAGAATAGATGACATTATTGATAAAGAAGCATATAACCGGGCCACTTCAGTTTATTTGGTCGACCGGACTATCCCAATGCTGCCGGAACGTTTATGTAACCAACTTTGTTCCTTGCGCCCCAATGAAGACAAACTTTGTTTTTCGGTTATTTTTGAAATAAATGATAGTGCCGAAATCAAAAATTACCGGATAGCCCGCACAATAATTAACTCGGATCGCAGGTTTGCATACGAAGAAGCTCAGAATATTATTGAGACAGGTGAGGGTGATTATAAAGATGAAATCCTGACATTGGATAGATTGGCCAAAAAATTGCGGGAAAAACGCTTCAAGGCCGGAGCGATTAATTTCGACCGTTACGAAGTGAAATTCGAAATTGACGAAAACGGCAAACC
Organism: Bacteroidales bacterium; assembly: GCA_031553415.1. Classification (GTDB taxonomy): domain Bacteria; phylum Bacteroidota; class Bacteroidia; order Bacteroidales; family Azobacteroidaceae; genus JAIRVZ01. Next base: position 11,345 of record JAVBLO010000017.1, on the reverse strand, counting down.
TTTGAGTGTATATTTCAAGGAGTCGAAAGATGCCAATAAACTGATTGAAGAATTCATGTTGTTAGCTAACAGGACTGTTGCCGAAGCAATAGGGAAAACTCCTAAAGGTCAGAAACCAAAGACTTTTGTATACCGTGTGCATGATTTGCCGGATCCGGAGAAAATGCAGAATTTTGCAGAATTTATCCGCCGTTTCGGGTATAAAATAAAAACAACAGGAGCAGAAGCTGAAGTTTCGAAAGGAATCAATAAGCTATTGGATCAGGTGCAAGGTAAGAAAGAACAAAACCTGATTGAGACTGTTGCTGTGCGTGCAATGGCTAAAGCACAATATTCTACACAGAATATTGGTCACTACGGACTTGCTTTCGATTATTATACGCATTTTACATCTCCTATCCGCCGTTATCCAGATATGATGGTGCACCGTTTGCTGGAGCGTTACTTTTCTGCCGGGCGTTCGGTTCCGGAAGGCAAAACAGAAGAAGAATGCAAGCATTGTTCTGCAATGGAAAATACTGCTGCCATGGCCGAGCGGGCATCTGTTAAGTATAAACAGGTTGAGTTTATGTCCGATAAGTTAGGTATGATATTCGATGGAGTGATTTCCGGAGTTACGGAATGGGGATTATATGTGGAACTGAATGAAAACAAGTGTGAAGGCATGGTGCCAATCCGTGATTTAGATGATGATTATTATGAATTCGATGAAAAGAATTATTGCCTGATTGGAAGACGGAACAGGCGTAAATACAATTTGGGTGACCCGATTACAATTAAAGTGGCAAGGGCTAATCTGGAACGGAAACAACTGGATTTTGCGTTGGTTGAATAACCTGGTATTGCCTAATAAAAATCTTACCATATTATAGATATTACAAAGGGATTGTACACTCTGTACAATCCCTTTGCATATTTACTACAATCTGATTGTAATGATTCTACAATCTGATTGTACAATAATGCAAGTAGTATCTTCTGTTATATGCTCCCCCTACTGTAGATTATTTATACTCTATTTCATGTAGTTTGATGATGTACTACCTTATGAACTCATCTTGACTTTTTATTTATTTTCAAATGGACTCTATTTGAATGTTTTTTTTGACAGGATTAACAAGATTTACAGGATTAACCGCAGAGCGGTTATATGTTTGTAGCCGTGGGTTTTTAACCCACGGTTGATGAGCCGCCCGACAATCCAAGCCCTGTAGGGGCGATACATGTTTCGGTTGTGCCGCCGCTACGCGGCTATTTTGGAGATTTGGATGGCATTTTTACCGTGGGCTGCGCTATCGCTTACCCACGGCTATAAACATGACACCGCTCTGAGGTGAAGATTTCCTAAAATCCTATAAATCCCGTAAATCCTGTCGAAAAATAGCTCAAATCGTTCCCTAATTGAACTTCCAACAAAAGTCAAGACGGCTTTTATAGGTATTTTCCAATTTTTTAAGATTACATTTATTATTGTTAAAGTGATTAACTATTTGTTCACCTTAAATATAGTTGTATTTTTGTATCGTTGTTTATGCAACTATTAAATATGCGACAAATGAAACAAACAAAAAAGCTTAATCAACAGGAATTATTTGGTATATTGAACGGAAAATTATCGATGATAATTAACCGGTACTTGTATGGTAAATTTAAGGAAGCCAGTCTTGGTATAACAGTTGAGCAGTGGACCGTTTTGGCTTGCTTGTGGCATCAGGATAAAGTGACACAGCAAACGCTTTCTGATATCACTTTCCGTGATAAGCCCAGTATGACAAGATTGATTGATAACCTTGAAAAAAGAGGTTTGGTTGTCAGGGTTCCTGATGCTACTGACCGGCGTGCCAAGCTGATTCACCTGACACAGAAAGGTGTTGATTTGGAAAAAAAATCTACAGATATAGTAAATGATTTGGTAGCAAAAACGTTAGACGAATTTTCCGAAAAAGAAGTCGAAATTTGCCGCAATGTGTTGAAGAAAGTTTTTTCTAAACTGTCGGATTAATTTTAAGCTAAAAAGTTGTTTATGCAATTGTTGTTTATGATATGATTAATAAAATGAAAAGAAAAGGATTGTATATATATGGAATGTTGTTTCTTTTTTCTTCCGTAATTTCAGCACAAACATATTTGTCGTTGGAAGATTGTTTGAACCTGGCATTGAAGCAAAACAATGACATGCAAATCAAACAGGAAGAAGTAAAAATGGCGGAATATAAAAAGAAACAGGCGAAAGCGGCTTACTTTCCCAAAGTGGATGCTTCACTGTCGTATCTTCACATGAGTGATGAAATGTACTTGCTATCGGAAGACAAGTTTTTGCCTATTGGTACTAAAATGGCGGATGGGACTTTCGGTTTTCGCCAGGACCAAGTCAGTAATCAGTGGACAATGATAGATGGGCAACCTGTTCCATTAGATGCCAATGGTGTTCCGTTTAACCCTAAAACTGACCCGGAAAAAATTCAGTGGAAAGATTATACAACTATTCCTCGTGATGAATTGGTTGTGGATATGCGCAATACTTTCCTTGGAGCGCTCACTTTGGTGCAGCCTGTTTATATGGGAGGAAAGATTTACCAGGCCAATAAAATGGCTCAAATAGGTATCGATATAGCCAAAGAGCAACAAAATGCGGAAGTTGCTGAAGTGTTGTATGATACGGAAAATGCCTATTGGACAGTTGTTTCGGTTGGCAACAAAGTGAAAACCGCAACTGATTATCAAAAACTATTGGTGCAGTTGAATCAGAATGTTTCCGAATTGGTTAATGAAGGAATGGCAACCAAATCAGATATGTTGAAGGTCAAAGTGAAATTGAATGAAGTGAATATGAGCCTGACCAAAGCTCAGAATGGATTAAATCTCGCTAAAATGCAACTGTGCCGCCAAATAGGGCTTCCTATGACAGGTGATGTTGTATTGACTGATGAAATCTCAAATCAGATTAATATGCCATTGAATACCAGTGGGTTGTCTTCTGTGGATGAAGTGTATGAAAACCGTTCGGAAATAAAGAGTCTGGAAAAATTGATTGACTTATCAGAATCTAAAAAGAAATTGGCCGTTGCGAATTATTTGCCTGAAGTGGGGTTGATTGCCAATTATATGTACACAAATCCCGATTTTTTCAACGGGTTTGAAAAAGAATTTTCCGGTTCATGGAATGTGGGTGTAGTTATGAAAATTCCTGTTTTGCATTGGGGAGAATCCAAACAGAAAGTCCGCATTGCTAAAAGTGAACGCTTCATCAATGAACTCAAACTGAATGATGCCAAAGAAAAGATAGAATTGCAGTATCGGCAGGCTGTATATAAAATCGATGAATCGAATAAAAAGTTATTATCCACCCAAAGTAATTTGGAGCAGGCAGAAGAAAACCTGAAATATGCCCAACTTTCATACGATGAAGGTTTAGTCGGTGTAACTGATGTTCTGGATGCTCAGGCAGCTTGGTTTGCAGCATATTCCGACCAAACGGATGCGCAGATTGAATGTAAATTAAACCAATTGTATTTAAAGAAAGTAAAGGGAGAATTAAAAAAATAAAAATATGTCTACGAGCAAAAAAAACAAATCACTGATTACTGCATTAATCACATTGATTGCAGTTATTTTAATTGTTTCCATTATCGGAATATTCGTCTTGCGTCCGGAGCCTTTGATGTGGCAGGGTGAGGTTGAAGCTACTGAAGTGCGCGTGTCGGGAAAATTACCCGGACGGGTTGAACAATTTTTAGTGGAAGAAGGTCAACATGTAAATAAAGGTGATACATTGGTGTTGTTAAGTAGTCCTGAAATAGAAGCCAAACTTCAACAGGCGACTGCCGTAGAGAAAGCGGCTTCTGCCCAGAAACAAAAAGCTATGGGAGGAGCCAGGCAACAGCAAATTGAAGGTGCATACGAACAATGGCAACGGGCTGTGGCCGGAGAAGACATTGCCAGAAAAACATTCGAAAGAGTACAGAACCTGTATGATAAAGGAGTTGTTCCCGCTCAGAAAAGGGATGAGGCTGAAGCCAATTATAAAGCATCTACAGCTTTAGCCAAAGCTGCCAAATCGCAATATGATTTAGCGCTTTCCGGAGCGCAGAAAGAAGATAAAGAAGCTGCCCAGGCATTGTTAAATCAGGCGCAGGGGGCGGTGAATGAAGTCGAGGCTTATCTGAAAGAAACTTGTTTATTATCACCTATTACCGGTGAAATTTCCGATATTTTTCCTAAACAGGGCGAGTTGGTTGGTACGGGTGCACCTATTATGAATGTAGTGGATTTAACTGATACCTGGGTGGTTTTCAATGTGAGAGAAGATATGTTATCTGATATTAAACAAGGAGCAACTTTCAAAGCAATTGTACCGGCTCTGGGTAATAAAGAAATTGATTTGAAAATCACCCGTATCAAAGCTTTGGGAAGTTATGCTACCTGGAAAGCCACTAAGGTTTCGGGCGAATTTGACTTAAAAAGCTTTGAAATAAAAGCTAAACCAGTAGCTCCGGTCGAAGGCTTGAGGCCGGGAATGTCAGTGAGAGCAAAGTTATGATAGAAACAATAAAAAGAGAATTGAACCGCATGGTTTCCCGCCGGATATATGTGGTGGCTGCGTTGATTATCCCTATATCAGCGTACATATTCTTTACAACCATGTTTGCCGGTGGCTTGCCAACAGAATTGCCTGTTGCTGTGGTTGATAATGATAATACTTCTCTTTCCCGCAACCTGATTCGCCAGATGGATGCCATGCAGATGACACATATCTCCATGTATCTGAATAGTTTTGACGAGGCTGAACACGAGATGAAAAAAGGGAATATCTATGCTTTTGTCATCATTCCCAAAGATTTACAGGCTGAAGTGTTGGCAAACTGTCAGCCCGAATTGACTTTTTATTATAATAATGCATATTTTGTTCCGGGAGGCTTGTTGTTCAAAGACCTGAGCTTAATGAGCTCCATGGCTTCGGCATCTGTCGGATTATCTACAGGATTGGCCAAAGGCAAAACAGTTGAAGAAATTATGGGCCAACTACAACCGATTGTCGTAGATACTCATTTGATAGGTAATCCATACATCAACTATTCGGTTTATCTTTCTAATGTTTTGATGCCGGGAATTTTACAATTGATGATTATATTGATAACCATATTTTCCATAGGGATAGAATTGAAAGAGAGGACATCGAGGGAATGGTTGCATGTGTCTGATAAATCGGTAATGGTTGCTTTATCCGGTAAATTACTGCCATATACGGTTATTTTTACAACATTGGTTATTTTCCAGAATGTAATCTTGTTCCGGATTTTGGGATTCCCCTTGCACAATAATATAATCACCATGCTGGCGGCATCGGTTTTGTTTGTACTGGCATCGCAAGCAATTGGCATATTTATTATAGGTACCTTGCCCGTATTGAGAACAGCCATGAGTTTTGGGGCGGTTTTTGGTATTTTAGGAATCAGTTATTCCGGTTTTACATTCCCGGTGGAGCAAATGCCGGTTGAAATGCAGTCGTTGTCACAATTTTTCCCTATGCAGCATTTTTTCAAAATATATCAGAATAGCGCATTAAACGGGGCTCCGATTATGTATTACTGGACTTCTTATTTAGCATTGATATTGTTTTTATTATTGCCGTTTTTAGTTGTTATCCGGCTGAAAAAAGCAATGATATATTTGAATTATCCAAGCAAATAAAATGAAAGACTTCTTATATATTTGGAAAAAGGAATATATACGCATTTTACGATCTCCGAGCGTATTGGTAATCTTTTTTGCAGCAACATTGTTGTATCCGTTGCTTTATGGAATGATTTATAAAAATGAGTTGTTGCGGGATGTGCCTGTGGCAGTTGTCGATATGAGCAACAGTTCGTTAAGCCGTTTGTTTTTGAATCGGTTAGATGCCACTCCGGAAATAAATATCAGTAACAAGTGCCACTCATTAGATGAGGCTAAAGATTTGTTTTATAAGCATCAGGTGCATGCTATTTTGATTATTTCCAATGATTTTGCCACCCAGATCAACCAAGGCTGCCAGACTTATATTTCAGCTTATTTCGATATGAGCAGCTTCGTCTATTATAAAACGATGATGACTGCAATCAGTATGGTTTCAAAAACCTTTGGCGCTCAAATCCAATACAAGAATTTAGTAGACCACGGACTAACCAACCAGCAGGCACTTGCAACTGTCAATCCTTTGCCTTACAATGGAGTCGCTTTATTCAATAGTGGCGGTGGATTTTCAAGTTTTTTGTTGCCGGGTGTTTTGATTTTGATTTTATATCAAACTTTAATGTTGGGAATCAATGCGCTTGCCGGGAATGATTGGGAAGAAAACTACATGTCCACTTTCCGTCCGATGACCAAACGGTATCATGGCACGTTGCGGATTGTTTTTGGGAAATCACTTTGCTATTTTAGCATTTATGCCGTATTTGCTTTCTATATATTGGGATTTGTAGTCCGTTTGTTTAATTTGCCGCATATAGGAAGTCCGGGGACTCTGGTTTTGTTTATAATTCCGTTTTTACTATCAAGTATTTTCCTTGCAATGACACTTTCCGTTTGCATGCGTAACCTGGAAAGCGCTTTCCTCTTGCTTTTGTTTTCAACCATGCCATTGCTGTTCCTGGCCGGAGCATCCTGGCCTCAAACCAACATTCCTATGTTTTGGAAAGCCGTCAGCTATTTGTTCCCTTCAACACATGGAATACAGGGATATATCCGCATCAATACAATGAATGCAAACTTGAATGAAGTCAGTAAGGAATACTTTATCCTTTGGCTGCAGACAGGCATTTATTTTTTAACAGCTTGGTGCAGTTACCGCTGGTTGATATTGAAAAGTAGACGGGTAGATAAGTAAATGAACAAAAATTGAATTTGCGCAAACAAAAATAATATTAAATTTCGAAACAATAATGTGTAGGGGCGGCCAAACGCCGTCCCTACAGAAAATTAAAATTGTGTGTTGAACCCGACAAAAGTCTGGAACCTTGTTTGTCCGGCGCCGTGTGCAGCAACTGCAAATTGAGGTTCAGCGAAAATGTTGAAAACAACACCCCCAACTTTAACTACTTTACCGACACCTAATCCGAGAGGAATACTGTAGTTCCCGTTTTCAAGATCAAAAGACCAGATGCCTGTACTTCTCAGGTAAGTGCCTCCACCGATTTGCCAGATGCCGAAAAGTTGCGTAGTAAATAAACTTACATCCTTAGCGTCTTCATCACCGGCAAACGATGTTTGCCACTGAACCAATGTTCCGGTTTGCAGTTGCGGATTTTTAGCAAAAAATGCTAAAGCGGCGACTCCGGCCTGCCATTTTTCGCTACTGAATCCGTCTGTTCCGGTAGGAGCGGTAATTAACGGACCGACACCAAATTTAGTTCCTCCTTTATCTACAGAATAAATAACAAAAAGGTTGAAGTCTCCAAGCCCTGATTTTGCTTCCGTCGTTGGACCTGAAGCCGTTACTACAGGTAAGGTTCCTCTTAAAAGAAATTTGCCGATAGGTTGTGCATAACGGAGCATTAATTGGTTTTCATACGAATCCGGCATATTATATAATCCGGTTACGATATAATTGTGTACATTGAATGCTTTTGTATGAGCCATGGGGTCATTCGCTTTTTTCAAAGTTTCCGCATCCAAACCTCCTTGAGGATGAACTTCCTGGGCATATAAGCCACTGATTCCGGCAATGGTTAAAAATATTGCAAGAATTCTCCTTTTAATTGATTTCATATCATACATATTTGATTGTTTGTGTATAGTGCTAATTTTTTGATTTATAATAAAAACAAATATGTATGAAAAATGTTCAGGAAAAAATTATTCTTTGAAATATACCCGCTTGACTCTTGCTGAAATAGATGTTAAAATCTCGTATGGAATAGTTTCCAATTGACCGGCAATTTCTTCTATCGTGATTTCTTTTCCAAAAATAATGGCACTGTCACCTTCTTTGGCATTGGTGTCTGTTACATCCACCATACATAAGTCCATACAGATATTTCCAATAATCGGACAGCGTTTGCCATCGATAAGCACAGAACCTTTCCGGTTGCTTAGTTTGCGGTCTAATCCATCGGCATAACCTATTGGTAAACACGCGATGCGTGAGTTCCGGAATAAAACGCCGTTGCGGTTGTAGCCTACAGTTTCATCTTTTTTCCTGTTTTTGATTTGCAGGATAGTTGTTTTCAAAGTAGCTACATTCTTCAATATATGCTTATCAACAACAGAAACACCATATAATCCGATACCCAAACGAACCATATCCGATTGAAATTGAGGGAATCTCTCTATACCGGCCGAATTAAGAACGTGTTTCATAATCGGGTAAGACAGAGCACTTTCTAATTTATTGGATAGTGATTCAAATGAGGTTAATTGACTTATGGTGTATTCATCGTGCAAAGGAGAATCACTGCCGGCCAGATGAGAAAATGCCGAACGAACTTTTAAGTAGGATTGATTACTTAATATTTGTATTAGTTCCGGCACATCTTCTTTTTCAAATCCAAGTCTGTGCATACCTGTATCTAATTTGATATGAACAGGGTATTGGGTTATTCCCCGTTTTTCAGCTTCTTTCAGCATGGCTTTCAATATTCTGAAACTGTAAATTTCGGGTTCCAGATGATTGTCGAACAATGTGTTGAAACTGTTCATTTCAGGATTCATAACGATAACCGGCATGGAAATGCCTTCCCTTCGCAATTCATATCCTTCGTCGGCTACAGCTACGGCTAAATAATCGCATCCCTGGTCTTGCAAGGTTTTTGCTAACTCATAAGAGCCAACTCCATACCCGAAAGCTTTGACCATACAGATTATTTTTGTTCCTGACTTTAATTTCGAGCGGAAATACTTGAAATTATGGATGATGGCATCCAAGTCTACTTCCAGCATTGTTTCATGAATTTTTTCTTCTAAATGCTCTGTTATTTTTTCGAAAGCAAAACTTCTTGAACCTTTAATGAGAATAATAGAATTATGAAATTGGTGAATCTTCCCGGATTGCAGGAAGGATTCGGTAGTCGGATAAAATTCTTTCTCGATATCGAATTTATCAGTTTGTTCGGATAAATCATTCCCGATACCGATAATATGTTGGATTTGTTTTTTCTTGATTAATTCTGCAACCTTTGTATAAAAAATGTCATTCGAAATACCTGATTGGAGTATGTCAGATAAAATTAGTACGGATTTCATTTTGTTATCGACAGAACGGCGGTACATAAAATCCAGTGCAATGTCTAATGAATTAATATCCGAATTATAGGTATCGTTGATAAGGATGCAATGGTTGATACCTTTTTTTACGTCTAAGCGCATAGCTACGGGTTCCAAACTTCTGAAAGTTTCATCCGAATCATGTCTCAAACACAAAATAGTAGCCAAACAATGAACTGCGTTCTCAATCGAAGCATCATCTTCAAACGGAATAGTTATATTATCTGTTTTTCCTTCAAAGACATAATCGATAGATGTATACTCTTTTCCCTTTTCAATATGTTTGATAAATAAAGGTGCTTTTTCATTTTTCCTCGACCATCCGAATTTTTCAAAGGAATATACAGTAGAATTAACAGTACCTTTAATAACCTCATCATCGGCATCATAAATCAACAACCGGCTGTTTTGGAATAATTTTAATTTTTCTAAGCATTTTTCCTCTAAAGATGAAAAATTTTCCTGGTGTGCATCCCCGATGTTGGTAAGAATTCCGGTAGTTGGCTTGATAATATTTTCCAGCCGCTCCATCTCGGAAACTTCTGAAATCCCGGCTTCGAAAATGCCCAGTTCTGTTTTCGTATCTAATTGCCATACAGAAAGCGGCACCCCGGTTTGAGAGTTATAACTTCTTGGTGAACGTATGATATTAAAATCTTTGTTCAACAACTGATAAAGCCATTCTTTAACTATTGTTTTTCCATTACTGCCGGTAATTCCGATAACCGGAATGTCAAATTGCTTCCGGTGCCAGGCTGCTAATTGTTGCAATGCTGATAAAGAATTGTTTACGAGTAAGAAATTAGCATCGGTTAGTTTTTCCGCTTCCGGGATAGTATGCTGGACAACAAAATTTCTTACTCCTGCTTTATATAAATCCGGAATATATTTATGACCATCATTTAATGATGTTTGCAAGGCAAAAAACAATGTTTCTTCGGGGTATGAAAGAGAACGACTGTCTGTTAGTAAATAGCTGACAAATAAATTATTATAATTATTTCCTTGTGCTGAAATAATTTCAGATATGTGTTTGATTGTATATTGCATTTTGTGTAATTTTGGAAACAAAAGTAACAGTTTTTAATGACCATTTATTCTAATATGATATGTTAAATACTACTAATTTTCTTTGTCGTATATAAAACGTAACTATTCAGAATAGTTACGACTAGTTACATTGAATATTGGAAAAAGAAAAATTTCAGTTTCTAACTTACGAAATCTTATAGAAAAGTATCCTAATGAGGTATTTTCTGGTTCTGTTCAAAGTGTAACTCTTTGTAGGTTTGAAGAACTTCTTGGAATAAATATTTCTAAATGCAAAGAATATCGGGTTACCTATCCTAATAATTTAGCAGGAGAAACGCAAATAATTCTTATAAATGAAAATATTCAAGACAAATTGGATGAAAAAAATGAATATGAGTTTTTTGGTGTAGAAAGAGATTGTGATATGGGATTATGCTTGTTTTTTGTTGCACATAATGTAAATGGTAAATTGCAAATACAACCTAAAGTTAAAAAGTTTATTCAAAATATAGATAAAAAAAAATGATTATCCGTTATTTTGCCCTTAATAATTATCTTTACTGAAAATTAAATCACAAAGGCATGAATTTATTAAATTTCGTATCACAATATCCTGACGAAGCGAGTTGTAAAGCCAAGTTTAAGGAATTTAGAGATAAACAAGGCGTTGTTTGTCCTCATTGTGGCGGCAAAGTACACTACTGGAAAAAAGACAAAGATAACTATCAATGCAAAGCATGTGGCAAACGCCAAAGCTTGAGAGCCAATACAGTTATGCATGGTTCCAAGTTGCCTTTTCGGTATTGGTTTATCGCCATTCATTTATTAACCAGCACCAAGAAAAGTTTTTCAGCTTCAGAACTTCAACGCCAATTGGGCCATAACCGTTATGAGCCAATTTGGAGCCTGCTTCACAAATTACGTCAGATAATGGGTAAACGAGATGAATTGTATACATTATCGGATGTGATAGAGTTAGATGAAGGCTTTTTTACTACAGAAGTAGATGAAGATGAAAAAGATAAACCACTTAAACGAGGTCGTGGAAGTCAGAAAAAGAGCAAGGTACTTGT